>JABUMY010000039.1 GCA_013327885.1 Flavisolibacter longurius | reverse complement strand
AACAGTTGCTTGCCAAAATAGCGGCTGAAGTGTTACTATAAAATAGAAGAACAATTTGTTTAGCTTTAAATCATCAATCAACTTAAGTACTGCCAATGCCGCTACTTCGGCAAGCAGTCTGACGTTATGGGCAACCAATCTATCAACCATGCCGACGATCGAGATAATTTCAATTGATGCGCCCAGTTTAGACTTGATACAAGACACCTTCCAAGTAGCACTTATAGAAGAAAGTATACTGACAAGCCACCGTGGCCTTTTCTATGAATATTTGCAGTGCCACCGGGGAACGATCGTCCATATGGGCAACCCTGATTTTATTGAAGACAAGAAAGGAGGGTTCTTTGCTGGCCAACTTATAGATTGGAACTTTGAGCCCTTTATTCAGAGTAAAGATTTCGAGAACAGCGAACATCTAGATGTATTTGATCCCGACAACCAGTTTCAATTTCTAAAGCAATACAAGCCGGATATTGAAGTGTTAATGTCTTCGGCAATCCAACAATCTTTGGTTAAGAGAGCGTTTTTCTTGACGGACTACCAATTTGGACCAGATAAGGGAGTAATAAAGAGTAACATGACCATTAAGGACTTTTGGCAGCTACATGACAGCAAGGGCCTAGCCTTTAATACATTGTACGAAGTTTCTGAATAAACAACAGATGCCCATAACATCAGTTTGCTGCAATAGCGGCTTGACGAACATGGGTTCAGCTAAAGAATCTTACTCAACTAAGTACTAAATTTAGGCTGACGTAACACGGAATGCCGCAACTGCAGCAAGCTGTTGACCGTTAGGCGAAGGCCTTCAGCTTCAAACTAAAACGAATGAAGACCAAACACTTGCTTCTTATTCTAATGTCTCTTACAAGTTTCGTCTGTTACAGTCAAGACACTACCAAGGTGGTAGTAATTAAATCAATTCATTCAGATTCAGTTACTACCACCGCACCAATCGTTTTAAAAAAAGTGAAAAACGGCTATGCATTCACAACTATTAGTTTGGATTGCAGTAACGTTAATGTTTGGAAATGCCAAGTGAAGAATGCGATGTATGATAGATTAAGAAAGCCTGGAACTAATACTTTTTATGACGATTCCGAGTGTTTAACCGAAGTATGGTCAGCCGTCAAAACATACGTTTCCAAATTAAAATTTGAACGAGCAGATGGACTTCCTTTTACTTGCGGACAAGTTCTAAGATTAGATGTTCCAATAGAGTGACCGGCCTTCGCCTAACAGAGTGTTTCAAAAACAGCGGCTTGAATGCAAAGGCTCAACGATATATCTTTATTCAGTAACAGAGCAGGGGTGAAACTGAAGAACACTGAATACCGCTGCTTCAGAAACACCTTCTACGTTGTGCGCAAACTTTGGTTCATGCTTTCCTTCTTCGATAACATATATTACCAGCTTTACTTACGTACGACATCGGACAATGATGCGAAAAACCGAGACTGGGCAAGTTCCATTCTAACACTTCTTCAGGCACTGAATGCACTCACAATCTATATTTCCATTGCCTATGCTTTGCAGACGAAGGAACTATCGAAAG
>JABUMY010000038.1 GCA_013327885.1 Flavisolibacter longurius | reverse complement strand
CGTCAGACTGTCTAAAAACTAGTGGGTTTTATTCACAGGTAGTGTATAACTAGCATGCGCATACGTAGAATAGTTTTTGTAACTTACTGTTATGCGCTACATCACCGGTACGGACCGCACACAAGCGGTTTTATTTCCTCAAAGTTTGGATGAGATCATTGACGAGGATAACGAAGTCCGCCTCATTGATCTGTTTGTAGAGAGTCTTGACCTTACCACATTTTCTTTTCATTTGAAGTGCTCTGAAGAAGGCAGACCTGCTTATCATCCTAAAGACCTTTTGAAGCTGTACGTGTATGGTTATCTAAACTCTGTTCGCTCTTCGCGTGCCCTGGAAAAAGAATGCAAACGCAATGTGGAAGTCATGTGGCTGCTGCACCTGTTGGTGCCGGATCACAATACCATTTCCAATTTCAGGCGTGACAATGAAAAAGCCATCCGCAAGGTGTTCCGCCGTACGGTCTCCATTGCCAGTGACTTTGCGCTGATTGGTGGCAAACTCATTGCCGGTGACAGCACCAAGCTGCGGGCCCAGAACTCCAAAAAGAACAACTTTAATCAGGACAAAATTACCCAACATCTCGACTACATTGAACGGCGTTTAGATGAATACAACGGGGCATTGGAAACGGCAGACAGTGAGCAAAGCAAAAAGGACATAGCAGAGCAGATTGAAAAACAAAACAACCGCAAAGACAAGTACAACGGGCTCAGTGAGCAACTGGAAAAGAGCAAAGAGCCACAGATCTCCACTTCTGATCCCGAGAGCCGGCAGTTGATGATCCGCAACCGCATCACTGAGGTGGCCTACAATGTGCAGACCACCGTGGATGAAACCCACAAGATCACCCTGGACTACAAGGTGACCAATCAAAATGACAGCAAGGCACTGGGTGGTATGCTCAGGCGGGCGGGGGTGATCCTGGGCCACAGCGGCTTTACGGCGCTCTTTGACAAGGGCTATCACCGGGGCAGTGAGATTAGTAAAGGCATCCGCATGGGGGTGGAAGTGATGGTGGCTATACCCGGTGTGGCCAGCTTTGCACCCGACCACCGATACAATGTTGAGCACTTTCACTATGATGAAAAAGCCGATACCTACACCTGTCCACAGGGAGACGTCCTGCACACAAACGGCAATTGGTACGTAAAGAGCGATCATGGCTACGTGGTCAAGCACTATAAGACAGCAAAATGTATGACCTGTCCTGCCTTTGCCCTTTGCACCAAAAACAAGTTAGGGCGGTTGATTGAAAGAAGCGAGTACCAGGAAGCCGTCGAGCAGAACCGACGGAACATCGAGCGGGATATGGCCACCTACAAAAAGCGGCAAGCCATCATAGAACACACCTACGGTACGATCAAACGGCAGTGGGGTTTTAGCTATGTGATCACCAAACGGGGGATCAAACGAGCCTCCTCGGATGTCGGGTTGATGTTCACGGCTTACAACCTCAGAAGGCTGCTGAACATAGTAGACAAAAAAGTGCTGAAAGCTTACCTGGAGAAGCTTGCCCACCTGTTTTTTGTCATTATCGCCTTCGTGAAACGCATTTTAGCGATGATGGTGCCGATTGCATTTTTATCTGCTTTCCCCTCACCGCAGAAA
>JABUMY010000037.1 GCA_013327885.1 Flavisolibacter longurius | reverse complement strand
TCTTCCATGATGGCTTCTTCAAAATCGTCATTCGTGGTTAATCCTACGGATAAATGGCGTAGATGAAGGGCAAGTTTCTTACGTCTTTCTTTGTCAACCATGATGATTGTTTTGATGGCGCATAACGTTGAAGGTGTTGCTGTCAGTGCTGGCATTCGTTGTACTTCAGTCTCACCTTGGCACTAATGTAGAATAGAATTGGTTTTGTTCAAAACTTGCTCGTCAGCCAGCATTGCAGCAAAACCCTGTTAGCGGCGTCTAAAAGGAGTTTAGCATTGTCCCTTTTATCAACTCGTAGGTCATGTGCTTCTTGCCAGCAAACAGTTGTTTTAAAGTTCCCTCTTCGGAAGATGTGCAGGTAAAGCAAAAAAAGAAACGCCTTTTTGATTTAGCTAACTGGTCAATCTTTTCCTGTTCCCGTTTAGAAACTTCGACCACACCAGTTGATAAATAGTGCTTCAGGAGCATTGCACTCAATACCTGTTCCATTGAACTTCCGGAAATAAGTTTTTCTCTGATTGTCTTGTAATCTTTTTGCTCGTGGAGATGTTTGAAAGTATCAATTTCTGGCGATGTCCGAGCACCGGCAGAACATGTAACTGCAAACCGTATTGCATCTGCCTCCTTGTCCTGTGCCCAGGAAATTACCGAAATGAGTAAAGCACATAAAGACAGGAACACTTTCATAAAACCGAATTATAGTGAGATCATATCGCCGCTAACGGATAAGGGCTTGCCGATGTACCGGGATTAGCATTCCGTCCGCTTAAATTTATTACAATTGTTCAATAGTATTGATTGGTTTAGCACTTGTTCTTCAGCCGGTATATTGGCAAACCCATGTTATAGGCAGTACTGTCACGATTTCCACCCCTGCAAAATCAAACCTGAGACAATAACAGCAGCAGCATAAAACAGGCAGTAGGTTCTCGCCATCGAACCGCCAATCAGTGAAAATGTTACAAATACTCCAATGACTGCAAGAAATATCAGAAGCCATTTCAATAAAACAGGAGAAAGCTTTCCCGCTAATGATGAATGTGCCAACCAAACTACCATAAAAGTTGGTATCGAAAATGCTATTCCGAATGGGATAAACAGGAAACTGACACCAACATTCGCTGAGTTCTTAAAGTAGCTGGTATCATACAATGCACTTCCAAGTCCAAGTAAAATTGGACCGACGATTATTGTTGTCAGCAGCCAAAGCCTGAATGGATAAACTCTATTATTCGGAACGGTTGCCATTGTATTGCCTATAACGGATAAGGGCTTGCCGATGTACCGGGATTAGCATTCCGTCCGCTTAAATTTATTACAATTGTTCAATAGTATTGATTGGTTTAGCACTTGTTCTTCAGCCGGTATATTGGCAAACCCATGTTATAGGCAGTACTGTCACGATTTCCACCCCTGCAAAATCAAACCTGAGACAATAACAGCAGCAGCATAAAACAGGCAGTAGGTTCTCGCCATCGAACCGCCAATCAGTGAAAATGTTACAAATACTCCAATGACTGCAAGAAATATCAGAAGCCATTTCAATAAAACAGGAGAAAGCTTTCCCGCTAATGATGAATGTGCCAACCAAACTACCATAAAAGTTGGTATCGAAAATGCTATTCCGAATGGGATAAACAGGAAACTGACACCAACATTCGCTGAGTTCTTAAAGTAGCTGGTATCATACAATGCACTTCCAAGTCCAAGTAAAATTGGACCGACGATTATTGTTGTCAGCAGCCAAAGCCTGAATGGATAAACTCTATTATTCGGAACGGTTGCCATTGTATTGCCTATAACGGAACGGGCATTTATGCAGTGGTGGCATTTTCTGTTCCGTCAGTTTTGGTTAAAGATATGTAGCTGAATTGAAAACCTAAAGCTGGTAACATGCACGTCAGCCACCATTGCATGAATGCCAT
>JABUMY010000036.1 GCA_013327885.1 Flavisolibacter longurius | reverse complement strand
GCAAAAGTTTCAGGAACTGTTGTCAACTGGTTTTTCTTGTACCAAGAGTAAATCCGAAAATATGTGTAGTAAACAATGTTCATTCTTCTCTCAGAATAGCAGACAGTTTGACTATGGCAGGTAACGTTCGGTGCTTGGCGAAGCAACGGTAGTCCGTGATCCGCCAGCCCCACGAAAATACTTCTGTTTATTAGAATTCCTAGTGTTGACTACTTATTCCTCACCCGCTGTTTCGCCAAGCACATGTTCCCCGAAGTTGCCTTCCCCCAGCATCACTCACAGCAGGGTTGCAGACGGGAATCATTTCGCTAAATGGCCGATTTACGAAGTGATTCACGGCTGTCCCTGGCCCGGAGCAGAAAACGTTGCTCTCTTCGAAACTAACGGTTCCGGATAGCTGCGGGTACTTTCAGCCTCCTGTTTTCCCCGCTTGCTGGTCGCCTCTTGACAATGCGGCCAAAATTGCCGAACTTAAGCAGTCTGCCTGCTTCGCCTGTCAAAGCCAGCTTCACAGCCTCCGCAGGCAGACCTGCTACAGCCTCTTTTTCTGTGCTTTTCTTGCTGCTAAAACAAAGAAGGAAAGGTAGCAGCGAACCGGAAGCGTCCGGGCCAGCAGCCCTGCGGCTGCTGTAACGTCTCTTGCGGGGGAAGGAAATTTTGGGGAACGTTGAGGGTATTTGCGATGTGGTAGCATTCGTTGTTCCGTCTGCCCGAAATACTTGATGCAGCCAAATTAATGAACAAAAGTTGAAGTTAAGAACCGTCAGCCGCCATATTGCAAATACCCTGTTATGCGGTCGTGCTTTTCGGTCAGGTCAACTATTCAGTTTCGTTTAGCATCAGCTACATTCTCGGTCGAAACTTGTCTACCAGGAGGGTTGTTCCAGATTTGCGTCAAAGTGTATTTTGTCAAGTCCGTAGTTGGATAGTCGCCTAAATAGCACCAGATTTCCAAATAGTCGATAATTCCGCCTTTGAAAAACAATGACGCATCTGCTTCAATCTGAAATTCAGAAGTCGTGATTTTCACTCCGTTTAGGATTAAGTCAGGCTTGCTGCTCTTATACTGATAAATTTCTTCGCCGTGAGAAAAACTTACAAATAGTCCCCCTCCGGTATATTCATACTCTTCCTCTGTCAAATACTGGATTTGTGGTCTTGCTGCAATACCTTCAGCATCTCCGTCGAGAAGCAAGTCTACAATGTCCAAAATGAATTTTGATTTAATCATTTTATCACAGCAGTTGCACTGCATTTCTGTCTAACGAACTATAAGTACTGTCACACCGCATGCCGCATAACGTTGAAGCATTGCTGTCAGGTGTGGCATTGGCAGCAATGCAGTTGAATAAAGATAAGCTGATGCCATGTTATTCGTCAGCATAATAGTAGTACGTCAAGCCACACTTGCAGCAATGCACTGTTGGCGGTTCGTGTTGTTGTCGTCAAGATGTCACGAACAGTTTTAAGTGTCCGCCCAGTCCATCTCGTACAATGCGCATGAGTGTAGAAAGACGAATGTCACTCGCATTATTTTCTATTCGCGAAATATAAGACTTGGTCGTGCCACACTTTTGGGCAAGTTGCTCTTGGGTGAGATTTTGCTGTTCTCGCATTTCCTGAATGAGCACACCCAGTTTAAAAGCTTCGAACTCTTGTTCGTATGCTTCCCTTTTCTTAGTACCACGCGATCCGTATTGTGCGTCAAGATGGTCAGCGAAGGATGTAAGGTTTTTATTTTTGGGTTCTTTTTGACTTTTCATCGAAATACTCCTTTTTAATTTTCTTGGCTAAATCAAGTTCATTTTTGGGCGTTTTCTGGGTTTTCTTCTGAAACGCATTTCCAAGTACCACCAATTGTCCTTCGTCAAAAAAAGCGAAGGCTCGAAAAATGTTGCTTCCGACTTCGACACGGACCTCATAGAGCCCATCTGTGCTTTCCATGTGCTGGAAATATTTTGCCGGCACCCGCTCAATTGTTGCAATCAGCTGCAGTGTCCAGTTAAACTTCTTTTGAACATCTTTCGTCTGCTTCTCAAAAAAGTCCAGATAGTAATGCTTGTAATAAAAGATGTTGCGAATGAAGTTTTGTTCCACTAGCCAAAGTTAGCTAATTAGTGAACATCTGCAAAGGCCCTTTTGTGAAAATTATGGCAGATCCAGCGCTTTGATTTTGAGGAGTCGTCCCTCTGTGCATGACCGCCAACGCAGAAAGCATTTACGAAGGCATGGCATTTGCTCGCTTCAGCCT
>JABUMY010000035.1 GCA_013327885.1 Flavisolibacter longurius | reverse complement strand
TTTTCAATTACGGTAACCCCAAATTTTGAATAGAGTTCTTCGTTACACCGCAGGTCCAATAGCTCGAATCTGCCATTAAAGTCCAATAGGTGAATAGAGCAACTGTAAATTAGATACTTAACAACTTCCCGGGAAGGTAAATCTTCACTTCACCACCATGAAGGCTGACAAAATCAGCGTAAGAGAGATTATGTGCGTCTTCATAGGCAAGACCGGTAAAGCAGGAAAAAAGAAACAGGTCACGGTAGGGCACAAGCCGGGGGAATTTAGATAAATCCAAATGGTAAAGGGCACGGAGTTGGCTTGTAGTAAGCCGGGGCTTTTGGGGTGAGCGGTTTTTGAGCTTAACGAGTTTAAAGGGATTCTTATCCAAATGTCCCTCATCCACCGCACGGTCAAAGATGGTTCGAAATATTTTGATGGGGTTGACTGATTTTGAAACAACTACTGTGGATCCTGAGGGACTTGAACCTTTTAAGGTAAGTAGTTATAGATCAGTTGATTACACTTGCAAAAAATAAATACGTGACAGGAGGGTGAACAACCCGCGTTTTCCGTCGTTTTGGCCCGTTTTAAAGAACTAATTCAAAGATAAGCACTCTTCACTTTGTAGGAAAGATGGATTGAATGACAAAAATCAAAAATATTTTTTCGGATATCATCACATCCGCGGTCGCTTGTCGACTAAATGTACTGCTACCAAAAAGATTCGTAACAATAGCTCTGTGGCAGTCGTTCGCAACATTCAGAAAGCATCAAATGACGTGATCTTTACCGAATCCAATTTGCTGTCAGAACGTGCTGAGCGTTTATTTACCCCAAAGGGGTATTTTTTGTGCCCTGCAGCCGAATAATTTTGTGCTCTGTTTTGTCTATGTTTTTGACCAGTGCCCCTGCAATGGGCCTGCCTGGAGAAAACATAACCGCATCAGCCTTTCTTTCTGCTGTGAACCTCTACCCGCCTTCACTGTTAGTGAGAGGAGCAACGCTTTGCTTTCTGTGGTTGCTTGGGTCAAATGTCTAACCCCCCAGCCCAACCAAAACCTGCGTTGAATTTAAACTGGTTCACCACTGCGAATGCGGGACAGCCGCAAGCCCTGATCATTAGCGGAAATCTTACGCGTATTCTCAGCTTGTCGAGATAGTTTCAGGCAGTTTTGCTTTTTTCTTGCCAAACAAGCACCATTTGGTGGATTTTTAAAAAACTAATAATTTTAGTAGAGCATCACTTCACCCAAACCTGCTGCCATGTTGCCAACGATCACCTTACGGCCCTTTCACTACCGGAGCGAAGAGGCCCTTGGTCTGGACCTCAATGGCCACCTTTCACTGGAACCTCAAATTCGCAGACTCAAAGGTATCCGGTGGTGTGGGGAGAAAGGGTGGTGGTATCTACCGCTAAGTCAGGAGAATTACCACCGCATTAAAGCCTTTACCGCGCTTTTGGCTACTCTCGATGCAAGATGGCTTTGCCAGTACCTGGAGCAGCGAAAAGCAAGCCAGGAGGCCCGCTTACAAGGAGAAAAGGTTTCCCCCAGGCGCCTTCAACAGTTTTTAACGACGCCTTTGAGTCCAGACAATCAGCTGGCGCTAAAACGCTATACAGAACTGTTGGAACTCAAAGCCTATAGCCCGGCAACCCACAAGACCTACACCGGTGCTTTTTACCAGCTGCTGCGCATTTTAGGCCAGGTGCCGGTCGCCACCTTGACCAAAGAAAGGGTGCAGGCCTATTTGCTTTGGCTGCTCCGGGAGAAACACTATTCAGCGACCAATCTTCACACAACGATCAATGCGCTGAAATTTTACTTTGAAGGGGTAGTAGGAAAGGGCCGGGAGTTTTCTGATCTGCCCAGGCCCAAAAAGCCACACAAACTACCCGCAGTCTTATCAGAAGAAGAGATGATCGCCCTTATCGAAAAAACAGAGAACCTAAAGCACCGGGCCTTGCTCCTGACAGCCTACAGTGCCGGTCTTAGGGTCAGTGAATTGGTAAGTCTACAACTACGGCACATTGACTCCCACCGCATGCTCATTCACCTGCATGGTGCCAAAGGCAAACGAGATCGGATGGTGCCGCTGTCGCAAAAGCTGCTGGAGACGCTACGGATCTACTTTCGGAGGTACCGGCCCAGGGTTTACCTTTTTGAGGCAGAGCAGGGCAAACCCTATAACACCCATTATGCGCAGGCTGTCCTCAGGGAGGCCAAACAAAAGGCTGGTGTCTACAAAAAAGGCAGTGTTCACCTGCTTCGCCATAGCTATGCCACACACCTTTTGGAAGCGGGCACCGACATTCGTTACATCCAGACCTTTTTGGGCCATAAGAGCCTGCAGACCACCATGCGGTATACGCATGTCAGCCGGCTAAAGATTGAAATGATCCAAAGCCCGCTGGATCGACTTTCCTGGTCGGGCTGACCTGCCTTTTGGGGGTATTTCAATTTACATCTTAGACACATTTGTGAATCTGAATACCCGAAAAAGGCAGGCAGGACTCTGTTGATAATCACTATATTAGCCCCCAGGATGTGAATTTGGATAATGATGTGAGTTTGGATAATAATTGTTAGCCGCTACATCATGAAACGACTTTTCCCTATATTTTTTCTTCTATTGTTCTTGCCAGAAAGCCGTACCTGTGCGCAGATGCAAACAGAGGTAACTACGATAAAAGGCATAAAATATACGGCAC
>JABUMY010000034.1 GCA_013327885.1 Flavisolibacter longurius | reverse complement strand
ATAAAAAATACATCAACAGTTGTACGGGCGGAAGGAACACGGAATACCAAACCATCGCCAATACGTCCAACGTTGCCTGCTATTTCATGACCGACTTCAAAACGAAATTCAACTACATAGTCTTCGGACTTCGACTTTTGTTTTTCATATTTTTTGTAGGACTTTTCTTTGTATTTGTTTTCAAGGCTGCTCCTGCATTTTATAATGACAATGCATTTGGAGTCAAACTCGTGGCAGGACTTTTAGCTGGATTCTTTTTGACAACCTTTCTACCATATAGATTTGGCAAAATCCTATTGAAAGAACGTAACGACATTATTATTCAAGATGGAAAACTGACTTTAGAAGATGCAATCACCAGAAAGCAACGTCATATTGACAAAAACCAATTATTAGGCTTTAGTACTACTGTTTATGAAACAAAGGCATGGAATTTTAAATCCATGATTTTCTATTTTACAGATGGTGACAAAATTGAGTTCCCACAGTTTTTGTACTGGAATTTTAAGGACATCAAGCAAATGCTTATTGATAACGACATAAAGTACTTTGGACATGAACCTTATCGCTGGAAATGGTTCGACACAAGACATTATTACTTTGACAAAGAAACAGCAGGCAACAAAGTATTGCCAAAATCGGGGCTGAAATAGTAAACATGAACATTTGTTTCGCTTATCAACTTTAGCTTCAGGGTGACCGGCTTCGCTCGGTCATTTTTGGGTGTTTGAACTGTAGTAATTCTATTTAACTTTAGTTGCCAGGCTGGACATTATAAAATATCCCGCCTTCGGCAATACCTGAACGTTGTGCGCAAGCATATGAACCTTGTCAAATTAGCGGAAATGGAAGAAGAGGTACTGGCTGAGATCCAGCGATTACCCTGGGATGTTCGATACGAACTTGATCCTAGGTATGAACCTCAGTTTCGAAAATACTGTGATATACATAGAGAATATGCGTCCGTCGCTGACAAAGATATAGAAGCCTTGAAAAGAGCGCTTTTCATTCAGTGGTATAGATGTGCGGAACCTTCTGCTTTATCAGGCATTTCAGGTTTAGATCTTAGAAGCATGCGAGCAGTTGCCGTAGCACTTGACGCAAGACTTGAAACTCACGATATTGATGAAGAGTTGCATTGGATGTTGAGTCACTACGTAGGTGTGGCGGATTTTGCTTTCAATCAATTCAATGATCTGAAATTTCTAAACAACTTCATCTTATCATATAGTGAAACCAACTATCCAGTTTCAATCGACCGCGTCGTCATGAGAACTCGAGGCGGTATGGGTAGATATTGGGACTCAGTGTCAGGTTTTACCTAGACCTGCGCACAACATAGCATTTACAAAAGCATGGCTTCAAAACAATAGCCAAACAATATATCTTTAATCAACAACAGAAAGCACATGGAGCTGAAACAAAAAAATGCCATGCCTTCGTAAATGCTTTCTACGTTGTGCGAAACCTAAACAGCATGAATGTGTCGGTCTATATATTTTTTGCTTTGGCCGTCTTATCCTGTAAAAATGTGGAGGACGGAAAAAAAACAGAACTAAATAATTCAGGAAAAGATTCTGCCATTCTTGCGAAGTTTGGAGGTAGGTGGGTTTATAGGAATGGTAGAGCCGTTAGTATATTCGAAGTCAGTGATAGTTTTCATGCCACGTTGATACACAGCATGGAGAGGAAATTTAGAGGAAGCATTAAAATCAATGACTCATTATGGCGCAGGAAGGATACAGTCAATTTGAAATTTTACGATTGGGATAAGCTCGTAGTTGGAGATTCAACGGCAAACAGAAAATTTATACTCCTCAACGATACGCTTAAACAAATTGACACACCCAAACATGGTTGGTTGAGAGTAGATATGGTTCGAGAAACTGTTAATTAGTGTAGTTCGCACAACATGGGCTTGGCGTCATGGCGGGGTGACGAACATAGGCTCAACGACATATTTTCAAAAGAGCTGCTTATCTTTATCCAGGGCTGATGCAACACGGACTTCCGCCACTGCTAAAAGCCCTTATCCGTTGTGCGTCATCTAACTGCCCCCTATAAAATGAAATATACTTGTGAGACTTGCGGAAAAGAACATGAAAGCTGGCCAGCAATTGGCTTTGATGCTCCCTATCATTACTATTGCCTCAACGATGAAGAAAAGGATGCCATTGCCGAACTTAGTAGCGATTTCTGTACAATTAGATATGAAGACCAGACAGACCACTTCATCCGAGCAGTTTTGTTTCAAAAAGTGAACGGCCATTGTGAACACTTACACTATGGGGTATGGGTGTCTCTAAGTGAGAAGAGCTTTCAGGACTACAAAGACAACTTCCAAAATGATAGTCATGAAGCCACCTATTTTGGCTATTTGGGTAGCTGGCTTCCTGGTTACAATGACACGACGTCCATCAAAACCAATGTTGAATTGTTGCCAGGTGGCAATAGGCCTGAAGTAATCCCGCATAATGACCAAGAAGAACATCCTTTTGTGGCAGACTATTACAATGGAGTTCCACTTAAGGAGGCGGAAAAGAGGATAAAATTAGCTTTAGGAACATAGACGAACGCACAACATGGTTTTGCTGCAATAGGTGCTGACGAATAAATTTTCAACTGATTATCTTTATTCAGCAACAGAATGAAAGTGAAGCTGCAGTTTTCCAAATGCACCTACTGACAGCAACACCCGAACCGTTGGCGGTAATTTTTATGGGAGCTCCGTTTACTGACATAACAATATATAGTCCGACCCCTCACACCGTTGGAACACCTGAATTTATTGCGGAGACCTCGCTTCAAAATTTCGTCAGTGACTTGTAC
>JABUMY010000033.1 GCA_013327885.1 Flavisolibacter longurius | reverse complement strand
TGAAGTGCTAAATTTAAACCAACAATAAAAATGGACAGTGGTGCAAGGTTGAAGCGACATATTTTCAAATGCTGCTACTTCTTAAATCCCCTTTCCGTTAGCGGCTAACCGACAATACCTTGTTCAAAGAATGAGAGCATTATTTTTCCCAATTCTTTTGTTTGTGTGTTTTTCCTGCAAGACAAAAGACGAATCAGAAGATAGCACACAGAGCAGTGAAGCAAAGACTGCCACTCCTGCCATCCATTACGTTGTTAGCAATGTTTACCCACACGATACCACCTCCTTTACAGAAGGCCTTTTAGTGCATGATGGCCAACTTTATGAAAGTACGGGTTCTCCTGCCGATCTACCCCAGACTAGATCCTTGTTTGGACCAATAGACCTGAAGACTGGTGTCATCAACCCCAAAGCGGAGTTAGACAGACAGAAATACTTTGGTGAAGGCATTGCGTTTCTAAATGGTAAGGTATTTCAGCTTACTTACCAGACCAGGAAAGGTTTTGTCTATGATGCAAAAACCTTCCAGAAAGTAGGTGAGTTTACCTTTCCTTCAAAAGAAGGTTGGGGGTTAACAACAGATGGCACCTCACTTATTATGAGCGATGGGACCAGTCAATTGACTTATTTAGACCCAACCACTTTCCAGACCCGAAAAACGCTGCAGGTTAGGGATGAAAATGGACCTGTGATCAATCTAAATGAGCTGGAGTTTATCAAAGGCTCTGTTTACGCCAATGTTTACACAACATCACTGATTGTGAAGATTGACACCAGTTCAGGGAGCATAACAGGAAAATTGAACCTTGCATCACTTGCTAATGAAGCAAAAGTGAAGTATCCTGGCGCTTTGGAAATGAATGGCATTGCGTACGATTCAAGTGCTGGAAAAGTCTTTGTTACAGGAAAAATGTGGCCTAACATCTATGAAATTAGCTTTCCTCACCAGTAGATTGAAACTTTCGATAAGCCGCTAACATAGGATTGGTAAAATAGCGGCTTCATAACTATCTTTCAGCTATAAAACAATAATAAACGGTAATAGAGTAAATGAAGCAGTAAGAACACAGAATGCCTCTACTTCACCAATCCTCGCTCCGTTAGCGGCAACTCTAAAAGAACCCTCATGAAGAAATTTGCAACCATACTAATTGGACTGCTTTTATTTATTTGTCATTCCTTTGGACAAAATGAACAAGGCAACATTATCTACATTGTCGACTCTATCCCTGTAATAGACGACCCAACATCAGAAAACAATATTGTTGACGCTGATATTGCAGACATAACAGTTGTAAAAAATAGGGACACTTTAAAACTATTAGGTTACGAGAAACTGGACGGAGCCATTTATATATTCACAAAAGAATATCGCAGCCGACCAGAAAGCGTAAAGCAAATTCCCTCTTCACGGCAAATGGAAAGAAAAAGTGGGGTTTGGTATTTTAAAGGCAGCCCATACAGCGGACAATTCATTGACTACTACTATAGCGGAAGAAAACAGGGTGAAGGAGCATTCAAAGATGGAAAAGTAGATGGTCTTCGGATAACATACTACCAGAACGGGAAAGTATCAATGGAAAGGTATTATACCAGTGGTATTGAAAATGGATTGGAGAAGGAATACTACGAGGATGGCTCATTAAAGCAGAAAGGCGAGTTTGTAAATGGAAAAGAAGAAGGTGTTTGGGAAATGTATTTTCCTAATGGGCAGGTAAAGCAAAGAAGTTCGTTCAAAAATGGCAATATGGATGGTGAAACCACTGTTTTCTACTCTACTGGAAAGGTTATGGCTGTTGAAATTACAAAGAATGGGAAAACCGCACCTGACAAACGATTGGAAAAAGTTAATCAGGCTCTGAGTAAAGGACATGCAAGCAGCCAGGAACGAGACTTCAAAGCTGCTATCAAGCATTATTCAAGGGCTGTTGAATTGGATAGCACATTTGCCGAAGCATATTTTTCAAGAGGGACAGTGAAACTAAATGACTTTCAATTTGATGAAGCAATTCTTGATTTTGACAAAGCTTTACAGTTTGAGCCGTATTATGACAAAGCATTAACCAATAGAGCTTTTGCAAGAATAAGAAAACATCAATTTGGCAATAGCAGACAAATATCTAAGAGCAATGGCGTAACCGTTCTTGCTTCAAAGGACAATCCAGGCATTTCAGAAGGTGACATTTCACTTATTTGTTCAGACCTAAAGCAAGCCCTCTTTTTAGGTGACAAAGGAAAAATGATTATGGAGGCTGTTTCCCAGTTTTGCGACAATAAAAGCAGCCGCTAACATGGCATTCCTGCAATAGCGGCTGACCAATATGTGCTGTACAAAAGTAATTCTATTGAACTTTAGTAATAAATTTAAGCTGACGTAACACAGACTTCCGCTACTGCAGAAATACCCGAAACGTTAGCACCAATGCGAGGACGACCCAATTACCGCCAATGATAACTGCAAAAGCCATTTATTTCTTTACGTTTCTCATGTTGACACTGACTGCATGTGGTCAACAACAAAATTCCAGGACGATTTTAGGCAAGTCCTACGCAGAGAATGAACTGAAATCGGCTCTTTCCGACAAAACCCAGCATAACGTTATTGACAATAAGAAAGCAATCATCAAAGACAGTGTGACTGCGATTAGTGTAGCCGAACCAATACTATTCAGCATCTACGGCACAGACAATATAACCAGGCAACGACCTTACGAGACTTACTTCGTCGACAATTACTGGATAATCAGCGGAACGCTTCCAAAGAACTGTGTAGGCGGAACTTTTTTAATCATCATTGACGCCAGGGATAGTAGAGTATTGAAAATTACTCACGGAAAGTAGAATGAAAGCAGTGACACTCAACAACGCTGGTGCTAACAGCGTATTTGCAATATGGCGGCTGATGGTTCTTAACTTCAACTTTGTTCATTAATTTGGCAACATCAAGTATTTGGGGCTGACGGATTTCTATTCCCGCCACATCGCAAATACCTGAAACGTTATGCGCCATCAAAACAATCATCATGGTTGACAAAGAAAGACGTAAGAAACTTGCCCTTCATCTACGCCATTTATCCGTAGGATTAACCACTAATGACGATTTTGAAGAAGCCATCATGGAAGATGTTTCAGACGGGTGGACACCTGAAAACTATTACCGTTCAGAGAAGGCTAAGAGTGACAATGATGACCCAATCATTAAACCCATGCTGGAACTTTGCTGGGGTCTTTACGACGACACCAGGAACCATA
>JABUMY010000032.1 GCA_013327885.1 Flavisolibacter longurius | reverse complement strand
CGTTAGCCGAAGTTATTTCAACCTTTCCCTATAAAGTAAGATGATATTTACCTTTTACCCTGATTTACCTGCTGAAATTGGAGAGTCAGAAGTGATTTCTGGTGAAGCTCCTTTTCATTTCAGCCGTTCTGAATACTTAGTAGTGCGAGATAACGAAGGGAAACGGGCATTCAAGATTATCTATGGCGGCCATTGTAGTCCTTTCAGAGAAGCCATCATTATTGAAAATCTACTACTTGTCGGACATGAAGAACACTTCTATCTATATGACTTAAATGCAAAAAAGAGCCTCCTCATTTTGGAGATGAATGGGTATTTTGGCCATCTGTACATCGATAATGAGCATTTCTTTGTGGCAGATGCTGAAGGTCTATTCTGTATCGATAGAATTGGGAATATTGTTTGGCATAGTAAGAACTTAGGAATCGATGGTGTCATTATTGAGAAATTTACAGATAATCAGATTTATGGAAGTGGAGAATGGGACCCGCCAAGTGGATGGAAAAATTTTGTGCTGGATAAAAGAACCGGGAAAAGCTTAACAGCGCATTTCGGCTAACAGTGCATTCACAAAAGCATGGCTTTCGCACTACATATAAACATTATATTTTTAATCAACAGCAAAAAGCCAATGAGGCTGAAGCGAGCAAATGCCATGCCTTCGTAAATGCTTTCTGCGTTAGCCGAAACTGATTCAACCGTTCCTCTGACAAGATGATTTTTACTTTTTACCCTGATATAATTCCTGATGTTGGTGAATCAGAGATAATCTCTGGAGAGATTCCTTTTCACTTTAGTAGCTCTGAATACCTGGTTGTTCGAAATGGTGATGAGAAAAGAGCTTTCAAAATTAACTATGAACATCATTGTAGTCCGTTCAAAGAGGCTGCTATTCGTGAAAATTTATTGCTTGTCGGACATGAAGAACATTTTTACCTCTATGATATGGCTGCGAAGAGAAATATCCTTGTCTTAAAGATGGAGTGGTATTTCGGTCATTTATACTTTGATGAAGATTTTTTCTATGTGGCAGATGCACAAGGTCTTTACAAAATAAACGGTAAGGGAGAAATCATTTGGCATAATGATAATTTAGGTATCGATGGTGTAATCATCGACAAATTCACACAAAATCAAATCTTCGGAAGTGGCGAGTGGGATCCACCTGGTGGATGGAGAGGTTTTGTCTTAGATAAAAAGACTGGGAAAAGTACAACAGCGTATTTCGGCTAACAAAATGTTTCTAAAACAGCGGCTTGACTACAAGTGCTTAGCACAATATCTTTACGCAACAACAAAACAAAGGTGAGGCTGAAGGAACACTGAATACCGCTGCTTCAGAAACACCTTTTCCGTTGTACGCAGTTGTGCAACCTACTAATAAAATAAAGTGACATACTCTCAGAACTCCTATGAATATAAAAAAAGCTTATCACTACTTCTTCTATAAACTATATAAATTTTCTGAAGCAGCACCTTCGAGGTGGTGGAGTGATTGGAAAGCTGGTTTAGCGCTGGATGTCCTTTTATTCTTTTTCCTGTTCTCATTTATCATCTATTATAAAGTTTTCTTCGACAGACATTTCGATATTGGTGAGAAAATTCACTTTGTTGTTTTTTGGTTGCTGCTGACAACAGTTCCCAATTATTTTATTTTCCATCATAGAGATGGATGGAAGACTTATTTATTAGAGTTCGAAGAATATTCAAGAAAGAAAAACGTAATAGGCAGTATAATAGTTGTTTCCATCATTATACTTGTCATAAGTAATCTGATTCTAGCCTTTTACTTTATGAGCAAAGTTGACTGGTCACTGTATAGATGAGAGAGAGGTTAGTACTTGAAAACCGCGTACAACATCAGCTTTAAAAAATAAGGGCTGACGAATACGTGCTGAACAAATTATCTTTATTTAGCAGCAGGAAGTAAATGAAGCTGAAGTTTTCCAAATCCCTTACTTCTTAAAGCTGTTTTCCGTTGTAGGCAATTATGAAAAGTTCCTTAATGCAAGTGCTTATGGCGACACTTCTGATTAGTTGCAAGTCTTCGCTTGTTACCTTTCAGACAAGTGACCCGCAAAAAGTTGGTGTAAAATCAGCCAAGTTTAGAGGCACTGCCTTTGACAGTTCTTATTCTAACGAGAAACTCTTCTTGCCTGCAACCTTTACGTTAAAGAAGTTCACACCGACAAAACAAGACATTGCCCTTGCTGAACAAATCTTAAAGCAGCAAATTGAAAAGGCGAACCATCGCAGAATGAACCAGTTCGGCCGTAAGCAATACATTCATCGAAATCTAAACAAGTACTTCAGACAGTACGCAGGGTTTATAAATGAAAACGGTGAACGTGTGGTTCACATAAACTTGTATTGGGACAGGTACAGCGTATTTGATAGAATAAAAGGTTATTGGGATGACAGGCTGCACTTCACCTCAGACTATACAGTAGTAATGGATGGCGGCAGTCGCTACTGGAATGTAAACGTTAATCTTACAACGAAAACGCTTTACAACTTAGCGGTGAACGGTGTAGCATAACTTCTAAACTGCCTACAACAGTTGCTTCCCACAATAGCGGCTGACGTGCAGCTATGAAACTGAAGAACAAATTGTTTACTTTCAGACATAAATCAACTGAAGTACTGCCAATGCCGCTACTGCGGAAAGCAGTCCGACGTTGTAGGCAACTCTTGAGCCTTTACAACCGAAACTAAACTAGATAAAACAGACGCCGTTCCGTGAGAAAACAAATTTTTGGTAAGGCCATCACGATAATTTCATCTTTGGGCATTTTAGCTTGGATGGCCACTGACTTTTATGGAGGAATGTTTATTCACCTTTTATCTTACTGGTGGATCATCCTTCCAGTCCTTTTATTTTATGTGGTTTCGCTTTATGGTATAATGATCTCTTTGCATCGGCAAGGAATAAAGCAAAACAAAATCAAACTGGTTTCTCATGGAGCAGTCATTACTGGTATTTTGCTTTTCAATTTATACGATTCTGAGCTTTTTAAATCCGACAGAGTTTTGACAGCAATTCTACATGACGATCAATTTCATTATACGCTGGTTTTCAGAAAAGATGGGAAATGCGAAAACGACATCTCAGGTATTTTCGGGTATCATCAAGAGTTCAAGGGCCAATACGTTTTCAAGCAGGACACGATAGTATTTACAAAGAAGCCTTATGACAATGACTTTATTCCCGACACTTTGCTTATAGACCGGACTGCGGGTGTCATATTCATTGAAAAGGATAAAACAGGTTTCTTTGTCAAAGAAAAAAACTGGCTGAACCACTTTGAGATTCAGTAGAGCTGCCTACAACAGCGTTTTGCTGCAACGGCGGCTACAGAACACCTTTTGAGCAAACGTAATTCTATTTTACTTTAGTGCAAGTGTGAAGCGGTCGGGCCATGAATGCCGCCACTGGCAGCAACACGTTCTACGTTAGCTGGCATTTATAGAACCCTCCATGTTAGACAATACGACTATTGATTATATCCTGAACTACTACTCCCGTTTCATGACATTGAAGGAAGCTGCGGCAATGAAGCATTACATGTCTTCTTCCAAATTCTCACAGACGGTGTCATCAGACGGTGATAAAGGAAATTTTTTGTTAGAGAAAGGGTGGTTATCGAAAGACAAAGAGGTTGTGGAACTTTTAAAAGACGGCTATCAGCAGTTTCGACAAAACACAGCGGAACGTATTTTAAAAGACAACACTGGAAAAATCTACTTTAATCATTGCCCCAAGTGCGTAAAACTTGCCAGGACCCCACAGGCAAAACAGTGTCGTTATTGTGGGTACAGTTGGCATAAGCAAGTGGTAGCGACTTTTCAAATTGGTTCTGCTTTCCAACTAACAGCCAGAGAGTTGTTTTTTGTTTTAGGTGATATTCT
>JABUMY010000031.1 GCA_013327885.1 Flavisolibacter longurius | reverse complement strand
ACATATAAACATTATATTTTTAATCAACAGCAAAAAGCCAATGAGGCTGAAGCGAGCAAATGCCATGCCTTCGTAAATGCTTTCTGCGTTAGCCGAACCCAAAATTGACCTTAAATGCTACCTTTTCTCTTTTCACTTTTGTTGGTAATTTCTACATCTTGTGTTTCCAACGTAAATGATAATGGACATCTAAACATGACAGCACAACTTTCTGAAGCAGATATTTTGGAAACTCTTGACAATTCTGCGAGGATGGTTCGGCAGGATTTGTTTCCTTAGGTCACGCTTACTCTTACTTGGTTGATTCCAGAATTAATCTATTCAAAGGCGAAAAAGGCCAATGGGCAATTGCTGTTGAACGTTTGGGGTATAATCCAAGAGCAGGTTCTGTGTTGTTAGAAATTCATTATTATGGAAACTGCTTAAAGAACCTTCAAACAGAGGTAAATAAGCAATGTGGCATCAATACATATCTACCAATAGACAACGAGAGCTTTCTTCAAACTACTACAGATGAAGAAACAGTAAATCCAGGAAGTAGTACATGGGTTGTCAGGGGTAATTCTATCAGCATTGCATATACACAGCATGACTACACTGAATCAGGGATTAAAAATGATACAGCTGAAGGCTCGAGAATTGAAGCCGTGGCTCGCGTAGCAGCCAAACGAAACCAAGACTTGTTCAGAGCGACAGATAAGGAACTCTACGAAGCCATTCCTGGCGATATGAGGAAATTGATGGTTGTCGATGAGTGGTTTCACAAAGACTATTACCTTTTTCCTATGGAAGATATGGTTCCAGACTACAAGAAACATAATCAAAATATATGGAAAAATGACAGACCAAGCTCATATGAAACGTGGAATCAACTTGCAAAAGTACTTGTTACAGGAGACACGACGCTCTACAAGCCTACGATGCCGGCTAACAGTCATTGGGCGAATTGGCCAGATTCCGGCGGCCTCTAACCAGACGTTCGGCTAACAGGGTATTGCCAAAAGCAGGGGTGACGCAATACTGTTAGGCTGACGAATAAATTGTAAACGGAATATCTTTATTCAACTCCAGGAATGCCAAGTCCCTGCCTTCGGCAATACCTGAGACGTTATGTGACATTTTAAAGAGCTATGAGACTACTAATCGTAATTTGCTTAATTCTTATTTCTTCATCAAGCTATTCTCAGAATGCAAACATTCCTACTATTCGAGTAACGGGTTCCGCAACTGTCAAAGTCAAACCCGATATCGGGGTAATAAATATTGAGGTTTCTGAAATAAGACCAAAGATGGCTGACGCAATTGCAGCATTGACAGAAAAATCAAATGTTTACAATGATTTGCTGAAACGGTTAGCTATCAGTGAAAAGAATATAAAAACAACGAACTTCCAAGTGTCGCAAAATCGATTATATAGAGGAGGCGAGTACTTGGATAGCGGTTACATTGCTTCCCAGAAATTGCGTATTGAATTTGTTTATGAACAGAAATTGCTTCAGCAAATTGTTGGAGAATTTGCCCAAAGTGAAAGCCCGATAAATTTTGACATTCAATTTGAGCTATCAGAGCAATTAAAAAGCAAGGTTCAAAGCCAAATTATCGAGTTTTCAGTGAAAGATGCTACAGATAAAGCCAACAGTATCGCCAAAGCATCGACAACGAAACTCGTCAAAATTCTGACCATCACGTACGGTAATTGGGATCAGCCGAAAGAAATGGAATTGGTCGATAGAACCCGCAGTTATAATGGTGGTGGAGCAGCTTCTGAAACTGCAAGTACATTTAATTTCACCCCTGAAGAATTGGTTTTTAGAGACGCGTTGACAATAGAGTGGATCATCAAATAAAACGTCACATAACAGGGTATTGCCAAAAACAGGGCGAATGCAATACCACGTGGCTGACGAACAAAATGTAAACAACATAACTTTATTGGACTTCAGGAATGCCAAGTCCCTGCCTTCGGCAATACCTGATCCGTTAGGCGTTACCTTGCATCACTAATTTTTGGGATATACCCTTGTAATTACTTTAAAATAACTATGAAGACATTTTTTTTATGTGCGGCCATGCTTTTCACGTTTAAAGTGTATTCCCAAGACACTGTAAAATTGAAACAAATTGACTCCTTGGTGAACCTGATTAACAACTCAGGCTTTAAAGTTAAGCGAGACACCGTCAAACAAGACAATCCTGTAATGGGTTTTTCGGCAAGGAACTACCTCACCACGATAAGTAATGGAAAGGAACTTTTGAAATATTCGAATGATAGTCATTTCATTGCCCAACAAAACGGGTCAAGTGAAAAGTCATTTTCAAATAACACATTTTATTTTCACCACAACAAGCTAATCAAAGTAGAGGAGTTTACCACGAAGGAAGGCAAAAAGATGGATGCACATTGGTATTATGCAGACGACAAACCCGTCTACTACACGTTTAAGTCCGATAGATCCCAAGCGAGAGCAGAGTTGTTGTTGGTGATGGCCAAAAGCATGATGGAAAAAATGGGATTTAAATAATACTCAATAGCAATTGTCTACGGTTCAATTTGCCTTAACGATTTGCGGCAACGCCTAACAGCAGATTTCTGAAACCAAGGCTTAGGAGTCCAGGCTAAACAAAATATCTTTATTGTGCAACGGAACAAAAGTGAGGCTGCAGGAACACTGAATACCTTGGCTTCAGAAATCTGTTCTACGTTGTGCGAAATCTGTCGTCCTTTCGTTCCAAAAAGCTATTATTGAATTACCAAATTTTGGTAATTTCGGGTAAAATTAGAATATATGGGACGAAATACTTCTGTTTCATTAGGCGATTACTTTGAGGGTTTTGTTGAAAGTAGAATTGCCGAGGGCAGGTTTAAGAATGCCAGCGAAGTCATCAGGGCTGGACTCAGGCTTTTAGAAGAGGAAGAAAACAAGGTAATAGCCCTGCGAAGTGCCATTCAAGAAGGAATACGTAGCGGAATTGCAAAGGACTTCAATCCCAAGCAACATTTAGAACAACTAAAAGCAAGAAAAAAACGGCATGGCTAAGTATTTTCTTACCAACAAAGCCGTTGAAGATCTTGCTGCAATCTGGGAGTATACCTACGACACCTGGTCAGAACGCCAGGCCGACAAATACCATGAAATGCTGACCTCCAGCTTTCAGGAAATTCTGGAGCACCCAGACTTAGGAAAAAAGTATCCTGAAATCGACACAAGTGTCATGGGCCTCCGGGTTGGCAAACACATCGTTTTCTACCGGATGGTACAATCAAGTGACATTGAGGTACTCAGAATTCTGCACCAAAGAATGGACTTAAAAAGCCGAATGCAAGACTAGGGATTCGCACAACAGAGCATTTGCAAAAGCATGGCTGATGTGCTAACTTTCAGCAACAAAACTACAATCGACACCAAAGCAAAAGTGAAGCTCAAGGAATTCTACTTCCATGCCTTCGCAAATGCTTTGAACGTTGTGCGTATTGGTTTGAACATTCAAAAAATGCAAGAGGAAACTTTTTCGATACGTTCTGAGGTTAACTTGGTTAGTTTTCGAATTGACACAGTTCATGGTTTCCCAGATGAAACTTTTTACATGGGCGGCTATGATTCTGCATGTAGTGTTGAAATACTCAGCCATAATTTTTCAGCCAAAGGATATGTTTATATTAGTACTGCTCAATTTTATGAGCTATACGAACAACTTAAAAGGTCCTATCAATCATTAAGTGGAACTGCAAAGGTTGGCTCTTACGAGAACGACTTTTCCGCTGAATTGATTTTTGATGGCTTAGGTCACATTTCAGTTCAAGGGTTCTATTCAAACGAATACGGCAATGAACTTAAATTCAGTTTTGAAACAGACCAAACTTACATCAAGCAACTGATAAGTGACCTTGCGAACATTGTTGATAAATACGGCGACAATTATGGCAAAAAGCAAATACGCACAACATAGGCTTTCAACAATACTGGCGACAGAATTATGTTCTAATCAAGAGGATTACTATTTTGCTCCTGTAACTGAGGGAGGCTGTAGCATTCCAAATGCCTGTACTGCTAAAAGCCTCTGACCGTTAGCGGCGACTGCGACGCTTCAATCATTACCTATGAACATTTACTTTCGATTTTTTATTTGCCTTTTCGTTTTAACGTTAGCGTCTTGTGAGCGTAATAGACTTACCGTCTATTCGTGCAATGGAGTAAACGTGACGAGGATTGATAAAGACGCTGAAACCTTTTTTTACTATGGTGATTTTAGAAACGACTCTAAGCTTCCTGATGAATACATCAAAGCAAGCTATTCAGGTTTTGATGGTGTGATGTCTTCTTACGTGATATTTAATAATGACAAAACAGTTACGTTCATTGATTTGGGCGATGGGATAGAAAAACGCGGACAAACCCAGGTTCTAAATATTTTCGAGCATAAAGCAAATATCGATTTTATTAATTGGCAAAAGACATTCATGAGCAAATTCGACAGTATAATACGTGTCTTCGATGCGCTCAATATTGAACAAGAGGTTAATACTAAGAACAATTCGAAAGTGCAGGCCATTTATTATTAACAAGCAGCCGCTAACATCGGCTTTTCAATATGGTGGCTGACGAACAAGCGCTGAACAAATGAACAATATTCAACTTTATCAATAATTTTAAGCTGACGGAACACGCAATGCCACCACATCGCAAAGCCGTTTCTCGTTAGCGGCACCTACCAATAAAGAGGCGGACGAAATGAAAATCCTAATTGCTTTATTACTCAGTTTATGTTTGTCTGCTTCGAATGCTGCTGGGCAACAGACCGAAATTGACCAATACTGCCAAAGGATAGATATTACCATCGCTGCTGCAACAAATATTGGTGAGTTTATTGTTTGTCATCCAAGTGACTTTGACACTACCCGATTGTACGACCGATACTTTATTGACACTGTTAATCTTGTACTACTGAAATGTATATACGACGGTAATTATTATGCAAAAGAATACATACAGTTTTACTACAGGGACACGCAGCTGGTTAGGATAAATGCCCGCCATGAGTTAGAAGATAAAAAGTATGCAGGTGTATTCTACTACGAACATGGAGGTTTAATTACTTCGACTAATAAGCCAGGAACGACAGGGAGCTATGCCTTTGACGTTCGAGAATTAGAGCGAACCGGAAAACAGTATTTGCAGAACTCATCAGGCATTTTTGACATGATTGAGAAAAATAAACACTCTAAAGGTACCCGGCGCCGCTAACAGAGCGTTTGTAAAAGCATGGCTGAAGTGCTACCTTTCAGCGACAAATCATTATTAAACAACAAAGCAAAAGTGAAGCAGAAGTAATTCTAATTCCATGCATTCACAAACGCTTTGGCCGTTAGGCGCATTGGTGAAGAATCTATTATGAAAGTTATAGTGGTAACATTACTGTTCTTTATCTCCAATTTTTCGGTTGGACAAGGCCTTAATGACACAATTCAAAATAAATTGCAATTCTTCAACGTCTCCAGTGATAATTTGCGGCTTCTAGCTGGAAGCTACACCACCAGCAATGGTTTGGGTGGATTCACATATCACCTTGATAGTAGTGGTGTTTTCAAAAGAGAAGATGTTGCAGATTTAGGCGGCCGTTCTTTTTCTACCAAAGGCACCTATCGGCAGAACGCTAATAAACAAGTCGAGCTGAGTTCCAAAAAGGATCGTTCAACTTACAATGTTTTTTTCTTCGACAAATTTGCCTTTCTTGTCAACGCAGAAAGCGTTGGCAAATTTCAAGAAGATTTCCGTAAAACCGTTTTAACGTTCGGTAAAAAAGTTGTTCATGATTTAGGAAATGAAACTTACACTGCGGAGTACATAATTGCTTATAGCCTTGCTTTAGATGGATATTTAGTGAAAGGCTGCGATTGATATGCGCCTAACAAAGTCTTGCCAAAATAGCGGCCAAGTGCTACATTCATCTTCAAAACAGCAGTCTACAGGAGGAGGGAAGCCAGGCAGCAGGAACACAGACCTCCGCTACTTCGGCAAGCCTCTGCACGTTACCTGCCATAGTCAAACTGTCTGCTATTCTGAGAGAAGAATGAACATTGTTTACTACACATATTTTCGGATTTACTCTTGGTACAAGAAAAACCAGTTGACAACAGTTCCTGAAACTTTTGCAG
>JABUMY010000030.1 GCA_013327885.1 Flavisolibacter longurius | reverse complement strand
CCCCACAGGCAAAACAGTGTCGTTATTGTGGGTACAGTTGGCATAAGCAAGTGGTAGCGACTTTTCAAATTGGTTCTGCTTTCCAACTAACAGCCAGAGAGTTGTTTTTTGTTTTAGGTGATATTCTTACAGGCAATATCAAAATTGGTATGAAGGCTGACCTGACTGTGCTGGGTCTTGCTGTAAAGCCAACAATAAATGCAATTGAGTTTGCCAGACACAACGACGATGGAATTGTATGGGAAGACATTGGGTTGGGGTTTACCGACCTCTCAGAAGAGGACAAAGAGTTTCTGAAAACAAAAAGTCCCTTCTTGACACCAATTCTCATTGAAGACGAAAACGCCAGCTAACAGCGTATTGCCAAAAAATGGGTTGAAGAATAATCGTTGAACATTTGTGCTACTATTTTCCTTTTGTACATTAGTGGAGCTGAAGGAATGCTAATACCCATTCTTCGGCAATACGTTCCACGTTAGCAGCCATATGCTCAGGCAAACTTTAATATTGACGTTTTTTATTTTCTTCTTTCTGACTGCTTCTTCGCAGACTGGGTCTCGTAATGTTTACAAAGTCCTTAGCCGAATTAAAGCTGTTCCAATTTGGTATAGCCCAAAGTGGTTTACTTCAAAAGTTGATTACAACAGCAAACATAAATTTCAGGGCGTAGACAGCACCTATGCAGTCATTGCCAAGATGGATACCAATGCAATTATTCCATTAATCAACTTTCTTCCAGACACAGCGCTAACTGAAATTCCGAACACTTGCCAAGGTGGGTATTTTACGTTTGGACAGTTGGCATTCTTTTTAATTAACGACATCGAGCACATCCCCTTGTTTGCGGCAACTAAGGCTCAATGGGATAGTTTCGGAGAATGCGGTCTTGCTCCAGATGGCTTTTTGGAATATCTCAAAAAAAGTGGGCAAGACTTTGAAAGCCTGTATAGAAAATGGTTCAATTCAAAAGAACGGCAAGACTATCTTCGAGAAAAGCGAAAGTTTAGAAAGAGGAAGGGCTGATGTTAAGAACCGGCTGCTAACAGCGTTTTGCTGCAATGGTGGCTGACGAACACGTTTTGAACATCGATAATTCTATTCTACATTAGTGCAAACGTGAGGCTGACGTGCCATGAATACCACCACTGACAGCAACACGTTCTACGTTAGCCGATATTGTAAATGACACAGTTCTCCGAAATATTATCAGCGCAGAAAGACAAGAGCCCACTACCAATACTATATGAGGCTGGCTATACTCCAGAAAAGATAAAAGAAGAAATTATAAGTACATTCTCACCTTTTTTTCGTGACCACCAAAGCCTTCAAAAACATTCAATCAATTGGTTGGTTTCTGACTGGATTAATTTCATGCGAATTTCAATACAGTATTCAGGAATCGTTGATGACATAACCAAGGTGGTTGATACTTATAATAGGGCAAAAAATATCAATCAAAAAGCTACTATCGAGACACTTTCAGAGTTGATGGAATTACACTTGGATGCTGGAAACAGGTTCTGGAGTATATTAAAACTTGAAGTGCCGAAAGGAAATCTTCCGCTGCCTGAATTTGTGCAGACTTCGATGACTGATATTTCTAACGTGGTTGAAGGGTTATCAAAATCATTATTTATTGAGCAAGTTCTAATTAATCGAATAGTGCGAAATAAAGTTTCGACCATTTCACAAGTTAAACAGCTAAAGCTTGGAAATCTCATTGACGAATTGATTACAAACACTCCGTATCCAGAAATATTTTACACTCAACCAGAGCAAATCAAGCTATCCGACTGGCGAAACATTGCTGCTCATCATACATTTCGGATTGATAGACAAATCATAGTTTGTGAATATGGTACAGGAAACAACAAGAAACAGTTTCAACTTACAAGAGATGAGCTATTTGGACGGGTTAGACAATGTGCAAGGACACTAGAAGTATTAAACATGGCTCATAAAATATTTGGCTTCGACAATATGGAAGAAATTAGTTCAAAAACCGTTGATACAGGACAAGTAGCCAGAGACGAAATCAAATTTTTGATTTTCTCATCCGGTTTGACTAGTCAGGGCTTTGAAATCGAAAGTATTGAATACGAAGCTTCAGATGAAGCGGTCTTAGTAATCAAAGACATGACAGATGATGATTTGACAAAACGAGCAATTCACTCATCACAGTTTTTACATAACTTATGGATATTAACACAAAAGCCGAAGCTAATTGTTAAATACAAAAGAAGAAACGGAGAGCATTATTTGACCTCAAGTTGTGATGGAGATATTTGTGAAGAAATAGCTGATGGCAAGAAATCGTTTGAGTCATTAGCAGAAAAGGTAACATTCAAATTAAACAACATCGGCTAACATGGTGTTTCTGCAATAGCGGCTGACGAATAGATGTTGAACAATTGAACTTTATTGAGCTTTAGTAATAAATTTAAGCTGACGTAACACGGATTTCCGCTACTGCAGAAACACCCGTTCCGTTATGCGCCATCAAAACAATCATCATGGTTGACAAAGAAAGACGTAAGAAACTTGCCCTTCATCTACGCCATTTATCCGTAGGATTAACCACGAATGACGATTTTGAAGAAGCCATCATGGAAGAAGTTTCAGACGGGTGGACACCTGAAAACTATTACCGTTCAGAGAAGGCTAAGAGTGACAATGATGACCCAATCATTAAACCCATGCTGGAACTTTGCTGGGGTCTTTACGACGACACCAGGAACCATAGACTCGTGGGTAGAGACGAACTTACACAAGACGCTTTGAGGATTATTGCACGTTGCATTTTATTCCTTCACTCGGACAAAGAATATGAATGGCCTTATTTCAACACGAATAATCCAATATTGCGCTTCTCAATAAAAGACTTGATTTTATCAATCTTAACGCTTGGGCATCATTATCGAGACAAACGAGAACAACATCTCATATCGTATTACGAATGGCAGAAGTTGGGTGACTACGATGTTTGGCCGTTCTTTAGAGAAAGCGACTACAAAGAACAATTAACCAAACAGCCATTTCTAAGCGGACGACAAATGACAGGCGCATAACATGGCATTCATGCAATGGTGGCTGACGTGCATGTTACCAGCTTTAGGTTTTCAATTCAGCTACATATCTTTAACCAAAACTGACGGAACAGAAAATGCCACCACTGCATAAATGCCCGTTCCGTTATGCGCCAATTAGCAGCCTTATGGATATTCAAATAATGAATTGGTACGGGATTAAATTATTGTACGTTAATAATGTAGTTGGCGAGGCTGAGGATAGTCTTGTGGATGATAATTATACTGAAGGCTACATAGCTTATGAGGAGAGCATAGTTGTTTTCCAAGCTGATAGTTTTGACATGGCCTACGAAAAAGCAGAACAATTTGCCAAAGAAAACGAGGATGATTACCAAAATATATACGGCCAGACAATACAAGTGAGGTATTATGACGCTGTGGACAGCTACCTAATTGATGAAATCCAAGAACTGAAATTGCAGGACGGTGTGGAAGTGTATTCTCGCATCATCGAAAGCAATTTAAAGGAAGACCAGAAAGCCTTTCTTCAGCGACTATATCCAATCCTTGACGGACCTAAACACATGCTATTGAACAGAGAGTTTAGCCGCTCTAAGTCGGACAAAAGCGCATAACAGCGTATTGCAGCAATGCGGGCAGACGAATATGGGCTGAACATTTGTAATCATATTTTGCAGTTGTACATTAGTGTGGCTGAAGCGCATAAAATATCCGCACTGACTGCAATACGTTTAACGTTAGCGGTAACTTACACAACCATGCTTCAAATTGAAACAGGAGAAGGCAGAGACAGTAAATGGTTAAATGAGAGCAAAGCATTGGTTAGTACTTCGAATCTTATTTGCATAACGAGAGACGAGTTCAAAACACCTGGCTATAATCCACTTATTTGGTTTGGGACAAATATCGCTTCGTTTCTTGCAAAAGATGGCGGTACAGAGATTTGCCCTTTTTACGGCAAGCATATCAACAGTATTGACGATTTTGGTTACCAACTTTGCAGAGCCATTCCTTGGGGTTTTGAAATGGGAAGAAACCTGAATGCTGTTTACGACGTGGCTTTAAACTTTACAACAGAACCGAAAGACAGATATTTCATCTGGCATGATGCACAACATCTCTTTAGGGTAAACAGAGCGCTTTTTGAAGGCATTTTCGAGTGCTTAATCGTAGCCTCATACTTAAACTCAGTTGGTAAAGCAACAGACGACTATCAGGTAAACCAAAGAGTTATTTTTCTTTTTGATGAAACAGATGAGAAAGAGATAGTTCACTTAAGCCGGCAGAACTATTATACACCATTATTCTCCGACAGCTTAGACGACACGAAGAACCATGAAATGGAGCACCACCAAAAACTGATACTGATAAAGTAGCTACCGCTAACATGGTTTTGCTGCAATGCTGGCTGAAGAACAAGTTTTGAACAGAACCAATTCTATTCTACATTAGTACAAGGGTGAAGCTTCAGTACGATAAATGCCAGCACTGACAGCAACACCTTCAACGTTATAGCCAATTTAAAACAACCAGTTCCTAAACTCGGTCAGCCAAGAAAGCATACACTTACCACATGATTAATAGCTATCCTAATCCTTGGGACTTTTCAAATAAAGACAAACAAATGGTATCACCTGATGGTGAATACAGAGTTGAATTTGTTGAGCTTTCGGAGATTGCAATGGGAGCACCTGTCGGTGGAGAATGCTTTTTGATTTATTCAGACAATTCAAAAGAAAGATTAAGTGAGTGGGCTGGCGGCCCCGTTGTTTGGCAAATGCAGGGCGGAAAAGTTGCTTTTCCTGTATGGACAAGAGCAAGAGACCAAAGGATTGCTGTTGCTGACATTAACGCACGGACACTTACGATTTACTCACCAATATTTCGGGTGCTTGATTTGAAAAGCTTTGACCAAGGTATCATTACAGGACACGACAGCCCTATTCACATGACAACGGCCATTGATTTTGACACAGCCAAAGAGAAAATTGAGAAGGTAAAATAGTTCTAACAAACAGGCTATAACATGCATGTTTATGTAATACTGGCGGAAGAACATAAACCAATCTTTTCTATCTTTAATCATCTGTAGTAAGATTATGAAGCATTAGTATTTCAAATTCCGGTACTACATAAACATGTTCAACGTTAGCAGCAACCCGTGTTGACAGTCCGTACATTTTGATTGACTGCAACCTTATCCTTTGACAAACGACTTCTATGGTTTGACTTTTGTAGTCAATCGCATCAATAATCACCAAAATTAGAGACATGGAAAATATGAACGGTATGAGCTACAAGAAATTCACAGTGATGATGATTATCTCTTTCATCATTATGTATGTCGTAATGTTCTTAAATGTCGACAGCATTGAACATTATCACACAAGTACGACAAGGATTTATATGGCAATTTTGATGATTGCTCCTATGGCAATAGTCATGATGACCATGATGGGAAAAATGTACCCAAACAAAAGGACAAATACAGGAATTATCATTACAGCAATCATTGTTTTTATTGTGACACTTGCCGCACTACGGACGCAAACGCCTATCAGTGATGTACAATATATGAAAGCAATGATACCTCATCACTCATCCGCAATCTTGACGAGTAAGCATGCTAATATTAAAGACCCAGAAGTAAGAAAATTGGCAGACAGCATTATTGCTGCGCAAGTTCGAGAAATTCAACAGATGGAAACTATACTGAACCGGATGAAATAAGATAATTCCGACAGAATATTAAGTTTGCATTACGCGACAAAATAGGGTATGCTGCTAACATTGCATTGGCAATATGGCGGGTGACGACTATATTCTCAGCTTTTTATTCATTAATCGGCTTCGGTTTCGTCAGACGAATAATGCCGAGCAACAGAATAAACAATGAGCTTTTGTATCTTTAATCAGCAGCGGCACCGGGCAGACAGAACTCAGAATACCGCCACATCGCCAATGCTTCAACGTTAGCGGCACCTACCATTACTAAAGGCCAGATGAAATACCTAATAGCTTTATTCTTCAATTTATGCTTGTTTGCTTCCAGTGCTATGGGGCAGCAAACCGAAATTGATGCATACTGCAAGAAAATTGATAGTACTATCGCTGCTGCAACAAATATTGGAGAATTTATAGTTAGCCATCCAAGTGATTTCGACACTACCCGTTTGTACGACCGGTTTTTTATCGACACTGTTAATCTTGTACTGCTGAAGAGTATATACGACGGTAATTACTACGCAAAAGAATACATACAATTTTACTATAGAGACACGCAGCTAGTTAGGATAAATGCTCGACATGAGTTAGAAGATAAAAAATATGAAGGAGTATTCTATTACCAACATGATAGTCTAATTACGTCGACTAACGAGCCAGGAACGACAGGGAACTATGCTTTTGACGTTCGAGAATTAGAGCGAACCGGAAAACAATATTTGCAGAACTCATCTGGCATTTTTGACCTGATAGAGAAAAACAGACACTCTAAAGGTACCCGGCGCCGCTAACAGGCGCTTGCCAATATACCGGCTGAAGAACAATCACTTGGCATTTGCTCATTATTGACCTTTTGAATAACTTACCAAGCTGACGGAACGCTATTGCCGGTACATCAGCAAGCGCTTTGCCGTTGTGCGTAATCGGACCACTATGAATTGAGAGTTTTTAAAATTATAGCTTATGGGAGCCAGTTCATGGCGGTATTTTACTCCTTATCAAGAAGATATTCAGGAGGCTTTAGAGGAATTAAGACAAAGGGAATTTCAGGAAGGCCGTTATTACAAACCGGGAGCTAACTTACCTGCCACATTTGAAGACTGGGCAAAACAAATGAACCTGCCACCAGATCAATTAGCCCAATTCAAAGAAGGCTTCAACCAACTAAAAGCAATGGGCCAAATGACGCCGGCTTCTATTGAAGAACTTCTCGAATTAAACGAAGAAGCGGGAACGCATTCCATTCTTGACATCTTTGATATCGGCACATCGACCGAGGAAGACCAATCGGGTACGATCTCAAAAGAAGACCTGTTCCGAATATTCGGAACAGATAAACCTTATCATCAGAAGGTGGAAGAAAAAGCTGATGCGTTATTGGAATTTCGAGGAAGGGGCTTTTGTACGTATATAATTGTTTACAAAGACGGACGACCAGACGAATTGTTCTTTACTGGCTATTCAGGTGACTAAGGACGACATACGCACAACATTAGCTTTCCACAACAGCGGCTGAAGTGCAACTATGAAGCTGAAGAACAATTTGTTTATTTTAGAACCATAATCAACAACTGTACTGCCAATCCCGCTGCTGCGGAAAGCAGTCTAGCGTTAGCGGCGACTGCGATGAGAACATTTTTAGCAACAGCTTTTATTTTAGTCAGTATACAACTACTTGCGCAGAGTAGCCTTGATACAACCATCCGTAAAATTCAGCTTGACAGCATGCAAAACCTTATTTTTCGCTTAAAGGATAGTGCAAGGCGACTTTCTTACGAAAATCGGGTATTCACACAGGCTAAATCAATTGATACTGTGTTCACCAGTAAAGACTCATTAAGCATACTTTATAAGTCAAAATCTGGCAAGGTTCTCAAGCGAATTGCTCAAACGTTTCGGCGTCCTGACTGCCTGATGTATGAGACGACAGAGTATTTAAACAGGAACGAGCTGCCTGAATTTACGATATTATTTGAACGATCGTGCCTCACAAAGGAAGAAGCCGAGGAGGGAAATCTATATGATAAACTTTCCTACTACTATGAAAGAAAAGAGTATGACTCATTGGACAGAGTGACACTAAGCCTATTTTGGTATCCACGAATGGGCGTAACTTGCTTTGAATACCAGTATGACAAAGATGATAAACAGAATGCTCGGAGGCGTCGAATTAAGGTGAGAGAGTTCTGGGACTGACTTCGTGCGCCGCTAACAGCAGGTTTCTAAAACCAAGGCTGATGAACAAAAGCTAAACAGAATATCTTTAATGAACGATAGAACAAACATGAAGCTGAATAGCAAAAAATGCCTTGGCTTCAGAAACCTGTTCAACGTTGGCTGCAATTCATATGACCCACTACAGTTTGAACTGGCTACTTGACAGAATAGAAAATGGCGACAAGGTTGACTATCTTCTTTTCTGGGGACACACTAACAACGGCAATGAGACCACAGGCAAATTTTTATTCAGCCAGTGGTATCCTTCCCCTTTTACAGTTGACGGAGTGACTTACAAAACTGCCGAACATTGGATGATGGCAGAGAAAGCACGACTTTTCGGCGACCATGGCATTCTTCTTCAAATATTACAAGCGGACACCCCAAAGGAAGCAAAAGCACTTGGGAGGCAAGTAAAGGGATTCATTCCGGCAGTTTGGGATGAACGCTGCTTCCAGATCGTTGTAGCCGGTAATGAGCACAAGTTTTCTCAGAATGACAAATTCAAAGACTTTCTTCTTTCGACAGGCGACAAAATCATAGTGGAAGCCAGCCCGGTCGATGCTATTTGGGGCAATGGTTTGCCGCAAGACCACGAAAATGCTTATAAACCTAAAAGCTGGAGGGGTCAAAACCTACTTGGTTTTGCATTGATGCAGGTGCGAGACATCCTGCGATACAATACCTAACCTGGTGGAGGGAAGGACCGCAGCCAACATCGGTTTTTCGCAATGCGGGCTGAAGAACAAGGGTTAGTCTTTGCAACTTTGTTCATCTTCAGTACATTAGTGTGGCTGACGTAACACAAAAGTCCCGCACTGCGTAAAGCCGGTTACCGTTGGCGGCTATTGACAGTCCGCTAATCGACGTGAGACTTTAAGCTTATGTTACGACCAAAACAACTCATAATTCTTCTACTGACCTTCATCATTTTGTCATGCAATAGCAGAAGTAAATATCCCAATGCTATCAAAGACTTCCGGGTTGAGCTTCAGCCATTCTTGATAAAAATGGTCGAGAAAGGAATTGTGATGCACAGCGACAGTGCCTTACGACACATGGCCACAGATAAGGAACTGGTACGTCTTGGTAAGTCTGAACACCCAATTCTACGAGCCGCTGCTTTTAGAGAAATGTTTGAAAGGAAGTCCTTCAATGATTTCGATATTTTGATGGAGCATCTGGACGACACAGCCCTTGTTTTCACCGACGCCGGAGAGTTTGGCATTTGGGACCGGACTGTTTCAGATGACATTTTACAAGAAGCAGGCTGGAAAACCCTGGAAGCAAAAAACAAGACGGTTGAACAAGTGCTTTCCAAACATAATTATTTACGGTCTGCCTATATTATTTTGGATGAATTAAAGCCACAAGAAAAGTATTATCCCTTCATTAAAGACATGGCAACTCGTCCCCGGCGGTTAGACCCCTATGAAGGTTATGAATTAGGGTTCGGTGACATTGAGTATGCACTATACGGTCTTGCTAAGTACAAGAAAACGGAAGATGTTTCTATCATTAAAGAGAAGTTGATGGCGCATGTCTGGAAATTAAGCGATGTGTCCTTTCGGCTGATGAAAGAATTTACAGATTCAGCATACATGGATGTTTTGCAGGACTATCATCGCAGACAGTTTTATAGATTTTCAGGAAACAGGCCGCATGGCTTTTCTGGATTTCCTGCCGACCGAGCCGCTCCTGAAGATTTCATACAGGCCTTGGTAGTTCAACAAAATGAAAGCAGTGCAAAACTATTGGACACAATGCTGACTTACCTTCCAAAGTACACATGTATGCCCGATAAAGAAAGCATCATCAATGAAATAATTACCGCAATTTGGGAGCATCCTTGCCCTGCCTATACAAAACTCAGGCAAAAAATCAAACCGAAAGCCGAAGAGCTTTTAAAGGGGCAGATTACCATTCCAATTGATAGACACGAGGAACCGATTGACACGACAGAGGAAAATTATAGGTGGTATCCTTAACTTCAATAACAGCCGCCAACAGCGGTTTTCTGCTATGCTGGCTGACGGAAAAAACATCAACAGCAAATCGCTAACCAGCATCAGTTCGATCAGACGGAATTCTATTGAACATTGTTTGTATTTTCATCATCAGTAATTCTTATTGGCTTTTGTTCGAAGCTGACGAAACACAGACTATCAGCACAGCAGAAAGCCGATTGACGTTGGCAGCAATACTTGAGCAGTCTTTACAAAACTCATAAGGTGACAGAAAATAGATACCGACTTACTCCCTACCGACTTTTAGTATTATGGTCTTTGCCAATTTTCTTTTTGGCTTTTTTTCTGTTTCTGTTCTTTTCAAAGTTTGGCACTATATACGAGGCAAAACTTATAGACATTCTTGCCTTTACTTTACTTATTCTATTTAGCGTTGGGACTTTTGTATTCCTTTTCTTCAATCACTTGCCCTTAGCGAGACAAACAGAACTTATCATACAAGGCAAATTGCTAACGATAGTAAGAGACGGAAAGGTAGAGCGCATTGACTTTTCTGAAATCACGAGTATCAAAGAATATACAGCCAAGAAGCTGCCTTGGGGTTTCATCATGAAGTGGAGCTTGAAGACAAATGAAAAAGAGTACATCATTTCCAGTTTGACAATATCTCAACTAAACTTTGAGCGACATTTTCATGATAAAACTGAAACGAAAATTTCGCTCTTTCCGACAGTATAGTACTGCTGCCAACACAAGCTTTGTAAAATAGCGGCGGACGAACTATCTTTCAGCTACAAAACATTAATCAACGGCAGCAAGGAAGTGAAGCAGCAGTTATCCAAATTCCGCTACTTCACAAAGCTTCGTTCCGTTAACGGCGACTGCAACCATCCTAATTGCTAAGTCAACAAACTAAACATCGGTATGATTGTTAGAGGCTTCATTCATTTTGCTTTTACTCTCATTTCGGCCATTATACTTTATGGTGTACTGGTC
>JABUMY010000002.1 GCA_013327885.1 Flavisolibacter longurius | reverse complement strand
ACAGGGGCTTGATCTTGGTGGTATCGGCAGTACGGTGTTGGCGTTGATGACGCCGGCTATGTGTTGTAATTGCTTGAGCAGTTGCGTAGAAGAAACAATAAATTTCATGAACATCCGGTTTCAGTGAGGGCGAAACTAAGGAATTTTAGAGCAAAGTTATTTGTTGTTTATCAACGGGTATCTGTGGTTAACTTTCCGCTTTGCCGGGCACCGGATGCGGCCCGTATTTTGAAGTAATGGATTGCTTTTGCGGTTGGCAGGCGTTTTTCGCAGCGGCTTTTCAGGCCCCGGAAAACAGCACACAAAAACGAGCCGTCCAACACGGTCCATCCGCGCCGGAAGATTGTTTGTTTAAAACAAAATATGCTGGAAAAATTGTTTACCTGGTCAAAGAAAAAAGAAGAAGAGGAAGGAACCGTACAGGAAGCACCTGTCATTCGTTTTGGCCGTTATTCCGACAACAACAAATCGGTGACGAAGGTGGAGCGGTGGAATGAAGCGGAAAGCTTGTTCAAAGAAAAAAAATACGGCGAAAGCATCCTGGCTTTTTTTGATTACCTGCGGGATGAAAACGAAGACAACGTAAAGCTGGTGAAAGAAGGCGACCGGCACAACTTTATGTTTTGCCAGGGCTCCAAAATCATCCGTGGTTTTTTTGATGCCAATGCCCTGGAGGCCGAGGTGGTGCTGGCCCGTATGCCCCAGCCCAGCGTACCCGTTATGCGGCGCCTGCTGGAAATGAATTTCAATCTTTATTACACCCGCTATGCGCTTCACGAAGAAAAGATCTACATGTTCTTCGACAGCGATATTGAAACAGCCAATCCCAGCAAGCTTTATTACGGTTTCAAAGAACTGGCCACCAAGGCCGACAAGCAGGACGACTTGCTGGTGCAGGACTTTACCACGCTGCAGCCCATCGATACCGAGCATGTGATCCAGATCCCGGACGAAGAAAAAAAAGTAAAGTTCCGCTTCTTTAAAAAATGGATCACCGAAACGCTGGAACTTATCGGCACCATCGACAACGATAAATATTCCGGTGGCATTGCTTACTTGTTATTAGCGCTGGCTTACCGCATCGATTACCTGATTGTTCCCGACGGCAGGCTGCTTTCCGAACTCGAAAAAATTGTTGAGATCTACTTCCGTAAAGACAATCGTCCGGTAACGGAAAAGAACAGCGAAATGATGGATTGCTTTCAAAAGCTGGCGGCCCGGGAAGAAGCCGCTTTTTCGCCTTACCTGTTCCGGTCACGCTATACATTTTCCATTGTATCGCCACAGAATTACAAAACGGTGGCCGATGCCATTTACAACGCCAACCAAAACATTGGCTGGTACAAAGAGCACAAAATGCCAAAGGTGGCGGCGCAGATCAGCGAGTACGGGTTTTCGTACTGCCAGTACTCGTACAGCTTACCCCGGCCAGCAACAGAATTGTTTCATCTTTTTATGATGATCAACCACGCCGATTATTTTAAAGCCCTTGGTGTGCAGGAAGATTATTTTGACCTGGAGAAAGCCGAATACCGCCAGGAAAAGATCATTGGGGCTATTGCTGCCATTGTTGACAAATGGAAGGAAAAATATCCTGAGTTGAAGTTTGACACGTCGAAGCTGAAGTTCGACAATGCCGTTGCCTTCAACCAAACCTTTACCACGGAAGTGGAATACTTAAACCTGGAAACGCGTTGAATACACAACAGATCATAGAATTGTACCGCCCGGCCATTATCCAGATCGCTACGCAAACCAGCACGGGAACGGGCTTTTATGTAAAAGAGTTTGACCTGATTGTTACCAATGAACACGTGGTGGGCAAAAATGCGGAGGTTACCATCGCAGGCCGCCTCTTCGAACGCCGGCTGGCAAGAGTATGGTACACCGACAAAAAACACGACCTCGCTTTTTTACAGCCCCCTGCGGATATTGTTATGCCCGAAGTAAAGCTGGGCGATTATGAAGAAATGCAGGACGGCGAAGTGGTAGTTGCCATTGGTCATCCTTTTGGATTGAACTACACCGCCACGCAAGGCGTGATCTCGAAAGTAGATCGCATTCGCGATGGCGTGAAATACATCCAGATCGATGCGGCCATCAATCCCGGTAACAGCGGCGGACCACTGGTGAATAAAAAAGGCGAGATCATCGGCATTAATTCGTTTATCATTCGTGGTGGCGATAACCTTGGCTTTGCCCTGCCGGTCAGTTACCTGCAGGAAGCGCTGAAGCTTTACCAAACACACAAAGGAGAGGCATCTACTCGCTGCCATAGCTGCAACAACCTGGTGCTGGCCTCCAACATCGAAGCCACCAAGTATTGTCCTTTTTGCGGCACCGAAGTAAAGCTGCCGCAGCCGCCCGAAAAAGAAAGCAAGCCCATTGGCGTTGCCAAAACCATTGAAGACATTTTGGATGAATTGGGCAAAGACATTAAGCTGGCCCGTGATGGCAATAACAACTGGACGGTAAAGGAAGGTGGTGCCAAGATCAAGATCAATTACAACCCCGACAACTATTTTGTGGCCGGAGATGCCTACCTCTGCCAGTTGCCTACCGATACCACCAAGATCAAGCCCCTGTACCAGTTTATGCTGCAGGAAAATTATACGCTGGATGGACTGGTACTGAGTTGCGTCAAGCAAAACATTGTGCTTTCCTGCATCATGTACGATCTTGACATGACGCGGGAAAACGGCGCCGATATGTTTCGCGAACTGTTTCAGAAAGCCGACTTCTACGACCAGTTGTTTGAAAAGGAATACGGTTGCCAGGAACTCCTGGAAGAATAGTTTGTCTGTTTACAGTTTACCGTTTACAGTTGTGAACCTACAAACGGTAAACTGTAAACCGTAAACGGTAAACTTTACGCTGTGCAGAAAAAATATCTTACAAAAGAACAGGCCATCATGAAACTGCGGCAGTACTGCGCCTACCAGGAGCGCAGCCACAGCGAGGTAAAGCAAAAGCTTTGGGAGCTGGGTGTGTGGCGGTCGGAGCACGACGAGATCATTGCTTCGCTCATTGAAGATGATTACCTGAATGAAGAACGGTTTGCCAAGGCGTTTGTCGGCGGCAAGTTTCGCATGAAGGACTGGGGCCGCAAAAAGATCTATTATGGCTTAAAAGAAAAAGGTATCAGCGATTACCTGATCAAGCGGGCCATGAAAGAGATTGATGAAGACCAGTATCAAAAAACGCTTCGACAACAGGCCGAAAAAAAATACGAGAGCCTGAAGGGAGAACAATTCCTTGTTCGTAAAAAGAAAACAATGGATTATTTATTGCAGAAAGGGTATGAGCCCGAACTGGTGACCGGTGTGGTGAACAGCTTTGGCAAAACGGAGTAATGTAATTTCAACTTAAACAGATTTTGATGAAATACCTGTTCTTATTGGCTAGCACATTCTATTCGCTTCTTTTACGGGCACAAACCGATGTTACCCGTGAAATTGAACCCGACCGCGAAACCAGTTTTGAGAATTACGAGCTCCTGATCATTGCGGTGCTGGCGCTTGTGTTATTGATGGGCATCCGATTTTGGTTTAAGCGGACACGGAAGCATTAAAAAGGGACTAGGCTTCATTTCAGCATCGTATTCCGCATAACCTGTTTTGTTCAGGATAAAGCTTGTTCAACCAGCTAACGAACATCTAATTTTAGTTTTCAAACAGCTTACCGCACCTTTGACGGCGAAAACCCATTGCCGGTGCGTAAACTTCCCGCAGAGCTGATCATTGTCCTTGGAGGCATTCTCCTGTTTGTTCCCTTTTTGGGCACCACGCACTTATTCGACTGGGACGAGATCAACTTTGCCGAAGCTAGCCGCGAAATGCTGGTGACCGGCAACTGGGCCATTCCGCAAATTGGCTTTGAGCCCTTCTGGGAAAAGCCACCGCTTTTCTTCTGGCTACAGGCCATTTCCATGAAAATTTTTGGTGTGAATGAATTTGCGGCAAGATTTCCCAACGCCATTTGCGGCATCCTTACCCTGGTAGTACTTTACCGCCTTGGCAAAAAACTGGTGAACGATCAATTTGGCTGGATGTGGGCCCTGATCTATGCGGGCTCGCTTTTGCCGCAGCTTTATTTCAAGTCAGGTATCATCGATCCCTGGTTCAACCTGTTTATTTTCCTGGGTGTGTACCAGTTGGCTGCTTACAGCGAACACCATAACCAGCGGCCTGTCAAACGCATCCTGCTTGCCGGTCTGTTCACAGGACTGGCGGTGATGACAAAAGGCCCGGTTGCCCTGCTCATTGTCGGCCTTTGTTATGGCGTGTTTGCCCTGCTGAACCGGTTTCGCAATTTTATGAAGCCGCTGCACATCCTTTACTTTTTGCTGGTAACCGCGCTGGCCGGCGGCATTTGGTTTATTGCCCTGCTGGCGAACGGGCAGCAGCACATCATCACCGAATTTATCGTGTACCAGGTGCGGCTGTTTCAAACCGAAGACGCGGGTCATGGCGGCCCTTTCTTTTATCATTTTATCATTTTGCTGATTGGTTGCTTTCCGGCAGCGGCGCTGAGTCTTTTGTCGATGCGCATTCGCAATCAGGCCAACGAAACGCCGCGGCATTTTCTGCTGTGGATGTCCATCCTGTTTTGGGTAACGCTGCTGCTTTTTTCCATTGTCAAAACCAAGATCGTTCACTATTCATCGCTTTGTTATTTCCCGCTTACCTACCTGGCCGCTGTTAGCTTTTACCACCTGTACAAGCGCAAATGGAACCTGCCGGCCTGGAACAAATGGCTGCAGGCCGGTACCGGGCTCCTGCTTTCGCTGCTGCTCATCGGCATAACCTTTATCGATCAACTGAAGCCCTACCTGCTGCAACCCGGCCGGGTAAAGGATGAATTTGCAAGGGCTAACCTGGCGGCAGATGTGGCATGGACGGGTTGGGAAAAATTGCCCGGCGTGCTGCTGCTGGCGGCTGTTGTTCTTTTTGTGGTTGGTGTTCATAAAAACATTCGCCGTGCCCTGGTAGGCTTGTTCTTTATTTCGATGATCGCCATTAACCTGCTCATTAACCTGATCACCCCAAAAGTGGAACCCTACTCGCAAGGTGCCGCCATTGAATTTTACAAAAGCAAGCAGGGCGAAGCCGCTGTTGTAGAACCGCTTCGCTACAAAAGCTATGCACACTTGTTTTACACCCGCCGGCAGCCACAGTTTACACGGTCGGTGGCCGACAGCATCCGGCAGTTCAACTCCCATCCCGAAATACCGGTTTATTACGTAGGCAAGATCCAGAACCGCGAAGAGAACGAGCGGGACATGCCCTACCTGGAACTGTTGTATGAAAAAAACGGCTTTGTGTTTTACCGGCGTAGCGGCAACAGGCCGTAAGCATTTGCCAGTTTTATAGGCATTATTGATGACTGATTATTGATGATTTGCCTTGAACCGGCGATTTATCGTAACAAGACTGTGTAATCCTTTTCGGCTTAAAAAAAGAAGCATATTTTTTTCAACTATTTATGGAAGAATGTTTCTTCTGCGTCTTAGCCCTAAACCAGATTTATGAAGAAAGTCTTTTTATGGGCCGCCCTCGCTGTTTCGATGGGCGCATCCGCGCAAACAAAAAAGAAAGCACCACCCCCACCACCGCCCCCGCCAGTTGTTGAAATGACAAACACACCACCGCCGCCACCCGAACCTCCCGCACCTCCGCCGCCACCCGCTTTGCCAAAAGAGTACACGGATTTCCTGGAGAGAAATCCTTCGGTAAAGTCAATTCATTGGAAGAATGAAACGGTCGTCATTAAAAAGAAAAATGGCGAAGCTGAAAAATATGTTTTGAGCGATCAAGGCATTCGCGATGCGGAAGCAAAGTATGGCCAACTTCCCCCGGCTCCGCCGCCACCGCCCCCACCGCCGATGGTCAAAAGAGTAAAAACACCGCCACCGCCACCCAAGCCCCCAAAGGCACCCAAACCGGAGAAAGAGTGGCAGTAGGGAGAGGGCAATTGACAATAAACAATAGGCAATAAGCAACTAAAATTGTGATTGGCATTTGAAAAGGCCTATTCACGTAACATGCAGCTATAAAAAAAGTCCCGCTTCAAGGCGGGACTTTTTTCGCAGGTGTATTAGCTAAGATGATTTTTCAGCAGGCCAACCTGTTTGCCGTTGCGGTTCACGATCTTGCCTGCCGCGTCCACAAACAATTGCGTGTTTTGCGCATCGTAGATCACGTACGGGAATGCATTGCTTTTGAGGCGGGCCAGCTTACCCAGCACATTCAATCCTTTTTCTCCCACCTTTACCACGTTGTAGTTGGTGGTGACGTGGTAGCGACTCGAAGGGTCGGCGGTGAAATAAACATCGCCAAGAATATAACGCGAATCCAGCACCATGCGGGAAGGCGCTGTTACCGGTGCATTTCCAGCCACATCACGGCCCGGAAGCGTGGGTTCTGTTCGCTGCCTTGTAACATCCGGAACCTTGCGTTCCGTGGCACGACCGGCCACTTGCTCTTCTGCACGGCTCCAGCCTTGCTCAATTGCGGTGAGCCGGTCGTACTTGGCCGGGTGTGTACGACTGGCCCTGTTGCTCGCCAGCGTTTGCATGGCGGCCTGCGCTTCAGTAAGGTTAGCACCCATCTTGCGCAGCACAAAACCCGAAAATTCATCGGCCTCCAGTTCCAGGTCAGGTTGACTGCCCCGGGCAGAAACCGTGTGCCCGTTGAGATGATGCCCAATTTCGTGCGCCAGCACACTGATGGCGGCCCACTCGGTACCCGTGGTTTTTATCAGGTTATTGATAAAGGTTGGATTGTATAAAACATAGCGCTTGCCGCCATAAACGACAGCGGCGGCATTTTCAATCGCAGCCGGCCGAATGTCGAAATTGGTGCGCAGGCCAATGGCATCAATAATGCGTTCGGCAATTTGTTTTCCCAGCGATGCCGACGAAAAGCTATTGGCGGGCACCGTCCATTTGGTAATGCTGGTGTGTGCCCCAACCCGCCCGTTTTGCGCAGATGCAGTACTGTACAAAAAGAGAGAAAAGAAGAAAAATAAAAGGTGGTTTTTCATGGCAAAGTCCTTTCAGTTTTAGGCTTTACCAACGTCAATTTTAGCGCCGCTTGTTGTTAACGAAAGCTCCCACGGGAGAGATTAACACGGGCTTTATTAATTAAGGTTAATGGAGGAGCGAGTAGTCAATAGCGAGTAGCGAGTAGCCACTTAACAGAAGCCATCTTTACAAAACAAAACCTCCCTGCTATCCAGGAAGGTTTTGTTTATATAAGAACGTTTGCACAAAAAGGCTACTCGCTACTGGCCATTCACCACTCGCTATTCGCTCAGCTCCACTCCTTCGCCTCTTCTTCCTGCTCCCGCTTTTCAATGCGGCGGGTGAGCACAATGCTGATCTCGAAAAGAAGGTAGAGCGGAACAGCAACGGTCATCTGGCTGATAACATCGGGGCCAGGAGTGATAATGGCCGCGACGATAAGGATAATCACAATGGCGTACTTACGTTGCTTTCGCAAAAAGGAGCCCGACACCACGCCAATCTTCGCCAGGAGGATCATGAGCAACGGAAGCTGAAACGCCAGTCCTGTTCCCAGGATCAGCGGGATCATGGTATCAAAATAACTGGCAATGGTCCATCGGTTTTCGATGTTCTCATCCAACTGGAAAGAGCCAAAGAAATTGAGGGTATAAGGGGCGATCACAAAAAAGCCAAAGAACACACCCAGGAAAAAAAGAAACGACACCCAAAAGATCAGTCCACGGGTGTTTTGTAATTCCTTGCGGGTAAGGGCTGGCTTTATAAAGCGCCAGAATTCATAAAAGATATAAGGAAAGGCGATCACAATGCCGCCGATCATCATAATGGAAATAAACGTGCTGAACTGCGTGGCCACACCGGTGCTTTGCATCTGGATGTTCACGCCGCTCATGCAAAGGGCTTCTTCCATGTTCAGCCATTTGCCCACTTTACAGATTGCACCATAGGTGGGAAAATCGGGATGGGTAGGACCAAGCAAAACCTTTTTTACAAAAAAGTCCTTGAAGATCGCAATCACAACGGCGCCGGCGAGAACGGCCAGTACGCTTCGGAACAGGTGTCCGCGGAGAACCTCCAAATGATCAACAAATGACATTTCTGCCCTTTCTTCACTGGTTTGTCCGCGCCGGAAAAATGATAATGCCATTTTAAAAAAGTGGAGCAAAGATAGGTGGAAGGAAAGTTGACAAGTAGATTCGTTGAAAAGTTAATAAGTAGGCCCGTCAATTTCCAATGCGCATCACCACCTGTTAACCTGTCAACTTATCAACCTATTAACTTATCTACTTCAACACTTTCATCTTCACCATCTCTATCCTTGTATTGGTTACGCTCAGGATGTCGAATTCAAAATCGTCGATGATGATGCGTTCTTTTTGCTGCGGAATGGTTTCGTGGTGCGAGATGATAAAACCGGAAAGCGTCTCTGATTCGTTCTCGGGAAAATCAAGATCATATTTTTCAGAAATATAATCCAGCTCCAGGCGGCCGGAGAAAATGTATTCGTTTTCAGAAAGGCGCTTCTCCACAAATTCCTCGCTGTCGTATTCGTCATGGATCTCGCCAAAGATCTCTTCCAGCACATCTTCCATGGTAACAATGCCGGCAGTGCCGCCAAATTCATCCACTACCCAGGCAATGCTTTTCCGCTCTTTGGTGAACTTGCCAATGAGGTCCGTGGCACTCATGCTTTCGGGCACGGCCGGTATGGGCAGCAGAATGGCCTGTAAAGAGGCAGGGTGCTTAAAGAGGTCGAGCTGGTGAATATAGCCTACAATGTTGTCGATGGTCTTGTCATACACCACCAGTTTGCTCAGCTTTGTCTCAATAAATTTCTGACGGGCTTCTTCTACGGTGCAGGCAACGTCCACCCCCACCACTTCTTTCCGCGGTACCAGGCACTGGCGGATCTTTACCCTTGGCAGTTCCAGGGCATTTTCAAAGAGCTCCGTATCCATTTCATCCGAATCGTTGTCGGGCCCTTCGTTTTGCTGGAACAGCGTTTCCAGCGTACCGGGTGGCAGCACTTCTTTCGATTCCTTTACCTTGATATTGAAGATGTATTGCAGGGTCCAGCCGGCCATGGCCAGGAAAAGGCGGGCAATGGGCTGCAGGATAATGTGAATGAAATTGATAAGCCACACCAGCCGCGAAAGAATGATGTTGCTGTGGGCACGAAACATAGCCCTAGGCACAAACTCACCCAGCACCATCACGATTAAAGTTGCCAGCACAATGTCTAAAAACACACGTACCCCTACATTGTGCAGGTTGGCTAAATTCCAGAGGTATTCCGTAATGGTATTGAACAGAAGAGCAAACCAAACAAGGAAGATGGTAAAGCCAATGAGCATGGTGCTCAGGAAAAGCTCGGGGTTCTCAAAGTATTTTGAAAGCAGGATGGCATCGGGGTTGCCTTGTTTTTTCCGCAACTCAATGCTAAATCGGTTAACACTGTAAAATGCCATTTGCACCCCGGCAAAAAATCCCATCAGCAACAGGGTAACAAAAAACCACACGATGATATTGATTTCTACCATTGGATTAAAGATAAAGGATAAGGCAAAATGATTGCTGCAAAAAGAAAATCGGCGTCAGGCATAAGTAGTGCAAGCCTTTTGTTTTTTAGCGCTTACCGGTTTGCCCGCCCTATTGCAAAAAGGCCAGGATTGCTTCTTCCGCTTCTTTGCAGGCGGTTTCCAGGTCGGCATTGACAATGATCTTATCAAACGAGTTTTTGAACGAGATCTCGTAGGCCGCTTTGCTGATGCGGGTATTAAGTGATTCTTCCGTTTCGGTACCGCGGCTCAACAGCCGCCGCTTGAGCTCTTCTACGGTTGGCGGTTCTATAAACAGCGAAAGCGTTGTGCCGGGATATTGCTGCTGCACATGAATGGCGCCTTTTACATCAATATCCAAAACTGGTGCTTTGCCTTCGCTCCAGATGCGGTGTATCTCGGACTTCAGCGTACCGTAATATTTTCCTTTGTACACCATCTCCCACTCCACAAAAGCTTCGTGCTGAATTTTGTTGGTAAACTCTTCCTCGCTCATAAAATAATAATCTACGCCATCTTTTTCGGCACCCCTGGGTTGCCTTGTAGCGGCCGATACCGAAAAGGCCAGTTTACCGGGATACTTGTTCAGCAGGTAACGGGTAATGCTGGTTTTGCCGGCGCCTGACGGTGCGGTAATGATCACGATCTTTTGCTGCATGTTCATGGTCATAGCAGGAGAGAATAGGTAAGCGGCGAAGGTAGAAGAAAGTTTACAAGTTCACGGCTTGCCGTTCGCGGTTTGCAGTTGTTGGGGTAACATGCCTAATAGTAAAAAACATTGCTTACATTCTTTAGATGCTTCCGGTCATAATTTTTACAGCGTACAGCTAACTGCAAACAGAAACTGTGAACTCGTAAACGGTACTAAAAAAGAGGTCCCGCCTAAAAAGGCAGGACCGTATTTATTCACTTTTAAAAATTTTGCTTACTGGCGACGGTTACCCGCTGCTGGCCTTGCACCACCCTGGTTGGCCGCTTGCGGCTGGGCACCTTGTGCAGGCAGTTTAATGTTCAGTTTTTTAGCAACCAGTGGCAGCAAGTTATCGCTTGGCGGCGCTACCAGCAGTACTTCCTGGTTGTAAACAAACGAATAGTTATTTTCTTTGGCCACATCGTTGATGGCTTTCATTACTTTTTGGTAAACAGGCGCCAGCAATTCCTGCTGCTTGTTCTGCATTACGTTCTGCGAAATCTGCTGCCAGTTCTGCACCTGGTAAGCGATCTGCTCCAGGTCCTGACGGTGTTGTCTTTTTACGGCAACAGGGATCTTTGTTGTATCGGTTTTATTCAGAATGCTGTCTTTGTATTGGTATTCCTGTACAAGGGAGGCGAATTCTGCGTTCAGAGAGTCGGTTTGGAATTTCTGCAGGGTAGTGTCGATCTTACCTACCTCAGGCATCAGGTATACAACCTGCTCTACACTGATGTAACCCGATTTTTGGGCCTGTACCTGGCTGGCACCGGCTAAAAACAGGGCTGCCATGAAAAACATTTTGATCTTGCTCATTGAGGTTTTTTTTGTGGTGTTGTTTTAAGATTCTTATGGCAGCGCATTCGCTGCGTTTGCGTTTAGTTTTTTTATTTTACGCCCAGTTCCCGTAATACGTCTTCACTTTTTTCGAGTTTGGGGTCGGCAAATATAACCGTTATCCCTTCACTTTTATCCAATATAAAGTCATATCCGCGTTGCACGGCCAATTTTTGCACAGCGTTATAAACTTTGTCCTGTACGGGCTTTATCAGTTCCTGACGCTTTTTAAACAGCTCGCCTTCAAAGCCAAAGCGGCTGCGCTGCAGGTCACGAAGTGTTTTTTCTTTTACAAACAACTGGTCTTCGCGTTTCTTTTTGAGGTCATCGCTCAGCATCACCTGCTCGGCCTCAAAGTCCTTGTACATTTTGTCAAGCTCCTGCTGCATGCGGTCGATCTCTTTCTGCCAGGTAGCGGCAATATCATCCAGGCTTTTTTGGGCCGTTTTATATTCCGGCATTTTGTCCAGGATAAACTTGGTGTCGATGATGGCATATTTCTGTGCCTGTGTAGTGGCGGCAACCGATAAACTGATTGCAGCAAGCAGTAGTAATTTTTTCATCAGCATATGATTTATATACGAAAGACGATTAAGATAAACGATTGGTCAGTTTGTTTACGCAGTAAATTAAAATTTCGCGTTAAAACGTTTTGTGAGAGGTAGTGACACGCCGTAGCGTGTCCCTACGCATTATTTATTATTCCGGTTCTACACCCAGCATGAAGGTAAAGCGGGACGCATTCTTCAGTCCCGATCCCGGCCCGATGCGATCCAGGCCTACGCCATAGTCGAAGCCCAGGAGACCAAACATCGGCAGGAAGAAACGCATACCTACACCCACACTGCGACGCAGGCGGAAGGGGTTGTAATCTTTAAAGTTGAACCAGCCGTTGGCCGCATCAAAGAAGGTCAGCGCATAGATGGTGCTGGCCGGGCTTGTCACCAGGGGGTAACGCAGCTCCAACTGGTATTTATTAAAGATGGTAAAGAACCGGTTGGTGCTCGTTTGATCAGGGTTGTTCACCGTTGGATCGGAGTTGTCAAACACCGGGTAGCCACGAAGGGCAATGATGTCATAACCCAGGATACCGTTGTTGTTGGTCAACCCATCGCCGCCCAACTGGAAACGTTCGAAGGGCGAGAAGTCGATCTTTTTGTTGTAACGGCCCATAAAGCCATACTTGGCGGCCAGCTTCAACACAAACTGGCGGCTGCGTTCGGCACCCATTGGTTTACCGATGGGCACAAACCACTCAGAGGAAAAGCGCCATTTGTGGTATTCCGGATTTTTATACGGGTTGGCAGAAGTAGCCAGGTCTTTATTAAAGGAAGAATAGGGAGGTGTGAACTGCACCGTGGCTGAAATGTTGGAACCACTCCGCGGGAAGGTCGGGTCGAAAACCGAAGAACGCTGCAGACCCACACGGAAGCTTACGTTGTTGGATGTTCCGGAATTTAACCCCTGGAAGATCGCATAGTTCATAATGTCGTAGCGGGTGTAGTTCAGCGAGTAGATCAGGCTGAAATAATCATCGGGCCACTTGAGCTGCTTGCCCAACGACACAAACACCGTTGTTGCCTTCAGGTAGCTGGTATCGGCAGCTTTTGTATCAATGCGGCCGGTAAAATAGTTATAGCCTGCATTGGAGAACTTGGTAGAGCTGGCACCAATGGTAAACGAGTTACGCTTTTTGCCACCCAGCCAAGGTTCGGTAAACGAGAAGTTGTACGAACGATAATAACGGCCGTTCGACTGGTAGCGCAAGCTTAGCTTTTGACCATCACCCATAGGAAGTGGATCCCAGGCTTCTTTCTTGGTAATGTTTTTAATGGAGAAGTTGTTGAAGGTAACACCCAGCGTACCGGTGAAACCAATACCGCCACCAAAACCGGCAGACAGTTCCAACTGGTCAGAAGATTTTTCTTCCAGCTCCCAGGTAATATCCACCGTACCATCGTCCTGGTTAGGCACTACGTTGGGGTTGATCTTTTCCTGATTAAAATAGTTGAGCGCCGCCAGTTCCCGCTGTGAGCGGATAAGGTCCGAACGGCTGAATAGGTTACCGGGAACCGTACGCAGTTCGCGGCGAATAACGTGGTCTTTTGTTTTATCGTTACCCGTGATGTTCACGTTGCGGATGCGGGCCTGCGGGCCTTCGGTCACACGAACCTCGTAGTCGATGGTGTCGTTGTACACCGCCGTTTCCACGGGATCCACCCGGAAGAACAGGTAACCTTCATCCATGTACAAACCGCTGATGTCGCCGCCTTCGGGACTCAGTTGCTTACCCAGGCGCTTGTTCAGCAGGTCTATATTATAAGTATCGCCTTTTTTGATGTTGAGGATGGCGGTGAGCACCGAATCGGGATATTTTGTATTTCCCTTCCAGGTAATGTCGCCAAAATAATATTTACGGCCTTCCTTTACTTTAATGTGCACCTGCATCCGGTTTTTTTCCGCATTGAAGGTGAGGGTGTCGTCTACGATCTGTGCATCGCGGTAGCCAAGCGAGTTGTAATAAGCCAGTACATTTTCTTTGTTTTCATCGTACTTGGTTTGATTAAACTTGGCACCGGTGAACGGACGGAAACGGAAGTACGGATCGAGGAACTGTTTTGTTTTAGTAGGATACAAAAAGCCATAGTTGCTCAGGTATTCGCCCAAAGAAGGATGTACCACCTCGCCGTAAGGCATGGGGATGGAATCGGGTGAAAAATCAAACCGGCTTTTTTCTTTTGTATCGGAAAGCTTCTTTTTCAGCGTGGTGGAAGCAACATCCTGGTTGCCATAAAACACTACGTCGCTGATGCGCACTTTCTCACCTTTATCGATATAAAAGGTAAGCGAACGGGAATTGGCCAGGCTGCGGTCAGCCTGCTCTTCGATGCGTACCTGCGTGTTAAGAAAGCCTTTTTCGCCAAAGAATTTTTTGATCACCTCCGTGGCATTGCGCTTCATGTTTTCGGTGATGATGGTGGATTTTGCCAGGCCAATCTTTCCCTGCAACTCTTCGGCCTGTCCTTTGGTGGCGCCTACGATTTTAAAATTGGCAAGACGCGGCCGTTCCTGCACAGCGATCTCGATATCTACATTGTTGCCTTCTACCCTGGTTACATAAATCTGCACGTTGGCAAACAGGCGTTGGCGCCACAGGTTGTTTATGGCCCTTGAAAACGCTTCGCCGCCAGGCAGCAACACCTTGTCGCCGGGCAGCAATCCCGAAATGGATTGCACAATGCCCGTATCCAGTGTGCTTAAACCGGTAACGGCAATGTTGCGAATGGTGTATTCTTTTGGTATTCGGTTGGAGTTGATGTTTAACAGATCCGGGTCAACTGAAGTGACGTTTGAGGTATCCTGCGCAAACGTAAAAGAGCCAATCAGCACGAAAAGCAATGCGAAAAAACCGGATAGATATCGTTGCATGTTATAGTGTTCTGTCTGTAAAGGATAGATCAAGAGCAGTTAAGCAAGGCAAATTAGCTTGAAAAATCAAATGGGATTGTTAAAGAATGTGTGGGCGGACTGGAGAATGATCTGTCTCAAAATCCCTGCAGACATGCGTTTTTCCAAGTATTTTGTATAAAAGAAACAACACCATGAGAGCAATCTACTGAAAACAAAAAACAGCCGCTTTCAAAGTAACAGGCTGTTCGGGCAGTGTGCTTCACTCACCATTGACCACTCACCATCCACTATTTGAAGCGCTTTTTACCGCCGTGACGGTTGCGGTCATTGCGTTGGTTGCCACCGCCGTTTCCGTTACCGCCGCCGCTTCCGCCGCGCTGCTGAAACTTGCCGCGCTGCTGCTGACGGCCATAGCCGCTGCCGCGTTCGCCCCAGCCTTCCTGCTGCGGACGGTACGCTTTTACATAAGGCGTGTTGGTAAATTCAAGCTGACCTTTGGTAATGGAATTCAGTTCGCTCTGGATGGCATCGTCGTGTACGGTGTCTTTGTGCCAGTTGTTGTACGCCAGCTTCATATAATAAGCAATGGCATTGGCAAAACCCTGGCGTTTTTCGGGGCTTTCTTCTTTTAAGGCCTTGTTGATCACCAGCTCCAGGTTTTTACCGAGGTGGGAAAACTTGGGGTAACGCTTGGGATAAGGGATAGGATCGGGCTTGGCCTTGTAGGTTTCCTTTTGGGGGATGGGATAAGGCGAATCCACGTCCAGCTTAAAATCAGATATATAAAAAAGGTGATCCCATAGCTTGTGCCGGAAATCCTCAACGTTTTTCAGGTGGGGGTTTAAAAAACCCATGAGTTCAATTACCGCGTAGGCGTTGGCCTGCCGGCGGTCACGGTCTTCAATTGACAAGAGGTGCTCCACCATCTTTTGAATATGGCGGCCATACTCCCGCATGGTCAAATGGTTCCTCGTAGTGTTATATTCCATTGCAACAAATGTAGGTAAGAGCGCCGATTGGACAAGAATGTTGAGAAAAAATTGGCATTTGGCAGAAACCATAGAGAAGTAGGCAGTAGGTAGTAGGCAGTATGCAGTTCAACAATTACTGCCGGCTGCTTACTGCGTACTGCCTACTCTCAAGCGTCCTTCCACTGCCACAGGTGCAAACAGGCATACGTGCGGTAGGGCGACCATTTTGCCGCAATCTTTTGCATGGCTGCTTTGAATTCTTTTTTATTGCTGTCGTCCAGTTTGTAGATGTTTTTCATGGCCACCTGTATGCCATAATCATCCACTGCAAACACATCTTCGCGGCCAAGTGTGAACATCAGCAGCATCTCCACCGTCCATCGGCCTACGCCTTTGATCTCTGTGAGCAGGTCGATGATCTCCTCATCCGGCATTTTTTTCAGCTTTGCATCGGTCAGCTTGTGTGCCATACAAAATTGCGCTACGTTCAGCACATACTGCGCTTTTGCATTGCTCAGGCCAATACCCCGCAAGGTTTCGGGTGGTGTAGCCGCAATCTGCTCCGGCGTTGGTTCATCGCCACCATAAAGCATAAGAAAGCGGTGAAAGATCACCTTTGCCACTTTGGTAGAAAGCTGCTGGCTCATGATGGAAGCGCAAAGCCGCAGGGGAATGTTTTTATGCCGGGAAAGCGAGACTGAATCCTGGTCGGCGAGGACCTTTCGCATCCGGCTGTCTTTGGACAGGTGATCGATGTAGGAAGACATGACAGCGAAGATACATTGACGTGAGACGAGAAACGTGAGACGTAAAACAGAAAGACGCTTATAGTTTGAAACTACCTTATAATAGTATGAAGGGCTGTTTAACTTGTGAACCTGCGAACTCGTGAACCCGTGAACTTTTACTCCTACGAACTTGTGAACGCTTTCACGTTTGCTTGCTCCTCTTTGCCTTAGCTTTACGCCATGCGTGAAGTAGTGTTGACAAAAGACGGGTCGCATACCATTGCCATTGCTGAAAAAGGGGTAACCTATCATTCGGTGCACGGAGCGGTACAGGAGTCGATGCATGTGTTTATCGAAGCCGGATTGGGAACGATATTAACGTCACCGGATAAGACCGAGATCAGCATTTTTGAAATGGGTTTTGGCACCGGGCTGAATGCTTTTCTCACCGCTTTGGTGGCGCTGGAACAGCAGCGGTCCTTTTTTTACACAGCCGTGGAAACGGCCCCACTTTCAGCGGAGGAAGCCTCCCTGCTGAACTATTCGGATTCGCTGGGCTACGGCGAACTATTTACAGCGCTGCACCAATGCGCCTGGGATGAAGCCGTGCAGGTAAACGATTTTTTTACAGTAGAAAAACGACAAACGGAACTAACCGCCTTTTCGCCTTCGCGGCAATACGACCTTGTTTATTACGATGCCTTTGCGCCATCGGCCCAGCCGGAGCTGTGGACAAAAGAAGTGTTTGAAAAGCTGTATGGCATGATGCATACCAACGGCGTATTGGTAACCTATTGCTCCAAAGGCGATGTGCGGCGGGCCTTGCAGGCGGCCGGCTTCAGCGTGGAAAAGGTCCCGGGCCCGCGGGGGAAACGGGAAATGCTAAGGGCATTGAAAGCATAGTTGCTGTACTATCGCCAACGGGTGTACGTAAATAGAAAAAGCCGTCCCTTTGAAGACAGGCTTTTTCTATTGTTGTTTTATTAGGAAAGACTCCAACTCATCCCGCCGTCTTTTTCGTCTTTCACCTGGATGCCAATTTCAGCCAACTGGTTCCGGATCTTATCCGATGTTGCCCAGTCGCGTTTGGCTTTGGCCTCCTTGCGCAAAGCAATCAGCACGTTCATCACCCCTTTGAGTTTGTCGGCTTCGCCGGCGGTTTCGCTGCGCAGGCCAAAAATGTCTTCCACAAAGGTTTTCATTTTGCTTTGCAACAGGTGCAGTGTATCAACCGATAACGCATCGGGTTTGATCTGTTTGTCCTTGAGTGAATTGATCACCGGTACCAGCTCGAACATATTGGCCAGCACCTTGGCGGTATTAAAATCGTCGTTGATAAATTCATCAAACTCGCTTACCAGCTTCACTACTTTTTCATCCAGTACTGGGTCGGATGCGCTACTGCCGACTGCCGACTGCATACTGCCTACTGCTCCCTGAAGCCACTCGTACGCTTCCATCAACCGCTTTAATCCTTTTTCTGCGGCAATCAGGGCATCGTTGCCAAAGTCAAGCGTGCTGCGGTAATGCGTTTGCAGAATGAAAAAGCGGATGGTCATGGGCGAATACGCTTTCTCCAGCAGGGGATGATCGCCGCTGAACAACTCCGTTAGCTTGATCACGTTGTTATAGCTCTTGCCCATTTTACGGCCATTGATGGTGATCATGTTGTTGTGCATCCAATAACGCACCGGCGGTGTGTGGTTGCAGATGGTGCTTTGCGCAATCTCGCTTTCGTGGTGCGGGAACTGCAGGTCCATGCCACCTCCATGAATATCGAAGCGGGCACCCAGGTATTTGGTGGCCATCGCCGAGCACTCGATGTGCCAGCCCGGGAAACCTTCACCCCAGGGACTGTTCCAGCGCATGATGTGCTCCGGCGGCGCTTCTTTCCACAGGGCAAAATCAGCTTTGTCGCGTTTTTCATCCTGACCTTCCAGCACCCGGGTGGTTTCCAGCAAGTCGTCGATAATGCGACCGCTCAATTTTCCATAGTCGTGGCTTTCGGCGTATTTTTTCACGTCGAAGTACACACTGCCGCCCACCACGTAAGCGTAACCCGCATCGATGATCTTTTGGATCATCCCGATCTGCTCAACGATATGCCCTGTTGCCGTCGGCTCAATGCTTGGCGGCAGGCAGTTGAACTGGCCCATGGCCCAGTGAAAGAGGTTGGTATATTTTGTCACCATCTCCATGGGCTCCAGCTTTTCTATTTGTGCTTTTTTCGAAATTTTGTCTTCGGCTTCGCGGCCCTCTTCTTCAAAATGACCGGCATCGGTGATGTTGCGTACATAGCGCACTTTATAACCCAGGTGCACCAGGTAGCGGTACACCACGTCAAAGGTTATATAAGGACGAGCATGCCCAAGGTGGCTTTCGCCACTCACGGTGGGTCCGCACACATACATTCCTACATGGCCCGGCACCAGCGATTCAAATTCTTCTTTTTCCCTCGTGTAAGAATTGTAAACTTTCAGCTTGCTCATGCGGCAAAAATAGTGAGTGGTGAGTGGTGAATGGCGAGTAGGGAAGACATTTATCTTTTACTTTATAAATAATGTTCTCATGATAACCACACTTGGCGAATAGGAATGCGTTTCCGGATTTCAAACACCAACTCACCACTGACCACTCACCACTCACTTCTTCAGTTGCAGGTCCGATACCAGCATGTAATGATCGGAAAGGTTTTTTACGATGCGGTTGAATTGCAGCACATCAAAATCTTTGGTGGTTAAAATATAGTCGATGCGCAGGGTGGGAGAGATGGCGTTGAAGGTGCGGCCGACGCCAAAGCCTTTTCGCAAAAACACATCCTGAAACTCAGTTCCCCTGATGGTGGCATAGGCAAAGGAGTTAGGCACATCGTTAAAGTCGCCGGTAAGGATAGTGGGGTAAGGGTCGTTTGACACCAGTTCCTTTATCAGCAGGGCCTGTTCTTTTCGCTGCAGCATGGCGTTGCGCACTTTACTAAAAATGCCTCTTGAGTTGCGGATAATATCGCGTTGCTGTCCTTTGATCTCTTCGATGTTCTCGTAGTCTTCTTTTTTAAAACGCAGCGAAGCCAGGTGCGTTGTGTATATCCGGACCGTATCGCCGTGAAAATTGATGTCGGCATGCAGCAGGCTCTCGGGATAACGTTCGTTGGGAAAAAGAAATTTGCCGCTATCAACGATCGGGTGCTTCGAAAAAATAGCGTTGCCAAACCATTGCCGGTCGCCATCGTCTCGCCGGGCAAAATAATAATACGGGTAACCAACTTCGTGAAGCATATGCTGCAGGTTGTTGTAATAAGCCGTGTCGGTAGAGGTGAAAAATTCCTGCAGGCAAAGCACATCGGCCGATTGTTCCTTTATCTGGTCCATCATCTTCAGGCGCACCTGGCTGCCCTTGTTGTTGTTGCGCTTCCATTCAAGAAAACGGGCTACGTTCCAGTTGGCAACACGCAGTACTTGCGGACTTTTTTGGTAGTTGAACTTTTCGGAAACCTGTACGCCAAAAAACACCGCGATGCTTTTGTAGCCGATCAGCATGGGAACCAGCGAAAGCAGGATAAACCGCGGCTTGATCACCAGCCAGAAAAATATAAAAGCGATGAGCGTGATAACGATAAAACCAAAGCCCAGCCCGAGCAGTGAGATCGTCCACCATTTCACCGGGTCGAGCCCCGATGCCAGGCAAGCCAACAGGAAGGCCACCGCTACCAGGATATGGAGCAGGAGAAAGAGAACCTTTGTTATGCGTCGGACGTTGGCAGCCATTAAACGCGGATTATAGCACGGATTACACGAATTCTTCGAGCACAAACTCATTTCACAAACGGATGCATACGAATAGCGTGGATACGTGCATTCTTTATACGAATTGTCTGCACAATTTAGTGTGCCTGCGTTGGAATTTGAAAACCTGTTCTGTTTTTGTAATTTGATGACATGACCGAATTGCTGCTAAAAGAGGAATCCTACGCCATCATTGGCCTTTGCATGGACGTACACCGGCAATTAGGTCCGGGCTTCCAAGAAGCCGTTTACAAAGATGCGCTGGAATATGAACTGAAAGAAAGTAATATACCGTATGCAAGAGAGCAGGGATTTCGAATACCGTACAAGCAAATTGTTCTGGAACGACGGTTTTACGCTGATTTTATTGTTTATGAAACCATTCTTCTGGAAGTAAAAGCCACTTCGATGCTCGTTACCAATTTCACACAACAAACACTCAACTATTTAAAAGCTTCCGGCCTGCACCTTGGCCTCATCATCAACTTCGGCCAACCCTCCCTCCAGTATAAACGAATCATCCTCTAATAAAAAAAAGGCGGCTCCGCCTGGAGCCGCCCAAATTCGTGTAATCCGTGCTATAATTCGTGTTTAAATGTCTTCCTTGCTTGCCCGCTTCAGCATTTCTTTTTCATCTTCTGTCAGCGAGTGATAGCCTTTCTGCGAGATCTTATCCAGGATCTCGTCGATGCGTTGCTGGGTGATCACATTGGCCCGTTTGAACGGTGGCACCTTGCTGTTGTAATAAAGCGTGGTTTTGGCAGAACTGCCTTTTTTGGATCTATCGGGATTGAACAGGTTGTTCACCCAGTCGAAAAAGTTGTTGATCCAGGTACTCCAGTCATGACCCCTTTGCAAGGCCAGCACAAAAACATAGCCCATGGCAGCACCGGCAATGTGGGCAATATGACCGCCCGGGTTGCCGTGCGGAATGGTGGCCAGGTCGATAATAAGATAAATGATGGTGATGACCCAAATAGGAATACCGCCGTTCAGCATTTGAAAAATGCGGTAGTTGGGCGCCAGTGCCGTAGTGCCAATGGCAACCCCCATTACTCCGGCCGATGCGCCAAAGGCCTGCGCATATTGCAGGTCAACCTTCAGCGGGCCAATTACATTATACGCCAGCATATAGGCAAAGGCACCACCCATGGCACCGTAGAAATAAAGCGGGAACAGTTTTTTGTTTCCCATCAGGTCCTGCAGGATGCTGCCAAAGGCCCAGAGCCAGATCATGTTGCCCAGGATATGCCAGATCTGTGCCGTGTCGTGCACAAACATATGCGTGAACAAGGTCCACGGACGGGTGATGAACGTACCCAGGTCGGCCGGCAGGGTAAACCATTTAAAGATCTGCTCCTGGAACAGGCCTACTCCCTGGTCGCCAAAGCTGAAATAATATATTACTTTGATAAAGGCTAAAATTGCGAAGACACTCAGGTTGATGACCAACAACATGGTGAGCACATTGCCATCCTGCCCTATCGAGAGTCTTGATCTGTTTTGTTGTTGATAGTAGCTCATAGAAAATTAATTTCTGCAATTTATCTGCCACGTTAATAAAACCGGCTGCGGTTTCCTTTGTTCGTCAGCAGCACTAAAATAAAGCCCGTAAGAGCGCCGCCCAAATGAGCAAAATGCGCAATATTATCGCCACTGAAAGAGGCAAATCCGCCAAATAAATCGATCAGGACATAGCCAATAACGACCCATTTTGCCTTGACCGGGAATGGTATAAACAAGATATACAATTCTGTGTTGGGGAACAAGTAGGCAAAGCCAACCAGGATGCCCATCACTGCCCCGGAAGCCCCCACTGCCGGCGCCATGCCGCCCTGCAGGTATTCCACCGCCAGGTGCACTACGGCCGCTCCTATGCCACTGATTAAATAAAAATTCAGAAAGCGTTTTGGACCCCAAACATTTTCCAGGGTTTTGCCAAACATATACAGGGCAAACATGTTGAAAAAGATATGACCGATAGAGCCATGCGAGAACATGTGGGTAAAAACCTGATAGGGTTGAAAATAAGGTGAGTTGATAGGCCAGAGTGCAAGCCTTGCCGTAAGGCCATACTGGCTGTCAAGAGCAGTTTGCAGGAGAAAAACCGCTGCATTGACAATGATCAACCATTTTACAACGGGTGGAAAGTTGTCCGGCCTGTGGTATCTGAAATTACTCATGCATCTCTTCTTTTTAATTGAACAACATTTTCAATGTGGTGGGTATGTGGGAACATATCCACCGGCTGAACCTTGGTAACGGTATATTTTTCATCGAGCAGCGACAGGTCCCTTGCCTGCGTGGCGGGGTTACAGCTAACATACACCACCGTTGGCGCTTCTATTTCCAGGATCTTTTCTACCAGCTTTTGGTGCATGCCGGCCCGCGGCGGGTCGGTGATGATCACATCCGGACGGCCATGGGCGGCGAAAAACGCATCGTCGCAAACCTTTATTACATCACCGGCATAAAATTCGGCGTGGGCAATGCCGTTCATGGCCGCATTTTGTTTGGCGTCTTCTACGGCGGCATCAATGGCCTCCACGCCTATAATTTTTTTGGCGCCGCGGCTGCAAAAAATCCCAATGCTACCGGTACCGCAATAGAGGTCGTACAGCACCTGCGAGCCATCCAGCTCGGCAAATTCCCTGGTTACCTGGTACAGCTTTTCGCCTTGCCGGGTGTTTGTTTGAAAAAAAGACTTTGGCCCGATCTTGAACCGGAAATCCTCCAGGCCTTCCACCACGTAACCTTTGCCGCTCCAAGCCACCGGCTCCAGGTCAAAGATGGAGTCATTCATTTTGGTATTGATGGTATAAAGCAGGGTGGTAATCCCGGGGAAATGGGTTTGAATGAAACGCATTATTTCCTCGCGACCCGTTTCCTCCTCCTCGCCAAACACCACGTTCACCATCACCTCGCCGGTGGTGCAGATGCGAAACTGTAGGTTGCGCAGCAGGCCGCGGTGCTCCCGGTAGTCGTAAAAGCTGTAGCCTTGCTGCAAGGCAAATTCCCGCAGGGCATTGCGAAGACCGTTCTGTGGCTCGGGCTGCAGCCAGCATTTTTGAATGTCAACGATCTTGTCGAAAAAACCGCGGGCATGAAAGCCCAGTACGGAGTTGAATGACCGTTCCTTGTCGGTTTTGTCGAAGCTGCCTGCGGGCAGGTATTCTTTGGTGCTGAAGGTAAACTCCAGCTTGTTGCGGTAAAATTTGTCTTCTTCGGCACCAATGATGGGAAAAAACGGTGGCAACTGCACTTTTCCGATACGGGTGAGATTGTCCACCACCTGCTGGTGCTTGTATTCGAGTTGTTTGGCGTAGGGCAGCATCTGCCACTGGCAACCGCCGCAAACGCCAAAGTGCTGGCAAAACGGCGTAGCCCTTTCCGCCGAGTATTCATGAAAATGGAGCACATGCCCTTCGGCCCAGTCTTTTTTGCTTTTGCCCAGCCGCACATCCACCACATCGCCAGGCACGGCGCCTTCTATAAAAATCACTTTGCCATTGCTGCGGGCCAGCGATTTTCCTTCGGCAGCATAAGCCTCCACCGGCAACCGCTCCAACACAATGTTTTTCTTCTTTTTTCTCACCGTGTAAATGTAAGGCCAAATAGAAGTGAAGCCGGTTGAAAAAATGCCTTGCCGCCGTTTTAACAAGTGGTTTGTGTTTGACCCTCACTGCCTTAGCGCCGGCCGCCCAACCCCGAGGGGTCACCGCCAGAATAGCGGCATTTAACAATTACGCTGCTTCTTGCTGCCGGTTATAGTTTTTCAAACCTTAAATTTGCAGGCACAAATTCACCATCGCTATGAAGTTTGAGAAAATCCATAATAAAGGACAGGCAAGGCTTTTTGAGAACCCTGTCCTGGAATTTTTCACCAAAGGACACCCGTTGGTGATCTGGGGTATGTACCTGCCAGCCATCATCGGGATGCCCATTTATGCTTATACTACCCTGGGTGTGAGCGGCGGCAAAGTAGCGGCCTGGTTTATTGGTGCCATGCTCTTCTGGAGCTTTTTCGAATACCTGGCGCACCGCTATGCCTTTCATCTTTCGCCCAAAGGCGAAAAAACCAAAAAGTTCGTGTACATCATGCACGGCAATCACCACCATTATCCCCGCGACCGGCAGCGCCTGTTTATGCCGCCCCTGCCCAGCCTTATCCTGGCATCGGTCCTGTTTGGCATTCAATACCTCCTTTTAAAAGAGAACGTTTACCTGTTCTTCCCCGGCTTTATCCTGGGTTACCTGCTCTATGCTTCCATGCACTACGCCATTCATGCCTGGAACCCGCCGTTCAAGTGGATGAAACCCCTGTGGCGTAATCACCACCTGCACCATTACAAGGATGAAGAGAAGGGGTTTGGCGTAAGCTCTACGGTGTGGGACCACGTCTTTGGTACCATGTTCGACCTGAAAAAGGAAAAAGAAGACAAGGAGAAGGTGAAGGAGTTAATGTTTGAGAAGAAAGCTGTCAGCCAATAACATAAGGCTGCTGGCTGCAAGCCGCTGGCTACTGGAAGTTGCCGGCAATGTTACTTGTCCATAATTTTTTTGTTCCTTTTGGCTTTATAAAGCTTGTAGCCTGAAGCCAAAAGCCAGTTGCTTTTTCACCATGGGTCAAAAGAAATTAGTACGCTTTGCCGAACTGGAAACCTTTGCCAACGTGTTGCAATACCCCGAAGGTGTGCAGGGTACCTGGGCCGGCTTTTTTGAAAACCGGAACCCACTGGTACTGGAACTGGCCTGCGGCAAAGGCGAATACACAGTAGGTCTGGCCGAAATGTTCCCAAATAAAAACGTTATCGGCATCGATAAAAAAGGCAACCGCCTTTGGGTGGGTGCCAAAAAAGCTATCAAGCATACCTTGCGTAATGTGGCTTTCCTACGTATCCAGATCGAGCAGATCGAACAATATTTTGCCACCGAAGAAGTGGACGAGATCTGGATCACCTTTCCCGACCCGCAACTGCGCACATCAAAAGCCAAAAAGCGACTGACCCACCCCCGCTTTCTGCGCAGCTATTACCAGATCTTGAAACCCGGCGGTAAGATTCATTTAAAAACCGATAGTCCCGACCTGTACAACTTCACCAAAAAGGTAATTGCCATGTACGGCTGTACGTTGTACAAAGACATCGACGATGTGTATGCCGAGCCGGGAGTACCACCGGAACTGCACATCAAAACCCATTACGAGTCGCTGGACATTGCCGGCAGCAACCGGGTGCACTACCTCTGCTTTTCGCTGCCGGAAACCTTGCCGTCGAAAGAAATGGATGCTACGCTGCAACAAATTCTGAAGGATGAAAGCCCCCTCTGACTCCCCCAACGGGGAAGAACCCCAATCGCAGCCCTCGCTAAAGGAAGATGCTGATTTGCCGGTTAACAACCCGGCAATGGGAGAATTTTACCAGCACGCTGACCCAACGCTTTATCCCCTTTTAAAAAATTTTGTAGCTGAACATAGAAAACATCCAACAAAAGCGGAAGATTATCTCTGGCAACAGCTTCGCGGAAACAAACTTGATGGTTATGCTTTTCGGCGACAGCACATCATTGGGACTTACATCGCAGACTTTGTTTGCCTTGCAAAAGGTTTGGTGATAGAAATTGATGGCCTATTACATCAATTGCCGGAAAACAAGGCCAACGATGAAGCAAGAACCTCTTGGCTCAATACAAAGGGCTTTACTGTTATTCGATTTACAAACGACGAGGTGTTATTTCAAACAGAAGCCACGCTTGAAACAATAAAAACGGCTCTCCAACAACTGCCCTTTTTACCCAAAAAGAACTTTATTCAGAAAAGCGCCTCGCCGCAAAGCAAGGCCGATGCGGCAGGCTCCCTTCCACCGTTGGGGGAAGGGCCGGGGATGGGGGCCGGGTCGGACGATGATTATTACTTAAACGAAGATGGCCGGGTTGTTTTTACCGCCAACTATCTCCGTAAACGCGGCTATTGCTGCGGCAACGGCTGCCGTCATTGTCCCTTCAATTACGAAGCCGTTCCGGAGCCAAAGCGCTCTGCTTTGTTGGAAAAACGGGCTAACTTGGGTGGCGACAAATAACCTCCATGGCCAAACAAAAACCTCCAACTAACGATAAGTTGAAACCCATCAAACCTTCCGGGAAAAAAGATGAAACCTTTTTTGAGCAGGTGTTTGACGTAGTGCGCCTCATTCCAAAAGGTCGTGTAACATCGTATGGTGCGGTGGCAGCAGCATTGGGTACCAAACTATCGGCCCGCATGGTGGGTTGGGCCATGAACGGTTCGCACAAGGTAAAGCCAAAGGTGCCGGCACACCGGGTGGTCAACAGAAACGGTATGCTGTCGGGTAAAATGCATTTTGCCTACCCCGAACAAATGCAGGAGTTGTTGGAGAAAGAGGGCATTAAAGTGATAGATGACAAAGTGCAGGATTTTGAAAAGCGCTTTTGGAACCCGGCGGAAGAGTTGGGGTTGTAAAATGGAAAAAGAAAGACCTCACAGGTTTTAAAAACCTGTGAGGTCTGAAAATAGTTGCGTTCTGAAAAATAGTATTTGGAATTACCCTACCAATTTCTCGTACCCGGCAGCATCCATCAAACCGTCTACATCGGCAGCATTGGCCAGCTTCATCCGCACCATCCAGCCTTCGCCATAAGGATCGGTGTTAACCAGTTCAGGGCTTCCGCTCAGCGCAGGGTTCAGTTCTGTAATGGTTCCGGCTACTGGCAGAAAAAGGTCAGAAACGGTTTTCACCGCTTCCACCGAGCCAAACACATCGCCTGCTGACAATTCTTTTCCTACGGTTTCCACTTCTACATAAACAATATCACCCAATTCTTTTTGGGCGAAATCAGTGATACCGATGACGGCTTCGTCGCCTTCGATGCGGACCCATTCGTGCTCTTTCGTGTAACGTAAATTATCGGGGTAGTTCATACTGCAGATTTGCGTGCAAAGTAAAGGGATATTCGAGAAATGGATATTGGGATATTGAGATAGTGGGATATTCTGCTCTAAAGCAGAGAAGTCATTCTTTCATCAAAGACTCTTTAAACGACCAACTATCGCCGGTTTCACTGCAAACAGACGAAAAAAGGATGCAATATCCCACTATCTTCCCTACTTCTTCCGCTTCACCAGTTTCACCTTCAATATTCGCATATCCTGCAGCGGACGGTCGCGGTCGGGGCCTTTGCTGGTTTCGGTGGCCGCAATTTTATCAATCACGTCCAAGCCTCTTACCACTTCACCAAACACCGTATAGTTCCCATCAAGTTGCGGTGTGCCACCAACCGTGCGAAAATATTCCCGCCGCTCCACCGGAATTTTCCGCCCCTGCAGCCGCGCCACTTCTATCGAATCCATCTGGGCATCGGTAAACGTACGGCCCTGCACAATATAAAACTGGCTGCCGCTGCTGCGCCGTTCGGGGTTCACATTATCACCCTGCCGGGCCGCTGCCAACGCTCCTTTTTTGTGAAAAAGCGAGGGCAGCATTTCGGCAGGCAGCGTATAACCCGGACCACCATTTCCCAGCGGCACACCAGCCGCCGCGCGGATGCTGGCGGTATCGCCGGACTGGATCATAAACCCTTTGATCACACGGTGAAACAACATGCTGTCGATGTAATGCGATTTAACCAGGCGAATAAAATTGTCGCGATGCTCCGGCGTGGAGTCCGACAACCGCAACACCATCGTGCCTTCGGTGGTCACCATTTCAATATCGCGTTTGCGGTCCTTTTTTTTCACCTTCACATCTTGCTGCGCAGAAGCCAGCAGCGAAAAAACAGTCGTCAGCAGCAGGAGCAGTTTTCTCATTCTGAAACCAATTCGTTGTTCTGAAAATAAAGTAAGATATGGTCTTTTAAAAAATTCTCCTGTTCAATGGGATTCATTTCCGGCATAGCCTTGAGTTGTTTAAAATGCGGCCAGCCGTCTTCGTCCACCTTTTCAATTTCATAATAGCCGCTTGGCATCAGCACGGTGCAAACCGCCACATGCATCAGGTCCTGCTTTTGTTCTTTTGAAAATTTCTTGCGGATATCGCCCAGCTCCTGAATGCCGATCAGGAAGAGGATTGTTTCTACGTCCGGCTTTTTGCCAAACCGCTCTACCAGTTGTGCTTCCAGGGTCCACCAGCGGGTTTGCAGGTCATCACTATAATTCATTGTTTATTTTTGTTTGAAAGGGCGAAGGTAACCCGCAGCCAAGAACCGCATCCCTGTTTTCACAAAATGGAATGGACAAAAGACGCATACCGCATCACTACTGATAAAGAGCAGATCAATGTTGATTATGTTCACGGTTTTCTAAGCCAAACCTATTGGGCGGAAAACATCCCGCTCGATACCGTGCGCCGATCCATCGAAGGTTCGCTTTGCTTTTCTGTTTTCTATGGTGATCAGCAGGTGGGTTTTGCCCGGGTGATCACCGACAGCGCCACCTTTGCCTACCTGGCCGATGTGTTTATTGACGAAAGCTTCCGTGGCCGTGGGCTGAGTAAATGGCTGGTGGAAGTCATCATCGGTCATCCCAACTTGCAGGGTCTGCGCCGTTTTCTTTTAGGTACCCGGGATGCACACGGCCTGTACCAGCAGTTTGGCTTTCAGCCTTTGTCCACGATTGCTCCCTGGATGCAGATCCATCAGCCAAACGTATACAAAGAGAAAGCAAGTAGTGAATAGCGAGTGGCAAGCAGTAAGCGAACCTTACTCACCATTGACCACTCACCACTGACCATTCACCAAATCCGCCCGACAGCGGTTATCTTTGCCGCTCAAATTTTTACGCATATGCTGCAACTGGCCTTTTTGCGCAACCACACCGAAGAAGTGAAAGAGCGTTTAGCCGTGAAGAATTTCAAGGAGCTAGCCCTGGTAGACGAGATCATTGCGATGGATGATGCCCGCAAAAAACTGACTTTTCAATTTGACGATACAAAAGCAAAGATCAATGCGGCCTCCAAAGAAATCGGTGGCCTGATGGCGAAGGGGCAAAAGGCGGAGGCTGAGGATAAGAAAAAGGAAGTGGAAACCTTCAAGGCAGCGTTAGATCCTGTACAGCAGGAACTGGATGCTACCGAAAAAGGATTGAACGATTTGTTGGTTCGCCTGCCCAACCTGCCGTCTGCTCAAGTGCCCAAAGGCAAAACACCGGAGGACAATGAAGTGGTTCGTACTGGAGGCAGCAAGCCGGAATTGTATGCCGGTGCGGTTCCGCATTGGGACCTCGCCAAAAAATTTGATCTCATCGATTTTGAGCTGGGCAACAAGATCACCGGCAGCGGTTTTCCTGTGTACAAAGGAAAAGGCGCCAAGCTGCAGCGGGCCCTGATCCAATACTTTTTGGACTACAACACGGCGGCCGGCTACACCGAGTTTATGCCGCCGCTGATGGTGAACGAAGCTTCGGCTTATGGCACAGGACAACTGCCCGATAAGGAAGGACAGATGTACCATGCAACGGCCGACAATCTATACCTGATTCCCACCGCCGAAGTACCGGTGACCAATATTTACCGCGATACGATTTTGAAAGAAGCCGACCTGCCGATCCGGATGACGGCCTACACGCCTTGTTTTCGCCGCGAAGCTGGCAGCTATGGCAAAGATGTTCGCGGCCTCAACCGCCTGCACCAGTTCGACAAGGTGGAGATCGTACAGATCGTTCACCCGGAGCGCAGCTACGAGGTTTTGGAAGATATGGTGGCGCATGTAGAAAAGCTGATCCAATCGTTGGGCTTGCACTACCGCATTTTACGGTTATGCGGCGGCGATATGGGCTTTGCTTCGGCGCTGACTTACGATTTTGAAGTGTACAGCGCTGCGCAGGAGCGCTGGCTGGAGGTAAGCTCTGTCTCCAACTTTGAAAGCTTCCAGACCAACCGGATGAAGGTTCGTTTTAAAGACACGAATGGCAAAACCCAACTGGCGCATTCACTCAACGGAAGCTCTTTGGCGCTGCCCCGCATCCTAGCCTGCCTGCTGGAAAACAACCAGGATGAAAACGGCATCAAGCTGCCGCAACCGCTGCAGGGCTATTTTGGAGGGGAGATGATTTAAGGTCTTTGCTGCGCAGCAAATGGAATGATTACATTCGCGACAGACCATCCATGTCGTGGCAACCTCTTATAGTACCACTTGGCGATGCCGCCCTCCTTGTGCAGTTTCAAAACAGCATGGACCCTGCCGTACACGCAAGGGTGATGCAGCTTTTCGGGCAGTTGCAAAACGCTCCGGCCTTCATTAAAGATGTCGTTCCCGCTTACTGTTCGCTGACTGTTCATTACGATGTGGTGGCGCTGTATGACGAAAAAACGTCCGCTTTTGAAAACCTGAAGCAGTTTTTGCAAACGCTGCTGCAAAACGACGATTGTGCGACACCGTTAGAACAGAGATTGATCCGCATCCCGGTCTGTTTTGCCAGCCCGTTTGCGCCGGACCTGGAAAGCCTTGCGGAACAAAAAAACCTTTCTGTCGCCGACTTCGTACAGATTTTTATCACGACTACTTATACTGTGTACATGATCGGCTTCCTGCCCGGTTTTGCCTACATGGGTAAAGTGGACAGTCGTATTGCTGCACCGAGAAAAAGCAGCCCGCGGCAAAATGTGGAAGCCGGTTCGGTGGGTATTGCCGGCGAACAAACCGGCATTTACCCATTGGATTCTCCCGGTGGCTGGAACATCATCGGCCGAACACCGCTGTCCTTGTTCAACAAGGCCGAAAAAAATCCTGTGCGGCTTCGCCCCGGCGACAGTGTAACCTTTTATCCCATTACCGAAAATGAGTTTGCAGATCACCCGGGCCGGCTTGCTTGATACGGTGCAGGACTTGGGCCGATATGGCTACCAGCACCTTGGCATCAATCCCGGTGGCGCTATAGACCGTTTTGCCGCGGCGCTAGCCAATGCTTTGCTAGGAAAAGATTTGCAGGCCCCGGTGATCGAGCTGCACTTTCCGGCTGCGGAAATTCGTTTTCAACAACCTGCTATTATCTGCCTGGCCGGTGCCAACTTTAGCCCCTGCATTAACGGAACAAGCGTGCCCTTGCACCAACCCATCGCCATTGAGAAGGATGTAGCGATCTCGTTCACACGAAAAGTTTCCGGAGCCCGTTGTTATCTATCGATTTACAACGAACTGGAATTAGCTCCCTGGTTAAATAGTTACAGCACTAATCTCACAGCTGTCGCTGGTGGCTTTAAAGGGATAAAATTGTTGCGTGGCGATGTGATCCCTTTTTCGGACCTGGACATGCGTCTCAAAAAAGACTTCGAAATTTTACCCTGGCAATACAAAGCTGAACAAGTTCACACCAATGTTGTTGACGTAATTGTCGGTCCGGAATGGGATTGGCTGACCGAAGAAAGCAAAGCATCATTTACAAAAAACAGGTTTACCATTTCACCGGCATCCGACCGCATGGGCTATCGTTTGCAGGGAGAAAGTTTAGCGCAGGAAAAGAAAGAGCAACTGCTGTCTTCCGGTGTTGGTTTTGGTATGGTGCAACTGCTTCCCAATGGTCAGGTAGTGGTGCTGATGGCCGATCATCAAACCACCGGCGGTTATCCACGCATTGCCAGCGTCATCTCGGCACACTTGCCGCGGCTGGCACAGATGGGGGCTGGTGAAAGCTTGCAGTTTGCCTTTACGACAATAGACAAGGCCGAAGCAAAATGGGTTCGTCTGCAAAAATCTTTACACGACCTGCAGAACACCTGTAAATTGAAGTTGCAAAACTGGCGAAATGCACATTGATATCAACTGCGACATGGGTGAGGGCATCGGCAACGACGAGGCCATCATGCCGTTTATTACATCAGCCAACATTGCCTGTGGTGCCCATGCTGGCGATGAAGAAACAGCAAGAGCAACCATCCTGCTCGCCAAAGCCCACGGTGTCAACATCGGGGCACATCCTTCCTTTCCCGACCGCAGAAACTTCGGCCGTACAGAAATGACAACCACGCCCCAGGAAGTTTACGACCTGGTAATCGAACAATTAATCTTTTTCCAAAAAATTGCCGATGCTGCGGATGCCACGCTGCACCATGTAAAGCTGCACGGCGCCTTGTACAACATGGCGGCACGGGATGCGGCCCTGGCAAACGCTGTTGCGCAGGCGGTGAAAGATTTTGATGCAACCCTTGTGTTGTTTGGCTTGAGCGGTAGTGCTTCTATTACCGAAGCAGAACGGCTTGGACTCATTGCCTGGAACGAAGTGTTTGCCGATCGCACTTACCAGGATAACGGAACCCTTACACCGCGTTCAATGCCTGGTGCGCTGATTGAGGAAGAAGAAAAAGCAGTGGCGCAGGTCGTGCAAATGATAGAGAAGGGAAGTGTAACGACCCTTTCCGGAAAAGAGATTCCCATTGCCGCCGATACGGTTTGTATTCATGGCGACGGGGCCTATGCTTTGCCTTTTGCAAAACGTTTGTTTGCTGTAATGGAAAAGCTGCGTTAGAAAATATCTTACATTAGAGGAAAGTCATTTTTATGTCAATAGAGCAAATTGTGGACGTGCCGCCAGGCGGAGAGCTTACGATACAACTTCCTTCTCCTTTAAAAAACAGTAAGCAGGTAAAAGTAGTGATTGAAGAAGTGCCCGAAACGTTGGATGCAAAAATAGCTTTGTTGAACAAAGCTTCGCAGGATGAAGACTTTCTGGCCGATCTGCAGGCGGTGAATGAAGATTTTGAAAACTCCGACAGTCAAATAAACGAATGAATTTCCTGAAATGGGAGATATGGCTTGCCGACCTTGACCCGGTGATAGGCTCGGAACAGGGAAAAACAAGGCCAGTATTAGTCATCAGCGAAAATTATGCAAACAAGGTTTTGCCTGTCATCAACATCCTGCCTCTGACAACCCGCAAAAACAACCGCACAGTTTACCCTAACGAGGTGCTGTTAAAAGCTGGTGATTTCGGCTTACCCAGTGAGTCGATCGTCCTTTGCTTTCAGATCCGAACCCTTGATAAAAGACGACTGGTAAAACGGTATGGTGCTGTTAACGATAGCACTGTTCAGCGCACCATTGTGGACGCTTTGAAATTTCAATTGGGCATTTCATAATATCCTACCTTACGTTTTTTAATCCTGCGCAGCCATGCCTTCCACCAGGAAAAAGCCTGTAAAAAGCCGGCATTCAGCCATCCTTGGTGCCGCCTTTCTCATGGCCACGTCGGCTATCGGCCCGGGCTTTCTTACCCAAACCACGCTATTTACCCAAGACCTCTTAACCTCTTTTGGTTTCGTCATTCTTGTTTCCCTCCTCCTCGACATAGGCGCACAGGTCAACATCTGGCGTATTATCACGGTGAGCAACAGCCGGGCACAGGACATTGCCAACAGCATGCTTCCCGGGCTTGGCTTTTTCCTCGCCATTCTGATTGGCTTTGGCGGCCTCGTTTTCAACATTGGAAACATTGGCGGCACGGGGCTGGGCCTGCATGCCCTGACAGGGATGGATGTAAAAACCGGGGCTATCATCAGCTGCCTGCTTTCCCTGGGAATCTTCTGGTACCGCGAAGCCGGCAAAGGCATCGACCTGCTGGTAAAGGTGCTTGGCCTCCTTATGATCCTTTTTACCCTGTACATTGCCGTTAGTTCAGGGCCACCAGTTGGCGAAGCCCTGTATCGAACCATTTGGCCCGAAAGGATCGACATGGTAAAGATCATTACCTTGGTGGGTGGCACCGTTGGCGGCTATATTTCTTTTGCCGGTGCCCATCGCCTGCTGGATGCCGGCATCACCGGGAAAGAATCGCTGCCGCAGGTAACCCGCAGCTCAGTCAGCGGTATCCTTATTACCTCCATTATGCGCTTTGTATTATTCTTTGCGGCGCTGGGCGTGGTGTGGGGCGGTGCCAGGCTGGCCGCCGACAACCCGGCAGCATCGGTTTTCCAGCAGGCGGCCGGTGCCATCGGCTATCGCTTTTTCGGGTTTGTCATGTGGTGCGCTGCCATCACCTCCGTGATCGGTGCCTCTTATACCACGATCTCGTTTTTCAAAACCCTGCATCCCGTCATTGAAAGGCGCAGTCGCTTACTGGTTTCGCTGTTTATTCTTACGTCCACCCTTCTTTTTCTTTTGCAGGAAAAACCGGCCGTCAGCCTGCTGGTTTTTGCCGGTGCGGTAAACGGTCTTATTCTCCCCATTGCCCTGGCGCTGATCCTCCTTGCAGCCCGCCGTAGATCCATTGTCGGCGACTACCGGCACCCGCTGTGGATGCAGGTGGCCGGCTGGCTGGTGGTAGCCGTCATGAGCTATATGGGCGCCGTTTCCATTCTAAAGATTTTCTAACCGATTTTCTGCAATTCTTTAACGCCCCGTATATTTATCCCCCTCCACCTTTCAGTTACTTTATAAAATTTTTCTTCATGAAGAAAACCTTACTGGCATTGACTATATTGACAATTCAACAAGCAGACGCACAGTTTCAATACCCCGCTACGCGGAAAGTAGATACCGTTGACAACTACCACGGCACCACCGTAGCCGATCCTTACCGCTGGCTCGAAGACGACAACAGCGAGGAAACCAAATCATGGGTAAAAGCACAGAACAAAGTGACGCAGGATCATCTCTCCACCATTCCCTACCGCGACAAGGTGCGCAAGCGTCTGCAGGAGCTGTGGAACTACACCCGCTACGGCGCTCCGTTCAGGGAAGGCGATTACTGGTATTTTACCAAGAACGACGGCTTGCAGAACCAAAGCGTTTGGTATCGTCAGAAAGAGATCAACGGCAAAGCCGAAGTGTTTCTCGATCCGAATAAATTATCCGAAGACGGAACGGTTTCCTTGGGTTCCTCGGCATTTTCCAAAAACGGAAAGCTGCTGGTTTATGCCATTCAAAAGGCGGGTAGCGACTGGCAGCAAGCCCACGTAATGAATGCCGTTACCAAGGAAAAACTCACCGACAGCCTAGAGTGGCTGAAGTTCACAGGCTTTTCCTGGAAGGGCAACGAAGGCTTTTTCTACAGTCGCTACCCCGAGCCGAAAGCTGAAGACAAGCTGAAAGGAAAGAACCTTTATCACTCCGTTTATTACCATAAGATCGGTACGCCGCAGTCGGAGGATGTGCTGGTGTTTGAAGACCGCGACCATCCGCAGCGCCTCAACATGGCCGGTGTAACCGAAGACGGCCGCTTCCTGGTACTGTATTCCAATGAGGGTTCGAGCAGCGGCCGGCAGATCCGTATCAAAGACCTGCAGGCCAACCAAAGCGATTTCACCTTTTTGGTGGAAGGCTTCGGGGCACAAGCAGGAGTGGTGGACAATGTTGGTGATAAATTCCTGGTTCGCACTAACGACGGCGCTTCCAATTACAAGCTGGTGCTGATCGATCCAAAATCTCCTGCCAAAGAAGCCTGGAAAGAGATCATCCCGGAAAAAGAAAACGTGCTGCAGGGCGTGGGCACCGGCGGCGGCTACCTCTTTGCTTCTTACCTGAAAGATGCGTCTACCAAAGTGTACCAGTACACGTACGATGGAAAGCTGGTTCGGGAAATCTCCCTCCCGGGCATTGGCTCTGCAGGTGGCTTCGGCTCTAAAAAAGACGAAAAAGAATTTTACTACTATTTCACTTCGTACAATTATCCAACGTCTATTTTCAAATACAACATTACCTCCGGCACCACAGCGCTGCACAAAAAAGCGGAGGTTACATTCAACCCCGAAGATTACGAGGTAAAGCAGGTGTTCTTTACCAGTAAGGACGGCACCAAAGTGCCCATGTTCCTCACCCACAAAAAAGGCCTGGTGCTGAACGGCCAAAACCCGGCCTTGATGTATGGCTATGGCGGTTTTAATGTGAATGAAACACCGGCCTTCAGCGTTTCCAACATCTTCTTTATGGAGCAGGGCGGCGTATATGCCGATGTGGTATTACGCGGCGGCATTGAGTACGGCGAAAAATGGCACCGTGCCGGCATGCTGGAAAACAAGCAGAACGTGTTTGACGATTTTATTGCTGCCGCAGAATGGCTGGTGGCGAACAAATACACCAATTCGGGCAAACTGGCTATCACCGGTGGCTCGAACGGCGGCCTCTTGGTAGGCGCTGCCATGACGCAGCGTCCGGAATTGTTTAAAGTGGCTATTCCCCGGGTGGGAGTTTTAGACATGCTGCGTTTTCACCGCTTTACCATTGGTTATGCCTGGGCCAGCGAGTATGGCAGCAGCGACAACGCCGACCAGTTTCCTTACCTGTATAAATATTCGCCACTGCACAACCTGAAAAAAGGCGTTTCGTATCCCGCGACGATGGTCACCACTTCCGATCATGACGACCGCGTGGTGCCGGCGCACTCTTTCAAATTTGCTGCAGCCCTGCAGGAAGCGGCGGCCGGTCCTAACCCGGCGCTGATCCGTATTGAAACCAATGCTGGCCACGGCGCCGGTCTGCCCACATCAAAAGCCATTGATGCCGCTGCCGATGTGTGGAGCTTTATCATGAGCAACACCGGAATGAACTTCCGCGAAACCTTTCCGGGTAGCAGCAACGGCAAACCCGAAGCGAAAAAAGTATTGTAAGCAATACCGTTTGATACAATTTAAATTGCCCGTCTTACCGGCGGGCAATTTTATGCTGCTAAGTGTCTTCCCCTAGGGTGTTGTCAATCAGCATGTAGTATATTTGGTAGGTATACCCCCATGCAAGAAACCAAATGGCTGCAGCATACCGATGACGAAGATCTGCAACGGGCTGCCGACGAAAAGATCAGAGCAATTCAACTGATGGAACATGACATTCCCGGGGTGATCATTGTCCATAATCTTCCTGCGGATTCCATCGTTTATTTGTCGGAACGCGGACGCCAAAACCTGAATGTTTCTCTGGAAGAGGTCCGCCTGCCGCACTTTGATTACCACAAGCGTTTTTTCAACCCGGAGGATACGCCCAATTATGTTCCCAAAATTTTGGGTATGCTTCACCGTAACAAGGTTGATGAGATTGTGACCTATTTTCAACAGGTACGCTCCTCCGAAAACGAGCCGTTTCGCTGGTTTGCCAGCGCTTCCAAGATCATTTTACAGGACAAGGAAGGCAAACCATTGTTAGGGATCACAACAGCGCTCCCCATCGATACAACGCATTTTTTTACTCCCAAGATCGAAAGGCTGATACAGGAGAACAGCTTTCTCCGCCAAAACCACGGCTTGTTCGCCTCCCTCTCCAAACGCGAAAAAGAAGTGCTGCGCTGCCTGGCACAAGGCCTTAACTCGCAACAGATAGCCGATGAACTGTTTATTTCGGAAGCCACGGTAAAAACCCATCGCCGCAACATCCGCACAAAGCTCAATGCCGACTCTACCCTCGACCTGATGAAGTTTGCCCAGGCGTTCAACCTCATTTAAGGACGTGAGACGAGAAACGTCAGACGTCAGACGAGAGAAGTTCACGAGTTTACGGGTTCATGAGTTTTCAAGTTGAACAGCCAATGCAAATAAGAAAGGAGATGAAATGAGTTACATAACCGTTTCACGTTTCTCATCTGACGTTTGACGTCTTTCGTTTCTCGTCTCACGTTACCGTATCAGCGTTACCACGCCTTTTTGCTCTATCTTTTGTTTGGTATCGCGGTTGGTGTAACGCAGGAGCCACACATACACGCCGGTGGATTGGGGTTCGCCTTTGATCTTTCCGTCCCAGCCCTTTTTCCAGTCTTTTGTCCGGAAGATATGTTGTCCCCAGCGGTTGAACACGAGCAACTCCAGGTCTTCTGCTTTCACGGCATTCAGTACACGGAACGCATCGTTCTTGCCATCGCCGTTGGGTGTAAAGGCTGTGGGCAGGGCCAGCAGGCAGCTCGGAAAAACATTGATGTTCTTTGTCACGGTTTGCCGGCAGCCAATATCATCCACCACGGTGTAGCGCACCGGGTAAACGGTATACTGCTGTGGACCGGCATAGCTATAAGCCGGGTCTTGGGCCACTGCCGTACCGCCATCGCCAAACTCCCAAAGGTGGCTGGCGATACGGCCCTGTGCAAGGCTGGTAAAGGTTACCGGCTCGTTGGGACAGTTGTCCTCAAACACGTTGAAGTCTGCCTTCAGAAAGTTATCCAGCACAACGGTTTGCTCGCTGGAATCGGAACAAAAGCCATTGTCGACAGAGAGTTGAATTTTTTTCTGGTTAAAAACAGAATAGATGCCAACAGGATTTTGCAGGCTGCTTCCCTGGCCTTCGTCTAGGCTCCACTTCCAGGTGGTTACGCCATTGTCACCGGGGTGAAAATAATCCACCGAATCCTTTTCGCAGCCATAGCGGATAGCGTAGGTAAAGGCGGCGTTCACCGTGTCTTTTACCGAAAAGAGAAGGCGTGATCCCACGGGTGTTTCTTCGCCGCATTCGTCCTGCAGGGTGTTGCCATCGGTACCCCTTTGCAGCAGGAGCTCAAAATTGCCGGCATCCAGCAGTGGTTTCGAAAGTCTCAGCACCAGTTCTTTTGTGGTGCCATTGGTACCACAAACAGGATCGGCGGCCGTTACCGAAACGGGGTAAGTGCCGTTCAGCACAAACTCGCTGCCGCTTGTGGTAACGCTGGCGCAAAGAATGGGTTTTTGAAAGATGAGCCGCAGTTCCACCGGTGCACAGGCCAGGGCAGCCAGGCTGTCCATGGGTGTAGGTGCCTTGGGCGGAATGGTAAAGGCCTGTGTTTCGTTATCGGCAATGGGCCGGTCGCAATAATCAAGAATGGTGTTGTTGTCAGTGCCTTTTTTGATGTGCAGCGTGTAATTGCCCGGCGGCAAAAAGGTAGACAGTTTCAGGATCACCGAATCGGTATCAAACTGCCCGGTGCAGCCAAAGCCGGTGCTGACCGTCACGGGAATGTTCCCTGGCATAATGTAAAAATCAGAACCGTTGCCGGCAATGCTGCTACATTTCATTTTTTTGTTCAGCTTCAGGCGCAGCTCATCGCCCCCGCAAGCCGCTTCCACTTTTTGCATGTGCGGGGTAATGTTGTCCGTGATCACCGCCGTGCCGCCGCCAAAATCCAGCTTATAACCGCTTTGTGTATTCGTAAAATGGCTTACCAGCAAGAGGTAATTATGCCCGGCGATCAATTGTGGCCGCTGGCTGAAAAGCGGTTTGCCGTAGCCACCGCACACAAATAATTGCGTGCCGGCTGCAGAAGCGCCGGTGGTGCCGGCCTCGCCGCTCCAGTTGTTGCTGATCACCAGGTTGGCGTCGGTAAATACATCGTCGGGATTACGACCCGTGATATCATACAGTTCCCAGTCGTAATCTTCATTTAGGTCGAGGGGCGTAATGGTAAAACCCAGCGTGCCGCTTTGGAAGCAGGTAAACTTGTACCAATAGGGATTGATATCGGTTAGCAGGTCGTTGCCGCAACTTTTATAAGCCATTCGTCTGCCCCCGCAAAGCGGCACCGATGCCTGGTTAAATGTGCCGGTACCGCAAACCGGGAAAGCCGTTGCAGGTGTTTGCCCTGGGTTGGTACAGGTGGTTTGCGCCGAAAGCGCCACCGAAAGAAAAAGCAGGAACAGGGTCAATACACCTCTCATAGCGTTGTTCATTAATTTTCCCGGGTAGAATGGCGCAAATATCTGCATTCTGGCGGGCTACAGGGCTTTCTTTTGCCAAACGGACCTGTGGCGTGCAATTTCTGCAGCCCGGGTTTATATAACAATATCTCCGGCAAAAACGCTGCACGCCGCCGTTTTGCCCCGAAAAATAAACGTAAAAAGGCAACATGCCTGCTGCCTTTTTACGGGTGGTTATAAACGGGTGTAAAGGGATGTGGGGTTGAGCGCCGGTTGGCTTACAGCCTTACACAGCGTTTGTAGGTTTTAGCCCGGTATTCCCGCCGTTCAGATACGACAATTCTTTTTACAGCCTTTTGCCTGGCAAAGCTGATGGGAAAGCCCAGGCCCAGGCCCCAGGTGGCCGATGTTTGCCGCAAGGGCGTTTGCACCGTTTTGCTTTCCACCTGCGTGAAGGCTGTTTCTTCCCGCTGGCCAAGGGCACGGGTGTAAAAGGCCGTCAGGGTAAACAGGGGCTTGTCGCCTTTGGCAAAGGCAAAACCAAGCGAAGGCACAACGGCCGTTTTCCAGGTGCCGGCAGTGTAAGTAAAGCCGCTGGCAGAAGATTGGATCGTTTCCCCGGCGGAAGGCAGGTAAGCCAGTGCCAGTGCCGGCTGCAGGCGCAGGTTCAGCGGCCCATTTTCTGTTAACTGCCGGATTGTTTTTGTTTTGGAGCCGCAACGCGACTGGTAGGTGTAGGTGCCGCAACTGCTTTTTCGTACACGGGTCACCGTTACCCCTTCCTGGTTTTGTGGCGAAGCCGCTCTTTTTTTGCCCAGGGCAATTGGCTTGCTGTTGTACAGGTAACCGGCTTCAAGGCGAAGCTGCAAATTACCCTGTACGGCACCCGCCGCATCCAGGAGCGAACCGGCCCTGTCGAACCGATAGCTTACCGGCGCCGGGCTGGTGGTAAGATTAATGAACGGACTGTGGCCGCCCTTTAAGCGGTAGTCGGCACGAAGGCCGGCTTTGAGGTTGCCGTTAATGTCTGAAGCCGAATACCCGCTGCCGTAGCGGAGCGAATTGTGTGACTGTTCAAAACCGGCGTAAGGGAGAAGCGAAACTTGGGCATGCGCAGCCGTTCCCCCCAGCAGGGCGCAGCCAATGAGTAGCGTTGGTTTCATAAACAAAGGTTTGCTTTAAGTTACGAATAGTTTCGTTGAAACAGTAAAAAAATACAGCAGTGGCGGGCTCTTCAGCCAATTGAGCACAACAAAAAAGGACGCACAATGGCTGCACGTCCTTTTAAAAATTAATTCTTGTATTATTATGCTGCGCTGATCTTCACCGAAGTCATACTCAACGAACCGGCCAACAATTTGTCGTTAAAGATGGTTGCTTCTTCACCCTTACCCTGCAAGCCCAAGGTATACAACAGGGGATAATAGTGATCGGGTGTGGGAATGGCCAGCGTGGCTGCTTTGTGCAGTTTCTCGTATTGAATCAGCGGTTGGTGATCACCGTTACTGATCTTGTTCTTAAAAATTTCGTTCATCTCCACCGCCCAGTCGTAGGCGTATTCCTTGTTGAAATCATCGAGGTGACGGTTGGGCATGTGCACCATCCGCAGGTTGTGCACCATGTTGCCGCTGCCCACGATCAGCACTCCTTTTTGGCGGAGCGCTGCCAGCTCTTTGGCCAGCTCGTAATGGTACTGCGGGCCTTTGCTGTAGTCGATGCTTAACTGCAGCACGGGTACATCAGCCTTTGGATACATGTGCCGGATAATGGTCCAGGCGCCGTGATCAAGTCCCCAGTCGTGGTCCAGTTCCACATTCGTGGACTGGATCAGCGATTTGGTTTCCTGTGCCAGGGCTGCATCGCCGGGAGCGGGATATTGCACATCAAAAAGTTCCTGCGGAAAGCCGCCAAAATCATGGATGGTTTCCGGAAAATCCATCGCCGTGATGCGTGTCCCCTTTGTAAGCCAGTGCGCCGATACCACCAATACCGCTTTGGGTACCGGAAGGTCCTGCGCCAGCTGCTTCCAGTAATTGCTGAACTCCGTATGCTCAATACCGTTCATGGGCGAACCATGCCCGATAAACAACACCGGCATGGTATAGCCATTGGGCTGAAGTGATGATGTAAAGCGGTTAAATGCGGATAACGAACTCATAGCGATACCTCCTAACAGGATTGATTTGATAAACTTTTTTCTTTCCATGTGCGATTGTGAATTTGCTGCACCCGATTGAAAAGCAAAGCTACCATTGCGAAAAAGCCCAGCCCTTGCGATGGGGCAAGAAATGCCGTTGATGTAGGTCAATGGGGTGGTGAGTGGTGAATGGTGAGTGGTGAGTAGGGAGAAGATGAATATCGAACAGATGAACAAGGAACAAGGAATATCGAATATGGAAGAACTGTCCTTTGTTCATTCTATTACACAATCGAAACTTGTTTGTAAGTGAAGGAAAAGATGAACGAAAAATCCTTCGAAATTCGTTATTCCTTGTTCATCTGGTCTTCGGTTCTCTACGCTCCGCTGGCCACTTTTCGGCGAATGCGGCTCAGGGTTTCCGGTGTAATGCCCAGGAAGGAAGCCATCATGTGCTGCGGTACCCGCTGCGGAATGGTGGGGCAGGAATTTACCAGGTCGTTGTACCGCTTTTCGGCCGGTTGGCTCAGGGAGCTTACCAGCCTGCTTTGGGTGGCAATGAGGCTGTTTTGCAGCAGGAGGCGAAAAAAGCGTTCCATCTTCGGCACTTTTTCCATCAGTTCTTCTTCGGCCGCTTTGGAAAGCAGCAGGAGCTCGCAATCTTCCAGCGCATCGATGGTATAAGTGGACGGCTCGCCAGTGAGAAAAGAATACTGGTCGGAGATCCACCAGCCTTCAAACGCAAATTGTATAATGTGCTCCAGGCCTTTTTCGTCGATGCTGTACGAGCGGAGCATGCCTTTTTCTACAAAAGCAATGTAGCGGCAGGGATCACCCTCCTGCAAAAGATACTGGCGCCGGCGCAATTTCTTTGGCAAAAAAAAGGATTTGCTCAACTCCTTTTCTTCCGGAGTGAGCTGCACTTTTTCATCAAATTTCTGAAAGAGGAGTTCGAACATAGGTTGGGACAAAGAAACAAAATATTGGGGCGGGGAACAGCATGTTTTCGAAAAACCTGCCCCGCCGGCCCCATCACAGCTTCCATTTCAGCGCCACCGCCGGTACATCCGACATGCTGGCCATGCCCAGGGAAAAGCCTTTGTTTTTAATGCGGTGCGTTTCCGGCACCAGCACACCCATCGAGCCGCCAATGATCAATCCCACCAGGCAGTCGGTAGGAAAATGAAACAGGGCTTTTACCCGTAAATAACTAATGAGCAGCGGCGGCAGGGTGGCGAGTCCGTACAAGAGGTATTTTTTCCCGCCCAGTTCCGGGTGGTAATCGCTGTACACTTTGGCCATAAAAAACGTGGAGGCGGCCGCGTTAGCTACGTGCCCGCTGTAAAATGAGTTGCGGGAGTTGCCGTCCTTGCGCAGCTCCAGCGGAAAGTTGTCGTAATAAGCCAGCGGACGGATCTTGTTGTTGAACAGCGCACCAAAGGGCGAAAAATTGTAAAAGCTAAACGTGGCACCGCTGGTTTCCACGTAAAGCGTGAGGATGCGCAGCCAGTCCTTGCGGATCTTTTTATCCAGGAAAAGGGCAGCGGCACCCACGCTGGTAAGGGTCAGTATCCGGTCGGAAGTAACATCGATCTTACCTCTCCGGTCGTGGTCAATATCCTGGTTCAGCGCCCATTTGTCAAAATCAGAAAAGATGTTGGGGTTAAGCGCCTGCAGCTCCGCATCGGTCAGGGGCTTTTTATCTTTTATGAGGTTGGGGATGGCGTACAAATTGGCGGCCGTTGCCAGTGCACTAAATCCCAGCGACCGCCAGTAGTTCATGCGGTACACCTGGCCGCTGTCGCTGGCCCGGGGCAAGATGTTGGTGGGTTCGGGCTTGGGAACTTCCGTATCAACGGAAAGCTGTTGTGCCTGTACCGGGTTAACGAAAGAAAAAAAGCAAAGCTGCAAAAAAATTGTTGTGGCGATAATCTTGTGAGGCACAGTGTTTTTCATCATTTCTTCAGGGTTTGAAAACAGATCAATTGTGCAGCAAGGGCTGCGGATAGGTTGTTTAAAATAATGTGCCAGCAGGCGGGGCCAATGCTTTCGTTTGTTTGTTGCCCGCCCGTTTCGTCCTGCCAAAAACCAATTTGGTGAAACAGATTTTTACCCCCCTTGCCGCTTTTTTAGGTTTGTGCCTCGATACTATCAAACCAATTGTTTACGCTAATACGATGAATATGAGACTGTTTTTCCTCTTCCTTCTGCTCGCTGGCTTTACTACCCTCCAGGCGCAAACCATTTCCGGTTTTGTAAAAGACGATGCGGGTGCCGCACTTTCCGGTGCCACAGTTGCGCTGGTCAAAGCAAAAGATACGGCCGTTGTAAAGCTGGCGGTTGCCGGTGGCAATGGCGGTTATGTTTTCCAGGACATCGGGCAGGGCGAATACCGCATTATGGTCAGCCACGTTGGGCACGACCAGGCACTATCAACTCCTTTTAGCGTTGGCAGCACCAATGTAACCGCACCGGCACTGACCGTAAAAAAAGTGAGCGGCGACATGGCCGCCATCACGGTTTCGGCCCGCAAGCCAATGATCGAAGTAAGGGCTGATAAAACAGTTCTCAATGTAGAAGGCACCATCAATGCCGCGGGTTCCGATGCACTGGAACTGCTGCGCAAATCGCCGGGTGTAACGGTTGACAAGGACGAAAATCTTTCGGTGAACGGCAAGAACGGCGTGCAGATCTACATCGACGGCCGTCCCTCACCGCTCTCCGGTTCGGACCTGGCTAACTTCCTGAAGTCAACACAATCATCGCAGGTAGAGTCCATCGAGATCATCACCAATCCATCGGCGCGGTTTGAAGCAGCCGGTAATGCGGGCATCATCAACATCCGCATGAAAAAGAACCGGGCTTATGGCACCAATGGTTCGGTAAACGCCGGTTATGCCGTGGGGACCTTTTCCCGCTACAACGCAGGCCTGAGCCTCAACCACCGCAACAAGAACATCAACCTTTATGGTACTTACAGCTACGCCACAGGTCCTACCAACAACAACATGGAATTTTACCGTACAGTGCTGGATACGGCCTTTAACCAAAAAGGCCGCATGATCTACGACAACCTGAGTCATAACGTACGGGTAGGTGCCGATTATACACTGGACAAAAAATCATCGATCGGTGTTTTGTTCAATGCTAACTATTCCGACCCTAAAATGACCAATACCAACAGTACGCCTATCTCCTACGTGCCAACCGGCGTGGTAGACAGGATCCTGGTGGCAGACAACAGCAGCAACCTGAAACGCAACAGCTATAACATCAACCTGAATTACAACTTTCTGGGTACCGATGGCAAAAGCCTGATGCTGAATGCAGATAAAGGCTATTTTAAAAACAACAACGACCAGTACCAGCCGAACTATTATTTTGCCCCGAACGGAACTACTTTCCTGCGCTCCGTGATCGTGCAGATGATCGCTCCTACCAATATCGATATTTATTCGGGTAAGATCGATTACGAACAAAACTTCAAAGGTGGCAAGCTGGGACTTGGCGGCAAGGTTTCGTTTGTAAAAACCGATAACGATTTCCGTCGCTTCGACGTAACCTCTTCGGGCAATGTATTTGACCGCGAACGCAGCAACCGTTTTGTTTACGACGAAAACATCAACGCTGTTTATGTAAACTGGAACAAAGCCTACAAAGGTTTGATGGTGCAGGGCGGTCTTCGTGTGGAGAATACCATTGCCAAGGGCAAATCCACCGGCGAACGCAAAGATGGTTCGGGCTATGTACCGATGCAATCGGGCTTCGACCGTAACTACACCAACTTCTTCCCCAGTGCCGCGGTGACCTTCAACAAAAACCCCATGGACCAGTGGAGTGTAAGCTACAGCCGTCGCATTGACCGCCCGGCTTACCAGAACCTGAACCCCTTTGAATTCAAGTTGGATGAGTACTCGGTGATGAAAGGAAACATCAACCTGCGACCGCAGTTCACTAACAGCTTTGAGCTGACCAACATCCGCAAATACCGCCTCACCACCAAGCTGGGTTATAGCCATATTTCGGACCTGTTTACACAGATCATTGATACGGCAGACGGTTCCAAATCGGTGATGATGAGCCGCAACCTGGCAACGCAGGATATTGTAAGCCTGAATGTAAGCTACCCTTTGCAGTACAAGGCCTACAGCTTGTTTGCCAACCTGAATGCCAACTACAGTATGAACCGCGCCAATTTTGGCAATGGCCGCATCATTGATGTCAATGCGTTTGGTGCGACACTTTATGCGCAGAACAGCATTCGCTTTGCTAAAACCTGGACGGCCGAACTGAGTGGCGTTTACATTGCGCCAACCGTGTTCCAGGGAACGTTCAAATCAAAAGGTTTTGGCTTTATGGACATTGGCCTGCAAAAGCAAATCTTTGGTGGCAACGGCACGGTAAAAGTTTCTGCCAGCGATATCCTGCATACGTTTAAGATCCGCGCCACATCGGATTTTGCCGGCCAGGTTACAAGGGTAAACATTCAGCCTGAAATGCGGCAGTTCAAAATAAACTTTAGCTGGCGATTTGGCAGCACCACGGTAAAAGCCGCCAAGCAACGCAGCACGGCAGCCGAAGAAGAAGCCAAAAGAGCCCAGCAAAGCGGTGGCAGCGGCATCAACATCGGCCAATAATTAAGCAACGTGAAATGGCAAACGTCAAACGTGAAACAGGAACGACATCTTACAATCGATCGAAGACCCGTCCCACGTTTGACGTTTGACGTCTCACTTAGAAGTATCCCTATATGAATATCTCCACCTTGCTTTTGAAAAGACGCTTTAGTTACGGCCGTGTGTTCTGGGTGTCCACAGGGATCTACCTGTTTTTTACCGTGGTAGGGCTGGTGGCCATGTACATTTCGCCGGCCATGAACACCGGTCCAAACTGGGAAAAAATATTCAGTACCTATAACCTGATTAGCCAGGTAGCCAGTATCCTGTTTTTTTCCGTATTCTATTATGTTACCCTCAATCTTTTTTACCGCTTTTTTGCGGGCAAAGACAAACCAATAAAGTTTGTGAAACCAGCGGTGATTGGCTATTTACTGCTGGCTGCTTATTATTCGGTTAGTTTTTATTTCATGAAGGCGTCCAAGTTCCAGTTTTCGGTGGGTAACCGGCCCACTGAAGACGAGATGACCATGGGCATCATGATCTTTTCTTACCTGCTGTCGTCGCTTTTTATTATTGGCTCTTCGCTACTCATTGCCTACCTTACTTACCTCCGCGATGAACGCAAGCACCGCAAAGTGCTGGAAGAGCAAAAAATGCAACTTGAGGTGGAGAAATCACAGGCTAACCTCAACTTCCTGAAGGCGCAGATCAACCCGCACTTTCTGCACAACACGCTGAATTTTTTATACGCCAAATCCCTTCCCTATTCTGCCGAACTTTCCGAGGGCATCCTGACGCTTTCTGATATTATGCGCTATGCCCTGGGCCCTGCCGCCAAGGACGGCCGCGTGGCGCTGAAAGATGAAATTGAACACGTACGCAATGTTATCAAGATCAACCAGCTTCGTTTCTCCAACAACCTGCATGTAAGGTTTGATGTGAACGGCGTGGTGAACGGCGCTACCATTGTGCCTTTTGTGCTCATTACCATTGTAGAAAATGCCTTTAAGCACGGCGATCTGAAAAACACGCAAACGCCCATCGACATCCGGCTGGATATGCGGGAAGGACAAATGCATTTTTTCTGTCGCAACCATAAAAAGGCCGGACCCAAGGAAATCTCTACGGGCATTGGGCTGGATAACATCAAAAAACAACTGGACCTTACTTACGGTCGCAATTATTCGCTGAATGTGCGTGACGAAGCCGAATTTTACACCACGGAACTAATCATTAAAGCGTATGATCAATTGCCTGATAGTAGATGATGAACAGCATGCCATTGATATTCTAAAGCATTACATCAGCCAGACCCCTTTTCTGCACCTTTCTGCTTCCACCACCAATCCTGTTGAGGCCCTGCGGCTTCTCAACGATCACAACATTGAGCTGATCTTCCTGGACATTCAAATGCCGGAACTTTCGGGGATCGATTTTATCAAAGCCATACAGGGCAACGCCAAAGTAATTTTAACCACGGCCTACAGCGAGTTTGCGCTGGAAAGCTACGAGCTGGGTGTGGTGGACTACCTGCTCAAGCCCATCCGCTTTGCCCGGTTTTTACAGGCGGTCCAAAAAGTAGCGCAGGGCAAAGAAGAAGGAAGCGTGGCCGCCGAAACCATCCAGCCCGAAGACGATTATATTTTCGTCAAAACAGAATCAAAGGGAAAGCTTCTTAAGATCAACCTCGCCGATATTGACTATATCGAAGGCATGAAGAACTACGTGGCCATTCACTGTGCGCAAAAGAAAACGCTTGTGTACACCAGCATGAAAGAGCTGGAAGAACGCCTGCCGCAAAAAGCGTTTCTGCGGGTGCACAAATCCTTTATCATTCCCGTTGCCAAGATCACCGGCATTGAAGGCAACCTGCTGCGCCTGAAAGATGTAAAAGAAGAAATCCTTATTGGTGAAAGCTACAAATCGGACCTGATGGATATTATCCGGAATAAGATGATCCAATAGGTGAATGGTGAATGGTGAATGGTGAGTGGTGAGTGGTGAGTGGTGAGTTTGTTAACTTTATACAAACCACTGCTTATGTTTTTACAGTTAGCGCATACGAAGCTCGATGTTTTCGAAACTTCCAAATCGTTTGTGCTGGAATGCTACAAAGCAACCAAAAGCTTTCCGGCGGAAGAAAAGTTTGCAATGACATCGCAAATACGGCGTGCTGCCCTTTCTACACATTTGAATGTGGCAGAAGGTTGCTCCCGAAAGTCGTTACCGGAACGCAAACGTTTTTATGAAGTTGCCAGAGGCTCAGTGATTGAAGTTGACACAGCCTTCGATATTGCCCTTTCGTTAAACTATTGTTCGAATGAGGAATTGACCCCTCTTGGAGAAAAGCTTGTCAAAACCTTTAAAATATTATGCGGCATGATCGGCAGTGACGATACTCACCACTGACCATTCACCACTCACCATCAGGCTGCCGGTTTGCCACTTGCTGATATCACGCTGTAATCAACCCTGGTGGCGGTGGGATGATCGGGGATGGGGATGGTCTTGGATTCCTTTTCGCCGACTTTCTCAAAGCTTATCATTTTTTTCTGCAGTAACTGGTTGTCATCGTCAAAATACTGCACTTCAATTGTTGCTTTCTGGATGGTTTCGCTGCTGCGGTTCACCAGGGTGGCCTTTGCCCCGTGAATGCCCATCATCCATTCGTTGGGAACAATAAACCGTACATGCACTAGCTGCGCCAGGTCACTGCCTACATCCCTGCGAGTGGCCGTGCGTTCACCGGGAACTGTTTCTGCAGAACTGGTTTCTTCCTGCTTGGTCTCCTCTGGCTTTTTGCGGAAAATGTCAAAGATCTTATCCCGCAGCTTTTTCTTTTTCTCCCCTGGTACTGCTGTCTCTGACGCACCTGTTTTTGCTTCACCTTCACTTTCGGTATGGATCGTTGCCGGGAATCCGTCCGGTGGTGTGGCAACAGGTCCCATCTCCATTTCCTGGGCTTGATCGTTGCTTATCGTAGCCGTCTCTTTTTCTATCCCGGCGTTTGGTCTTTTATTTTCAACAGGCGGCAAAACGGTGCGGCGCCGGTCTTTTTGTGAAGCGGGCTTTGACGGTGACACAACTACCGTAGCCTGTTTCTCTTCGGCCTGCACGTCTTCCTGTACCGGGAAGTTGCTGACAACTTCGCTAAGCGTTTGTGCCGCCGCTATATCACCCCTGTTCAGCATCCAGGAAGCCGTAAACACGCTACCTACGATCAGCACCGTGGTAATTCCTACCAATACAGGGCTGACGCCTCTTTTTTTCGCCAGTGCTGCTGAAGGAGCTGCCACAAACGGTTCTTTTGCCGGTGCTTGTTGAAACTGTGCAAACACGGCTTCTTCCAGGGCTGCGGGTGAAGAAGACAATGGCGCTTTGTACACCGGCTCCTCCGGTGTATAGCGGGGAGAAGGAGCCACAACGGGGCTTTCCTCCTTGTGGGTGGAAACCGGCGGCGCTACAAATGGCGGTTTGGCTTCGGCAACCGTTGCCGCTTTTTTAGGAAGAAAAGAGAGGTAGGGATGAAGCGCGGCAATTTCCTGCGGGTAGTACCAGCCGGCACTGCGGCCCTGGATCCATATCAGGTCATAAGGCTTGAGGTCAAATTGAATAATTTCTTCGAGGCTGTAAGGGCCTGTTTGTTGGTCGTTGCGCAGGAGGACGTAGATCTTTTGCATACGTTCCGTTTTTTCAGTTGAGGGATGATAACGGGATAACGCAGAAAAAGCGGGAATCGTATGCCTGTTTTCGCTAAAGGATCGCTAATGTGCGGCGCGGAGAAATTCGCCGCAGCCCTGGTAAGCCTGTCCCTTGTACACCAGCGACAAGCGCCTTGTGTACAAAAAATCGCTCATGCCATCGCTGCAGAAATAAGGATACACAACCAGCCGGATGGAGTCATTGCCGGCACGGAACACGGTACTGTCGTCACCGGCGCTTAACCCGGTGATCTTGGCCCGCAGGGGCGCTTTCCAGTCGGGCATGTTCACTACCAACGAATCATCTTTGGTGATCGCTACGCTCCAGAAAGGTTCGGTGCCAACACCGTAAAGCTGTTGTCCTTCCCGCTTTTTGGTTTGCCAAACGGCATTTGTCGTTACCGGGGTCAGTTTGTTCAGGGCAAACATCTTCTTGCTTCCGGGGTTGAAGTACTGCAGCGTATCACCCTTCCAGGTATAGCGGCCGCGAACCACCTGGTCTTTGTACAGCCAGATAAAATCACGGGTCGGTGCCCAGGTGCCTTCCGTTACCACAATGCTGTCGTGGTTGTAGGTCTCCTGTAGCCGGAACGTGCCAGGATAAAAAGCAATGGTATGAAGAATGGTCGTGCCGTTTTCGTCGGGCAACAAAAATTCGTACGTGCCCGAAGGCCTTTTTACCGGTGTGCGTTTGGGTATCGTTGCAGTAGCTGTATCTCTTGCAAAGCTTACATCAGTGTCAGCAGTGGACGTTACCGGCGAGGTGGTGGCCACCGTATCGGCTGAAAAAGAAACCGTACGCTCTTTTTCCTTTGGCTCCAGGCCACAGGAAAAAAGGAAAAGACAAGTATAGAAGATCAGGTTACGCATGAAAAACGGCTGCTATAAAGAATGAAAAACTGTGCCATTAGAGCTAAGAGCAAAAAGGGGCGGCAAGCGCTGCGTAGGCTTCTGCTGAAATTGGGAAAAAGCAAAAAATAAATTCCCCAATTCGCTGGAGGAGCAGGGGCAACGGGAGGCAATTGTTTGGGGTTGAATCGCGTTACAAAACTAGCAAAGCCTTGCTTCGTTTATAGGATGGCAAATTACGCTGAACACAGTCCAAAATACAGCAGCAAAACGGCCGTTTTACTCCTATAAAATCACCCCTTTTCTTTAACCTTATCTTAGGTATAAAACAGGCATTTTTTTGTCCCCGTTTTTGCTAAAATCATTAGCTTTACACTTCAATAAAAAAATAGGATGGCTGTTGAAAAAGCCTAACTTTAAATCACCATTCTACTCACAAAAAAAATCAAAATCATAAACATGTCAAACGCTGAAAAATTAAAAGCACTGAAACTAACCATTGATAAAATTGACAAAGACTTTGGAAAGGGCAGTGTGATGATGATGAACGAACGCGGAGAGCAAACACAGGAGGTGGTTTCTACCGGTTCTATCGGCCTGGATGCCGCCCTTGGCATCGGTGGCCTGCCCCGTGGCCGCGTGGTAGAGATTTACGGCCCGGAAAGCTCCGGTAAAACAACCATTGCCACGCATGTGATTGCCGAAGCGCAGAAGAAAGGCGGCATGTGTGCGATCATTGATGCCGAACATGCTTTTGACAGCGCTTATGCGCAAAAGCTGGGCGTTGACATCGATAACTTACTGATCTCTCAACCCGATTACGGTGAGCAGGCGCTGGAAATTGCCGACCGTCTGATCCTTTCCGGTGCGCTGGATGTAGTGGTGATCGATTCCGTAGCCGCACTGGTACCAAAAGGTGAGTTGGAAGGTGAAATGGGTGACTCTAAAATGGGTTTACAAGCCCGTTTGATGTCGCAGGCCCTGCGTAAGCTGACGGCTACCATTTCTAAAACAAACACCATCTGTATTTTCATTAACCAGTTGCGTGAAAAGATCGGTGTGATGTTCGGTAACCCCGAAACCACAACCGGTGGTAATGCCCTGAAGTTCTATGCATCCGTTCGATTGGATATCCGTCGTATGACGCAGATCAAAGACGGTGACGAAGCCATTGGTAACCGCGTAAAAGTAAAAGTGGTGAAGAATAAAGTGGCGCCTCCGTTCCGTACGGCCGAATTTGACCTTGTGTTTGGCGAAGGCATTTCCAAGATTGGTGAGATCCTTGACATGGGTGTGGAAATGGGCATTATCAACAAAAGCGGTAGCTGGTTTAGCTATAACGAAAACAAGCTTGGCCAGGGCCGTGAAGCAGTGAAGCAATTGCTGAAGGACAACCCCGAATTGTCGAATGAGCTGGAAACAAAGATCCGCGAAAAGATCTCTGACCTGCAAACAGCGTAACAAACTTCCCTATATAGAAAAATCCCGCTCGACAGCGGGATTTTTTATGTACGGCTACGTTAGCGTCGCATTTGAGTTGCGCTTGTTTCACAAGTGCGGATGTACTTTCAAAGGGTGTGGTTGGTTTTTCATACTTATTCATTCCTGTCAGCGGCCAGATCCATTACCACAATTTCTTCTATAAGCGTAAGAAACAAAGGCTTTGCCAAACAAGTCGTTCAACACAACAAATTGCCGTTTGCCGCAAAATTTTGGGGCAACAGGCTTAACAATTTAGCACGCCGCTTGCGGTGTTTCCTTCCGTAAATTTGAGGTCTTCACAATGAAATTTCAACTACAGGCTCCCTACCAGCCGGCAGGCGATCAGCCAACAGCGATCAATGAATTAACCGAAGGTATTTTTCGTGGCGAAAAGCACCAGGTATTGCTGGGTGTAACCGGATCGGGTAAAACATTCACCATGGCCAACGTCATCAAAAACGTGCAAAGGCCAACCTTGATCCTTACCCACAACAAAACCCTGGTGGCGCAGTTGTATGGCGAGTTCAAACAATTCTTCCCTGAGAATGCAGTGGAGTATTTTGTTTCGTATTACGATTATTACCAACCCGAAGCTTATTTGCCCACCACCGATACCTACATTGAAAAAGACCTCAACATCAACGAAGAGCTGGACAAGCTGCGGCTTCGGGCCACAACGTCTCTGCTGTCGGGAAGAAGGGATATCATCGTGGTGGCTTCGGTGAGTTGTATCTATGGTATGGGGAATCCTACCGACTACGAAAGCGGGATCATCCGCATTGCCAAAGGCGATGTACTGTCGCGGCAGGGATTTTTGCATTCCCTGGTTAATTCGCTGTACAACCGCACCTCCATTGAATTTACACGCGGTACATTCCGGGTAAAAGGCGATACGGTTGACATTAATCTACCCTATGTTGATTTTGGTTACCGCGTAACGTTCTTTGGTGATGAGATCGAAGAGATCGAAAGCATCGATGTGCAAACGAGTAAGCGCATCGGCAAGTTGGATAATGCAGCCATCTTCCCGGCCAATCTTTATGTGGCACCAAAGGACATGATCCAGAATGTGATCTACGAGATACAGGATGAAATGAATGCGCAGGTGGAGTATTTTAAAAGCGTAGGCAAGTTTATTGAAGCGCAGCGACTGAAAGAAAGAGTGGAGTATGACCTGGAGATGATCCGTGAGTTGGGTTTTTGTAACGGTATTGAAAACTATTCCCGCTTTTTCGACCGGCGCAAACCCGGTACACGTCCTTTCTGTTTGCTGGATTATTTTCCCAAGGATTTTGTTTGCATGATCGACGAAAGCCACCAAACCGTTCCGCAGGTGAGCGGTATGTACGGTGGTGACCGCAGCCGCAAAATAACGCTGGTGGATTATGGCTTTCGCCTGCCATCGGCACTGGACAACCGTCCCTTGAATTTTCATGAATTTGAACACCTGTTGAACCAGGTAGTGTACGTTAGCGCCACGCCGGGTGATTATGAACTGGAGCAAACCGGTGGGGTGGTAGCGGAGCAGGTCGTTCGTCCGACCGGCCTGCTGGAGCCGCCCATTGAAGTGCGGCCTTCCGTTAACCAGATCGATGACCTGCTGGATGAAATTGACAAGCGGGTGAAAAAAGGCGACCGTGTGCTGGTGACTACGCTGACCAAACGCATGGCCGAAGAAATGGATAAATACCTCAAACGCATCGATATCAAAAGCCGCTATATCCACAGCGATATTGATGCCTTGGAGAGGGTGGTGATTTTGCGTGACCTGCGCCTGGGAAAGATCGATGTGCTGGTAGGTGTGAACCTGCTGCGGGAAGGTCTGGACCTGCCGGAGGTTTCGCTGGTGGCGATACTGGATGCCGACAAAGAAGGCTTTTTACGCAACGAACGATCGCTGACGCAAACCGCCGGCCGTGCGGCCCGAAACGTTGAAGGACTTGTCATTTTTTATGCGGATAAGATCACCGAAAGCATGCAGCGTACGATGGACGAGACCAACCGGCGCCGCGAAAAGCAGGTGGCGTACAACCTGAAGCATGGCATTACGCCACGAACGGTAAAAAAATCCATCGAGCAGATCATGGGACAAACATCGGTGCTGGACATCAAAGGTTACGACCCCGATTCGCCGTATGCGGTAGATGAAATTCCGGTATCAAAAGCGGCAGAAGACGGCGCCGAATACAGCACCATTCCACAGCTCGAAAAGAAAATCTCTTCAACGAAAAAAGAAATGGAAAAAGCAGCAAGAGACATGGACTTTATGGAAGCGGCCCGGCTGCGGGATGAAATGTTCTCGCTGCAGAAAAAGCTGGGAGAGATGAAGACATGAGACGAGAAACGGCAAACGTGAGACCTGAAACCGAAGCCGCCTCTCTTCTATTACTAAGTTTTAATTTATCACAATGGCCTGTATTGCTACAGGCCATTTTACGTAAATGCCACTGTGGGTTGTTCTTTTGCCGCACAAGTGCATGTTGATTTTTTTAAAATGTCAACCTATCAACTTTTCAACTTATTAACCCATTAACTCTCCTTCGTATATCTACGCTCCAAGCTACCGTATTCTTGCGCTTGTGCATCTGCCCGGGACTTATTACTTTCGTTCTTCATTAATCCGTATTGTATGAAGAAAATTGCCACCCGGCTCCTTTATGTCTTTTCGTTTTCGCTGCTGTTTACGGCAGTCTACCTGAATCTTTCTCCGAAAGAAAAAGAAGCTTCTTTTTTAAACACCAAAGAGAATCTTTCGCCTGCTGCACTTAGCGAGAACGCCGCCGTTGCTACACCAGAGAACAACACCGTTTTGAAGTAACCCGCATAACGAACGGGTAAATTATCGCAAAGCAGACCTTGCAAAAGGCCTGCTTTTTTTCTTTCTGACATAGCTCCGCACAGCAGCGTTTTTACCCGCCAGGATTTTGTCTTACCCGCAAAAAGAAAATAGCCGAAAGCCTACCTTCGCTGCTATGGACAAACGCCTGTTTTTACTCGATGCCATGGCCCTTATCTTCCGGGCTTATTATGCGCTGATCCGCAATCCCCGCATTACTTCCAAAGGAAAAAACACCAATGCGCAGTTTGGGTTTACCAATACACTACTTGAATTGATCAATAATCAAAAGCCCACGCACATGGCCGTTTGCTTTGAAGGCGGACGCCCCTCGGACCGGGTGAATGATTTTGCCGACTACAAGGCCAACCGCCAGGAAGCACCGGAAGACCTGATGGCGGCCATGCCCGATATCAAACGCATCATCGCCGGCTTTAACATTCCCATGATGGAGTACGATGGCTTTGAAGCTGATGACGTGATAGGTACTTTGAGCAAACAAGCCGAAAAGCTGGGTTACGACGTGTACATGGTGACACCGGACAAAGACTACGGCCAACTGGTTAGCGACAAGGTAAAAATTTACAAGCCCGGTTACCAGGGCGGCGATGTGGAGATCATGGGTCCGAAGGAAGTATGCGACAAATGGTGCATCCAAAGCGTTGACCAGGTAATTGATATTTTGGGACTGATGGGTGATGCCGTGGATAACATACCGGGTATTGCCGGTGTGGGACAAAAAACCGCCTGCAAACTCATTACCGAATACGGCTCAGTCGAAAATATTCTTGCGGCTGCCGATAGCATCAAAGGTGCCCTTGGCGAAAAGATCCGTGCAGGAAGGGAATCGGCCATCATGAGTAAAAAGCTGGCGACCATCATTACCAATGTGCCGGTGGAATTTCACGAAGAAGATTTTCGCCTGAAAGAATGGAACAAGGATGGCCTGCGGGACATCTTTACCGAGTTGGAATTTAAAACCCTGGGCAAGCGCTTACTGGGGGATGAGTTTGGCGGCGACATTGTTTCGCAACGCAAATCATCGGTAGGTGTGCAGACTGACCTGTTTGGCAGCGCTTCATCTGCAGTAGCCGAAACAGCAGAAGAAGAAATGGTTGTTGAAGCCGGCAAGAACATCAGCAATGTTGACCACGAGTACGAGCTGGTGGAAAGCGAAGGCGAGTTTGCCGCGCTTTTGGAAGCCCTGGAAAAGACCACCGAAATATCTTTTGATACCGAAACCACGGGTCTTGATGCTAACAATGCAAGCCTGGTGGGAATGAGCTTTGCCGTGCGTCCGCACCATGGCTGGTACGTGCCGCTGTCGCCGGATAACATGGCAGAAGCAAAAGAAGTGCTGGGCCGTTTCAGCCATCTTTTTGCCGATGAAAAAAAGATGTGGGTGGGTCATAACATCAAGTACGACCTGCTGATGCTGAAATGGTATGGTGTAGAGATCAGGGGCAAACTGTTTGACACCATGCTGGCGCACTACCTGATTGAGCCCGATGGCAAAAGCAACATGGATTGGCTAAGTGAAAAATACCTGGGCTACGAACCGGTACACATTGAAGACCTGATTGGTAAAAAAGGAAAAGGCCAGGGCAACATGCGGGATGTGGAGCTGGAGAAGATAAAAGAATACGCGGTGGAAGACGCCGACATCACCCTGCAGTTCAAAGCCGTGTTTGAACCACAGTTGAAGAAGCATGCAGTGGAAGATGTTTTTTGCGATGTAGAAAACCCGCTGGTGCCGGTACTTACCGACATGGAGTTTGAAGGCGTACGCATCGATACGGCCTTCCTGAATGAGTACTCCACCGTGCTGGAAACCGAAGCCCGTGTGCACGAAGAAAAAGTGTACGAAACCGCCGGTGTTCGTTTCAACCTTGGTTCGCCGAAGCAATTGGGTGAGGTGCTGTTTGAAAAACTAAACCTCGATCCCAAAGCCAAAAAAACAAAAACAGGACAGTATGCCACCGGTGAGGATGTGCTGCGCAAGCTGGCATCGGAACACAAAATCGTGGATGATATTTTGGCCTACCGCGAATACACAAAACTGAAGTCAACCTATGTTGATTCGTTGCCCTTGCTGATCAACCCAAAAACAGGACGTGTGCATACCAACTATGCACAGGCCATTGCGGTAACGGGGCGCCTTTCGAGCAACAATCCCAACCTGCAGAACATTCCCATCCGTACCGAAAGAGGACGGGAAATTCGCAAAGCTTTTATTCCGCGGGACAAGGACCATGTGCTGCTCAGCGCCGATTATTCGCAGATCGAATTGCGGATAGTAGCCGCCCTAAGCAGCGACCCTGCGATGTGCGAGGCCTTTATCCAGAACAAAGACATTCACACGGCAACAGCAGCTCTTGTTTACAACGTGGCCGAAGACGCCGTGACCAAAGACATGCGCCGCAAAGCCAAGAGTGTCAACTTTGGTATCATTTACGGGCAAAGCTCTTTTGGCCTGGCTGAGAATTTAAGCATCAGCCGCAGCGAAGCCAAGGAGATCATCGACAATTACAAACTCCAGTTTGCAGGCATTACCCGGTATATGGACGAGATGATCAATTATGCCCGGGAGCACGGTTATGTACAAACGGTTTTGGGTCGCAAGCGCTGGTTAAGGGATATTAATTCTTCCAACTTTACCGTGCGGGGTTATGCCGAACGCAACGCCATTAACTCACCGATACAAGGAACGGCCGCCGATATGATCAAGCTGGCGATGGTGAAAATTCACAAGGCGTTTAAGGAGCACAACTTCAAATCAAAAATGATCCTGCAGGTGCATGACGAATTGGTTTTTGATGTAACAAGAGACGAAGTTGAAGCAGTAAAGCCTGTGATACTCGACTGCATGCAAAGCGCCATGACGCTGCCCAATGGCATTCCTATTCTGGCCGAAGTAGGTACGGGTGAAAACTGGCTGGAAGCGCACTAGGGTGAGTGGTGAATGGTCAGTGGTGAGTTTGGGTCGTTTCTATTTACCGTTCATTACTGATGACAACACTCGTTTATGAAATTATTTTTCATAATGAGAATAACAAAAAAGCTGTCGGTATCGACAGCTTTTTTGTTTGGCAAGAGATTGAAGCAAGTACTGTTTCGAAGTGATCCGTAAGACAAAACAATATCCCAATCTCTCATTCTCCCACTATCAATTCACCAGCCGCATGGGTTGGCTTTTGCCGTAGGTAAGCGAACGCCAGGCCCATTCAAAGGGACCAAAGCGGAAGTAGCGCAGCCAGATAGCCGAGAAAATGATCTGGAAGACCCACACGCCGGCCACGATATAATACAGTTGGTGAAACCGGAGCTGGTTGTAATAACCCAGTCCATAGCCATGAAAAATGAGTGTGCAGATGATGCTTTGCACCAGGTAGTTTGTAAACGCCATTTGACCGATGTTAGCCAATCCTTTCATCAGCCAGGAAAAAAGCTGGCTGCGAAAAACAAGCATCGCCAGGCAGGCATGACCAACGGACAGGGTTACCCGCTTTATATCGTACAAGACCTCCGGCGTCATCCGGTAGCTGTCCACGTAGGTGGTAATATCCAGCGAGGCAATGATTCCTTTGTTCACCAGCAGCCAGCCCACAGGAATGCCCACGCCATAACCGATCAACAGCCCCATCACGTAGGAGGACGTTGTCCACTTATTGGTAAAAAACCCTAACGCAAAAAGACCCATGCCGATAAACATCATGCAAAGGATATCCCATATACCGTGATACGTGCCCCAGGTTTCGCTGCCGGCATTGTTGCCCAGCAAAAGCGTCCATACCGTACCATAATCACCCTGGCGTTTTTGCACTTCTTCCTTTGCCCTGTCGGCATCGGGTTTCCAGTTTTGGCGTTCCAGCCAGGCCGCTTTCCCGCTTTCCTGTTCCGGCGTCAGCTTCTTCCCTTCTTTTTCGGCCTTTACCGCTTCCAGGTAAGTGGTTCGGTTTCCCTTCATGTCGTTAAACTGCAACTGGTATTTGAGCACGCCAATGCCAATGCAAACAAGGCCCAGCACCAGCAGCCATTTGGCCGCCAGTTTGCGAAACGGGTACAGGATCATCCCACCCAGGCCGTAAAAGAAAAGAATATCGCCGGGCCACAACAAAATGTAAGCGTTAAACAGCCCGAAACCCACCAGCAAAAGCAGGCGCCGGTAATACAGTTCGGCAACCGTAGGTCCTCCAATGATGTCAGTTTTATTTTGTGTGAACAACACCATGCCGGCGCCAAACAACATAGAGAAAAGACCCCGCATCGTTCCCGAAAAAAAGATTTCGATGGTAGTGAATGTATGGTAGTCTACGTTGTGCGGTCCCTGTAGAATGGCAAAATACTGGCTCCAGTGCAGGCCAAACCCGGGTATGTTCATCAAGAGGATGCCGCAAAGGGCAATTCCCCGGATCATGTCGATGGTTTGAATGCGGTCTTTGGCCGCCACAGGCTTCGCGGCTTCTTTTTGCACCGGTGGTTCGGCAACACCATTTTCCGCTGCTATTACAACCGGCGTTGCTGTTATGTTTGCTTCCATGCTTTTTGTTTTTATTGATTAGGGCAATGCAGGAATGATGGGTTCTGTTTGCGGCTTGCGCAAGCTTGCCGGCAGCCATTTGCCAGCGCTCAGCCGGCGCAACAACCACTCGGCCGGACCGTAATTGTAATAGCGCAACCAGATCACGCTGAACACGCATTGCACCAATACTATTTCAGCCGCAATAAAATAAAGGTTGTACTGGCCAAACCTTGCGTAGTGACCTAGGCCATACCCGTAAAAAAGCCAGGTGCAAAAAAGCGTTTGTGCCAGGTAGTTAGTAAGTGCCAGTTTGCCCACGGCTTCAAAAACGTACAGCAGCTTGCCAAACACCCGGTACGATAGCAGGAACATCACCAGGCTAGCATAACCCAGCGCCGTAGCCGCTCTTTCTATCGGGTAAAAAAAGTTGGCCGGCAGCAGTTGGCCCTTCACGTATTTTTCATAATCGGTTAGCGTCTGCGCCAGGAAGTGAAAGCGGAACCAGCCTAGCAACACCGCACCGGCCAGCGCTACCACTGCAAGCACCGCATAGCGTTGCGTACGAAACCGGTGATTAAAAAAGCCGATCCTGTAAAGCAGCATCCCTAAAAACAGCATGGCACTTACATCCCAAATGCCTTTCTGGTAGGTCCATGATGCTTCTCTTCCCTGGGTTTGCGGCAAGAGGTGGTTCCACACCTTTCCATAGCTTTCGTTGCGCATGGCCTTGATGGCACCATCGTCTTTTTTGGTGTCAATTTTTTTACCGGCCAGCAATCCGGTCCAGGCTTCTTTTTCCCCTTTTTGTGTTTTGGTTAGCGTGTCCTTTTTTGCTGCAAGACCTGCTTTTGCTTTGGCAAGCGAATCCTGCTCAAACTTTTTTTCGAGCCTGGTAACTGCTACATATTTCTGGTAGGTTTTTTTATCATCGCTGTAATCCCAAAACAACTTGCCGCAATAAATAAATGTTGTGGCCAGTGCCGCCACCAGGAGGGCTTTTTTAGAGATCCGTACGAGTGGAAACAGGAGTAAACCAACCACACCCAGGTGAAACAAAAAATCAATTGGGTATAAAAACAACACGGCGTTGACAATACCAAAAAGGATCAGCCAAAGCTGCCGCTTGATAAAAACATCACCGGCCGGTTGCTTGCCCAGTTCCGTTTCTTTTGACAGGAACAAAACCATGGAAGCGCCAAACACCAGCGAGATGAGAGCCAGCATTTTGCCATCGAATAAAAACTGCATAACGGTGTACACCGGCCGGTCTGCGCCTTTTTGCTTCATCAAAGCCGTATATTGTTGTTGCTCCGAAAAGCCGCCAAACACCCAGATGGCGGCAAACAAAGCACCGAGGATGGCCATTCCGCGGAGCACATCAAGGGAAGCAATACGCGGTGACAGCGAAGCGGGTGAAGCCGACTGTGTGAGTGGTGTGTTTTCGTTCATTGGTTTTGGTATTTGAATGAAAAGGAAGGGAAATACACAGTTAATATATGGAATATAATTCATAGGATATAGATTTTCAGTAATTTGTAAATGCATGCTGCTGCCACTGACAAAACCACTGCTTTTCCTGCTGGCCCTTTTTTCGATGGGTTGCTCATTTTCGGCTCCTGATCCAAATGCGAAAGCCTGGGAGGAGCGGGCCGGGCGGGTTACCATCATTCGCGACGACTGGGGCATTCCGCACATTTACGGGAAAACCGATGCGGATGCGGTGTTTGGGCTACTCTATGCGCAGTGCGAAGAGAACTTTGAAAAAGTAGAACGGGCTTATATCGGAAGGTTGGGTCGCCTTTCGGAAGTGGAAGGAAAGGATCACCTGCTGCAGGACCTGCAATCACGGCTTCTTTATGATACCGCTGCCGCTATTGCAGACTACCACCAAAGCCCGCAATGGTTGAAAGACCTGTTGCAGGCATTTTCCGATGGCATTCACTATTACCTGCACAAGCATCCCCAAACAAAGCCACGCCTGCTTACCCGGTTCGAACCCTGGTTTCCCCTGCTGTTTACCGACGGCGCTTATGTTGACACGCAAACCGGTGGCCTGCAGGCGGCCGATGTTCAGGCCTTGTTTGGAAAAGAACTCACCGCTTCTTCTCCTGCGCCAACAAACCTCGATGCCTCTTTACCTACCGGGTCAAATGCCTTTGCCATAGCGCCTTCCAAAACGGATGATGGCACCACGCTGCTTTATATCAACCCGCATGTTTCGTTCTACTTCCGTACCGAGATGCACGTGGTAAGTGAGGAAGGGTTAAATGCCTATGGCGCCGTAACCTGGGGACAGTTTTTTGTGTTCCAGGGATTCAATGAACATTGCGGCTGGATGCACACTTCTTCGGCTGTAGATGCTTCTGATTTGTATGAAGAGAAAGAAGTGCAAAAAGGCGACAACTTGTTTTATGAATACAATGGTGCCCTGAAGCCTGTGCAGCAAAAACAACTGAAATTATTTTTTAAAGAAGGAGATAGCAGGCAGGAACGAACGGTTTCCACGTACGCAACACATCATGGACCGGTCATGGGTATCCGTAATCAGAAATGGCTTTCGCTAAAGGCCAACAACCGGTCACTTGCCGGGCTGATGCAATCCTGGCAACGCATGAAAGCAACGGGCCTGGAATCGTTTGTAAAAACACTGGCATTGCACGGCAATCCTTCTACCAACACCATGTTTGCCGACAGCAAAGGAAACATTGCCTACTGGCATGGCAACTACTTACCCCGGCGGGCAGCCCATCTTGACCCCTTTGCGCCACTCGATGGCAGCACCTCGCAAACCGAATGGCAGGGATTTTACAAGGTGGACAGCCTTGTGCATCGCCTCAATCCAAAAGAAGGCTTTTTGCAGAACTGCAATTCATCACCATTCAGCGTTTCAGGATTCAATTCAATATCCAAAGAAAAATTTCCGCGCTACATGGCACCCGAAGGTGAGAACTTTCGTTCGCTGCATGCGCTGCAACTGCTGACAAGAGCAAAAGGCATAACGCTGGATACACTCATTCGTATTGGCTACAGTTCGTACCTGGCGGCGTTTGATACACTGTTGCCACCGCTGTTCAGCGATTATCAAAACCTTCCAAATCCCTCACCCGTTTTAAAAGAAGCGGTAGACAGTTTGCAGCGCTGGGACAAAAAAGCGGCAGTTAATTCTGCCACTACTACGCTGGCTGTTTTCTGGGCATGGTCGGTGCTTTCGCAGCAACAGGAAAAGCTGCCTGCAGATGACGAAAGCGACCAGGTGAAGATGGTAAGCAGGCTGATAAAGAATGCATCGGCAGCTGAAAGGTTAGGTGCGCTTACCACCTTGCTGCAGGAACTGCAAAAGGGCTTCGGCACCTGGAAGGTTCCCTGGGGAGAGATCAACCGCTTTCAACGACCTGGAACCGGGGAAACGTTTGATAACAACAAGCCCTCTTTGCCTGTTGGCTTCGGGCCTGCTGGCCTTGGCTCCCTGCCTTCGTACGAAACCGTTTGGCAGCGCGGAAAACAATACGGCGTGGCCGGCAATTCTTTTGTGGCGGCGGTTTCGTTTGGCCCAAAGCTCAAAGCAAAATCCATTTCTACCGGCGGGCAATCGTTTGATCCAAAGAGCAAACATTTCACCGATCAGGCAGCATTATTTTGCCGGGGCGAATTAAAAGACGTGTATTTCTACAAAGAAGACGTGTTGCGCCATGCGGCAAAAACCTATCATCCCGGTGAGGAGTGACCATTTGGGTTTGCTCGCTAAAAACCTGTTAACCTTGACCGGTGGATTTTCTACGCTATCTTCCCAAAATATCTTTCGCCAAATCTATTTTCTGCCATGAAACAATTGACCGCTCTTGGACTGGCCCTTTTAAGTTTGAGCGCTACGGCGCTGGCGCAAAAAGCCGCCCGTATTGATTTTGAATCCTACAACCCGCCTTCTTCGTTGGTGGTGCCCGAGCACCCATTGAAAAAGGCAAAATTTCCTTTTATTGATGTGCACAACCACCAGGGCAGCATGCCCACACAGGACATTCCGGCCCTGCTGAAGCAAATGGACAGCCTGAACATGCGGGTGATGGTGAACCTAAGCGGCCGTGGCTTTCGCAACAACAACGGCGTGTTTGACGTGAGCGACAACTCGCACCTGGTGAATTCAATCCAAAACGCAAAAAAGTCAACGCCCAACCGCATTGTTGTCTTCACCAATATTTCGTTCAACGGCGTTGGCGAACCGGACTGGGAAAGCAAAACCATTAAAGCCCTGGAAGCCGATGTAAAAGCCGGCGCACAGGGGCTGAAGATCTACAAAAGCCTGGGCTTTTCAGCAAAGGACAAGGACGGAAACGTGTTGCAGGTGGATGACCCAAGACTAGACCCGGTTTGGGCCAAATGCGGTGAACTGGGCATACCGGTGCTGATTCACACCGCCGACCCCAAACAGTTTTGGCAGGAGCCTAATGAAAGCAACGAACGCTGGCTGGAGTTGCTCACGTACCCGGGCCGCAGGCGCAGCGCCACCGACCCGGCGCCCTGGGAAGAAATGATCCGGCAACAACACAATATCTTTCGCAAGCATCCCAAAACCACGTTTATCAATGCGCATTTTGGCTGGTATGCCAACGACCTCGCCTACCTTGGAAAACTGATGGATTCGTTTCCGAACATGTACGTGGAGTTTGGCGCCATCATTGCCGAACTGGGACGCCAGCCCCGTGCGGCCAAAACGTTTTTCGAAAAGTACCAAGACCGCATCCTGTTTGGCAAAGACAGTTGGGTGCCATCCGAATACAGCACCTACTTCCGTGTGCTGGAAACGGAAGACGAATATTTTCCCTACCACAAAAAATACCATGCATTCTGGCCCATGTACGGCATGGGACTGAGCGATAACATCCTGAAAAAGATCTATTACAAAAATGCCCTGAAGATCATTCCCGGCATCGACAAATCACAATTCCCAAACTGATCGTTTACAAACCAATTCAAAACAAAAGCAACCATCCTGTGGTTGCTTTTTTTGTAAAGGGCTGTTGGCGTAAAAAGTTTCTACTACTGTTGAAACAATATCCCAATATCCTACTATCCTAATATCAAATCTCCCTCCCCCTACGCCGTTGGCCGCCTGTCGTCATGCGTGGTGCGTATCAGGCTGATGCCGGTGAAAAAGAAAATGGCCCCCAGCACGCCGTACACCACCAGGCTTTTGATCTGCCGTTCGGTGCCACTGGCATCCATAAAGATGACGGCAAAATAGATGAGCCCGGCAATACCGAGCAGGGTAAGGATGATTCCAAAAACACGCTTTATGTTCATACCAATGCTTTTTGGTGTCGTTGCAAAACCTCTGCCAGCGTGTTACACGGGTTGCACCTGCCAGCCAACGGATGGAAAGACCAGTGGCCTTTTATCCTGGCTTATTTTTACGGCAGCAAACTGCCTGAGCCATCAGCACCGATGGCGTTTGGTGTAAAAAGAAGACGAGAAAAACTACCATGCAACCCACGATCTATTATTGTTACGATGCCTATTGCGGCTGGTGTTACGGCTTTAGTCCTGTGATCAAGCGACTGGCTGAGGAGTATAAGGACAAACTGGCTTTTGACGTGTTATCCGGCGGCATGATCCTGCCCGACACACCCCAACATTTTGGAGCCATGGCCACCTATATCCAGAGTGCCTACAAGCGGGTGGAAAGCCTGACGGGCATCAAATTTGGCGAGGATTTTTTGTGGCATGTGTTCAACCCCGATAAAACGGACTGGTACCCCCATTCCGAAATGCCGGCCATTGCGCTTTGTATCCTGAAAGAATATCATCCCGACAAAGCCGTACAGATCGCATCAGACCTGCAGTATGCCCTTAATTACGAAGGCCGCGACCTTACCGACAAAGAGGCCTACCGTCATCTGTTGCCCCAGTACAACGTGCCGGAGGAAGAATTTTACACCAGGCTGAAAAGCGAGGAATACAAGCAAAAAGCCCAGTATGAATTTGCCCTGGTAAAACAGCTACGGGTAACCGGTTATCCCTGCGTGCTGCTGCAGGTAAGCGACGCGAAATTCTACCTTCTTTCGCAGGGTTATACAGATTATGAAACGCTGAAAGCAAGAATTGATAATGTACTTGCTGAAGCAGGATAAACAGAAAAAGCCGTTCATAAGTGAACGGCTTTTTCATTATTAAAAAAAACGTCTTCCGAAAACAAAGGCTTTGTCTTTAGAGAAACCCTACTCACTACTCACTACTCACCACTGACCACTGACCATTCACCACTCATCATCCCGCCTGTTCATAGGCTTTGCGCAGGTAATCGATGACGGCAGGCGTCAGGTCTTTTTCGTTTTCCACCTTAACCCTGTATTTGCACATGCTGTTCCAGCTCCCGGCATCTTCCAGTTGCCCACCGGCTGTTGCGTCTTTGAGGTTGAGGCCTATATCAAACCGTGTTTTGGTAGACGGCTGTAAAATGGCAAACTGCTTTTTCCGCCGCAGGCTTACGTAAGCTTTTTTTGGCGATACCTCCACATCGTCACCAAATGTTTTTACTTGCTGCATAATGGTATCGTACCATTTTTTCATTTCCTCTTTGCCCTTGTACTGATCGTTGATCAGGGTTTCTTCTTCCGAAAAACCGGCGTGGCTTTGCTTGGCCAGGTGCACCACCATATTGGCATAACCATGCCCCATGCCGTGCTGTTCTTTCAGCATCGATACCATCTCGCCGTGTTTTTGCAGGCCGCTGCTATTGACAAGGTGTATCCATTCGTCCAGCTTTTTACCGGTTTTTTCTTCCAGGTTTTTGATCTGCGAATCCATTGCATTTTTAAGGCTGTCAGTTGCCATGAGATGGTGGTTTTATACGTTGGGAATAAATTGTGCGGCTTATTTGTTGCGCATCTTTCTAAAAATAAACAGGAAAGCGCAGAAATAAAAACAGCCCCTTTCGGAGCTGTTTGTTTAAAAAAGTTTGCATTAAAAACGTGGGGGACCACCCATTCCCCGCTGCCGGTCTTCGCGGGCCTGCTGGCGGGAAGCGGCCGTTCCAAAGTTGCGCAGGTTGTAGGTAAAGTGCAGCATAAAGTATTGCTGCAGTACCTGGTTTTGCACGTCTTCAATGTACTCGCCGGTGATGTTGCGTGAGATGCTTTGGTTTTGCTTCAGCAGGTCAAACACACTGAGCTTGATCTCGCCTTTGCGGTCCTTCAATATTTTTTTACCGGCACTCATATTCCAGAGCACATAATTCTGGTTAAAGCCTTCCGACAGGCCGTTGTAAAACTGGTTGTTCAAATCGTTTTGAAAGAACCAGCCGTTCTTCGACAACAGGTTAAACTGCAGGCCGGCCACATGCTGAAAAAAGTCGTTGTTGGCTGTGGGCAACACGTCATTTCTAACTTTATTGAAGTTGGCCGAATAAGAAATGTTGAAATCAACATACTGGCTTACGTTGCTGGCAATACCTGTACGCATCGTGAAAACTGTGGATTTGGTTTCATTCAAACGGCTGTTGGTAATACCTGGAATTTTTGAATGTGAAACACCTGCGTCTAGGTTAAGGTTGGATTTGATAAAGCCAACCGGCACGGCAAACGTTATCATCGACCGCATATTACGGTAGCCATCCAGGTTCACCGGCGAAGTAAGGCGTGAACCCGGCGACAAGGTTACACCACCCACAACCGTGTCTTTTACCAAGGTATACGTTGCGTTTGAAATATAGTCATTGGCAGTTTGGTAAAACAGGTTACCCACCAGCAACAATCCTTTTGTTGGATTGGTGTACGTGTACTGGAAGCTACCAAACTGGGTGTACTGCGTGTTCAGGTTTACGTTACCAATGCGGTAAACAGGAGCGTTGGCAATGTCTATCACACTTTGCAACTGCGTTACCGAAGGCTCGTTTACGCTTGTGCGATAAAACAGGCGCAGGTTGCTGCGGGTGGACAGTTTGTAACGGATCATGGCGTTAGGCAATACATTGCTGAACGATTTATTGACCGTTACAGGAAAGGGATAGGTTTGATTGCTTTCGAGGTTGGTGTTCTGGTAGTTCACACCAAAAGAGATCATCCGGTCCCGATCACCCCACCGATACGAAAGGCCACCGTTTTGCGCTGTGGTGGTATTTTCCAACACGTTGGAAAGATTAGGTCGAAACAGGGAATATTTATTGTCCAGCGGATCCTGTTCAAACGTCTGCTGGTCTGATTTGCTTTTTGCGATCCGCGGGTTATACGAAAACTGCAACTGCGAGTTTTGACCTAACGGTTCCGAATAAGTGATGTTTGCAGAAACCTGGAAGGTATTGTTCGCCTGGTCGGTAAACCGGTTGGAAAGCGTATCGTCGAAACCGCCGGTGGCAAACGAACGCTGGAAGGTATTTACATAGGCTTCTCCTGTTCTGTCGTTGTACGATGTGTTGAGGTTGATGGTAAAGGCACGGCCACGCTTGGCAAAAGACCGGCGGTACAAAATGGAATTGTTCAGATTGGCCGCACTGCGCTTGTCATCATTAATGTTTGTATTCAGCGTTTGCACAAATGGGTTATTGGGCGAAAAAAATGTAGCCGTACCCACGCTGCGGTTGGAATTGTTATTTTGGATGTTGGCGCTCGGGGTGATGATCAATGTATTCATTGAGTCAATCCGGTACTCCAGCCGCAGGTTCATCCGGTGATTTTGGTTTTTGCTGACCGCCGTTGTGGTATCAACAATGTTGGTGATGGAGTTGGTAAAATATTGTGTGCTGGCCAACTGCCGGGTCGTATTCTTGCTGTCGTTGAACAGGTAGCTTCCCGTCACCGTCAGCTTTTTGCCCCAGATATCGGAGAAGTTTATCCCCAACGCATTGGTGCGGTTGATACCGTTTTGGGTTCCCACCATAAAATTGCCGGCGCCACCGCCGCCAAAATTTCCACCGCCACCACCACGGGGGCCACCACCGCCACCGCCACGAGGACCGCCGCCTCCGCCACCGCGACCACCACTGCTGGTAACACCCAGCAGGTCCTGCTGCGAAAAGTTCTGCTGGTTCACGTTGTTGAAATTGCCCACGATGGAAATGCGTCGGTTGTCTTTCAGGATCGTTGTATTGCCACCGGCCAGGTAGCGTTCATCGGTGCCGTAACCAGCCGTAATGCGACCAAACTGCCCGTTGCGCATATCGGCCTTGGTAACAATGTTGATGCCTTTTTGTGTATTGCCATCGTCCACGCCGCTCAATTGGGCCTGGTCGCTCATGCGGTCAAAAATTTGAATCTTATCGATGATCTCGGCCGGCAGGTTACGCAAGGCTGCCGTGGCATCATCGCCAAACAACTCGCGGCCATCGATGGTCACTTTTTGTACGTTCTCGCCCTGTGCTTTCACCTGCCCGTTCTCAATGGTAATACCCGGCACCTTGCGGGCCAGGTCTTCGGCTGTGGCATCGGGGTTTACTTTAAACTGGCTGGCATTGATCTGCAGGGTATCGCCTTTTTGGGTGGCCGGCGCAATGCGGGTGCTCACCACCACCGTTGCCAGGTCGTTGGAAGCACTGGGCACCATAGCAACCTCCATCGTTACCATACCGGTGCCGGTGGAGTCAAAGCTGGCGGTTGTAGAATCCACCCGAATGCCCCTGCTCACATCCTTAAAGCCAACAAAAGAGATGACGACCTGGAAACTGTCGGCAGGAAGTCCCTGGAAAGAAAAACGTCCCAGCGAATCGCTGAGCACATTGCGGGTAATGCCTGAACTGGTGGCGCCACTGAGGCGTACGCTGGCGCCACTGAGCGGTCCGTTCGCCTGCTGATCGCGAACCGTTCCGCTGATACTGAACTGTGCATTGATGACCTGTGCAAAAAGCAAAGCCATAAGTAAGGGTAAAACTCGTCGGTACATAGCCATGATCTTCTTCTAAAGAACAAAACTCCTAAAAATAGTGCCGTACAGGGGCCTGCTCAGGTTAATTAAGGCTAATAAAAATCAATTCGCAATCAGCAATGTTCAATAGGCAAATGGTTAAATGGATGCGTTCCCTTACCAATTGCCTGTTGCCGATTGCTTATTGTCAATTGCCGCCTGCCAATTGGCAATGCCTACTCTTTCTTATCTTGCAGCCCCAAATTTGTTGAACTATGGAGTATAGCAGAATTGTTGCCGTTACCGGTTTACCGGGTTTATATGAGATTTTAACCAGTAAAAGTGATGGTGCTATTGTTCGTTCGCTCGACGATGGCAGCACAAAGTTTGTTTCAAGCCGTGTGCACAACCTTTCGCACCTGGAAAGCATCGAGATCTATACCAGCGGCGACAATGTATCGCTGTCGGATATTTTTATGGCCATGAAAGGCAGCAGCGAAGCCCTGCCCAATGTAAAAGACAACAAAGCCCTTAAAGGCTATTTTGAAAAAGCATACCCGGAGATGGATTTTGAACGTGTGTACACCAGCGACATGAAAAAGATGGTGAACTGGTTCAATTCGCTCCAGAAGCACAATATCGATTTCACGCCGCAGGCAGAAGAAAATGAGGCCGAGGGTGAGACTGAGGCTGAGAATACGGTTGAGGAAACTGCAGCCAAACCCAAAAAAGGCAGCAAAAAGAATGTAGCCGAAACGCTGGAAGCGGCCGGCGAAAAAGTGGTGCTGGACGTACAGCCGGACGAAGTGCCGGAAGTGGCCAAAACAAAAACCACCCGCAGCCGCAAAAAAAAGACGGATTCTGCTGAAGGAGAAGCGTAGAAAAATTATTCATGATTGATGACTGGTTTTTCATCCGGCAATTACTGCCAATAATAAATAATTAGTCATCAATCATCCTTGTTGTTACACTCTAACCCCAACGTGAACCATGGAGTATACTGCCAATATTACCAGCATACCCCGGTCTTATTTACCTGCGGATTTTAAGGTAAAAGACTGGCAGGGACTGGAGCCTTATTTCAAGGAATTGCTGGAACGGCCCTTGCCTGCCAAAGAGGACCTGGAAACGTGGCTGAAAGACATGAGCGAACTGGAAGCGGTGGTAGGCGAAGACGCTGCCTGGCGGCAGATTCGCATGACCTGCGATACAGAGAACAAAGAACTGGAAGCCGCCTTTACGTTTTTTGTGACGGAGATCCAGCCAAAGATGCAGCCCTATGCTGATAAGCTGAACCGGAAACTGGTAGAAAACGAATACACAAAAACGTTAGAAGGTGATGCTTATGCCGTTTACCTGCGCAACGTGAAAAAAAGCATTGAGCTTTTCCGCGAGGAGAATATCCCCTTGCAGTCGCAGATAGCCGTGCTGGCTCAACAGTACGGTGTTATCAACGGCAAAATGAGCGTGGAAGTGGACGGGCAGGAATACACCCTCCAACAGGCGTCCAAGTTTTTAGAAAACCCCGACCGCAACCTGCGGGAAAAGGTTTACCGCAAGATCCAGGAGCGCCGCCTGCAGGACAAAGACCAGTTGAACGAGCTTTTTTCGAAGCTGGTGGACCTGCGTCACCAGGTGGCCAAGAATGCCGGTTTTGAAAACTACCGCGACTACAAGTTTGCCGACCTTGGCCGCTTTGACTATAAAAAAGAAGACTGCTTCCAGTTTCACGAAGCGGTGAAGACTGGTGTGCGTCCGCTGGTGGATTTTATTTACGACCGCAAGCGGCAAAAGCTGGGACTGGACAACCTCCGTCCCTGGGACACCGAAGCCGAACCCGATGGCGTAAAGCCACTCACACCGTTTGCCACCGGCGAAGAGCTGGTGAACAAAACCATCGAATGCTTTCGCCGCATTCATCCTTTTTTTGCCGACTGCCTGACGCGGATGAAAGAAATGGGTCGCCTGGACCTGGACAGCCGCAAAGGCAAGGCGCCGGGAGGCTACAACTGCCCGCTGCCCGAAACCGGGGCGCCGTTTATTTTTATGAACGCTGCCGGCCAGATGAGCGATGTGACCACGATGGTACACGAAGGCGGACATGCCGTGCATTCTTTCCTGGCGCATGATCTTCCGCTGACATCGTTTAAAGAATACCCCATGGAGATCGCTGAAGTGGCTTCTATGGCCATGGAGTTGTTCAGTATGGATTATTGGGATGTTTTCTTTGACAACGAAGAAGACCTGAAAAGAGCAAAGCAGCACCAGTTGGAAAGAGTAATCACCATCTTCCCCTGGATCGCTACCATTGATAAATTCCAGCATTGGTTGTACGAGAACCCGAATCATACACTGGTGCAACGGGAAGAAACCTGGCGCAGCATTTTGAATGACTATACGTCGATTTCAATTGATGTTTCGGGACTGGAAGAATACCGTCGCTTTAGCTGGCAGCGCCAGTTGCACCTCTACGAAGTGCCGTTCTATTACATCGAATACGGCATTGCGCAACTGGGTGCCATTGGGCTGTGGAAGCAATTCAAGGAAAATAAAGAAGGCGCCATTCAGAATTATATCACAGCCCTGCAACTGGGTGGCACCAAGCCGTTGCCGCAGTTGTACGAGGCCGCGGGATTGAAGTTCTCTTTTTCACCTGATTACATCAGCGAATTGATGCTGTTTGTGCAGGGCGAAATGGAAAGCCTTACGCACCCAGTGGTAAAATAAAAGACCTAAATAAAAAGCCTTCCTCCTGGAAGGCTTTTTACATCGTCAGCAGGATTTCTTTAAATCGGTCGAGTGAAATGACATTGATGGTAGGAAATGACACTTGCTTCAGTACGGAAAAATGCCTGTCATCGGATACAAGGTAATGTGCATTTGCAGCAAAGGCACAATCAACAAACTTGTTGTCGTCAGCATCTCCTGCAATAAGATTGAGGTGAAAATAAATTTCCGTCTTCTTCACATTGCTTAAAAACGCAAAACCGGGGATGATCTTTCCGGCGACGGAAGCAGAAAAGATCTCCGTAATTTTTTCTTCGTACTCCAGCAGGATATCGTTTGTAAGGTAAAGTGTAAAAGCCTGCTGATAAATTTTATCCAACACAATTGCATACGCCGACCTTCGCGAAACACAGCGAAGCAAAACATTCGTATCCAAAACTACCCGCAGGGAATCCATTACTTTTTGTCAAGCAGGGCCTTTATTTTCTCATCAGAATAGTCCTTTTCATCCCAGATCACATCTGCCTCGTCACGGGCTTTTTCGAGGAGGTAGCGTGCAATCAGGTTACGAATCTCAATCAAATCTTTCTCCGGTACGTTAGTGGCAAAGAGCTTTAGCATTTCTGCCTGCAAATCGGTAAGGGGCGGTTGTACATCGGAGTTTATCATGGCTGATGCATTTGGACACGTAAAGTTACACAAGTTTTTTGCCGTATTTCAGAAGGAGGGTCTGCTTTGATTTCAATTCGAAACCGCTTTACCAAGATGCAAGGCCAGCGGCCAGTTCATATGAGCGTAACAAAGACAATCGACCACCCTGAAAATGTTCGCTAAAAAACAAAACTGGCTGAATTATTTCTGTACTTTGCCCCCTTAAATTTTAACCGAGATTTCATTATGCAAATAACCGCCAAACTTGTTCAACTGCTTCCCCTGCAGACCGGCAATGGGAAAAACGGACAGTGGAAAAAGCAGGACATTATTGTTGAAACCGATGGCCAGTACCCTAAAAAGGTCTGCATCTCTATCTGGGGCGAAAAGATCAACGAAAGCCAGTTAAAAATCGGCAACCGCCTGAAAATTGATTTTGATGTGGAGAGCCGCGAATTTAACGGTCGCTGGTACACCGATGTAAAGGCCTGGAAGCTGGAAGTGGATGGTTCGGCACCTGCCGGAGCAGCGGCAAACGATGATCCTTTTGGCCAGACCTTTACCAGTGATGATGAGGAGAGCCTGCCGTTTTAAGTAAACGATACACCGCATTTTTTACAACGGAAGAACAGAAAGCGTTTCCTTTTATCCGGGAGTTCTTTCTGTTCTTTTTTATCGCACACTTATCTTTCTATAGAAGCACTTTCTTTTATTATTTTCCGGGCTTCACCAGCCAAAATGCAAACTGTTCCTTCCGAATCGGCAAATCAAACATATTCCAGCAACACATTGCCATCTACGCCCAGCTTTTCATGAACGGCTTTCAAAAAAGCCACATCCGGTTCTCGTTTCCCGTTTAATATCTGCGACAGCTTGGCCTCTCCTATTCCTAAAAGCTGCGCCAGGTCTTTTTGCTTTAGCCGGCGCTCATACATCTTCAGTTCCACTAACCCCTCCAGGGTTTTGGGTGCAGGAATTTTGTACAGTGTTTTTTCATACGCCTCGGCAGCCAGCGCCATCGCTTTGAGCTTAGTTGCCTCTGCATCTGTGAGGTTGTTTTCACCCTTTTTCATCAAGGCATCAATTCTTGCCATAGCTGTATTATAGGCTTCCTCAGTTTTTATTACCAACTTCTCTTTTCCCATACAAAATCTATTTAAGAAAAAAACTCACAATCTGCTCCCTTACGGTTTATCCAGCTCTACTTTATCGTATTCTTTATGCGTACCAACAAACTTTATATAGATCGTTCGCACCCTGAAAATGATACGGACAACTAGCCTGTAATGATTGCCCCGGATATTGAAAACGTAAAGATCATTTCCAACCGCATCTACAGAATTGAACAGGTTTCTGACTTCATTAAAATTTGACCAATCAGCCTGTCCGGCTATCCTGTACCAATTGTTAAGCGAATCTTCAGCATCGGGATGCAGAAGAACAAACTCTCTGATTGTGCGGTAACTGATAACAACCATGCAGCCAGTTGAAACAAACCAAAAATAAAAAATCGATTTATAATTTGAAATTAAATTTCATTTTCTGAAATTTAATTTCTCGTAAATCTTCTCCTCTTGTTCCCGATTTGTTGGTACAAAACAGCATAAAGCTTCACAAATAAATTCTGGTACAATGGCGTGGGCAGGTTAATAGACGTTACAACTTATCTTTAAACGCATTGAATCATTTCAGGGCGTTTTATTTTAGCGCTATTCCAACGTTTTAACACAAAAATTCAAACATGAGAAGACTGAGCTTATGCTTTCTTTTACTTTTCACCCTGGGCATTGCTTCCGCCCAAACCGACAACGGGTACCAAACACCCGCTAAAGATGTAGCCGACCTCCTGCTGGCCAAACCCACACCGGCTGTAAGCATCAGCAGCAAAGGCAAGTGGATGCTGCTGAGCGAACGCAACCCCTATCCTACCGTGGAAGAACTGGGTCAGCCTGAGTTGCGCATTGCCGGCCTGCGCATCAACCCTGCTAACTTTTCGCCCAGCCGCCAGGTGTTCATCAACAACTTTAAGCTGAAGAACATCAAAAGCGGGAAAGAAGTGACCGTTAGCGGCCTGCCGCAAAACCTGCTGGCCTCCAACATTAGCTGGAACCCTTCGGAAACAAAAATTGCTTTTTTAAACACCACCAACAACCGTGTAGACATTTACGTGGTGGATGTGGCTACGCAAAAAGCATCAAAGATCAACAAGCAGGCGGTGAACAATACCTTGGGTGCAGCCTATAGCTGGGCCGACAACAACACCATCCTGTACAAAGCAACAACAGCACTGCCTTCGGCCGCGCCGAAAAAAAGCATTACACCCAAAGGGCCCGTCATCCAGGAAAACATGGGCAAGGCAGCGCCTGACCGTACTTACCAGGACCTGATCAAATCGCCTTACGATGAAGACCTGTTCCAGTTTTACGGAACAGCGCAACTGGTGCAAAACCGCGGCGGTGTGGAAACCAGGATTGGCAGCCCAGCCATCTACCTTACGGTAAGCCTGTCGCCCGATAAGGCGTACATGATGACCCGCACCATCCGCAAGCCCTTCTCTTACCTGGTGGGAGCTTATGGTTTTCCAACCACTATCAACATTACTGACCGGACCGGGAAGGTGGTAAAGCAACTGGCGCAGCTTCCGTCGAGCGAAGGCACACCAAGTGGCTATGACAATGTAAAAGACATTCCCCGCGGCTTTGAGTGGCGCGACGATGAAGCAGCCACCGTGGTGTGGGCCCAACCCCTTGACAGTGGTTTGATCCGGAAGCAGGTTCCGTTTCACGATGCCGTTTATGCGCTGTCGGCTCCGTTCAGCGGCCAGCCAAAAGAGTTGCTGAAAACGACGATGCGTTACCGTGGCATTACCTGGGGCAACGCCACGTTGGCCCTGGTGAGCGAAGGCCTACGGTCGAAGCAGACCGTTCGTGTCAATCATTTCAACCCTACTACCGGCAAGATGGAAACCCTGCACGAGCGGGCACAGACCGACAGCTACAACGATCCCGGTGACCCCGTGATGGCAAAGAACCAATGGGGCCGCAACGTTATTGTTACAGTGGACAACGGCACCAAGCTCTTGCTGAACAATACCCAGGGTTCATCGGCCAAAGGCGACCTGCCCTTCCTGGCGAAATTTGACCTGGCCGCGAAAAAGAACGAGATCGTTTGGCGCAGCGCCGAAGGAAGCTATGAGTATGTAGTGGACGTGCTGGACCCGCAGGCCCTTACCCTGGTTACCCGCCGCGAAACGCAAACCGATGTGCCCAATTATTTCCTGAAAGACCTGGTGCGCCGGATTGCCGACCGTCCGCTGACCAGGTTTGAAAATCCTTACCCGCAACTAGCCGGCGTAAGCAAAGAAAAGATCTTTTACAAGCGGGCCGATGGCGTAAATCTCACCGGCGACCTTTACCTGCCCAAAGGCTACAACAAGGAAAAGGACGGACCGCTGCCCGTGTTTATGTGGGCTTATCCACGCGAATTTAACTCGGCCGATGATGCTGCACAGGTGCGTGGCTCGGAGCACCGCTTTACCACCCTTAGCTGGGGTTCGCCCATTTTTTATGTCACGCAGGGATTTGCCGTATTGAACAACGCCGAGTTCCCGATCGTTGCCAAAGGCGATGGTAAACCCAACGACAATTTTGTAGAGCAGCTAAAGCTGAACGCCGAAGCCGCCATTAACAAGCTGGTGGAAATGGGCGTTGGCGACCGGAATCGTATGGCGGTTGGTGGTCACAGCTATGGCGCCTTTATGACGGCTAACCTGCTTGCACACACGAATTTGTTCAAAGCTGGTATTGCCCGTAGCGGTGCTTACAACCGTACGCTAACGCCATTTGGCTTCCAGAACGAAGAGCGGACCTATTGGGAAGCCCCGCAGCTCTATTACGAGATGAGCCCCTTTAGTTATGCGGACAAAATAAAATCACCCCTTCTGCTGATCCACGGCGAAGCCGATAACAACCCCGGCACCTTTCCCATTAATAGCGAACGCCTGTTCAATGCCGTCAAAGGCCATGGCGGTACGGTAAAGCTGGTGATGCTGCCGTATGAATCGCACAGCTACAGCGGCAAGGAAAACCTCTTGCACATGCTGCACGAACAAGGCCAGTGGCTGGAGAAGTTTGTGAAGCAAAACAAGCAAGCCTTTTAATTGTCTGAACTGGGATAAGTGGGATGGATGGGATGTTTAGGATGATTTTGGAACAACTATCTTGCTTCAAAAAAACAGGGGCCGTTCACTTGAACGGCTCCTGTTTTTTTATAATCCTTTCAATCCGATAAATCCTACGAATCATGGTTCTGACAGTCTTTACACACACCATGAATCACCACCTGCACATTATCTGCCGCATAACCTTCGGGTAATTCCATTTGGGGTGAAACCACATCGTCGAGGCAGATCGTTTTTTCGCAGTTGGTGCAAATAAAATGCACATGGTTGTCGTGGTGATGGCCTTCTTCGCACTCTTTGCAAAGGGCATAACGCACCGCGTTGTCGGCGGTGGGAATACTGTGAATGATGCCTTTTTCCTCGAAGGTTTGCAACGTACGGTAGATGGTCACCCGGTCGTATTTGTCGCCCACTTCTTTTTCAATAGTACCGTGCGTCAGCGCATCATTGCTGCTTAAAAAAAGCGAAAGGATCTTGCGCCGGCTTTCGGTGGAGCTTAACTGCCGGCGGTGCAGGATATCATTTAAACGGGAGGTTACGCTTTTTGGTTCCATCAGTTGGCTAAAAGGTTTTTGATGTCATCGTCCAATGAAGTCAATTCCGATTGCTTTAATCCATCGTAGATCTTCACTACTTCGCCTTTGCGGTTAACAAGGGCAATAAACTGCGTGTGCAGGAAGTCCACGGTTTCGTTGGTCACAAAATTATCCGGGTCGTCGATCTTAAAACTGTAACGGGCAGTTTTATACAGGCTGTCCTTGCGACCGGTCAGAAACTGCCACTTGGCGGTGTTTACCTGCATTGAGTCGGCATAGCGTTTCAGCACAGGCACCGAATCCCGCTGGGGATCAGATGTCAGCGAAACAAACAGCACATCGGGATTATCTTTTAAGTCGTTGTACTGGGTTTTGATGTTGTTGTTCATCCGCGGACAAACCGAGGTGCAGGTGGTAAAAAAATAATTCACCACCGCTACTTTTCCCTTCATGTCCTCCTGTGTAAACTGTTTTCCATCCTGGTTGGTAAAAGAGAATGGCTCTACTTTGGAAATGGGTGGAAAGCGCTTTTTGTTGAAGCCTGGTATGGTGGAGGAGAGGCCCATATAAAAAACAAGCACCAACACCGAAAAAAACAAAACGTAGAAAATCATTTTTTTGGACATGCGGATAGGTTTTGCACGGCCAAAGGTAACCCAGATCGGGAGGAAAGCGGCAGGATTAACAGTTAAACACTTAAACACGAATTTTTGCACGTATGGCACGAATTGGCGTTGAACGATCAGCTGCGTTCATTTTAATTTGGAAAAGACAGTACATACAAACGCGGCATTTGCCCATTGCTCCTTGCCTATTGCCCATTGCTCCTTGCCTATTGTCCATTGACATCGCCTATCTTTCCGGAAAGAAAACCATGAAAAAAGTTTTGCTGGCCTTTTTTCTTTTTACCGCATTTGCGGCCGCTGCGCAAAAAGAAGAACAGGAGATCAAAAACCTGTTGCACACACAAACGGTATCCTGGAACAAGGGCGACCTCAAAGGCTTTATGCAGACCTATTGGAAAAGTGATTCGCTCATGTTCATTGGCAAAAACGGGATCCGGTGGGGCTGGCAGGAAACCCTTGCCAATTACAAACGGAGCTACCCCGATACAACGGCCATGGGCCAGCTTTCTTTTGATATTCTTGTTGTGAAGGAACTCTCCCCGGACTATTTTTTCGTAGTGGGCAAATGGATGCTAAAGCGCACCATCGGCGACCTCAGTGGCCATTACAATTTATTGCTGCGCAAAATCAAGGGGCAATGGGTGATCGTGGCCGATCATTCTTCGTGAGAGAGAAGCTGTGAGCGGCGAGCCATGAGCTGTGAGCTCCCACTATCAAAATATCTCACTATCCTGCTCTAATCCTTCTTGCGCCAAACGCGGTAAAAGTACAAGATAAGGAGCGGGAAGGTGAGGAGAAAAAAAAGGTAAAACACAATGTTGTAAACATCCAGGCCATTGCGCACATAACCCATGCGCAGGAACAGTCCCAATGTTGCCATGAAAAGAAGCCAGATGGCGCCTACGCCAAAGGTGTTCATGATCTTGCGGAAATAGCGTCTGACTTCGGGGTCCCATCCCTGGTTGTATTCGTCCATGATGCAAAGTTTACGAGTTTACTTGTTCACGAGTTCACAAGTTGATAAACAACTACCCTTTATCAACCCGTGAACAAGTAAACTTGTAAACGTGTGAACTGTTCACGGCACCAGCAAGGCGCGGAAATCCGATGAGTCGCCGTTAAACACGTTAAAGTCAACTTTCGAACGAATGCCGTTTACACGGCCTTCTTCGCTATGCTGCCAAAATTGCCAGGAGCGTTTGATACGTGGACTGTTGGGCTGGTAATAATGAGCGATCCAAAGCGGGTAATCGTCAAAACTTCCCTTGAGGTATTTTTCGTAAAAGGTAACGTAGGTGTAAATGATCGGTTTCACACCGGTTGCGGCTTCCACGGCATCCAGCCACACCTTTACTTCCTGTTGGATCTTTGCCTTGGGAAGGTTCCATCCTTTTTCAATATCAAGCACCGGCGGCAGGTCGCCGCTTTCCAACTTTACGGTGCTGAGAAAACGCTTGGCCTGGCTTTTCCCGTCTTTTCTTGGGTTGAAAAAATGGTAGGCACCACGGGTAACCCCGGCTTCTTTGGCTTTTTTCCAGTTGCGTTTAAAAAGCGGGTCTACGAGGTTAGAACCTTCCGTAGCCTTGATAAACGCAAAGCCGATCTGCACATTCCGCACCTTCATTTCTTTTACCAGGCCCCACGACACGGCTTGCTGATAACGACTGACATCAATACCGTGGATCTCGTAACGGGACGGGATGGAAATGCCAAATTCTTCATAACGCACCGAGCTCGGGCCCGGCGTAACCGCCCAGAGATAAAACAGGTAGGCAAAAAAAAGCCCGGCCGCCACAAGTGTCAGCAGGAGAAAAGGACGCAGGGTGTTGTTTGATCTTTTTTTTGCCACGGGAAATTCGCCTGCAAATAACGTTCAATGTTGTTGATGAATTGTTATAACTACTACCAATAGGGTTTGGAGGGAACGCTTTTCTTTTTCTGGGACTTAGCATCGCAAAAATTTCTTCACATCGAACGGCCGTTAGTTGCTTTGCCTTGCCGTGTTGCTGCTGCTTATTTTTGTCTCTATGAACATCACCCTTCGTTATGCTACCATTGAGGATGCTGCGCTGGTTGCCGATATTAGCCGGCAAACGTTTTACGACACGTTTGCGGCCGACAATACCCCGGAGAACATGGAGAAGTTCTTAAATGAACAATTCACCAAGGGTAAGCTAATGCTGGAAGTGGGCCGTGCGGAAAACATTTTTTTGCTGGCTTATGACAGGGATGCTGTTGCCGGTTACCTGAAGCTGCGGGAAGGCAAAAAGCTGGCAGCGTTGTCATCGCAATCTACCCTGGAGATCGCAAGGCTTTACGTAGTAAAAGACTTTATCGGCAAAGGTGTTGGCAAACAGTTGATGCAGGCAGCCATTGACATTGCCCAACAAAAACAAAAAGACACTGTTTGGCTGGGTGTGTGGGAGCACAACCAACGGGCCATAGCTTTTTACACCGCTTGGGGGTTTGAAAAATTTGATGAAGTGGATTTTCTCCTTGGCGACGATATGCAACGCGACTGGCTGATGAAGAAAGACGTCAAACGTTAGAAGTGAAACGTCAAACGTTAAACGAAAGTGCTGCAATAATGCGACTACTCACCACTGACCATTCACCACTCACTATTCACCGCTCACCCCTCAGCGAATGATCTTTTTAAACAACTTTAGCTTGCCGTTGAACGGTGGGTATTTGATTGCCGGGTCAAACCAGGTGGGTGTTTTCATTACGGCCTTCTGGTGACTGAATACAGCAAACGAATACTTGCCATGGTAAGCGCCAATGCCACTGTTGCCACGTCCGCCAAACGGCAGGTTAAAATTGGTAAGATGCCAGGAGGCATTGTTTATACAGCCGCCGCCAAACGGGATCTCCCGCAGCCAACGCTCTTCTTTTTCTTTACTCTTTGTAAAAATGTAAAATCCCAATGGGTTCGGATGGCGTTCAATGATGCTTTTGGCTTCTTCAAACGTATCAAAGCTGAGAATGGGCAGCAGGGGACCAAAGATCTCTTCGCCCATCACGGCTGCATTTATGCTTTGCAGTTCCAGCAAAGTGGGCTCAATGTATTGCGTAGCCAAGTTGGTGCGTCCGCCATGCAGAATATTTCCTTCCTCTAAATAACGGAGCAGCCTATTAAAGGCCCGTTCGTTGATGATCTTGCCATAGCTTTCGCTGGCCGAAGGATCGTCGGTAAAAAACTGGTGGATGGTCTTTTTCATGGCCGCCACAAACGCCGCTTTTATGCTGCTGTGCACCAGCACATAATCCGGGGCCACGCACATTTGGCCAGCGTTGGAGAATTTGGTCATGGCAATGCGCTTAGCCGTTACCGTTATATCGGCATCGCTTTCCACCACGCAGGGACTTTTGCCCCCAAGCTCCAACGTTACCGGAACCAGGTCTTTCGCTGCCATTTGGTAAACGGCTTTGCCTACCGCAATGCTGCCGGTGTAAAACACGTGGTCAAACCGGAAACTGTTCATCAGCTTTGGCACCACTTCGGCGCCTTCGCCTTCTACGTAAAGGATATACTCCTGCGGAAACGTTGCCGCCAGCAGCTTTTTCATTACGGCCGCCGTAGCTGGTGCGTATTCGCTGGGTTTTAAAACAGCACAGTTGCCTGCGGCAATGGCACCAACGAGCGGGGCAAACAACAGTTGAAAGGGGTAGTTCCAGGGACCGATGATGAGCACCACACCTAACGGTTCTTTGTACACGTAACTGCGACTGGGCAGGTTGAGCAGGTTGGTGGCCACCTTCTCCGGCTTCATCCAGGCTTTCAGGTGCTTTAGCGTATGGCTGATCTCGGCCTGTAAAAACCCTAGTTCCGTTACCCAAACTTCTTCACGGCTTTTTTTCAGATCGGTATACAAGGCCTGCATCAGTTCTTCTTCAAAGGCAGTGACAGCTTTTGACAGCTTTTGCAGTGCGGCTTTCCGAAATGCATACTCTTTTGTCGCGCCAGTGGCGAAGAAAGATCTTAACGGCTGAAGGTTGTGTTGCAGGTCTTGCATAAAGGATGATTTGAACCGCAGAGACAAGAAGAACGCAGAGGGTTTCGCAGAGGCTATAATAATCTCTGCGAAACCCTCTGCACCTCTTGTTCTCTGCGGTGAACACTATTGAAAATGCTCCCACGCCAGTTTCGAAAGCTTTCGTGTCAGCACCCAGGCTTCGTTGTCGTCTTTCCAGCTTTGGTCTTTGTTGTTTTTGGTGGCTACGCAAAAAAGATAACGGGCACCGCGGCCATTCACAAAAAGCACCTCGCTGCGGCTTTCGTTGACAGCGCCGTTTTTACTGGCGACAAAAACATCGGCCGGAATTTGTGAAATCGCGTTGTCGTCCCAATAATTGCGGCTCAGCATCCGCAGCATGGCATCGCTCCGCTGTTTGTTGATAACCTCACCGTTTGCAATGTGTTCGAACAGCGTAGCCATTTCGCGGGGCGAGGTTTGTCCCCAGCCGTAAATGCTCCGAATGTGTTCGCGGCCCGGCGTACGCGAATTCACCCTTGTTACTTTCAGCCCCAGGCTGTCCATGATCTCGTTGATGCGGGTGCCGGTGCCGGCCAGGGTTTGCAGCCAAAGTGATGCGGTGTTGTCGCTCAGGGTCAGCATCAGCATCGCCACTTTACCAAGGGCAATTTTTTCATCCTGCTTTAACGAACCCAAAATGTCCACACCGGCATAAAGCAGCGAATCGCGGTAGACAAGGTTCGAGTCGAGGCTCAGTTCGCCTCTTTCCACCTTGTGCATAACGCCTACGAGTATGGGCACTTTTACCATGCTGGCCGTGGGAAAAACCGTATCGGCGTTTATCGCCACGATCCGTCCGTTCTCCAGGTTTTTTATGTACACGCCAATATCACCGCTAAATCCTTTGACAAGTTCCTCAACCTGCCGCTGCAGCTTTTTGTCCACCTTTTGAGCGCAAAGGTTCTGCAGCAGTAAAAAAGCAAAAACAAAAAACAGGCATTTTCTCATTTGGCGGAGCTTTGTTTTTTAGCGGGTGCGGCGCCTTTGCCGGCAGCACTGTTCATATAATCGGTTACGAGGTACAAAAAGGCTTTGATGCCGGTTTGCATAGCGCTTTCGTCAATAAAAAAATCCGGTGTGTGGTGCGAGGGTGTTTTGTCAGGATCCTGTCCCTTGGGCATCCCGCCTAAATTGAAAAACAAGGCCGGTACTTTTTCGCCAAAAAACGAAAAATCTTCGGCACCCATCTTGGCCGCGATGGTAGAAACATTGTTAGCGCCAGCCGCTTTTTGCAGTGATGGCAGCATTTGCGCCGTCAGCGCCTCGTGGTTGAACGTTACCGGGTAATGCGAGCTGTAAGGTGCTTCCACGGTAGCCGTGGCGCCCATGGCTTCGGCGGTTTTGGTAACGATGGTTTTAATGCGGTCGATCTGGTATTTCTCCTGCTCTTTGGACAGCGACCGGATGGTGCCCAGCATCTCCACCTGTTCGGGAATAATGTTGCTGCGAACGCCACCGTTGATGGCACCGATGGTGACCACGCCGGCGTTTTCGGTAATGTCAATATTGCGGCTGATGATGGTTTGTAGGGCGGTAACGATCTGTGCCGAGGCAACGATGGGGTCTACCGAAGACCAGGGTGCCGCGCCGTGTGCCTGCCGGCCTTTTACGGTGATCTTCATATCGCTTACGCCGGCATAAAAACCACCGGGACGGTAAGTGATCTTACCCACTTCGGTTTGTGCGTTGATATGAAGGCCAAACATCACGTCCACTTTGGGCGCATCCATCACGCCTTCTTTGATCATCAGTTCCGCACCGCCTTCTTCGCCCTTGGGCACACCTTCTTCCGCGGGCTGAAACACAAATTTGATGGTGCCGGCCAAATCGGCTTTGTTGGCAACCAAGATCTCGGCAACGCTCATTAGCATGGCCATGTGGGTATCATGGCCACAGGCATGCATCACACCCACCGTTTGCCCGTTGTATTCGGTTTTTACTTTGGAGGCAAACGGAAGGTTCACCCGTTCGGTTACTGGCAGGCCATCCATATCGGCACGCAGGCCAATAACAGGACCGGGCTTACCGCCTTTGAGCACACCCACCACGCCGGTATGTGCCACGCCTTCTTTTACGTCTATTCCGAGGGAGCGCAGGTGATCGGCCACCAGCTTTGCCGTTTTCACTTCGCGGTTGCCCAGCTCGGGGTTCTGGTGTATCTGCCGGCGCCATTGAATGCACTTTGCTTCCATTTTGGCCGCCGCTGCATTGATGACCGGCTCCCAATTTTTTTGGGCAGTAGCGGTAAGCGCAATAGCTGCGAAAAAGCCTACAGCAATTGTTTTCTTCATTGATAATGTCTTTGGAGGGAAGATAAATCTTCTGCCGTACTTGGGTAAAAAATTGTTGATAGGTAGTGTAGCCGGGAAGGTGTAAAAACGGGAAGTTTTTCAAATACCGATTTATGTTTTTCTCTGCGAAAACCTCCGCTCCTCTTGTCCTCTGCGGTTTAATCTTTCTTTAACCAAAGAAATTTGCAAACCCCTCCCTGCTTATTCTAAATTCAATACAAATTCTTCAACAAACATGGAAACTTCATCCGACGACGAGGGAGACAGTGCTTCCCTCCTGACCAAATCCACACTGATCGTTTTTGTTCTTCTTCCCTTTATTCTTTACAAACCCAAACAACAACCGGCTAAACTCTTTTCCGCCACGATGGCCGCACCGCCGGTTGTGCAAACGGTTAGCCTGCCGCCAGTACCGGAAAAGCCAAAACCAAAAAAGGGGAAGAAAAAACTGTACATCACGTTTGACGATGGTCCCAACAAGGGCACCAAAAACGTACTGCACATTGTAAAGGACGAAGCGGTACCGGTTTCGTTCTTTGTCGTAGGAAGCCACGTCTTTGCCTCTCCTTCGCAAGCGGCTCTTTGGGACAGCCTGAAGATGATGCAGCAGATCGACATCTGCAACCACAGCTTTTCGCATGCGCATAGCCGTTATGAACGCTATTACCAGCAGCCTGACTCGGTAGTGAAAGACTTTCAGCGCACCCACGACAGCCTGCAACTCTCTAACACCATTAGCCGTACACCGGGACGAAACATCTGGCGCATCGATACGCTGCGGTTCACCGACCTGAAAAAGAGCAGTGCTGCGGCCGACTCCCTGCAAAAGGCTGGCTTTGCCCTGATGGGCTGGGACCTGGAATGGCATTTCGATCACAAAACGATGAGCGTAAGCACACCGGCCGAAGCGATGGTGGCGCAGATTGATTCGATCTTCAAACACCGGCGCACCAAAAAAGAAGACCATCTTGTGCTGCTGGCACACGATCAGGTCTATCAAAAAAGCGAGGACTCCTTCCAGTTGCGGCAGTTCTTTCAACTGCTGAAAAAGAAAGACGATTATGAATTTTCCCTTGTCACTTCTTATCCCGATGCAGTTAAGCCCATTGACTCGCTAAAGACAAAGGCCATTGCAGGCTTGCAATAAATTCATTTGCCAGAGCAATAAAAAAGCTGCTTCCATTTGAAGCAGCTTTTTTATTTGCTCATTGCCTATTGCCCACTGACCCTACTGTCCCGGCACTTTCACCAATGTCCCTGCGGCCAGGCGGTCGCTCAGGTTCATGCCGTTCAAAATAGCCAGTTCATTCAGTCTTGCGGCGGGCATGCCCCAGCCCCGCAAGGCCTGTTCCAGGGTAGTGGCAGCGCTTACGCTTTTGAGTCGAATGCGTTCGGGCTTGCGGTTCAGCTTGGAGGCATCGGTAAGCGTTCTGAAATTTTGCATGCTGCTCAAAAAATACTGGCCGTACGCTGCATAATCGGCAGCGGAGGTTACACCAATCAAGTGGTAAATAAGGTTGTTGTGCTGGATGAACGTAGACAGGGTACGCAACACGCCGCCGTTTTGCTGTTGCTGCTGTCCTTCCACTTGCAATGCCGGTAACCCGTTGATGGTTGTTGACCTGGGACTGCCGGCTTGTGTTAACTGGTACTGCTGAAACGCAGCCGATGCTGCCTGCTCCAGGCTGCTGCCCTGTGCAAGTGTGAGCATCATCAGGGCACGACCATCCTGCGGAGCCATTTGCACCATTTGCGGTGTATTTTGGTATTGCCATCCCTGCGGAATAGGAAACTGGAAACGCAGCTCGGGGTGATAAAAAACAGAAGCTTCCACAAAGCCTTCCCGCGGGTCTTCGCCATAAATGATGCCTTCAATTTTTCGCAGGTAGGTTTCGCGGTTGATCTTGGGATTGGAGAGGCCTAGCTGTTGCTTCCATTCAGAAGCCAGTTGGGCTACGGTCTGGTTGCGTTCACCCGGGTCGGGGTGGGTAGACAGCAGGTTGGGAAGCGCTTCACCACCGCTTTGCTCGCCCTGTCGTTTTAAGGTATTGAAAAAACCAGCCATCTCGGTGGCATCGTAGCCAGCTTTGGTGGAATATTCAACTCCCAACTTGTCGGCTTCCCTTTCATCATCGCGACTGTTTTTCAGCAGCATGAGCTGCAGGCCTTGCATGGCGCTTTCGGCAAACTGGCCAAATTGTGGCGAGATGATGGCGCCGGCAATAATGCCAACCTGTCCCAGCATCTGGTTTCGCTGCTGAATAACCGTATGCCTGGCGGCGATGTGCCCAAGTTCATGTCCCAGCACACCCTGAAATTGTGCTTCGTTGTTAAAATGCGCCAGGATGCCGCGGGTGAAATAGACATAGCCCGGGATAGCAAAGGCGTTGATCACATTGGAATTGAGCACACGGAAGCCGTACTGGATATCGTTCCGGTGCGAAAGCGCGGCCATTTTCTGGCCTTCCTGCCGCATGTAAAGCTGCATGGCCGAATCGGGGTAAAGCCCAAACTGGGCAACGATCTGGGGATCGGCTTCATGGCCCATGGCCAGTTCCTGCTCGGTGGACATGGTCACTACCTGGCGCTTACCGGTAACAGGGTTACGGGCACAGTTGCTGGCAACGGCCGTAACAAGCGTTGCCAGGCACACTGTAAAAAATGCATTCTTCATGTTTGTTCATTTATCGGGTGAGAGATTACACTTAGTAAATGCAAGAGGGGTGCCACGGCCAAAGAAAAAAGGTAGCCGGAGAGACTACCTTTTTTGCGATTATCCACCTTATCCAATACACACAAAAAACACAAACACATCATCTGTACCGGAACAGAAAATATCTTTTTCCTCACTTATTCTGTTCCACTTTTCTGTCAATACATCCACCATAAACTTTCCAAAAGCAGTGCCAATCAAGGTTTAAGCACATTAATCAAACCCTGCCGGTGCCTGGCTGTAGAGCGCCGTAACCGTATTGTGTAATCCTTTGCACATGCACTTACACACCGGCAAACGTCCCTGTTTACCGCACCGGGTATCCGTTTTGCCACAGTCATCCATCAACCTTCCTGTTATGAACCTGCAACAATTCCGGTCGGCCTCCCGCGAGGTACAGGAAAAACTGGTGAAGTGCAACGGGGTATTTCTGATGGAAAGAAAATCACTGGGCATATCGGTTCTTCTTTACCAGATTGATGGCTTTTATGTAGAAGTGTTTTACAACACGGCAACCGATGTTGTAAGCTTTGTAAAAAGCTTCGATGACATGGATGGCATTGAGGCTTATCTCTGCAACATCGACATTACAGATGTAACCGCTATTTTGTAGCCTTTTTCCCCGCGAAAAAAATGTTATGGAGAAGGGAACGTTGCATTCTCCAAACTTCTTGCGTCAGCATACCCTTATTCCCTCCTAAATAGTAATCTAACTACTTTCTAATCAACGGTTAACCTCGCTTTAATAACAGGGATGTAAGTTACCCCTGATGGATGAATACAAAGAATAAAAAGGAGGTGTAACATGACAGCAAAAGATATATTACAAGCCGATTTTCTGGACCTTTTGTTTCGCGACAGGAACAAGCAATACGGGGCCTATATGCTTCGAAAAACCTACCCAGAACGGATGCTGCAGGCACTGGCAATAACGCTGCTTGCAGGCTTTCTTGCCCTGTGGCTGCTAAAACCTTCGGAGGAACCGGCTCAAACGGCCATGGTCAGCGTAAGAGAGGTGGTGCTGGAAAACATTCCGGCCGTAACGCCACCGCCTCCTCCGCCGCCACCACCGCCGGTAGAAGAGGCAACGCCACCACCCAAAAAAGCAGCCGCAGTGGCCGCAAAACCAAAGGTGGCTGGGCCGCAGCTAAAAACAACCAAGTTTACCCCGCCCGTCATTAAAAAAGATGCGGACGTGAAAAAAAGCGAAATGCCACCAGTGAAAGAGATTGCGGTAGTGGGTGCTGTTTCAGTGGAAGGGGTTGACAAAAACGTACTGGCCGTTGACGTGCCGGTAGTTGCGGATGCCGTAACGGGCACTGATGGTGGCAACGGCATTGTTGCGGTTAAAAAAGAGGTGGACGAAAACAAGGTTTTTGAAAAGGTGGAGATCGCAGCCAGCGTGAATATTTCGCAGTGGCGGCGTCACCTGGAACGCTACCTGGTGCGTTATATTGAAGATGCGGCACAAGGCGGTATGGCGCCGGGTCAGTACACGGTGAACGTCCGCTTCCTGGTGGAAAGGGATGGTTCTATTTCACAGGCAAAGGCCCTGAACGATCCCGGTTTTGGCCTGGGCAAAGGTGCTGAACAAGTAGTAAAGAAGGGACCGAATTGGAGTCCCGGTGAGCAGAATGGCAGAAAGGTGCGATCGTACCACACGCAGCCGATTACATTTGTGATCATGGCGGCGTAGAGAGAACGTGTTAACATAGATATAGCCGGTGAATGGTTGCAGTTCACCGGCTATTTTTTTGAAAAAAGCTGTCGCCTCCCGGGTGTTTTCCATTCTAAGCGAAGGTCTGAGGAGTAGCAGGCTGTTAGTTCCGGTTGCGATAAAGGGAGGCGATCAGCCACTTGGTTTTGTTAAGGGCTTCGATTTTATTGTGTACGTCCAATTTTCGATAGATGTTCTTTGTATGCTTTTGCACGGTGTGCACACTCAGGTGCAGGGTGGCGGCGATTTCTTTACCGCCCTTGCCTTCTGCTATCCAGTAAAGAATCTCCACTTCACGTGGGCTAAGAGAAGAAAGGCCGGTCTCGATCCTGTGGGTTGCCGTTGTGTTCATACGTTGGTTTCAGTACCCCAAAATTGGTATGCGCAAAAGCAGAAGTCAACCGTTTTTCTACGGAAGGTCCCACCGTTTTTCTACGGTACCTTTCCGGTCTTTTACCGGTAAACCTCCCGCAAAAAACCGGTTGTTCCGGTAAACGGATTATGACACCTTTGAAATCCGCAATATTTTTACCACCTTAAAAAAAATATATGCCACACAACCTCGAGTTTGTCTTTCGAACCGAAGACATGCGCAAGCTGCTTGACAGCGGCCGCGAATTCATTGTTATCAAATCACACCTGGAGTCCGCCGTGCTAAAAGACGGCCGCAAAGCCGGCGTGCTGAAAGTAAAAGCCAAAGCCGTAAAAGGTAAAAAAGACCAGGAAAGAAGCATTGGCGACGAAACCCTTGAAGTGGAAGGCTGTCCCAAGCCCCCCTGCACCACTGATGAGGAAGATGATGGTCAACCCTAAGCCTTCCGTTCACCTCTTTAACGTACCACAGTGACCCTATACAGCTTCATCAATAACTATCTGGAACCAACCGGCTATTTTATTTATTTTATAGCCCTCTGGCTGTACGCAAGGCGGTATAATGAACCCCATATTACCGCTTTGCTGGCCTATTGCTTTCTCACCTTTGTTGTCATGCTGATTGCCAGTATTATGGTGAAACATTCCGCCAACGACAACATCTTGCTGTATAATATACATGCCTTTCTTACCATTGTTTTTCTTGGCTATTACTTCCGCAGGCTTTTTCATTCGCGGGTAAAAACCAGGGCAGTCACCCTGCTTTGCAGCCTTATTGTTCTTTACCTGCTGGTAAAGAATATCGTGATGCAGGACTACCAGTTGTTTGATTCGATGGGGTACAGCCTTGTTTCGGCCGCCATTGTGTTTTTTGTGCTGATGTATTTTCACCAGCTCCTCAACAACGTTACCGACCAAAACATCTTTCGCAATTTTAATTTCTGGCTGGCCTCGGGCTATTTGATTTATTTTGCCGGCAGTTTCATTATTTTTCTCAGCTATTATTATCTTACTACACAAATATTGGCAACCTATACATCGCAGGAACGAGAACTGCTCACCACCCTTTGGGGTGTACATAACATGCTGCTTTTTGTGAGTTCGTTTTCACTGCTTATCGGAAGCTTATGGCTAACTTATCAGAAGAAGTCAGTATCATCGTAATCAGTTCCGCCTTTTTTCTGCTGGTGGCTGTCGGTATTATTGTACTGGTGTTGGTGTACCAAAAAAAGCAAAGCCAATACTTACAGGAAAAAGTAGCCCTCCAGGCAGCGTTTGAAAAAGAGATCCTGGAAGCACAGCTCGATATGCAGGAGCAAACGCTGAAAAACATCGCCCAGGAAATTCATGACAACATCGGGCAAACACTAAGCCTTGCCAAGCTAAACCTCAACACCATTCGCCCCGAAAAAGAAAACGCACCCGAAAAAATTGCCAACACCAAGGAGCTTGTCAGCAAAGCCATTGCCGACCTGCGCACCCTTTCCAAAACCCTGCACACCGAAGCGGTGCTTTCTGTTGGCCTGGCCGAAGCCATTGCCATGGAACTGCAGATGATACAGAAGGCCGGTGTGTTTGAAACAAGCTTCCGTGTTATTGGCATTGCCACTCCGCTTGATCCGCAAAAAGAGCTGATCCTTTTTCGTGCCGTGCAGGAAGCCCTGAACAACGCCATCAAACATTCCGAAGCCACGGAGATCATTGTTAAGCTACGCTATGCCCCGCAGGAATTACAGGTGATGGTAACCGATAATGGCAAAGGCTTTGAAGCGACCGGTACCAACCCCTCCGAAGGCTCAGGTATGCGCAACATGCGCAACCGCGCCAAGCTCATTGGCGGCAGTTTGCAGATAGACGGCACCAAGGGCGGTACGGAAATACGGCTTACGCTTCCTATTATTGCAGCATGAAAGCCGACATTGCGTTAGTGGACGATCACGCCTTGTTACGCAGCGGGCTGGCCAGCCTGCTGAAAGATTTCGGTTATACGGTACTGTTTGAAGCCGACAACGGCGCCAGGATGCAGGAAAAGCTGAAGGCAAACCCGTTGCCCAAGGTCATTCTCATGGACATCAACATGCCCGTAATGGATGGCGTTGAATCCACGCTTTGGCTGAAACAGAACTACCCGCAGGTCAAAGTGCTGGCGCTTTCTATGCTCGACGAAGAAGGCACTATCATTGCCATGATCCGCAACGGTGCTAAAGGCTATGTATTAAAAGACTGCGAACCCGAAGAACTGGACACGGCGATCACCGCTGTGCTGGAAAAAGATTTTTACCACTCGGAACTGATCAGCCGAAAGTTGATCCAGGGCCTGTCCAATGGCTGGGATGAAAAGCAAGGACAAGGCCCCCGCAAATGGCCTTTTAGTGAAAAGGAGATGGAATTCATCAACCATTTTTGCACTGAACTTTCATACAAAGAAATTGCGGCCAAATTAAAGATCAGTCCACGTACCGTGGAAGATCATAGCGCCACCATCCAGCAAAAAATGGAAGTAAAGACCCGCATCGGGCTGGTGTTGTTTGCGGTGAAGAACGGATTGGTGAAGTTGTGAGTGGGAAGCTGGTAGCTTTGAGCTGCGAGCTATGAGCTATGAGCCAAAAGCCATGCTTAACCAGGTTCTGTTCGTCGTACTGGCGTATTCATCCTCTTTAAATCTTTCATTCGCATATCTGCCGATCCGCACATCCGCATATTGCTTTACTTTGGCAGCATGAACGATGAATACTTCATGCAACAGGCCCTCCGACAGGCGCAACTGGCGTTTGAAGCCGATGAAGTGCCGGTGGGTGCTGTGGTGGTGATCGATAAAAAAATCATTTCCCGCGGGTATAACCAGGTAGAGACCCTGGCCGATCCTACGGCGCATGCCGAGATCATTGCGCTGACGTCGGCGTTTAATTTTTTAGGTGCCAAATACCTGCCCGATGCCACGCTGTACGTAACGGTAGAGCCCTGCCTGATGTGCGCCGGCGCCCTGTACTGGAGCAAGATCGGCCGCATTGTGTACGGCGCTTCGGATCCTAAGAACGGCTACCTGCATATTACCAAAGAGGAGTGGCCTTTTCATCCCAAAACAGTGCTGGATCATGGCGTTCTGCACGAAGAATGCGCAGCACTGATGAAAAGTTTTTTTCAGCAAAAACGGTAGATGCAAACAGGCTCCTGAAAACTCTTTTTCCTGGCACAGCACTCCGTACACGAAATGCCGCTGTTGCGATCATCTCCACTTCTTTCTGAAAAAGTAAAAAAAAGAGCCGCCCAAATGAGCAGCTCGGATTTTACATGAGAAGTGAGCGCTATTTTACCCACCACATTTTTCCATAATTATCGTCTGTTCCGCCAATTCGGGAAACAGCATCGTTATAATTAGACCCGTTTAGGGTTGATTCGTTTGCAGGATAACCAAGGCGGAGTGGAATGCCGCGGGAGTCTACGGCATCGGTGGCCGATGTCAGCACAGGGAAGCCAGTTCTACGCCAGTCATTCCAGGCTTCCCAGCTATGGTTAAGGTAACCATGTACCCACTTTTCGGTCATGATCTTGCGGTGTCCGTTGGCAGCGTCGTATGCTACTTCTGGCAAGGCTATATAGGTAGTGTACTTGGCCTGGTCAAACACGCCGTATTGCTCCCACGAAGCTTTAATGGCAGCCTCATACTGGGTCTTCGCTTCGGCATCGCCGCCGGCTGTGTAGCCAAGCTTGGCAGCTTCGGCCCGCATAAACAGGACCTGTGCATACGAAAACAGAACCATTGGTGCACCTTTGCCAGCACCGCCGGCATCCGGACCGCCAAAGTATTTACCAATACGGCTATACGCGGCAGGAATGTTTACGGCTACGTTGCGGCCAGGCGTCAGGCCTTTTACCACACCACCGGCAAGCACTTCACCATAAATGGGCAGACGGGGATCGTTCTTTGGATTCATGTAGTCTGTCAGCGTTGTGCTGATAGCATAGTCGTTCCGGTTGCTGATCGAATAGTTGTTGTACCAGGGGTTGAAGTTGTTGGGATCATCCGCCAGGAATTTGTAGGCAATGTTCTGCGCATTGCTGGTGATCACACCCGCAGCATCGGCCGCAGCATATTCTGTTTTGCCCTTGGCAGCATCTACTTTGGAAAGCCGCAACGCCATCACCATACGCAGGGTGTTGGCAAAGCGCTTCCAGCTATCCATGTTGCCGCTCAGCAATACATCACCCACCACTTTGTTATCAGCAGCATTGATCTGTGCCTGAGCTTCAGTCAGCTCCTTGAAAAGGTCTGTGTAAATGTCCTGTTGCTTGTCGTACGCCGGCGAATAAGCTTCATTTCCTTTTAAGGCCTGTGAGTAGGGGATGTCACCATACCGGTCGGTCAGGTTCAGAAAGTAATAAGCCTTCATGATCCTGGCTACAGCGATCTGGTTATCTTTTGACCCGTTGCCGATGGCCGCCGGGTTACCTTCCTGGTTATACCGAATGATGGTTTGCAGGTCATTCAGCGGACCGGTGTACCAGCCACTGAAGGACAGGTTACGGTCGCTGTAGAGTGAAGAAGCCGGGTAGGGTCCTTCGGCCAGGTGCTGGATGTAGAGGGCTGGCAGGCGGCTGGCCGCCGTATTGCCCAGGATCAGGTCGGACAGGGCTTGCTGCGAATTGGTTAGAAGCCCTTTGGTAGAAGCAGAAGTGAGCTGGGTTGGACTCACATTTATATCCTTGAACTTATTGCAGCTTGCCATTATTAAACCGGCTGCTGCTATGATGACTAATTTTTTCATACCTCTGATAATTTTCGTTTTGGAAGAGCCAACGGAACCTAAACGGGCCGCTGTGTTTCCTGTTCAATGTTGGGTTTTTACTTAAAAGATCACACGCAGGTTTACACCGATCTGGCGGGTGGAGGATAACTGGCCACCTTCGCGGTAGAACACTTCCAGCTCTGAAGGATCAACACCGTATTTTTTGGTGTTGGCCCAGATCAGCCATGCGTTGGATACGATAAAGCCAAGGTTAGCCGATTTGGCGTATTTCACGGCACGCAATACGCTTTGCGGGAAGCTGTATCCGAGGCGTACTTCACGCAGCTTTACATACGAAGCGTCGAGCAATACGTTGCGGGCATCACGCTGGCGGGCTGTGTACCAATAAGCCCTTGCAGAAATGTAACGGTTGTTTTCCTGGCCATTGGCAAACACACCCGGAACACGGATACCGCCATTACCGGTGTTACCGCCGGCTAGTGTATACGTTCCAGGGTAGTCTCTCCAGTCATGTCCTTTGTCATTCACACCTACGGTTTCTTCGGTCAGGCCTGAACCGGTGCTGAAGTTGCGGGTCTCTGAATAAAACAGGCCACCGCTCTGGAAGTCGAGGTTAAAGCTCAGGTCAATGTTCTTGTAACGGATAGTTTGATACGTACCACCTGTCCAACGCGGCAACACCTGGCCGATCGGCTGGTTGATGTCGTATTCAGGCTGGCCGGACGCATTGATTACGGTCTTACCTGTTTTGTCATCCACTCTCCATTTGCGGCCATAATACATACCCCACTCGCCGCCAACACGGTGCTCAAGGCGGGTATCATAACGGTTGGTGGCATAAAGGTAGCTTTCAAGGCCCGGGTAGAGCTCTTTCACCATGTTGCTGTTCTTTGCCCAGTTAAGCGTTACGTCCCAGGAGAAATCACGGCTCTGCACCGGCGTTCCGCTCAGAGAAACCTCCATTCCTTCATTCACGATGTTGCCGGCATTGATTTGGGCTGTAGTATAGCCACTGGCTGGTGAAACATCCACCGCCAGGATCTGCTTGATGTTGTTGTTTTTGTAATACGATACTTCCAGCCCGATGCGGTTAAAGAACTTTAATTCAATGCCAACCTCGTAACCTCTTGTCAGCGCCGGTTCAATACCGCCACCCCGGAACTGGTTGCCAATGGTTACCGAAGGGTTGCTGCCGTAAAAAGAACCGTTGTTGATAGCCAGGTCAAGTGAATGGGGTGTCAGGTCAGAGCCAACCTGTGCAAAGTTTCCACGAAGCTTGCCATAGCTCAGCCAGGGCAAGGCCATTTTTGTCAGCTCAGAAAAGATAAAGCTGCCGTTGATAGAAGGATAGATATAGGTATTGTTTGCAGCCGGCAGGGCAGAAGAGGCATCCCGACGAACCGTGGCATCAATGAAGATCAGATCCCGGTAACCAAATGTTGCCCTTGCATACTGGCTGTTTGTACGGCTCTTTGTATAGCTTCGGGAAATTCCAGGGCGGCCAACAGAAGCCCTGATATCAAAATAATTTGGTGAGCTAAGTCCGCCGGTAGTGTTCTCGTATAGCTCACTAAAATAGTTTGTCCGGATATTACCACCGAGCATCGCATCCACCGAAAAATCACCAAACCTGTTTTTATACATCAGGTTCGACTCATAGTTCATTTCACGATAGCTGTTTTGCAGAATATCATAAAAATCCTGGTTCAGGCCTCCGGAAGCGATACGGGAATCGTTTTCGTTGCCATAGGTATTTGTCCTGACAAAGGATTGCAGGTTCAGGTGATTATTGAACTTTATGTTCAAGCCTACGTTACCGGCGAGACGGTTGTGGCGTCTTGTACCATAATTTTCCTTGATCACGTAATAGGGATTATCCCAGTATTGGGGCCTTCCATAAACAGCCAGGTCACCTGTGCTGTTAGGATCACCAATGTTCCAGGAGTTCAGGCTTCCATCGGGTTGCCGATAGGTTTTCATTTTTTCAATGTCCAGCTGCCGCTGGAACCACTGGTTAAAGTTTTGCGTTACGTTCAAACCGTCGAGACGGTAGCCTTCCGCAGGCTGACCATGGGTATAAGCGTTTGTATAGGTTAAATCTGTAGATATTACAATGGCTTTGCTCAGGTCAAAAGAGCCATTCATGGCAAGTTGATGCTGATCCCGCCTGGCATCGGGTACAACCAGGGTTCTGTTTTGGTTTCCGTATGTAAAACGGAAGTTATGGCTTTCGCCACCACTTGTCAGGGAGATGCTGTTGTTCAGGTTGCGGCCTGTCTGGAAAAAGTTCCGCACATTGTTGGGCTGTGCGGTTAATGGCGTTAATTGGCCAAACTCAGCACCGGGATACCAGCTCCAGTAGGCACGATACTGCTGGCCTTCCATTTTGGGTCCCCAGCTTTCATCGGCTCCGTATTCCAGCATGCGCTGTCCGTCAAAGGCAGCCCAGGCGGCAGGGTGAACAGCAGGACGGTACTTAAAAATATAGAAGCCTTCGTCATCAAGTGTTGTGCCTTTTGTGTTGACAGATGAAGCATAACCACCAGCGTATTGATTCTGGTAAGGAGGAAGCAAGGATATATTTTCTATGGTGGCACCCAGGTTTACTTCTACGCTGGTTGATTTTCTGCGGGATCCTTTTTTTGTTGTGATCATTACAATACCAGCCCTTGCTCTTTCGCCATACAAAGCGGCAGCGGCAGGTCCTTTCAATACTGACACTGACTCAACATTGTCCATGATGACGGCTGATTGGTTAGTTGGCGTTCCATCCACAACAAAAAGGGGCTCAGATGTTCCAAGGCTGCGAACGCCCCTGATTTGTATGGATGCATTGTCAAACGTTGAGCTGGGTGAACCCACTAACTGAACCCCCGCTATTTTACCGGCCAACGCTGAGCTGACATCCGTAGATTTGGCGATAGTAAGGTTTTCGCTTTTTACTTCCTGAACAGCAAATCCCAGGGCCTTTTTCTCACGGCGTACGCCGAGGGCTGTTACCACCACTTCCGACATTTCCTGGTTTTGCCGGGTCAGTGCTACATTGTAAGTGTTGGTGTTTGCGGTCACCGGAATCTCTCTTGTGGTTATGCCTACGGCAGAGATCACCAGCACATCACCGGGCTGTGCGCTGAGGCTAAAGGCACCGGTGGCATCGGCCATGGCCCCTTTTTGCGTTCCTTTTACTTTGATGGAAGCCCCGGGAACAGGCTCTCCATTGGCGTCGGTAACCTTACCCGAAACCGTTCGTTGTTGGGCAAGTGAAAGAATGGTACTTAGGGAAAACAGTACCAGCAGTACAAGTTGTCTCATGTGCATACGTTTTATGGTGCGATAAATATATGTAATCAAACAACATTTGTTAAAGAAAGTTAAATTTTTATTTACGGCGGTTAAACAGCGGGCATTGTGCTTAATAGCAGGATGAATGGCGGAAACAGGCTCCACTTATTTCCTATCGCCAAAAAAATTCCCATACAGGAGCTGTATGGGAATTGTAAAAAAGGTTTGGAAAGTCTATTGGTCCCACCAGAGCTTATCGGCAAACGTTCCGATGGCGGGAACATTTTCGCCGTTGCGGTCTGTTTCGGTGGAAGGATAACCAACCCTTCGGATATAGCTGGGAAGAAGTGCATTTTGCGGCAGTGAAAAGTCCTTATACATATAATCGAACCTACGGGCATCTACCCAGGCTTCAGGATGCAGGAACAGGGCTGTATACTTTTCTTTAAAGATGTGACCCTTGGTAAGATTAGCCGGCCCAACAGCCACGGCAGGGTTTGCCAAATAATCGTTCCGCTCATTTGCCGGTACGCCAAGCTTGGTCATGTTTGCCGCAATGCCATCAAGGTAAGCCTGGTAAGAACGTGCTTTGTCTGTAGCAAAGGTTACTTCCGCTTCAATAAATTTCATTTCCGCATAAGTAACCAAAAGGAGGGGCGCCCCGTTCTTCGAGTAAAATCCATTGAGCGATAAATAGCTTTCATCACGGTTGGTACCGGTACCTGTGCGTCCGCGGCCGTTGGGGGTGCCCCTGTAATCACCAAAGCGGGTAGTATCCGTAATGTATTTTATCCGCGGGTCAAACACACCATAAGTAGTGCCATCAAGATGGTCAACAAACTGTTCGCTCAGCCAGCCATCCAGCAACAACTGTGTATTGTTGAAAGCCACCTGATTCCAGGGGCTTCGCCCCACAAACGTATTAATCTGTGCATCGTCGGCATTTGCAGTGTAAGCCTTGCTTAAAGCATCCAGAATTGCCGTTGGGTTGTACGATGCTGTTTTGCTTACCTTGTTCAGCATCCGTGCTTTCAGAGCATTGGCGGTTTTTATCCAATTGGGTATGCTTCCATTGTGAATCACGTCGCTGGCGGCATCAAGTTGCACGGCCGGATTTGCTTTGCCAAATTCTGCCAGGCCTTCATCCAGCAAACGGAGCGCCGCGTTGTACAATTCCTGCCCATTGTCGTATGCGGGTTTAAAGTTTGTAAGGTCAAACGCCCCGCTGTACGGCGCATCGCCCCAGAAATCCACCAGCATATCCAGGTTCATAGCTTCCATCACTTTCGATACACCAATGTGCTGGTAGGCATTGACGGCATTTGCTTTTTCCAGCATGACGCGACCGTCCTGCATGGTGTTGTAAATGTTGTACCACAACGTGCTGCGATCAACATTGTCGTAGGTATCGGAACCACTGGAGGCATTAGGTGAAGACAGCTGCTGAACATAATACGCACTGACGGAGCCGGCCCGGTACACGTTTAATCCTGTTTCTGAGGTCACCCTTGCCAGCAACCCATTCAGCGGCGGATTGGTGGTTTGATTCGGATTGTCATTTAAATCCAGATAGTCTTTGGTACAGCCACCTAACAGCAGTGCGCCAACCAGGAGTATTGCGGAAAATCGTATCGTCATTTTGTTTTGTTTAGAATTGAAGATTAACAGTAGCCAGGAAGCTTCTTACACTTGGATAGGTAAACCCGGAAAAGCCTTCCGAAGCATTGTTGGCCGCATTGAACGAACTGGATTCGGGGTCGAAACCCGTGTAATCGGTGGAAAGCCACAGGTTATTCCCGGTAATTGAGATTGTGGCTCCCTTCAATACACGGGTACGGTTCAGCCAGGAACCCGGCAGTGAATAACTTAATGAAAGCGACCGAAGCCTTACCCAGGAAGCATCTTCTATAAAGTTTTCAGTAACGCCGCGGTAAACGTTCCGGTAAAAGCCATTGCCATAATCAACACCATCAGGGCCGAGGCCTTGTCCCAGGTACACCGGTTTTGTATTGGGATTACCGTTGGCTAGAACGCCTTCAAATACGGTGGTTTCCGTACGGTTCTCCGTCAGTTTTGACGTACCAAAAGCAGCCATGAAGTTGGCAAACTGGTTGTACTTCATTTGTCCCTGGCGGGTGTCGATCAGGAAATTGAGCGAAAAGTTCTTGTACCGGAAGGTCTGCAATGTACTGGCAATGTAGTCAGGCTGCGTGCTGCCCAGGTATTTTTGCCTTGTGTCAATGATGGGGAAACCATCTGCCCCAATCTGCAAAGGCTGGTCATAGTCGATATGCAACAGGTCTTCTGGTTTGCTGCCGTAATATCTCCTGTAGGTTCTGCCAAACAAAGCGCCGTACTCAAACCCAGGGATCAGTTTCATGTTGGCACCCGAAGAAAGGTAACCAAACTGGGTAGACAAGAGTATCTCATTCAGACCTTCGTTCAATCGAACCACTTCGTTTTTGTTGGAGGTGAAATTGATATTGAAGTCCCAAGAGAAGTCTTTGGTGCGAACCGGGATAGCGGTTAGCGTAACCTCGATGCCTTTGTTGGAGATCTCACCGGCGTTGATCAGCGCTTCATCGTAACCGGTAGTATTGGAGATCTTGACCGGTACGATCAGGTCTTTACTGTTTGATTTATACCCTGTGATATCCAGTCCCAAACGGCTTTGTAAAAACCGTAATTCCAGGCCTGCTTCAAGGGTGTTGGTAAATTCGGGACGCAGCAGCGGGTTGCCAAGCCGGTCCACATTTGTCCATGGCAGAACGTTACCGATGGGCGTTCCCGAGATAAAGCCTGTCGACGTAGAATACGGCGGTGCATCCTTGCCAATCTTTGCATACGAAAAACGGGCTTTTGCATAATTCCACCAGCCAGGCATAGTCACAAAATCACTGATCACTGAACTAAGGCTTGCTGAAGGATAGAAATAACTCCTGTTTTCCTTGGCCAGCGTAGAGGTGTAATCCTGGCGACCGGTTACGTTCAGGAAAACATAGTTCTTAAAACCGAGGGTCAGGTCGGCAAAAAGGCCATAGATTCTTGCATCCTCAATCAGGTTGGAAGCCAAAATGCGCTTTGTGTTTTGCAGCAGGAACAGGTCGGGAACCACCAGGGTATCGCCGGTTGTGCTTACCCGCCGCAACTTGGCATCACGCAGGTCATGGCCCAGGTTCAGGTTCACCGAAAAACTTTCCCCGAAGTCTTTTTTCAGGGTGGTGATAAAAGTTGATGTAATGATGCGGTTCTTGATATTGTGCTCCTGGTAAAAACCAAACCCGTTGTCGGAATTTACCAGTTCACCCACCACACCTTTGGGACCTGGTGCATAGCGGGTGCGGGCATCTGTATAAAAGTCATTTCCAAACCGGTAGTTGAAGCTTAACCAACTTGTCGGCGCATATTGAATATTGGTGCTGGCAATGATGCGGTTTACGTTGTCGAAAAAACGGTTGGTGGCCAGGGTGTAAACCGGGTTGTCGTTCTCCCGTCCATAGTTTTTCTGGGTTCCGTCTGGTTTGATATAATCCATTACATCCCACCGCGGAGACCAGTAGATGAGCTGTTCGCCGTAACGGTCGGCATTCACCCGGGAGCCTCCCGAATTGATAAAGTTGATACTACCGCCCACTTTTAGCTTGCTGCTCACATTGAGGTTACCATTTACCTTGGCGTTGTAACTTTTGTAATCCGAGAACGGTATCACCCCTTCCTGGTTAAAATAGGAGAGGGAACTTCCAAACTGCATGAGCTCAGAACCGCCGCCAAGATTGATCGTATGGCGGGTTTGGTTGCCTGTTCGGTAGGCTCTTTTGAAGTTGTTGAAAATCTCGGCAGGATGGGAAGGATCGATGGCTCTTGCTTCTACAATGGTAGGACCCCAGGAGGGCCAGAAACTCGTTGGATCATAGTCGGGCTTACGGGATGTGGTTCCTACATATCCTTGGGTGAATTTGGTTTGTACATCCGGTGTTTTGTTTACATTTTCAAAGCCGTAGGTTCCGGTATAATTCACCTGAACTTTGCCTGCCCTTGCGGATTTTGTGGTGATAATAATGGCGCCGTTGGCGGCCCTGATGCCGTAAACAGCCGTGGCAGCTCCTCCTTTTAAAACTGAGATGCTTTCAATATCATCTGGGTTGATGTCAGCCGCCCGGTTGGTCATTCCCCTTGTATCGCCGCCGCCGGTTACATAGGTGCTGTTATCTACTTCCACACCATCAACAATAAACAGCGGCTGGTTATTTCTTCCAATATCCAGGGAATTAATGCCCCTGATAAGGATACGAGCGCCTTGTCCCGGAGCGCCGCCCCCGCTTGTCACCTGTACGCCGGAGACTTTCCCCTGCAGTGCATTGATCACATTTGACTGGCGGTTTACATTCAGGTCTTCTGCATTCACACTTTGTACACTGTAGCCGAGCGACTTTTTCTCCCGCCGGATGCCAAGTGCCGTAACCACGACTTCCGACATGGGCCCGCCGGCAGCGCTAAGGGTGACGTTGTAGGTATTGCTGTTGCGGACGACCAACTCCTGGGTTGCACGGCCTGCATAGGAAAAAACAAGCACGGGAGAAACCTGGCTGACCGTGATGGTAAAGGCGCCGCTTTCCGTGGTAACGGTGCCGTTACTGGTACCTTTTTCAATGACAGAAACGCCGGGTAGCGGTCTGCTGTTTTCATCTGTAACCATACCGGTAATGGAACGCCTTTGACTGAATACGAGAATAGGAATGGAAAGAATGATCCATGCGAGGAGCAGTGATTTCTTCATGATGCTTGGTTTATTTTAGTTTAAGCGGTGACAATGAAAGCTGGTTCTGCAAAGGATGGTGGATAGCCTAAAATAAGAATTTACTGATTGCTGCGAAACGGCAATTTTGATCGCTGCGCTATTCTTTAGTAAACAGGAAAAGGCTTCTAAATGCTGCATGCAGCGGCAAGAAAACAGGAATTTGCGCTCTTGCGATAAGTTTCGGCTGCCCGCTTGTAACTTTGCTGCTCTTCGAACAATCTTTAACCATTAACTTAAAATCTGAACGTTATGGCATTTACACTCCCCGCTCTACCGTATGCACCCGAAGCACTGGAACCTCATATTGATGCTCAGACCATGCAGATCCACCATGGCAAACACCACCAGGCCTACGTGGACAACCTCAATAAAGCGATTGCCGGCACCGAACACGAGAACAAAAGCCTGGAAGAACTGGTAGCCAGTGCAGGCTCTATTTCACCTGCTGTTCGCAACAACGGTGGCGGCCACTGGAACCACTCCTTTTTCTGGGAGATTTTAGGCCCTAACGCCGGCGGACAACCGGGTGGCGCTTTGGCCGATGCTATCAACAGCACCTTCGGCTCGCTGGATAGCCTGAAAGAAAAAGTGAACGCCGCCGGCGCTACCCGCTTTGGCAGCGGCTGGGCATGGCTCATTGTAAAAGATGGCAAACTGGAAGTAACCTCCACCCCCAACCAGGACAACCCACTGATGGATGTAGCCGAGGTAAAAGGCACGCCAATCCTGGGCATTGACGTATGGGAACACGCTTATTACCTGAAGTACCAGAATAAGCGTCCGGATTACCTGGTCGCCGTTTGGAACGTGATCAACTGGGACAAGGTGAGTGAACACTTTGAAAGAGCATCGAAGTAAGGCAGCCTCCGGCCCCCACCTAACCTCCCCCAACAGGGGGAGGAACAGCCAACGCACAAAGCCTCGCTTTCGCATGATACATTTTTAGCCTCTGTCAGTTTTACTGGCAGAGGCTTTTTGTTTTAATATGCCGGTTAAATGAAAAGTCCCGCATTTGATTTTTCAGTTCTGAAGTTTGGTTATCTCGTAATGAAAACCCACAGTAAAAGAATCACTGCAAAACTTTTCTCCCATTGCCCCGCTGCTTTAGCGCGGGGTTGAAGGAATAGCATCAACCTTCTTTCACACGATGGCTTTAGCCGAATGAATCTGTTTTTATGGGACTAAAGTCCATGAATAGACAAGCATGACTTATCACCCCCGCCATAAATGGCCGGGCAACTGGCGAGTGGCTATTTCAAGTAACGTCGCAGCGAGAACTTATAATACATCCCACCCTGTGCAAGAAAAGTTGATTGACAGAAAGAGTGTGTCACAAACAATTTCGAGTAAATAATTCCTGGTAAGGGGTGGGTTTAAATCACTCAAAAATGACAAAGCCTCCTGCATCAACAGGAGGCTTTGTTACCAATAGAATCTTTTGCAACAAGCTTAATTTCCCGCAGATGCCGAAACCGATGCCGGCCGTTTGGGCAGCCAGGGCATGTCGGGTACAGAAACCTGCTCCTTGTAATATTTGTTGCGCAGCACATCGTTCCAGCCATTGGGGTTTTTATCAAACGTGGTGCTGCTGAAATAGATCTGTCCCTGCACATTGGGCATGGCACGGGTAGAATCGATCTGCCGCGGCAACTCGTTCGGGTTTTTCCAGGCGGCGTTGCTGCCGGCCCGGTAAATACCCATACCGATATAACAATGACGTCCATAAGAGTTGTTGTTCCACCACTCCAGGATAGGCTGAAACGGCGCGGCCTTGTGCGAAAATTCCCAGTAGATCTGCGGCGATACATAATCGATCCAGCCGCTGCGCAGCCAAAGGAGCACGTCGGCATAGAGGTCGTCGTAGTTGGTAACACCGGCGCGGGTCGGACTGCCCATCGGGTCTTTGTCCTGGTTGCGCCAAACGCCAAACGGCGAAATACCAAACTTCACCCAAGGCTTTGTTTCCTTGATGGCCCTTGACAGCTTGGCAACGATCGAATCGGTGTTGCTGCGGCGCCATTCGTCCTTGCGCATGCCTGCGCCGTATTTACGGTACGTGGCCGTATCGGGAAACTCCTTGCCGGCAATGCGGTAGGGATAGAAATAATCATCCATGTGAATGGCATCAATGTCGTAGCGGCTCACCATGTCGGTAATCACATCCACTACCCAGTGCTGGGCTTCTTTGTTGCCCGGGTCAAAATAAAGCGTGTTGCCGTATTGTAGAAACCATTCGGGGTGCAGGCGGCTGATGTGGTTGGGCGCCACCGATGATTTGCCCACCGACAAGGTAGCCCGGTAGGGATTCACCCAGGCGTGGTACTCAAAGCCCCGCTTGTGCGTTTCTTCAATGGTAAACTTCATGGGATCGTAGTAGGGCGCCGGCGCTTTTCCCTGCACGCCGGTCAGCCACTGGCTCCAGGGCTCGTAGGGCGAGGGGTATAAGGCATCTGCCGCAGGCCTTACCTGCACAATGGCGGCGTTCATGCCATTGCGCTGGTGCATGTCCATCTGGCGGATAAACTCGGCCTTCTGGGCTTCCACGTCGTACTGCCCGCGACGGGGCCAGTCAATGTTATCAACGGAGGCGATCCAAACACCGCGGAATTCGGCCGCTGGCTGCGCGGCGGAGAAAAGGATTGCGGACAAAAAACAAACTAGGAGGGATAGATTCTTCATAGTCACTTCTCAAAAAGTGAAGATAGGGAAACTGGTGGGGGCGAAGGAATTGGGTGAACTGTAAAAACGTTAATTCCTTCTCCCAGGGGAAAAAAGCAACCGGTGTAAAGAGCTGGGCCTCTTGATGGAAACTTTCTTTTTCCTTTTGATTCGGAAAAAACATACACTTTTTAATTTGATTGTGGTGACGTCTGTTGAAAGGATGGCTAGGCCTGCTTTTCCCCCTTGCCTTTTGCAGGTTGCCTATTGCAAATTGTTTTTACACAGCGCCGTTGCCACGCAGTTTGTCAAGCAAACCGTTCATGTGCTCTGCTTCCTCTTCGGAGAGACCGCCTATGATTTGCTTGTCCATTTCCTCTGCCTTTTCGTCCAGCCTTTTTAAAAGCGCCTGCCCGCTTTCGGAGATCACCACATCCACCAGGCGCTTGTCTTTGGAGCAGGTGGATTTTTGCACGAGGCCTTTCAGCACAAGGCGGTCCACAATGCGGCTGGTATCGCTCATTTTGTCCAGCATGCGTTCGCGGATCTGCAGGGTGGAAAGCGGCTGCGGATGGGCACCCCGCAAAATGCGCAGGATGTTGTATTGCTGGTGGGTAATGTCTTCTTTCGCTACAAAACCCTTGATCTTTTCGATGGCCCAGCCGTAGGTATAAAGCAGGTTGATCAGGGCTTTTTGCCGGCTGTTGCGAAAGGTTTGCTGGTGGATCTCTTTTTCAATACCCATTCTTTCAAAATTAGCAATATGCAATGGGCAATGGACAAGGAGGGTAAAAAATTTTGAAACGTCTTTCTTTTGCTTATTGCCAATTGCCCCTTGCCTTTTGGATTACCCCCAAACCTTCACCCCTTCGGAGCAGTTGGCGCAGATATCGATGTTTTGACGGCTTTGCAGCACCTGGCTGCGGAAGTTTTTATAGTCCCCGTTTTTCCAAAGCTCTTTAAACGGCTGCTGGCGCAGGGAACCAAGCTTGTGCTGTGCATCCTTGTCGAAACAGCAAGGCACCACGGTACCGTCCCAGGTAATCACGGGATCGTGCCAGAGACGCCAGCAATGGTTGGCATTGTTGCCTTTGAAAGCGTATTTCCCTTCCTTGTTCTTTTTGTAGCGGCTGTATTTGTTGTTGGCAGGAATAAGGTTATTGGGATCATTCTCGTAGTCGTACACCTGCGCTGTTTTTAGCCACACATCATCCACGCCGATCTCTTTGGCCAGGCGTTTTACGTCTTCGATCTGGTGCTCGTTGTGCCGCACCACCAGGAACTGGAAAACCACAAACGGCGTTTTGCTCTTCAGTTCTTTTTTCCATTTGACAATATTGGCAGCGCCAGCCAACACCTTTTCCAAATTGCCGCCCACACGGTATTGCTTGTAGGTTTCCTGCGTGGTGCCATCAATGGAAATGATCAGGCGATCGAGCCCGCTTTCCACGGTTTTTTTGGCCGCCGCATCCGTAAGGTAATGTGCATTGGTGGAGGTAGCGGTGTAGATCTTTTTGGAAGAAGCGTATTGCACCATGTCCAGGAATGCCGGGTTGAGGTAAGGCTCTCCCTGGAAATAAAAAACAAGGTAAAGAAGCTCTTTGTGTAACTGGTCGATGGTTTCCCGGAAAAAGTCTTTTTGCAGCATGCCGGTGGGCCGGGTAAAGGCCCGCAGCCCACTGGGGCATTCGGGGCAGCGCAGGTTGCAGGAAGTGGTGGGCTCAAACGAAATGGAAACCGGGTAGCCCCATTGCACGGGGGTTTTGGTCCACTTGCTTACCTGGTAGGAGGCCAGCACTTTGGCGGCGTTGAAGGCCCGCTTGGGGGTGAGTTTTCGCATCAGGTTCAGGCTGTCGCTCCAGTTCCATGGCATGGGGCAAAGATAGTGGCTTGGGGTGTTTGGCGTTGCGATTATGTCATCGTCGGCCTTTGGTTGCAGGCATTCATCTCTTTAGTTTGTTTTCCACCTCTTCTCTCCCGAAAAGGTGGAGCCAAAAGTTCAAGGAAAAAGCAAATGCTCCGCTGAGGCCCCCTCCCGGCCTCCCCCGGTGGGGGAGGAGAATCGCTCCGAATGGAATGACCGGATAATTTCAAGCGCAATAAGGCGCTGAACCAGCGGGCAACGGGAAATATTTGTGAGGGAGGTTTTCTCAGTTGAGATTTGAACATTGAAAATTGCGTAATGAAAATTTCAACTTTTCCAATTGTATTCATTTGCCGCTTACGCCAGCAACTGGTAGGCAAGTAAGCTCATGAGGTAGGCAATGGCGGTCATGTAAACCAGTTGAATGGCCGGCCATTTCCAGGTACGGGTTTCCCGCTTTACAATGGCCAGTGTGCTCATACACTGCATGGCAAACAGGTAGAAGATCATCAGCGAAACACCAGTGGCAAGCGTAAACAACGGTTCGCCGTTGGGCTTTTTGGCTTCGTACATTTTTTCGCGGAGCAGCAGACCTTCGTCGTCATCGGCGACACTAAAAAGAGTGGCCATGGTGCCCACAAACACTTCCCTTGCTGCAAACGAGGTGACCAGGGCAATGCCGATGCGCCAGTCGTAACCCAGCGGCGCAATGGCCGGTTCCAGGCTTTTGCCAACAATGCCGGCATAGGAGTTTTCGATCTTTGCCAGGTTGTAAGCCGACTCAATGGCATCTGAATTACCCGGGTTCTGCGCCAGCTGCTGTTGGTAGGTCGCCTCTACTTTTTCCATCCGTGAGGGCGGACCAAAAGAGCTCAGGGCCCAAAGTCCCAGCGAAATGACCATGATAATTTTACCCGCATCGGTCACAAAAATGCGGGCCTTGGTCCACATGGTTTGCAAAATGGTTTTGGCCCGCGGCGGACGATAGGTAGGCAGTTCCAGAATAAAAAAGCTGCGCTCTTTGATATTGATAAACCACTTGGCAATGTAAGAAACCAACATGGCCATGGCAAAGCCCAGTACATAAAGACCCATCATCACCAGCGCCTGTAAACTAAAGATACCCCAGTAGTAGGTATTGGGAATGACCAGTGCGATCAGGATGGTATACACCGGCAGCCTTGCCGAACAGCTCATGAGCGGTGTAATGAGTATCGTCAGCAGCCGCTCTTTACGGTTCTCGATGCTGCGGGCACTCATGATAGCCGGTACCGCACAGGCAAAGCCGCTGATCAGCGGCATTACGCTTTTGCCGTTAAGCCCCACACTGCGCATAAGCCTGTCCGTTAGGAAGGAAATGCGGGCCATGTAGCCGGTATCTTCCAGGATGGTGATTAGCCCGAACAGGATCATGATTTGCGGCACAAATATGATAATGCCACTCAGGCCTGCCAGGATACCGTTTACCATCAGGTCGGAGAACCAGCCGGCCGGCAGCACATGCGCCATCCAGGAGCTGGCGTAGGAAAAACCTTCCTCGATCCAGGTCATAGGATACTGCGCCAGGTAAAACACGCTTTGGAAAAGCAGGAACAAAACACCCAGCAAGGCAAAATAACCCCAGACCCTATGTAAGAAAACCGAATCCAACCGGTCGGTCATCAGCTTTTGCTCTTTCGGATCAGGTTCGGTTACCGCCAGTTGCATGATCTGCTTGATGCGCTGGTAACGCTGCAAAATTTCCGTTGCCTGTGTTTTGGTATGATTGAACTGGTGCTTTTCCTCAATGCTTTCAATGGTCGTTTGCAACCGGCTATCCAATTCAAACTCTTCGTGGTTGATGAGGTAGTGAATGGCTGAATAATCCGACGTGCCGGGCATTACCGCCTGCAGGTCTTCGATAGAGGCCGAGGCCAGCTCACGGTTCTCGATAAAATCACGAACCGGAATTTTGTATTGATTGGAAGCGGTAAGTTCGATGGCTTTTTTCAGTTGGGAGATGCCCTTGCCTTTCCGTGGATTCACGGAAATAACCGGTACGCCCAGTTCGATTTCCAACTGCGGAATGTCGATAACAATGCCTTTGCGTTTGGCAATATCGGCCATGGTGAGCGCCACCACCACGGGCTTTTTGAGGTCCATGATCTGCGAACAGAAAAGCAGGTTGCGCTTAAGGTTACTGGCATCTACCACCACCACAAAAATGTCGGCGCGGATGTCCTTGTCCTGGTTAAGCAGCACCCGGTAGCTTACCCACTCATCTAAGCGTTTTGGGTAAAGGCTGTAGGTTCCCGGCAGGTCAATCACGTTGCCAGAAAGGCCTGCTGCAATAGAGGTATGACCGGTTTTTTTATCCACCGTAACACCCGGGAAATTGCCGGTGCGCTGGTTCAGTCCTGTCAGTACGTTGAATAACGATGTTTTTCCGCTGTTCGGGTTCCCGACAAGAGCAATATGTACAGTCTGTTTCGCCACGATAAAGTTGCAAAGGTAGTTGGCACGTCACTGCCAACGTTTACGAGTTTGGGAGTTTTCTGTTAAGGTTAAGGAAAATACGACAGCTAAAAAAATACATGTTTTCCGTAGTGTATCAGATGCAGCACGGTATTTTTGCTTTCCCCTCTAAAAAGATTGTGTGATGAAAAGATCGTATTACCTCCTTTTTCTCTTCCTGGGCGGTTGCGCCTCGCAGCAAAAAGCCGCCACCGATGCGGCACCGTCGGTTGCCAACCTGCAAAGCCATGTGCAGTACCTGGCCAGCGATAACCTGCAGGGCCGGCGCACCGGTACGCAGGGCGAGGCCCTGGCGGCTGATTATATTGCAACCGCTTTTGAAAAGGCGGGACTGCAACCAAAGGGAACGGCCGGTTACTTCCAGGCGTTCCCGGTTTCGGAAGGAAGGGAAGTGGCAGGCAATACGGCCTTACGAATCAACGACGCCCCGTTAACACTCCACACCGATTTTTTTCCGATGGTGTACAGCGGCAACGGCAGCATTGATGCCACGGCTTCTGTTTCGTTGCTGGAAAAAGGCGAACCCTGGTTTGTTGACATTGCCGATATCCTGCGGCAGCAAAAAACAAATCCGCACATGGATGTACCCGGCGCCATTTTAAAAGAAGCCAAAGAAGCCGTGACCAAAGGTGCCACAGCGCTTTTCCTGTACAACAGTTCAACAGCGGAAGATGGGCTGCGCTTCGACGGCAAAGGAAGCGAGGCGCTTTCCATTCCTGTTTTTTTTCTTACCAAAAAAGCAACAGCAACCTACTTAAAAGACCCGTCAGCGCTCCTGAAGATCCAGGGAACAGCAGCGTTGCAAACGTCCAGTCGCAGCGGAAAAAATGTGGTTGGCTATCTTGATAACGGTGCACCCACTACCATCGTTATTGGCGCCCATTACGATCACCTGGGTTTTGGCGAAGACCAAAACTCGCGGCATACCGGCAGCGATGCGCAGATCCACAACGGTGCCGACGACAATGCCAGCGGAACCGCTGCATTGATTGAACTGGCCCGCCTGCTGAAAAGCTCCCGCCTGAAAGCCAACAACTACCTGTTCATTGCTTTTTCGGGAGAAGAACTGGGCTTGTTTGGCTCGAAATATTTTACCCAACATCCAACGGTAGATCTGGCCAGCATCAACTTTATGATCAACATGGACATGGTAGGACGGCTAAATGATTCTACCCGTGCCCTTACTGTTGGCGGTTACGGCACATCGCCTGTGTGGGGACAATTGTACAACCGGCAGGGCCAGGAAGCGCTTTACGCAGCCGGCACCTATCGCTTTGATTCCAGCGGCACAGGTCCCAGCGATCATACTTCGTTCTATCAAAAAAACATTCCCGTCCTGTTTTATTTTACCGGTCTTCACACCGATTACCACAGGCCGTCCGATGATGCCGACCGGATCAATTACACCGGGCAGGCGGCCATTGTGCAGCATATTTACAGCCTGCTGCAGGCGGCCAACGGCTTGCAGGGAAAAGTACCTTTTACCAAAACACGAGAAGTGCAGATGGGAACCTCGGCACGTTTCAGCGTTTCGCTGGGCATTATGCCCGATTATACGTACGGCGGCGCCGGTGTAAGGGTAGATGGTGTAAGCGAGGGCCGGGCGGCACAAAAGGCCGGGTTGAAAGAAGGCGATGTGATCACCGCTTTAGGCGAGTTCCCGGTTAGCTCGGTGGAAAGTTACATGCAGGCCTTGGCCCGGTTTAAGAAAGGCGATACCACAACAGTACGTTACACCCGCGACGGAAAGAGTTTCGAGACAACGGCAGCGTTTCAGTAACTTAACCCTACCAAAATGAAGCTGACACTCGACAACAAAGACCTGACAGACGGTTTCTTTGAAGAAACCCGGCTCCTGGGCATTATGGCCCCCATAAAAGATTATATGTTTTGCTGGCAGGTAAACCAGTTGATGGGTGTCGATTTCCGGATGAATCCTGACGTAGAGATCCAGCTGAATAAAAAAGGCCGCAAGTATTTTTTTTCGGTGTACGAATATGCGCAACCTTCCGCCTGCCTGATGCATTACCTCTATAACAACCAGCACGATGGCGAATACCTGCTGCCGGAATTCAAGCACCTGGATTTTTTATGGCTGCTGAAAGATGATTATGTGACCGATGAATTTGTTGACAACCTGATTTATTCGCTTAAATGCATCAACGGTGTGCAACTTGTGGTAGAACTGACCAATGAAAAAATAAGGAACAAGGAGCACCTGGTTTTTTAATGTTTGCGGAGATATTCCATATCTGGCAGATATGGAATATCTCCAAGGCCTGCGGCTACCACTTTATCTTAAAACAATAAAACAAACGGTATGTGGACAGAAGTTAATGATTCTCTTTACCGAAAGTTCGAGTTTAGTGATTTCAGCGAAGCCTTCGCTTTTATGACCCGTGTGGCAATGGTGGCCGAAAAGATGAACCACCACCCCCGTTGGACAAACGTTTGGAACACGGTAGAAGTTTGGCTGAATACACATGATGCCGGTAACGTGGTAACGGAAAAGGACAGGAAGCTGGCAGAAAAAATTGATAGTTTGCTTTAAGCAGATTCTTTCACCACGATTGCCTTTTCACCCTTCCGCACACATCTGCCAACAGGCGCCAAGTGTTCCTGCAACCCGTAGCTTGTAAAAATAGTTTTCAATTCTTCCACGGCCTCTTCGCTGACGGCAACCAACAAGCCACCGTTGGTTTGCGGATCGGGTAAAAGGTTGAACGCTTCCATTACGTTTACTCCTTTGTCAAAATCCACCTCCTTGCTGTAGCTGTTCCAGTTGCGGAAGGTCGCATCCGGTATGGTGCGCTGCTGCAGGTAACCATCCAGGCCTGCTATCTTTTTCAATGTAGCATAATACAATTCGATACTGATGCCGCTGCCTGTGGCCATTTCCAGCGAATGTCCCAGCAAGCCAAAGCCGGTTACATCGGTCACGGCATGTACGGCTTCCAGCCTTCCCAGGGCTTCGCCAATGGCATTCAGCGCTGTCATTTGCTGTAGCAGCACCGTGTAATGTTCTTCTTGCAACACGCCCCTTTTCAGCGCTGTTGCCAGCACACCCACGCCAAGTGGTTTGGTAAGAAAAAGCAGGTCACCTTCTTTGGCACCGCTGTTCTTTTTTATGTGTGAAGGATGAACGGTTCCCGTAACCGCCAGGCCAAAGATCGGTTCGACCGTGTCAATGGTGTGGCCACCCGCAAGCGGAATACCGGCCTCGCTGCAGATGGCACGGCCACCTTCCAAAACCGTTTGTGCGGCACCGGTAGACAGCTTGTCAACCGGCCAGCCCAAAATGGCAACAGCCATCAGCGGCTTGCCGCCCATGGCATACACATCACTGATGGCATTTGCTGCCGCAATACGGCCAAAGTCAAACGGATCATCCACAATCGGAACAAAAAAATCGGTAGTGGAAATAACGGCGGTTTCGGAATTGAGAAGATAAACAGCCGCATCGTCGCTGCTTTCATTGCCTACCAGTAAATTGGCAAAGGATGCTTTATCACCGGTAGCCAATATTTGTTGCAACACAGCAGGAGCGATCTTACAGCCACAGCCGCCGCCTTTTGAGAATTGCGTCAGCCTTATTTCTTCAGTTGTCATTTGGAAAGAGGTTGAACCTGCGAAAGTAGGGCAGCATTGCTAACACAAACTTTTTCGCAGGTAATGTTTGTCAGTAAAGAAGAAAGGTCTTCGCGGTTGTGCAGGCCTTTCCGGTATTGTTTGTCGTAATAATGCAGTAAGATGCGAAAGCATTCTTCCATGGAGCCGTCCTGTAAAAACTGGATAGCGGTTTTTGTTTCGAGGGGCCCCAAGCGTTTGCCGATCCGCTGAATGGCCGCTATCATCCGCTCCCTGTCTAAATTTCCGTAATCCGCTACAATGTTTTGCAGGCGTTCTTCAAACGGAATATCCAGGAAATAAACCGGCGACTGCCGCATGTTTTTCCAAAATGGTTGCGGAATGTTTACATGCCCAATGCGCTGGCTTTCGTCCTCCAGCCAGATAGCTTTGTCGTCACTACCTTCTGCTAAAAAAGCGTTTGCTTGCTGATGCCGTTCGGCTATTGTCCACGCCAGGTTGTTCTCAAACATTTCCTGTGAAGGTTGGGGCGGCATGCCAATGTTGCCAAAGGCAGAACCTTTGTGCTTTGCCAGCGCCTCCAGGTCTACGATCAGTTCACCCTTTTGTGCCAGCGCTTTCAGCAAGGCTGTTTTGCCCGAGCCGGTATAACCACCTACCAGCTTTAGCCGATACGGATACGCGTTTGTTTGCAGCACCCAGTGACGAAAGGCTTTGTAGCCACCGGCCAGCACTGTTACCTCAAAGCCATACAAGTTTAGCAACCAGGCTACGGCGCCGCTGCGCATGCCACCGCGCCAGCAGTAGAGATAAACAGAGTTGGCAGTAGGCAGTAGGCAATCAGCAGTAGGTGTATCTGCTTTATCACTGCTTACTGCAGACTGCCTACTGCCTACTGATTTTTCAACCTCCTCTACCATTAACCGCATTTTGGGACCGAAGTAATCGAGGCCGATCTTAATGGCGGCCTGCCGGCTGACCTGTTTGTATTTGGTGCCTACCACGGCCCGTTCTTCATCACTGAAAAGCGGCAGGTTAACGGCCCCGGGAAGATGCGCATGGTTGTATTCCGCCGGCGACCGCACATCGATCACCAGGGCATTTTTACATCCCGCTAAAAATTCATTTATCGCTACTCTGCGCATGCAAACAAATGTAGGGGAAATAAAAAGCCCCGCCGAAGCAGGGCCTTTGTCTAAGCTATCTATCCACTTAATTGTCCACTTTTACACCGTCTTTATCGGTCTTAATTTTCTTTCCGTCTTTTGTTTTGATCTTGGTACCTTCTTCATCTGTTTTCACTTTGGTGCCATCTTCATACTTCACTTTTGTATCACCGTCTTCTTCCACTTTTACTTTGGCGCCCTCGGTTTCTTTTTTCATTTCATCTTCAAAAAGGCCATCGTCTTTTTTCCAGCGGGTGTCATAATCTACCCACTTATCACTTTCATCTTTGTACTGCAGGCTGTTGTTTTCCATGCGGGCCTCGCCGGTTTGGTTCCAGTTGCTTGTGGCAGGATCCCAGCTATACACCCACCAGTTACGGTTATCAACATAACGCCATACAGGCTCACCGGCTTCGGTAGAAACACGGCCGCTCGAACGGTCAACTTTTAAATTAGCATAGGGCTGTCCTGTTTTTGGGTTCAGGTAATAGCCTTGCCCGCTGTTTCTTTCTACACTGTCGGCCATGGCCGCATAAGCACCCGTACTGGTTGTGGTTGTTTCCACATTGGCTGTTGCAGAGGACGTTGTATCGTTTGATGCCGTATCTGCACTGTCGTTGCTACAGGCTACAATCCCAAGTCCCAATCCTGCAACTATCGCCACACTCAAAAACTGTTTTTTCATAACGTTCGCTTTTTTGTTTCACTGTGGAATTACAAAAATGAGACCAACTGGAACAATCAGCAATTGGCAATAGACAATAAGCAAGGTGCAAAAACAAAATAGGCAAAGAAGAGGCTGTTTCTTCTTTGCCTATTGCAAATTGTACGTTGCTTATTGAAATTATCCGTTCATCGATGCCAAAAACTCTTCGTTGCTCTTGGTGCCACGCATGCGGCGGAGCAGTTCAGACATGGCTTCTTCGGTGTTCATATCGTTCAGGTAAACACGCAACAGGTTCATGCGTTGCAACACATCACGTTCCAGCAGCAGGTCATCTCTACGGGTAGAGGAAGACACAAGATCAATGGCCGGGAATACACGCTTGTTGGCCAGGCGGCGATCCAACTGCAGTTCCATGTTACCGGTACCTTTGAATTCTTCAAAGATCACTTCATCCATCTTGGAGCCGGTGTCTACCAGTGCGGTGGCAATAATGGTCAATGAACCACCGTGCTCAATTTTACGGGCCGCACCAAAAAACTGCTTTGGCTTTTGCATCGCATTTGCTTCCACACCACCGGATAATACTTTACCGGATGCCGGTGCTACCGTGTTGTGTGCACGGGCCAGGCGGGTGATCGAATCCAGCAGGATGATCACATCGTGGCCGCACTCTACCAGGCGCTTTGCTTTTTGCAGGGCCATGGTAGAAACCTTTACGTGTTTTTCGGCCGGCTCATCAAAGGTCGAAGCAATCACTTCACCTTTAATGCTACGTTCCATATCGGTCACTTCTTCCGGACGCTCATCCACCAACACTACCATCAGGTAACACTCGGGGTGGTTCTTGGCAATAGCATTAGCCACTGCTTTCAGGAGCATGGTTTTACCGGTTTTTGGCTGGGCAACAATCAACCCACGCTGGCCTTTACCAATAGGGGTAAACAGGTCCATGATACGGGTAGGAAAGTTAGAGGCCTCGTCAAACAGGTTCAGCTTCTGGAAAGGAAACAATGGGGTGAGGTAATCGAACGGTACACGGTCGCGAACTTCTTCGGGACTTTTACCGTTGATCTGGTCAACCTTCAACAGTGCAAAATATTTTTCGCCTTCTTTTGGCGGACGCACAGAACCCAGAACCGTATCACCAGTTTTCAAACCAAATAGTTTGATCTGCGAAGGCGATACATAAACATCATCGGGAGAAGAAAGGTAGTTGTAGTCGGATGAACGCAAAAAGCCATAACCATCCGGCATCATTTCCAGTACGCCTTCGGCAAGAATGATCCCGTCGAATTCAATATTGAAAACCTGCTCGCGGCGCTGCGGGAAAAACTTGGTGATCTGGTTTCCTCTTTCCGGAATTTCAACACCTGTTTCGGGGTCCAGGTTACCGGTGCCGGCAACCGGTGTTTCGGGTGCTTGCTCTTCACCGGTAAACGAATCTTCTTCTTTTACATCAACATCCATCGGCAGCGTTGGCTGCTCATCACCTTTTTTCTTGGGGCGTTTGTTAGGTTGGGGTTTTTCTTCTTTTTTAACCGGTGCTTTTTTCGTTGCCACGATCTTTTTCGGTTCCTCAGGCACCACTTCCACTTCGGGTGCATCGGAGGTATCTTCTACCACAGCTTCTTCGGTAGTGTTGGAAGTAGACGCTTTTACAATGCGCTTGCGTTTGCGCTTATCCCCATCGGCCGGCGCTGCACTTTTCTTTTGGCTGCCTACAACCGCCTGCTGATCCAGTATTTTATATACAAGCTCTTGCTTGGTAAGTTTTTTAGGATTGTCGATTTGTAAATTTTCAGCTATGTCCTGAAGTTCCGGCAGGAGCATGTCGTTCAGCTGCAAAATGTCGTACATAGAAATTTTTTCGTTTAATCTGCTGTTCAATAGCCCGTAAGCTGTTGTCGTTTGATGATTATTTGCCTGGGATTTGTTGCGAAACGTCCGCTGTTGTGAGTGATTAGGGTATGAGCTCTCAACGGTTTCCGGTGCAAGTTTAGTGAGAAATGGCCAAAAAGGAAAAATTTTTTTGCTCCCGAACCCCACTGGTGTTCAATGCTGTCGCAACGGTAAATGCACAATTTTTCCCTCTGAAACCGCACTTTGCATGATGATTTTTTTACCTGCATGCGGTTTTATTTTTAACAAACAGCATGTGTATGGAAACAGCGATTACCCCTAGGAAACAACGCAACCTGTAAACACTGCGTGGCCTAAAAAAACAAAAGCCGGTTCGTTTCCGAACCGGCTTCTGCCTGTTACGCTGAAATTGTTACATGGGAAGCAATACCCTGTCGATCACATGCACCACGCCGTTGCGGGCAACAATGTTGGGCATGGTAATGTTGGAACGGTTGGCACCATTGCCCGTACCAGTGATGGTAGGACCATTATTGGTACCATTTGTCAGGTTGATGGTAGCATTACCACCAGCCAGCATGGCCAGGTTGCCATTGGCAAGGTCCGATGAAAACGCTCTTCCGCCAACGACGTGGTAACGCAGCACCGCAAGCAAGGTATTCACAGGAATCTGGTTAATGTCTGTCAGGCTTAACGCACCAAGCAATTGTGTAAAGGCTGCATTTGTAGGCGCAAATACGGTAAGTGTGGCTGTGCTCAGCGTCGTGGCCAGGGTAGGATCGCCGCCACCTGCAGTGGTGGCACGGGTCACGGCTTTTACAAGCGAATCAAGCCCGCTGCCCGGTGCCGAAGCGGTTTGCACAATGTTGCCTACCGGTGGCATCAGCACACGGCCAATGCGGTGAATAATACCATTGGAGGCATTGATATCGGCCTGCTCCACCCGAACGCCGTTGACAAAAACTCCGTTGGCATTGCGGGTAACAAAAACCGAATCGCCACTGGCAGTTGTCACTTTTGCATTTGGTCCAGCCGGCACGCTACCCGAGGGAACGGAAGCAGCCAGCGTATGGTAAAGTAAGATCGTTCGGGCCTGGTCGGCTGTTAAGCTGTTGAGCACTGCAGTGGTCACTCCCGAAGCCGTGAAGGCGGCGTTGTTGGGAGCAAATACAGTAAACGGTCCTACGCCGCTCAGAGTTGTTTGTACATTGGCCTTTAACACCGCACTTTCCAGCGTACTGAAATCATCGCTTCGTACCACAACATCGGTGATGGTGTTTCCGGTTGTATCGTCATCATCCTTGTCGCAACTGGTTAGCGTTAATGCAAATAAGCCGAGTAAGATCACTCCTTTTGTTTTCATGAATCCCTTGGTTACCATGGTTAATTTTTTAGTATAACCCCAACAAGCTTTTACAGGGAAAGGTTGAACACTGCCTGCTCTTTTCTTCAAAAAAACGGCCCTGTTTAGACCTTTGTTTTTTTCTTTTTTCATCGTCAAACAAAACGGCACCGCGGTAAACGGGCACATCGGAAAATTGTTGACAGGCGGCACTTTATATTTGCACTCGTATGTTTAACAAACGCATTAAAATAAAAGAGCTGCTGGCAACGGAGCCGCAGGATCAGAAAGTAACCGTGATGGGTTGGGTACGCACCTTTCGTAACAACCAGTTTGTGGCCCTGAACGATGGCTCTACCAACAATAACCTGCAGATCGTTCTCGAACTGGGAAAGTTTGAGGATGCACTGCTGAAACGCATTACCACTTCGGCTTCGCTGAAGGTGACAGGAACACTGATTGCGTCGCTTGGCAAGGGACAAAAAGTGGAAGTAAAAGCTGATGACCTGGAGATCCTTGGCGACAGCGATGCCGAAGCTTACCCCCTGCAACCCAAAAAACACAGCATGGAGTTTTTGCGTGAAAAAGCGCACCTGCGTTTTCGCACCAACACCTTTGCTGCCGTGTTCCGCATTCGACACTCCCTGGCGTTTGCCGTGCACAAATTTTTTAATGAGAAAGGATTCTTTTACCTGCATACACCCATCATCACAGCGTCGGATGCCGAAGGTGCCGGGGAGATGTTTCGCGTAAGCACACTGCCTTTCGACAACCCACCCCGTAAAGAAGACGGCAGCATTGATTTTGCCGTAGACTTTTTTGGCCGCGCCACCAACCTAACGGTAAGCGGACAACTGGAAGGCGAACTGGGTGCAACCGGCCTGGGTGAGATATACACCTTTGGCCCTACGTTCCGTGCCGAAAATTCTAACACCGCAAGACACCTGGCTGAGTTCTGGATGATAGAGCCGGAAGCTGCGTTTTATGACCTGGAAGACAACGCCAACCTTGCCGAAGAATTTATTCAATACCTGATAAGGTATGTGATGGAACAGAACGCCGATGACCTGGAGTTTCTGCGCCAGCGTTTGCTGGAAGAAGAAAAAAGCAAGCCCCAAACCGAACGCAGCGAGCTGGATCTGATACAGAAACTGCAGTTTGTTGCCGACAATAAATTCGAACGCATCACGTATACCGAAGCGATCGACATCCTGCTGCAATCGAATCATTACAAAAAGAAAAAGTTCCAGTACGATGTTTCGTGGGGCATTGACATGCAAAGCGAGCACGAACGCTACCTGGTAGAAAAGCATTTTAAAAAACCGGTGATCGTTACCAATTATCCCGCCGCTATCAAAGCGTTTTACATGCGGCAGGATGAGGGTTGCGAACCGGGCCGCGAAACGGTTGCCGCCATGGATATTTTAGCGCCGGGCATTGGCGAAATCGTGGGCGGATCGCAACGGGAAGAACGGTACGACAAGCTGGTGGAACGGATGAAAGCCATGCATGTTCCCACCGATGAATTGTGGTGGTACCTCGATACCCGCCGCTTTGGCACCGTACCGCATGCCGGCTTTGGGCTGGGCTTCGAACGCATGGTGCAGTTTGTAACCGGCATGGGCAATATCCGCGATGTGATCCCATTCCCCCGGACGCCGAAGAGTGCGGAGTTTTAAGAGTAGGCAGTAAGCAGTAGGCAATAGGCAGTACAAAAGCTGCCTATTTTTATTTCTTAGTCTTTAGATTTTTATCTGCTTGTGAAAGAAATTTAGAAGGGTGCTCAATCATATATGCCAACATGCGTCCGACTTCTTCGGCGTCGGCATAAAGTGCATTATACTCCTCTTCCGTAATGTATTCGCAGGCTAAGGAAAAGTCCAGCCAAACTTCGGTTTCCGAATTTTCTGTGTCAGCGTCGGTGAGTTTACTCACAAAATGCGCTTCATATCGTCTTTTACGATAACCTTCAGCCATATTCGAACAAACAGAGGGGGAAGACCGTCTTATCTGTCCTGTCAAACCAAACAATTCCTCTTTTGGAAAACGTTTTGTGACATTAAAAATTTTCATGGCAAGCGCAAACGCTTTCTGATACGCAAGTAGTGTTTTATAACTCATAAGTGTCGAAAAGACTGTTACAAATACTGCCTATTGCTTACTGCTTACTGCCTACTCAGATTTCAGGCTCATCACCGGCACGGGCATCGCATGCAAAATGCCTTTGGTGTGTCCTTTAAAAAACAGGCGTTCGTATAAATTGTGTTTGTGCGGAAGCACCAGCACCAGGTCGATGTTGTTTTGCTGCACATAATGTTTTAGTCCTTCGGCCACATCATCGTCCTTGATGGCATGGTACGATGCGTTGATGCCCCCAAAAGCCTGCATCAGCTCTTCGGGATAATACTTGCTCTCCTTTTCTTCTACATGCACCACGTGCAGGTTGGCTTCCAGTACACCGGCAATACCCGCAATGGTGCCGGTGGGAATATCAGCTGCGTTTGTAAAATCGGTGGCCAGCACCATGTTCTGCGGCACGCCGGCATTGTAACTTTCCGGAACGGCAATCACCGGGAAAGTAGAATTTTTGATCAGAGAGATGGTGGTGTCGCCAAACAAAAACCGTTCAAACCCATTGAGGTCCTTGGTGCCTACCACAAGGGCAAACGCATCTCGCTCCTTGCTGGCGTCTTCTATTTCGGTGGCCACATCGCCCAGGCGGCTTTCCACCTGAAACGTTACACCGGGATATTTTAGCTGCGCCGCTTCCAGCGTTCTGTTCAAGCCTTCCTCGGCACCTTTTTTCAGGTCTTCTACGGTTACCATAAGCACGGGATAATCGGTCATGGGAACCGGCAACTGGTATACATGCAACAGGAGAACAGAAGCGTTCAACCGCTGGGCCAGCTTTGCAGCGTATTCCGCGGCGTTATCGGCCGCCGGCGAAAAATCCGTGGGAACAATGATGGTATTCATGTATCAAGATTACAAAGAAAGATTGAGTCTTGTTGTGGAAATGGCCCTGATTTTCATCATACCCTAAACTGTTTTTATGACAAGCGTACAACCACAACCAACGGGTACCCACAACCGTAAAACGTATTCTACCAAAATTGACATGACCCCACTGGTGGACCTTGGCTTTTTACTCATTACCTTTTTTATTTTTACCAGTGCCCTTTCCGAACCCACCGTTACCCGGCTGATCATGCCAAAAGAAGGAGAGGAAACCCCGGTTGCAGAAAGCAAATCACTCACGCTGGTGCTGGACAGCAAACAGATCTATGCCTACGAAGGAAAGTGGGAGACCGCACTTGCCGCCAACAACATTTCACCGGCAACTTACCACCTGCAAACCGGAATGGGAGCCATCATCCGGCAAAAACAAAAAGGGGTTGGTGAGGACCTGGTTGTTCTCATTAAACCACTCCACACCGCTTCTTACCAAAATGTACTGGCCGCGCTGGACGAAATGCAGATCAATGGGGTAAACAAATACGCCATTGTGGAGGCAAGCCCAGGTGAACGGCAGTGGGTGGAAATGCGCTAGAGAGACGATATTGGGATATTGCTTCCTGATGAAATACATATTTTTTATAGTGCAATGGCAAGAGAGATGGGTAAAAAATGCTGCGTAAAACCAGGTTTAACGATGTGGTTATTCACATTGCTTTTAACGCATAAAGAGCTGTTTGCTTTGAAGAGCGCTACCGGCCGCAATCTTTCCCTTCGGATCAATGTGTAAAACTCAATTTTGTATTTTTGCCCTTCTTCTGCAAAAAAGAAGCAATGCATATGAACATCCCTGTTGTTGATCTCTCTGATTTTTTAAGTGGCGATGAAAGCCGGAAACGCAACTTTGTGCAGGAACTGGGCAAGGCCTACGAAGAGGTGGGCTTTGTGGCGGTAAAAAACCACGGCATTCCTGATGACCTCATCGCCGATCTTTATCAATACGTGCAGCAATTCTTTGCACTGCCTTCCGAAACAAAATTAAAATACGAAAAGCCCGAGCTGGCCGGTCAGCGTGGTTACACTTCCTTTGGCCGCGAGCATGCAAAAGGCTTTGATGCGCCGGACCTGAAAGAGTTTTTCCAATTTGGCCAAACCATCGAAGATGGCGAAGAAGTGGGTGACGACTACCCCGACAATATTACGGTGGAAGAACTGCCGCAGTTCACACCCACGCTTTATAAATCCTACCGCAATTTTGAGCGCAGCGGCAAAGCACTCCTGCAGGCCATTGCTCTCTATCTTGGTTTGGACGAACATTATTTTGACCAGTGGGTACACAACGGCAACTCTATCCTGCGGGCCATTCATTATCCTCCCATTAAAAGCGAACCAGCATCGGCTATTCGTGCCGAGCAGCACGAGGACATAAACCTCATTACGCTGCTGGTAGGCGCTTCTGCCGATGGCTTGCAAATTCTGACAAAAGGCGGCGAATGGGTTGGTGTAACTTCTCTGCCCGAACAGATTGTGGTAAACGTTGGCGACATGCTCCAGCGCCTGACCAACAACAAGCTCCGATCCACCACCCACCGCGTGGTAAACCCGCCGCGGGAACTGTGGGGTACATCACGGTTTTCCATTCCGTTCTTTCTGCACCCCAAAGGCAGCATGAGCCTGGCCTCGCTGGAAAGCACCATCGATGAAGCACATCCCAAAGCGTACGAAGATGCCACGGCCGGGGAGTACCTGGACGAGCGCCTGCGGGAAATTGGCCTGAAAAAATAAAGGATTGGCGATACGTATTGCGAAAGCTGTCCACGGTGACAGCTTTTTTACTTTCATCTGGAGTGGATGAACTTCATTATTATCATTTCCTGTAATCAAAACCATTCGGCTCATTTATCACGAAAATGAACCATTCATCAAAATCCAAAAATTTTTATTTTACATAAATGATTCATTTTCAATCCACTAATACATAAACAGCTTCCTAACATCCCCAACTTCTAAAAAAAACTTGGTACTATGTATTGTAAAGTACCATCTATCGCCATATCTTTGTTCTGTGAACAGACAACAACATATACCCCTTGCCCTGGAACACCTCCTGGAAAAGTAGGAACCGGGTAAGAAAAAAGCAACCGTCATGAACATTGAAAATACGCAAAGCCAGATGAAGAAGGGGATCCTGGAGTTTTGCATTCTTTCCATCATCCGCCGGGGAGAAGCTTACCCCAGTGACATTGTGGAGGAAATGCGGGCTGCCAATATGCAGATCCTGGAAGGAACGCTTTACCCGCTTCTGACCCGCCTGAAAAACGCAGAAATGCTGACCTATCGCTGGGAAGAAAGCAACTCGGGTCCGCCCCGTAAATATTTCTCCCTGACTGAAAAAGGCGAATTATTTTACAAGGAATTAGAACAAACCTGGATAGAGCTTTCCAACGCTGTAAACACACTCACCAAGAAAGAAGAACAACCCAACCTCTAACACACTTCAACCAAACTGTAGAATATGAAAAAGATCATCAACATAAACTTATCCGGACGGGTCATTCCTATTGAGGATACCGCCTACGATAGTTTACAACGGTATATAGAAAGCCTGCGCCGCTACTTTGCCAACGAAGAAGGAAGGGATGAGATCATCAACGACATTGAAAGCCGCATTGCAGAGCTGATGAACGACAAGATCAAAAAAGGTGCTCCCGTAGTAACCGATGGTGATATCAACGAGATCATCAACGTGATGGGTCGCATTGAAGATTTTGAGGCCGTGGAAGGTGAACCAGCAACGGCAACAGCCGCCAGCAGTGCAAGTTCCGGCAGCAGTACGGGCAGTGGAGCCTATGGAGGCTACCAGCAACAGCAGCAGCAACAAGGCCGCCAGCGTTTTACCGGCCGTTTGCACCGCGATGCCGATGACAAGATCATCGGCGGCGTTTGCGCCGGTATTGCCAACTATGTCAACATCGACCCGGCCATTGTACGCCTCCTGTTTGCCATTATCACCTTTGGCGGCTTTGGTTTTGGCTTTCTTCTTTATATCTTATTGTGGATCGTTTTGCCAGCTAAAACCCTCAACACCTATATCGGCAAGCGGTTTTTTCGCAACCCGGATGACCGTGTGATCGGTGGCGTGGCTGGTGGCCTGGCCGCTTATTTCAAAGCCAATCCCTGGACCATCCGGGCCATTTTTGCCGCTCCGCTGGCGCTGAACATCCTTTTCGGGATTTTGAACGGCATCTTCTCGCCGTTTGGCCACGACTTTTTCCCGAACTTCTTTTTCGGGTCCTTTACCGGCACCTTTATCCTGGCCTATATCATCCTTTGGGTTGTTATGCCGGAGGCCAAAACGCCTTATGATAAAATGGAGATGCGCGGCGAAACCGTTGACGTAAACCGCATTCGCCAGAATGTGCAGGAGGGAATGGAAAATTTTAGTACCAGGGCAAAGGCCTGGGGCGAAGAGGTGAAAGCTTCTGCCCAGAGCTTTGGCGCCCGTGCTTCGGAATTTGCCAATACCCACGGCCGTGCCTTTGCACAGGAAGCCAATACGGTGGTGCGTCCGGCGGCGTCCGGTTTGGGCCACGCGATCGGTGTTATTTTCAAAGCCTTCTTTTTGTTTATCGCCGGGGTCATTGCCTTTTCACTGTTCGTAGCCGTGCTGGTGTTCACCTTTAGCGGCGTAGCCCAGCCCGTAAATGCTTTCCTTATCGACGGCATCTGGCAACGGGTGTTTATGTGGAGCACCATCATTCTTTTCCTGGCCGTTCCGCTGATCGGCATCATTACCTGGATCATTCGCCGGGTGATGAACGTGCGGTCGCAGAACCGTTACCTCGGCTGGATCTTCGGTGGTCTCTGGACCCTGGGCTGGGTTTCGCTGACCCTTTTTGTTTCCAGCATGGTAAAAGATTTTCGCTATACCGATCAAACCGAAACCGATGTTCCCTTGGCAAGACCTGCGATGAATAAAATGGTGGTTACCGTTCCGGGAAGCCCTGTTCGTTACAGCGGCACCTATGGCTGGATGGATATCGACCCCGATGAAGGCTGGGATGTAACCGACGACTCCCTGCAGCTTTCTAACATCCGCGTTAGCGTACAAAAAAGCCCCGACAGCTTTTACCATGTAACGCTTCACCGCTACAGCCGCGGCAACAACCGCAACCGGGCTCTCGACCGGGCCGAAGCCATCCAGTACAGCGTGCAAAGCCTGGACAGTGTATTAGCCCTTGGCAGTGGCTTTGGCCTGAGCCGCGATGACAAGTTTCGCGGACAAAAAGTAATGGTGGAGATCAGCATTCCCGTAGGCAAGCAGATCCGCTTTGACCAGTCGGTAAGCGATAAATTGAATCCGTTCAACATCCGTGTAACCGAGAACGAGCGCAGCAACCGCCGCCGCAACTGGAACCGCCGCGACTGGGATATTGACTGGGATAATGACCGCTACTACGACTGGCGGCCCGACACCGATTATTACATGTCCGCCGATGGCAATTTAAAAGAAGTGGGTTCGGCAGAGCCAACGCTTCCGGCACAACCGGCCATTAGTACCGATACGGTTCCGGCACAGCAAACTTTTTACTTCGAATTGCCTGCAGAGCCAGAACAAAGCATTCACGCTATTGAATACACCGAAGAAATTGTAAAGAAAAAAGAGATGGGTGGCGATGTTCCCACGCCGATGCCCATGCCTTTTGTTCCTACCATATTTTAAGCTTGGTTGAAGTTGCGCTCTGTTACAGTCGGGGCAAAACGCGAAAGGCCTCTTCGGAGGCCTTTTTTTATTTAAACGATTGCCAGGATTTTCCTGTAAAAACCTTTCGCCTCAAGAGCAACTTTTCAGTGAGAAGGAAGACCAAATCCTAGCCAACTTGTTTCCCCTTTGGATAAAACAAACGATTGCTTTCCAAATCCTGCCAATCAGCGGCTATTTTTGCGGCCTAAATTCCTTGCATGAAGAATACGCCTTTCACCCAAAAGCACATTGACCTGGGCGCCAAGATGGCCCCTTTTGCCGGCTACAATATGCCCATCAGTTACAGCAGCATTAACGAAGAGCATCACACGGTGCGCCGGGCTGTTGGCGTGTTTGATGTGAGCCATATGGGCGAATTTATTTTGAAAGGAGAAGGTGCGCTGGACCTTATTCAGCGGGTGACCACCAACGATGCCGCTAAACTGGTGACCGGCAAAGCCCAATACAGTTGCCTGCCCAACGAGCAGGGTGGTATTGTGGATGACCTGCTGGTGTATTGCATTGAAGAGAAAAAGGTTTATATGCTGGTGGTAAATGCCAGCAATATTGAAAAGGATTGGGAATGGATTCAAAAGTATAATACGCGGGGGGGTGTTGAAATGCACAACATTTCGGACGATACCGGCCTTTTGGCTGTGCAAGGCCCAGCGGCAACCCGGATCGTGCAAACGCTTACCGAAATGGACATCCTGAACCTGAAGTATTACACCTTTGTGAAAGGCGAGTTTGCCGGCGTAAAGAATGTGCTTGTCAGCGCAACGGGTTATACCGGTGCCGGGGGTGTGGAAATTTATTTTGAGAACAAAGACGATAACGCCGAAAAAATATGGACGGCCATTTTTGAAGCCGGTGCTGCGCAGGGCATCAAACCGATTGGCCTGGCGGCAAGAGATACGCTTCGCCTGGAGATGGGCTTTTCGCTTTACGGCAATGATATTGACGATACCACTTCGCCGCTAGAAGCAGGGCTGGGCTGGATCACCAAGTTTGCAAAAGATGATTTTGTAGCTAAGGAAATTTTGCAAAAGCAAAAAGAAGAAGGCATCAAGCGCAAGCTGGTTGGTTTTGAAATGGTGGACAAAGGCATTCCGCGTCATCATTACGAGATCTGCGACAAAGACGGAAACGCGATCGGCTATGTTACCTCCGGCACGCAATCGCCCAGCCTGGGCAAAGCCATTGGCCTGGGTTATGTAACCCTGGAGCATTCATCTTTTGACAGTCCCATTTACATTAAAGTGCGGGAAAAACTGCTACAGGCGAAAGTGGTAAAACTTCCCTTTGCTTAATTTGATAATTCGGTAATTCGATAAGGTGATAATTGATGCAGATAAGATCTCATTATCACCTTATCAAATTAGCACATTAGCATATTTACTTCATGAACAAACCGACATTATATACCTGTCTCTCACCGGCGCTTCTTCACCTTTACGATGTAAAAAACACCATTGTTGTGGTGATTGACGTGCTGAGGGCTACCTCCACCATTGCCACGGCGCTGTACAATGGCGCCAAAGAAATTATTCCAGTGGACAGTGTGGAGCGTTGCATTCAACTCGGCACACAAATCGAATGCATTACCGCTGGCGAACGTGACGGCCAGGTGGCACCAGGACTGCAATACGGTAACTCTTCGTTTGAATACCCCGAAGAATTTATCAAGGGAAAAATTTTGGTGCTGACCACCACCAACGGTACCAAGCTGCTGCACATGGCCTTGGCCAAAGGCGCTACCGAAATTGTTACGGGTGCCTTCCTTAACCTTTCCGCTGTTTGCGATCACCTGGTGAAGATGAAAAAGAATGTGATCCTCGGATGCGCAGCCTGGAAGGACAAACCCAATTTTGAAGACACCATGTTTGCCGGTGCGGTTGTAAAAAGCGTGAAAGAGCATTTCAGCATTAACTGCGATGCTTCGCACATGGCCGAAAACCTGTACAACCTGGCCAAAGGCGACATGTACGAATTTATGAAGGCCAACGACGCTTCGCATTACCACCGCCTCACCAACTTTGGCCTGGAACGCGACATCCGCCATTGCCTCACGCCGGACCTGGCCAATGTTCTGCCCGAATACGTGGACGGAAAACTAGTAATTCAGAAGTAAACTTCAGTACAGGATAGTGGGATATTGAGATAGTAGGTTATTGTTATGAATAAGGCAAATCAACATCTCATTATCCCATTATATTATTTGCTGCGGCGCAAAACATCTACCCAAAATAATCCCCAACATTATTAGGAATAATTCTAACGTTTTTTTTAACGGAAAAGGCGCTGTTGGCGTTGGTTATGTGCAATAGATTCGTTTACTTTTGCCGATTGGCCTTTTTTTAAAGTTTACCGTTTTTGGTTTACTGTTTTCAGCTGAAAAAATTCAGCAACGGTAAACGGCAAACGGTGAACTGCCAACTTTCTTCTATGGCATTACCACACTTAATCAAATACGTTTACACTCATGGCTCCGATGAAGTCATTCGCCGGGGCAAAAAAATACATGCGATCGGCTTTGTGGAACTGGTGGAGAACGACGACCTTTTTGGATCGGCTGTGTTCCGCGTAAAGGATGATAACTATTCGACCTTTTACAAGGTTTACATCCAGAACTACAAAGACCCGAAATCAGTTTCGCTGCGTTGCGCCTGCCCGTACAATTTGGGCGATATCTGCCGCCACGAAGCGGCAGCCCTTCTTCGCCTGCAGGAGATGATGGACAAAGGCCAGCTGGTTTCCGACGATGTGGCTTACGACCAGCGCCACACCGTGGCCAAGATGAAGACCATCGACCTGAAAACGATCCAGCTTCTTTCGAGCCATGCCATCATTGCCGAAGCCGAAGCCTGGCTGCAGAAGGCCAAGCCAAAGGTGGAAAGTGCAAAAGAAGAAACGGTGCGGGCCAAGGTTACCCTGAGCGGTACCGAATACGATGTGATTATCCGCCGCAACGAAGAGCGGAACTTTGATACCTCTTCGGATTACGACGATCCCGATCACCTGCTGGCCCTGCCGAAAGTGATCGTTTTTCTGCACCTGCTGCGCACCAAAGGCCAGCATTATTTTGAAACCATCCGCAACTGGGATAAGGAAAAAAACAAGCTGCTGGAAGCTTACGGGTATTCGCTCAACGATGACCTCAAGGGAAAGTTTGAGTTCACCTACAAAGACGGCAAACCCTTTCTGCGTGTGCTGGACCGCAACATCAAGCGCATTGTTACACCGGCACCACTGGCGATGCCACGCTATGAAAAAGTAAACGATGTAGAAGAGGAAGAAATCAAACCCAAAGACCAACACGTTATCACCAACAAGCTGGGTGTTGTTTTTAATTTCAACAAAGACAGTTACCCTTTTTTTACCATTGACCTGATTGAAGGCGAAATGGATGAAGAAGGTGTTTTTGCCAGCACGGTGCAAAAGCTGGAGCTAAGCCGCTATATTGAAACGGAAACCTACAGCGAAGAAGACAAAGCCTTGCTGCAGCTGGTGCGCAAACTGCAGGTAGGCGAGATTGATAAATACGTCAGCCGCAACTCGCCGTTTGCCGGTTTTTGGGAGAACATTGTGCACCACGAAGACGATGATCTGCCGGCAGAAACCAAAAACCTGATTGCCGAATACCTTTTGCCCAAGCTGAAAAAACTGTTTGTTGATTTTGAAGGCGCACCGGTGTTTGTATTGCCAAAAGGCAAAACATTTAAAACGGCTTCGCTGCAAAAGGTGGAGTTGAGCACAGGTTACCTGGCGCCACATTTCAGCGTGAGCAACAATGGTGACAGCTTCGAGATAGAATGTTATGTAAAGCCGGATGGCGTGGCGCATTCGCTGGATGAAAACGAAGAGCGTTCCTCGCTTGTTTATTTATACAATCACCAGCTGTTTACCTGGGAGAACAAAGAGGCGGTGGAAACAGCAGAAAGCTTTGGCGAAAAAGGCACGGAAACCGTAGAGGCAGAAGCGTGGCCGCAAACGCTGCTGCGCAAGATCATGCCGCTGACAAAAGATTACAAAGTTGACTTTGACCGCAGCTTGGTGGAAGAAGTAAAAGAAGGCGAGCCGGAAACAAAACTAACGCTGATCGAAAAAGGCGAGTACCTGGTGTTTCAGCCCATTTACACCTACAAAGGCTACGATACAAAAGGCGTTGACAAAGGTGAATTGATCATTCCGCATGGCGGAAAAGTAGTGGTGGTACACCGGGCCAAAGAAGCGGAAAAAGCGTTTCTGCACAAGCTTTCCATGCTGCACTCCAACTTTGTTCCGTTTGACGATGGTGCTTCGCTGGCCTTGAAAGGAGCCGAGGTGTTAAAGAACAACTGGTTCTTCCTGTTTGTGGATGCGATGAATGAAGCCAAGGTGCCGGTATTTGGTTTTGAATCGTTGAAGAACTTTCGCTTCAATACGGCCAAGCCGCAAACGCATATTTACATTTCCTCGCACACCGATTGGTTTGATGCCAAGGTGGACATCTTGTTTGGTGACCAGAAAGTAAGCGTGGCGGAAGTAAAAAAAGCGCTGGCCAACAAGCAACAGTTTGTACAACTGAACGACGGTACGCTGGGTATTTTGCCGGAAGAATGGCTGAAAAAATATTCCTTGCTTTTCCGTGTGGGAGAAGGCAAGACCGATAAGCTGAAACTGTCGCGTTATCACCTTAGTGTTATCGATGAATTGTACGAAAACCGCAATGCAGAAGAACTCACCATTCAGCTGGAAGAAAAGTACGAACGCATCAAGGAGTTTGATACCATCAAAGAAGTGCCGCCGCCGGAGAACCTGGCGCCTATCCTGCGTCCTTACCAGGTAGCGGGTTTTCAATGGCTCAATTACTTGAAAGATGTTTCGTGGGGCGGCATCCTGGCCGACGACATGGGTTTGGGTAAAACCGTGCAAGCCCTTTCGTACCTGCAGCATTATTATGAAAACAACGATGGCGAAATGAAGGCGCTGGTGGTTTGTCCTACCACGCTGATCTACAACTGGGAGAATGAGATCAAAAAGTTCACGCCGTCACTCGAGTATTATATTCACCACGGGCCGCTCCGCAGTCGCCAGTTGGACGACCTGCTGAAACACCATGTGATCATCACCACCTACGGCACTTTGCGCAGCGATATCAAGCTGTTCACGCAAATGATGTTTGACAATGTGATCCTGGATGAATCGCAGGCGATCAAAAACCCAACGAGCAAGGTAACAAAAGCAGCCTCGCTGCTCCGGGCAAAAAACCGGTTGTGCATGAGCGGTACCCCGCTCCAGAACAACACCTTTGATATTTATGCGCAGATGAATTTTCTTAATCCCGGCATGCTGGGCTCTGTGGAATTCTTCCGGCAGGAGTTTGCCATTCCCATTGACAAGTTTGGCGAGCGGGAACAGAAAGATCATCTCAAAAAAATCCTGTATCCCTTTATTCTTCGTCGCACCAAAGAGCAGGTGGCCAAAGACCTTCCGGATAAAACCGAGATGGTGCTCTTTTGCGAAATGGAAGACGAGCAACGGCGGATCTACGATGCTTATCGCAACGATTTCCGCGCAAAGATTATGGGCACCATCGAAGAGCAGGGCATTCAGCGTTCGCAGCTCACCATCTTGCAAGGCCTGATGAAGCTCCGCCAGATCTGCGATTCACCGGCCATCCTGAACGAAGAAGAAAAATTCCCGAACCATTCCATCAAACTCGATGAACTCGCAAGAGAGATCACCGAGAACATCGGTGACCACAAAGCCCTGGTGTTTTCGCAGTTCCTGGGCATGCTGGCGCTGATAAGGGCCAAGCTGGAAGAGCTGGGCATCAAGTACGAATATTTTGACGGCAGCACATCGGCTCCTGATCGTGAAAAAGCCATTCAAAGTTTCCAGAACGATGAAGAAACAAGGGTGTTTCTTATCTCGCTGAAGGCGGGTGGTGTGGGCTTGAACCTGACCGCTGCTGACTATGTGTACATCGTTGATCCCTGGTGGAACCCGGCGGTGGAGCAACAGGCCATTGACCGTACGCACCGCATCGGGCAAACAAAGAACATCTTTGCTTACCGTATGATCTGTAAAGACACCATCGAAGACAAGATCATGCAACTGCAGGAAAAGAAACGGGCACTGGCCAAAGACCTTATTGCCGATGATACATCGTTTGTGAAAGCGCTGTCGAAGGAGGATGTGGAGTACTTGTTTAGTTAAGGACTCTACGGCCCCACTTAACCTCCCCGGTGGGGGACGGACAGCCAAGGCAAAAGGCCCTGCTTTTCAGTGATGCTTCTCCCGTTAACCCCAGCATTTATGCTGGGGACTAATGGCTAATTGGCTTGTATGGCTTATAGGCTTCAGCCTATCTCTTTTGCAAGCAGATAGGCTGAAGCCTGTTTACATTTTCTAGTGCTAGACTCGTTCCCCAGCATAAATGCTGGGGTTAGCAAAGAGAGAAGGCTAACGTTAGTTTGCCAATGGGCTCGATAGGATGGTGCCTTTGTCAGGGATGCCGCTGTTTGTCTCTTCGCAGGCCGTACTTCTTCAGGAACAGTTCATATTCATCTGCGAAGGTTATTTTCCTGTGGTGCTCTTCCTGATTTCTAATATAGGCCCTTACTTTCTCCACTACCGATTCGCTTACCGAACAGGCAAAGTATTCGTTTGCCCACTTCAGGTTCACTGAAAACATTCGCTGTTGATTCGCCCAGTGCGAAGATTCACCTTTCAACAACTGCATTGTTTTTGCCAACGAAATTTCTGCATGCAGTTCAAAAAGGCAATGCACATGATCGTCAAAACCTCCGATACAATCCACATAAACCTCTTTCTGCAAAGCGTAGGTTTTGATATGCCGAAACAGCAATACCCTTTTTTCTTTTTCCAGAATAGGTACACGGGCTTTTGTACCCCATACAGCATGGATCCAAATTTTAAAAAACGACATGGCAGCTTTGTTTTGGTGAGAGCGTCTTTGTTGAAGTAATTTACAACAAAGCCGGTGGTTTTAAAATGCCCAAGGCCATTCAGTTTAATGCAATATGATGAATAGCACCAATCCCCTTATTCTTACATTGACGCTGGAGGCAGATGCTGCCGCCTTTTTCAACACATTGCGTAAACAGTACTTTCCTCCATCTATCAACTACATCGATGCCCACCTCACATTGTTTCATCACCTGCCGCCAAATGAAACCACAATTAGGGATGACTTGCAAGCGTGGAGCAAAATGTGCATACCAATCGACCTGCAAGTAACCGAAGTAAAAAGTATCGGGAAAGGCGTGGCCTATAAAGTTGAAGCGCCGGAACTGCTGCAGTTGCACAAGGCGATGCAAGCCAAATGGAAACAGTGGCTAACGCCGCAGGATAGCCAAAAACGGTGGCCGCATATCACCGTGCAAAACAAGGTTTCACCGGAAGTAGCGAGACAAACGCTGCAAACGTTGCAGGCTTCGTTTCAACCCTTTACGATGACAGGGATTGGCTTTAGCTTATGGTCTTATGAAAGCGGGCCCTGGAAGCACCTGGAAGACTATCTTTTTCAGCCGGCTTAAGTTTTTCGAAACAGGAAAGAAACCAGCCGCGGTGTACCACCCCGGTTGTTTTCGTCAAACCATTCTTCTATACTTTCAACAATAAAACCGTTAGCAAGAGCGGCGCCTGTATAGTCCGAAAGGTGATGCACAAAACACTGCAGCACCTGCGTTCCTTCTGCAGTTTCAAACCGTGCTTTGCTGCCGCTGTATTGCTTGTAAGGATGCAGTTCACCGCTATAAAACAGGCCATCGGCATTTAGCACTTTACCCGCTTCGCTGAAAATAAAAGACAGGTCCTGGATGTGTTCCAAAATAAGACTGCAGGTAACCAGGTCAATGCCTGTCGAAACAAAATTCCAGGGTTTTGTAATATCTGCCTGTTGAAAACGCACCCTCTCGCTGCTAACCTTTTGCCTTGCTTTTTCCAGCATGCCTTCCGAAAGGTCAACGGCAATTTGTTGCTTTGCAATTTCACTTAACCAACCTGTGTTCTTACCCGTACCGCAACCCAATTCCAAAACGTTGGCAAAGGAGCGACCGGAGAGCACCGCTTGCCCGGCCTTTTTCTCCAGGTCCCGTGTTTTGTTTTCCACTTCATCATACGTATCCGACCATTGGTTGTAGTGTTGCTGTACCGACATTGTGCTATTTTTTTGCAGCACAAATATATCTTCTGCCATTTATATACGTTGAAGTCCGTTTATCACCCGCTTAACCTAATTTAACCTGCATCGCGGAAATATCCGAATATCTTCGTACCTGTCAATTACCGCTTATGAAGAATGGTTACCTTTTCCTATTGGTCTTTCTCGGCTTCTGTCTTTCAGCGTCCGCACAAAAAGTCAGCGGCACCGTCAAAGGCATCCTGCAGGACTCTGTTTCCGCATCACCGCTCGAAGATGCCACAGTCTCCGTGATGCGTTTGCCTGATTCAACCCTCATATCGTTTACCCTTACCCGCAGCAACGGTGCTTTCGAGATCAAAAACCTTGATGCAGGCGATTACCAGGTGGTGGTTTCGTTTACCGGCTTGCGAACGTTTAAGCGAAGCTTTGCCATCAGTGCCGGCCATACCGAAGTGGATTACGGTCTTGTTCAAATGCAGCGGGCCGACAAGGCGCTGGATGAAATTGTAATTGTGGAAGCACCGGTGAAAATAAACGGCGATACTATCTCGTATAAGGCCGATGCGTTTAAAACAAAACCCAATGCTACGGTGGAAGACCTGCTTAAAAAACTGCCCGGCTTGCAGGTAGAAAGAGACGGAACCGTTCGGGCCCAGGGCGAAAACGTGCAAAAGGTGTATGTGGATGGAAAAGAGTTTTTCAACAACGATCCAAAGCTGGCCACCAAAAACCTCACGGCCGATATGGTAGACAGGGTCGATGTATTTGATGACATGAGCGAGCAGGCAAAGTTCAACGGCATTGATGACGGTAGTCGCAGCAAAGCCATTAACCTCAAACTGAAAAAAGACAAAAAGAAAGGCATCTTCGGGAGAGCAACAGCAGGTTACGGTTCCGACCAGCGGTACGATGCCGGCCTTACCGCTAATTATTTCAAAGGCGCTACGCAGGCCAACATTATTGCTAAAAGCAACAACACCAATAACCAGAGCTTTACCACATCGGACATGATGGGGATGCTGGGTTCGGGCGGTGGTATGATGAGCGGAGGCCTTGGCGGCGGGGGCGGTATGATGGTAATGGGGGGAGGCAGTGGCGGCAGAAGCGGTGGCGGCGGCGGTGGCATCCAGGTTGGCGGCATGAACATGGGAAGTGGGTTTGGTAGCATGAATGGAGGCGGCAGCAGTACAGGCGGTATTGCTACATCATCACAGGCAGGGCTTAACTACCGCGATACCTGGAGCAAAACCTTTGATGTGAACGGCAGTTATTTCTTTAATTATTCGGGCCGCGAAAACCAAAACAAAACCTTGCGCCAGAACTTTCTTACCGATTCTTCCATTTTTACAGCGGAGAACGCTGCATCGCGAAGCAGGAATTACAACAACAGGACAAACCTGAACATGACCATTACCATTGATTCGTTTAACTCGGTGATCTTTCAGCCCAATCTTAGCTTCCAAAAAACTGAAACCAGAAGTGAGGGAACGCTTTCGAGCAATTCATCCAACAACAAATTACTGAACCAGGGAAGTAACTTCAATACCAACCAGGGCGAAGGCTATAATTGGAGCAATAACCTATTATGGCGACGTAAATTCCGCAAGCCGGGACGAACACTTTCGGTGAACCTTTCTAACACACTTGCTAACAACGACCGCGAAGGCTATACCATCAACAACCTCACGGTTCGCCAGCAAGACCAGATGAACGCCATTGAAAGCAAAACCAATAATTACAGCATCAATGCATCGTTTACCGAAGCACTTGCGCGGGATAAAATTCTTGAGCTGAATTACAACCATACCGATAACCGCAACCGCAACGACCGTCGCACGTTTGTAAAAAACCTGGTCACCGGCCGGTACGAAATTCCGGATGACGAGCAAACCAACTTTTTTGATAATTCGAATGTGTATGACCGTTATGGCACCAACCTGCGCATTGTTAAAAAGAAATACAATTACCAGTTGGGCTTTGCCGTACAGCAAACAAGTTTGGAAAGCAATAACCTGACAACAAAGAACAGTGTTGTGCAAAGAGCAACCAACTTTTTTCCAACGGCCTCGTTCAACTACCAGTTCCAGCGGAGTCGAAGCCTGCGGTTCAATTACCGCGGCCGCACTAATCAGCCCACTGCCAGCCAGTTGCAGGATGTGGAAAACCGCGACAACTTTCCTTACATCACCCGGGGAAACCCTTTCCTGAAGCAGGAGTTTTCGCACAACCTGATGTTAAGCTATAACTTTTTCGATGTGATGAAATTCCGCAACTTTTTTGCGTTTCTTACGTACAGCACCACGCAAAACAGGATCGCCAACGCCATTGAATATCTGCCCGGCGGCGTACAGGTTAGCAAGCCGCAAAACGTTTCAGGTGTGTATAACATCAGCGGTAATTTCAACATGGGTTTTCCCATTCGTAACCTGCAGGGTGGTAATGTTAACTTCAATACCCGCATTGGCTATAACCAGGATGTTACTCTTATCAACAACGTCAAGAATTACAACCGCAATCTTTCCGTCACCGAAAACCTGCGACTGAATTACAACTTCAAGGAAAAACTGGATGTCGGTGTTTCTGCCACTGTTACGTACAACCAGGTACGCAACACGGTGCAAAAAGCCAACAACAGCAACTATTTCACCCATGTGTATTCTGCAGATATTTCTTACATACTGCCAAAGAATTTTATCATTGCTACCGATGTAGACTATACGTTTAATACAGGCCTAGCCAGTGGTTACAACCAGAACTACGCCATCTGGAATGCCAGCATTGCCAAAGAGGTTTTTAAAAGCAGGCGGGGAGAAATCAAGGTTTATGTGTTTGACCTTCTGAACCAAAACACAAGTGTGTATCGTACGGTAAACGATAACTACATTGAAGACGTACAGAACATGACGCTGAAACGTTACGCCATGCTATCCTTCAGCTATAAGATCAACCGTATGGGTGGCCGAAGCATGCCGGCAATGATAGGCGTTGGTGGCGCCCGTTTTTAAAAGTATGTTGGCAAAGTATTGTGTAATACCGAATGTCTTTTGCTGACGAAGCATAAAAAAACCTCCCTGACGGGAGGTTTTTTTATTTGAACCGTTTGTGAGGCGAATAGTCTGTTGGTGTGGAAGAACCATACAGCCAGGCTCCGATAATGGAACGCATGAATCGCCACACATTGGTGGAAGGTTTGTAATCGCGGCTATAGATCTTAGCCGACTGTTTTGCATAAATAATGTCTTTGTTTTTCATGTTGCGTGTTTTTACGGGTTTTGTGGATAATGGGTGGATAAACTTAACGAAAATTGGCGAGAAAGAAAGCTTTTCCCTATTTTGGCTCCGATTTAATTTTGTAATCCTATACCATGAAAAAATTGACTGCGTTCTTCCTTTTTTCGTTTTTGTTTATTTCCCTTTCCGGCCACGCACAGTTTCGGTTGCCGGGTCTTTCCAATAGCGACATGCGGCAGGCACTGGAAAAAGTGATCTCCGACTACCCGGTTGATTTTGTGAACATCCGGGGCGAAGTGCTCAACAACAATCCACAGACCGTGGAATACGTCTCGCTGCTGCAGTTTAAATCGGCCGAAAAAAATACCATCACGCAGTATTCCGGATCGGAGCCGGTGTATAGTTGGGAAGCCCAGATGTTCACCACCGAAGAATTCAGCGAGGTGGAGAAAAAATACAAAAGCCTTTACAAAGACCTGAAGGGGATAACGCTGACGCTTAACCGCGATTATGCTTACCGCCTGGAAGGCGACTATGATGCTCCCTCCGAAAGCCGCAAGTTTGCCAGCAGTGTTTTTCGCCTGGTGCCTGCCGCCACCAACCTGCCCAAAGTAAAAGTGGAGCTATCGCTGCAGTATGAACTGATGGAATGGAAGATCTTTCTTTCGGTTTATCAAAAAGAAAGAGAGGACAACGAAAGGGGAAAGGTGAAGGAGTAACGGCCCCTGTCCCCCGGTGGGGTAACTTAGGTCTATGATACATTCCTATTTGCATCTTTTCTTACAGCAAAATGTTTTTTCAATTGCTGGACTGGTTAAAAGGTGTCCACTTTTACAACATAATAAACAATCAACAGTATCACAGCATCTCAATACATAAATAAAAAAAGCCTGTTGTACAACAGGCTTTTTTTATTGTAGGATAGGTATTGCTAAAGGAAAGACTGAAAAAGAAAAGAAACCATGAACCTAAGTTCCCCCACCGGGGGACAGGGGGCCGCTCTTCTTATACACCGGCACCGTGCTGCACGGCTCACCGTACATAATGCTTTTTACGTGGGGCAGAAGGTGCTTTGTCAGTTCGGCGTAGGCAAATGCACCCACGGGAACATCACCGCAACCTTTTACGACAATTCGTTTGTCCGCAAATGTGGTTGCATCAATGGCCGCAATGTTTTGGAGGAAAAGATGTTTGTGCATTTCTTCGGCTGTACCCACATACACTTCTTTCGCCACAGGCTGCAGGTAAGTTGTCACCAGCATATAGGCCCACAACGGAATAATCGCATCGGCCGTACAGGTAATGGCCACGTTCTTACCGCTGTAGATGGTCCAATCGATATTTTTCAACGCTTCGCGAAAATCTTTTTCTTTCAGGATCAGTCCCATAAAAAGATGCTCCTTCAGGTCAAAGGTGGCTGTTTCGCCCTTGGGCAAATGGTCTTCCAGGTTCAGGGTGATCAGCCCACTTTGGGCTACCTTGTTCACAATGGCTTCGCTCATGGTGCAAAGGTAGTCCGAACCGGGATGTCTACGATGTATGGGATTGATAGGAGAATGATAAAAAAAGCGAGACCGTTTCTTTCGAAACGGTCTCGCTTTTCATTTATTGGTAGGTCTGAGGTTAGATTTCACCACTGACCATTCACCACTCACTCTTAATAAAACTTGCTGCGGTAGTCTTTGATGTCGGCTCTTTTCTGCAGGGCTTCTACAGGAGAGCGGAACATCTGGCGGGCCTGCATTTCCATCATGCGGCGCTGGTCTTCAATGCTGGCATTTTCTACCGCACCGGTAAACACAGCGTCTGTACGAATGGCATACACACCGGCCTGGCCAGGGATGGGGTCAGCCGACACCTTGCCCTTGTTGGCAGGATTGAACAGCGCACCAATCACGCTTACTTCGTAACCCAAGGGACCGCCACCGCTAAATCGCAGGCTATCCACAGGCTGTACCGTCTGGTTGAATTTTGCGGCAACTGCATTCAGGTCCGTAACCTTGCCCATCTGGCCTTTGATCACGTCGGCTTTTTTACGGTTGATCAGGATCGGTTCGATCATCGAACGCACCGAAGCAGCCGAAGGAAGACCCGCTTTATCCACACCGGTTACCACGGCTACAATGTAGCTGTTGTTGATGGTTTGGCTGGGGCTGATCACATCACCTTTGTCGGCTTCAAACACGGCTTTCACCAGTTCGCGGGCCGAACCTTGCAGACCGGTTACAAAAAAATCCATAGGCTTCAGGTTGGCCGCTACCATTTTGGTATAGCCTTTTGCCCGCAGGTTCTTTTCAAAATAATCGTTGAAGCTTTTTTCGTCCTTGGTATTACCGGCAAACATGTTGGCGGCGTTGCTGGCCTCACTCACGGTTTCAGGGCTGGCTTCTACAGGCAGTACAAAAAACGCTACCTGGTAAACCGGCGAGTTACCTCTTTGCGACATCACCTCTATATAGTGGTAACCAAACTGTGTTTTTACCACGCCTTTGCTGCCGGTAGCATTGTTGAAAGCAAACTCTTTGAATTCGGGAACAAAATTCGTTTGGCGGGTAATGCTGTCGTAAACACCACCGCGGAACTTGCTGCCCAGGTCATCGGAAAGACGAACGGCAACACTGTCGAAATTGGCGCCGGTGGCAATCGCTTGCTGTACGCTGTCGGCAAGGCGTTTTGCCGTAACCGAGTCACGGGCGGGCAGGGGCTGGCCGGCAGCATCCTGTGGTTGCAGGGCAATCAGGATGTGACGCACCTTCACCGTATCGGGTTGATTTTTTGCATTCAGCAATTTGGCCATTACATAGCTTTCCTGCTCGGCAAACGGTCCGCTAACGGTTCCCACCGGTGCACTGAAAATAGAGTCTTTGTTCTGCAGGTTCAGATCTTCTTTGCTGATATAGGTTTCATTGAATTGCGCCAGGCTGCGGTTGGCAATCAAAAACTCTCTTGCGTTGGTGCTGCGCTGGAAGGAGTCTTTCAGTTGCAGCATCTGGTTGCGTACTTCGGCGCTGTCGGCAGAAGAAGGCGCTGCGCTGAATTGTACATAACTAACAGAGCGGTTTTCTTCGTCCTGCTCAAATTCTTTCTGGTGTGCTTTTACATAGGCATTGATGTCAGCGTCGGTCACTTTTACGGCGCTGTCGGCAATGCTGGTATACGGTACCGAAACAAAAGCACCGTTAACCATCTGGCTGTTATCCACATTGCGTTTTTCCAGGAACCATTTGGGGATATAAACAGAGCTGGCCAAAAGCGCATTGTATTTGTTCATCAGTTGCTGCTGCTCGATGTAGTCGATCAGTTCTGCCAGTTGTGCTTTTTGATCAGGCGTACCGCTTTTTTTGATCTGGTTGTATTGCTGGCGCACCTGGCCGGGATCCCAGCTTTGCGGATCGTTGGGATTGCCAAACGCCTGGCGAAACTCCTGCGGAGGATTGGGGCCAAACAACAGTTGGTCCAGTTCCCGGTCGCTAACAGAGATGCCCAGTTCTTCGTACTGCTCACCCATGATACGGTTGGTCACTTCCTGCTGCCACAAGCCGTTCACTGCCTGTGCCGTTCCGTTCTCGCCTTCAAAACCGGGACGCTTCGTGATCTCGGAAACGCGGCGCATAAAGGCATCGGCTTCTATCTTGTCGCCGTTGATCTTACCAATGGTGGTATCGGGACCGCCAAACAGGCCGCCGCCGCCACCGGCAAAGGCGTCCATTAAGATAAAGCCCAACAGCGCCAAACCAATGGCAACAACCGCTACACGGGCATACTTGTCTCTGATGTTCTGAATAAGTGACATAAATGGTGGTGTTCTATTATTTAAAGGATGGCGAAAATAGGGCAAAAGGAATTATACACAAAATGTGGAAAACCGCTCTCCGGCGCTGTTTTCGGCGGATTTGGTGAAGAAAACGATAATATAAGCCAATGCGGATGGTGAGTGGAGCGGAAGATCGGTGGACAGGCGGATGGGAGAATAGGTGGATAAGCAGATAAGTGGATAGGCGAATGTTGGGTTGCCGGGTTGAATACATGGATTGGCATACATAAGAAATGTGTCAAGCGATACTATATATATGTAGTGAAGAGGAATGTATGGCATTCAGTTACCCTTTGCCCCGGAAACTTCGCTTCATCTACAAATTCGCATATCCGCACATCCGCATATCTACCTATACACCTATCCGCCCATCCGCACCTCCATTTTCCCTGTGGATAACCCACATTACCGGTGTATAACTGTGAATTAGTTGTGGGAGAGATGGTGGACGCTTGGGCAAGAAGTTTTTCGGACGGCTCTGGCCACCGGATCGATGTTCATTATCCGCAGTTTATCCCACGCCTATTCACATAGCAGAAAAAAGGGATCAAAGGTTGATTCCGGAAAGAGGCGTAATCCACATTTCTGTGCATATCCCCTGAAATGCACTATCCAACCTACCTTTGCTGTGCATTACGCCAAAAGTTTTGGGGATAACTGCATGTTATTTGTACAATCAATTTTCCGGTATGGGCTTATCCCCATATTCACACCTATAATAGTAATAGGTTCTTTTTATAAATAAATAATAGTTTATTAATTATTACATGAGCGAAGAATTGTTGATAGCGAAGAACGACGTGCAGGAAAAAGGATTCCTGGACGTGGACATCGACCCTACCCTGGACCTGTTTGCCGAGATCGAAAGGCTGAAGAAAGAAAAGAATGCCATCATCCTGGCGCACCTCTACCAGGAACCCGATATCCAGGACATTGCCGATTATATTGGCGATAGCCTGGGGCTGGCCCAGCAGGCCGCCAAGACCGACGCCGACATGATCGTGTTTGCCGGTGTGCACTTTATGGCCGAAACAGCCAAGATTCTCAATCCCACCAAAAAGGTAGTGATACCCGATCTGAAGGCCGGTTGTTCATTGAGCGAAAGCTGTCCGCCACCCTTGTTCAAAAAGTTTAAAGAGCAGCACCCCGATCATGTGGTGATCTCCTACATCAACTGCAGCGCCGGCATCAAGGCGTTAACGGATGTGATCTGCACGTCCTCCAATGCGAAAGCCATTGTGGAAAGTTTCCCGCCGGAGCAGCCCATCATCTTTGCGCCGGATAAAAACCTGGGCGGGTGGATCAATCGCACCACGGGACGAAACATGCTTCTTTGGAACGGCGCCTGCATGGTACACGAGATCTTCAGCCTGGAGAAACTGACAAAGCTGAAGGTGCGGCATCCGAATGCGAAAGTGATTGCCCACCCCGAATGTGAAGAACCCCTGCTGCGGGAAGCCGACTTTATCGGTTCTACCACGCAGTTGCTCAACTATACCAAGAACAACCCGGCAACAGAATTCATTGTGGCCACAGAAGCCGGCATTTTGCACCAGATGGTGAAAACCTCACCACACAAAACCTTTATCCCGGCACCGCCGGACAATAGTTGCGCCTGTAACGATTGTCCGCACATGAAGCGCAACACGCTGGAAAAGGTTTACCTCTGCATGGAGTACGAGCAACCCGAAGTAATCATGGACGAAGAACTGCGGGTACAGGCGAAAAAGTCTCTTGACCGAATGCTGGAGATCAGTGCACAACTGGGATTGTAAGCAACTTATCACGATAGAAAAAGGGTTCGCAAGAACCCTTTTTGTTTTACTTACGGCTTGGAATTTATTCCGGGGAAAGAATGGAATGAATTGCCTCAAAAGAATACATTCGCCCTGTAGAAATTTCCCGCATGTCCATTGCAAAAGACTTTCTGGTTGAAAAAGCCACTGTTTCCGACTTTGCCGAAATCACCGAAGTTTGGGAAGCGTCTGTACGGGCTACCCATCATTTTCTTACCGAAGAAGACATTTGCTACTTTAAGCCGTTAATTCGTGAGCAATACCTTTTTGCAGTGGAGTTATACTGCCTGCGTAACGAGGAGGGCCGTATACTTGGTTTTTTGGGCATATCGGAAGAAAAGATTGAGATGTTGTTCATTCATCCGGGAGGGCAGGGAAGAGGTCTTGGAAAGGCGCTGCTGCGATATGCTGTTTTTGATCTGAATAAAAAATGGGTGGATGTAAACGAACAAAATGAAAAGGCGGTAGGGTTTTACCGCAATTTTGGATTCAGGGTTACCGGCCGGTCCGAAACCGACAGCCTGGGCAAACCCTATCCTTTGCTGACCATGCACTATGGCGAATAACCTCTGTGCAGGGACGCTGCGCAAGGGTTATCCAAAAAAGAGAAAATAGTTCTAATACCGCCTTCCACCACCGGCTGCCCTTCGTATCAGGGCCACCACAAGGGTGAAAACCGCAGAGCCGATCACCGCCCAAATGATGGGAAAGGGTTTTCCTTCAATCGAGATCTGGAAGATCTCCGGCAGGCCGAATTTATCTGCCAGCCACATGCCGAGGTAGGCACCAATAAAGCCCACAACAATCGAAACAAGACATCCGCCCAGGTTATAACCCGCCAGCGACTGACCAACCGATCCGCAAATGGCTGCTATCAACAGCAGCAGTAACAATCCTAATAATGACATAGCCTTTGATTTAGTTTAACCAGTTGATAAAAACAAAAAATCCCTGCCAGCCTTTTTAGGGGTGGACAGGGAATGCAATTTTGCAGGGCAGGTTTTTACTGCTTGTTGTCGTTATCCACAGCGTTGTCAAGTTTCCGGCCGGCATCCTTTACCGCATCTTTTACATCACGGCCTGCTTCTTTCACGCCTTCTTTGGTGTCTTTCCAGGCATTTTCAATGGCACGTCCCGAGCGGTCAAAAAAGTCACCGGTCTTGTTTACCACTTCACCGTCTTTCAGTTCTACTTCGTTGCCATCGCGTACAACCCGTCCGTCCTTGTACACAATAACCCCGTTGTCCAGTTCCACATCGCGGTCGGTATCTACCCATTCGCCATTGCGCCGCACCATTACTTTGCCATCACGGCGGGTTACATCGCCTTCCACCGGTGCATAGGCGGCATTATCGTCGGTTGCCGTAGTGGTGGTTGTAATGGTGTCGTCACTAGTTGTTGTGTTTGTGGCATTTTCGCAGGCCGCCAGGGAAAAGGCCGCCAAGGCGATTGTTACTAACTTTTTCATATTATACGTTTTTTGTTTTGCCCTGCAGAAAGGGGAACTTGTTTTTGTCCCTGTTGGCAGGTGAGAACGGGCATTAAATTTCCATGCCAGAAGAAATTGTTTGAAAAGCGTCCTAGCTAAAATGCAATACTGCAGCTGAATGAAACCTCAGCGCAAAAGGTAAAACAGGAAAAACCCCAACCCGGTAAGAAACACAGCAGCAAAACCAATGGCTGCCGTTTTCAACAGGGACTTACTCCCTAACGCCATCACAAGGCAAAATTTCACAAGCGTGTTGGAAAGTGCGGCTAAGAGGATAGTGTTGATGGCAAGCGGATAGGTCTCCGGTGCTGTGGCTGTTTTTGCCATCGAAAGGGTGATGGCATCCACATCGGTAATGCCCGAAATGGCACCGGCAATATAGGTTCCCTCATCCCCAAAATTTTCGCTGCTGTATTTTACCAGCAACATCACCCCGGCAAAAAACAGGGCAAACTTGATGGCCGTACCAAAGTTCAGGGGATTTTTAAGGGGGAGCGATGTTTCTTCTTTTTTGCCCTTTCTTTTTTTGTAGATGTAGAAAGCGGCGCCAAAGCCAGCCAGAGTAATGGCAGCGATCGGTATCCAGAGTTGCTGCGCCAGGTTCCGGTTAACCACCAGCACTTCAAATAAAATGCGGGGGAACATGATGGTGCAGGCACTGATGATGGCCATGGCATAATAGAACGAGCCCGTTTCGGCGCCGCCGCTCCCTAGTTTACTCCGTCGGGAAAAGGTAAGCGTGACGGCTGTGCTGGATACTAATCCACCTACCATACCGGCCAGCATGGTTCCTTTGTTGCCAACCAGTTTGGCCACCAGGTAACCTATAAGGCTGGTGCCCGAAACAAGGATCACCATCTTCCAGATATCCTTTAGGTTCCAGAGACCGTAAGGACCAAAATTGCTGTTGGGCAGAAAGGGGATGACCAGTGCAGAGATGATCACAAATTGAATGATGGCCCGCAATTCTTCCTGCGAAAGCTTTTGCACAAAGAGGTGCAGCGATGGTTTGTAAGTAAGCAACAGGAGCACTACCACAACCACTACAAGGGCTAAAAGTATCTGCCCGTAAAAAACCATGGCGCCCAGTAAAAAGGTAAGGATGGTGGCGACTTCGGATGTGCCGCCGGCATTGCCGGTGCGAACCGAAAGTCGCATGTAGGAAATGATGACAAAGGCCATCATACCGGCAAAGGCAATTCCCAAAAACCAAAGCCCGGTAAGCTGCGCTACCAGCGCTGCCAAAAAGCCAAACATGGCAATAAGGGTATGGGTGCGCAGCCCGGCAAACTCTTCTTCTTCCGCTTTTTGTTTCTTGGAAAATGTTCGTTCCATCCCGATAAGAAAACCAATGCCGATGCTGATGGCCAGCCGGGCCAGGTAGGTTGCGGTTTCACCGGAGAGTTCCGAGAGTTGTTCATCCATGCAAACAAAAGGGCTTTAGATTCTCTGCGCAGCTGAGTACAAGCTGTGCAGAAGGTTATGCACAAACGGCATTTTTTCTCTCCTTAAAAATAGCAAATGAAAAGCTTGTGGCTGGGTAGGTAGGAAATAAAAAAAAGAACCGGTCGGGTTCTTCTGGATGCTGTGACGTATTTGTTGTGGAAACAAAAGCTTAGTCGCGGCCGTGATCTTCTTCTGCAGAAACGTCCTTGATCTTTTCGCTGGTATACTGGCTTTTGATGTATTCGTTGAAAAAAGATCCCGGTGATCCCTCGCATTCGATATAAAGCTGAAACACCTTCCACAGCCGCTGCGGCACATCATAATAACGATACACATTACCGCTGCGGAATTCGATATCCAGCGATTTTTCGGCGTCGTTATAATCCACCTTGTGAATGGTAGAAGACTTGGTTGTAAAAACAGGTTTTGACATGTCATATAACCCAAAAAAAATATACCATTTACCTTTAGGGTACCGTTAATTAGCAGGGCTTTTGCATAGGGTAATTTATGGTGAAACGATTCTTCAAAAAAGTCAGGTCTGCCTGGGCGGCCGTTGCGCTGTTGTCGGTGGAAATGTTGCTGATTATTGTGCTGTTCCTGGTATCCCTGCTCTCTTTTGCTTTCCTTATTCGCCGGGTGATTGTGCTGCAAAACACAGGGTTTGACGAAAGCGTTTTTCGCTTTTTACGGTCATATGTAACCGAAACCAACAACAAGATCATGCTGGCCCTGACGTTTATGGGCACCCATAATTTTTTGATTCCCGCCAACCTGCTCCTGATCGCCTATTTTCTGTTTATACGAAAGCACAGATGGTATTCGATCAAAGTACCGGCTATTGCCCTTACCAGCCTGGGACTGATGTTTGGACTGAAGTATTTGTTTGGCCGTCCGCGGCCTGATGTTCCGCTTCTCTTTGAAGCAGAAGGGTTGAGTTTTCCCAGCGGTCACGCCTTGTTTAGCGTAACGTTTTACGGCCTGCTTGTTTACCTAGTTTACAAAGGAATTGAAAACAGGTCTCTTCGTTGGGCACTCATTATTTTCCTTGTCGTGCTGATGATCCTGATTGGCTTTAGCCGGGTTTACCTCCGGGTGCACTACGCTACCGATGTGATTGCCGGCTTTTGCGTTGGCTTTATGTGGCTGGCCTTTGCCATTTGGCTGCTCAACCGCATGGAACGCTACAGCCGCCGCGAAATAGACCCGGTGGTAAAAACAGATGCTGCTGCCTAAGGCGTTGGTTTGTTGGCGGTATCACGGGTAGAGATATCCACACGGTTTTCGAGTTGGGAAGTGTCAGTTGCGCCCTGGTTGGTGTAAGGGGTATCTGCCAGGCCGCCGTTGGTGTCGCCCATTTTCATTCCATCATTCACAACACCAGACTCTCCGCCGTTGTTGCTGCATGCTGTTAAGAAAACAAAACCTCCTAACAGTAAAAAAACCTTTCGCATATTTTTTCTTTTCACAAACACAAGATGCCTGCCATGATTGTCAGGAAACGAAATCACGGCAAAATGTTAAGATGTCTTTCCTATTGATGAGCGGCAAGTGATTAACTGCTGAAGACTTTTCCTTTGCCAAAATATTTTACCATGAAACCAGTTCTTTTTGTTTTTGCCTTGCTTTTCTCTTTTAGCGTTTCTGCGCAAAACAATACAATAACCAAAAAGAAGTTTCACTGGGGTACTGAAAGTGATACCACTGCTGGGTATACACAGGCAGTGCTTTCGGGTAGTGTCCTTTATATTTCGGGAACGGTTGGTATGGGTAAAACGATGGAGGAGCAGTTTAGATCTGTTTACGGGGGAATTGATCGTACGCTAAAGCATTTTGGTTTGACGGTGGCCAACATTGTAAAGGAAAATCTTTACACAACAGACATTGAAGCAGCCAAGAACGCCAATAGCGTTCGCAAGCTTTTTTACAAAGGCGATTACCCCGCAGCTACTTGGGTGCAGATCAGCCGGCTTTATATGCAGGAAGCCCTGGTAGAAGTGGAGATAATCGCACATCTGCCGCCGTTAAAGGGTGAATAATGAGGATTTCTTAACCAATTGTCCTTCTGCATCCCTGTTGAAAAACCTACCTTTGCCACTCAAAAAAATAGCGATAAGTTATTAGTCTTTCGCCGTCGCAATTTTGCCGGGCTAAGCGCTAGTAGCGAAAAGCTAGCAGCTTTAGAATTATGATTTCAGTAAATAATGTTTCGTTGTCGTATGGCAAGCGGGTGCTGTTTGACGAAGTGAATATATCCTTCACCAAAGGCAACTGTTATGGTATCATTGGTGCCAATGGTGCCGGTAAGTCTACCTTCCTGAAAATCCTGTCTGGCGAAATTGAGCCGAACAAAGGAAGAGTGGATATTACTCCCGGTGAACGCCTGGCGGTATTGAAGCAGAACCATTTTGAATTTGATGCGCAAACCGTGCTGAACACGGTGTTGATGGGTCACCGGAAAATGTGGGACGTGATGCACCGCAAGGACGCCATCTATGCCGATCCCGAGGCTACCGAAGACGATTACATGAAGGCGGGTGAACTGGAAGCCGAATTTGGCGAAATGGGTGGATACACTGCCGAGAGTGATGCAGCCAGCCTGCTGAGCGAATTGGGTGTGAAAGAAGAGTTCCACCAATCACTTTTGCAGGATATTCCTTCGAATATGCGGGTGCGGGTTCTGTTAGCACAGGCGCTGTTTGGCAACCCCGACATCCTTCTTTTGGATGAACCGACCAACGGACTGGATATTGAAACCATCGGTTGGTTGGAGAACTTCTTGGCCGATTACGAGAACATCGTACTGGTGGTTTCCCACGACCGTCACTTTTTGGATGCGGTTTGTACCCACGTTGCCGACGTGGACCGTCAAAAGATCAAAACCTTTACCGGTAACTATACTTTCTGGTACGAGTCATCACAGTTGATGGCCCGCCAGTTATCCGATAAGAATAAAAAAGTGGAAGAAAAACGGCAGGCCCTTTTAGACTTTATTGCCCGTTTCTCTGCAAACGCTTCTAAATCCAAGCAGGCCACCTCACGGAAAAAGGCATTGGAAAAGCTTACGATCGATGAGATCGAGCCGTCTAACCGCCGTTATCCCGGTATCATTTTCCAGCCGCTTCGCGAAGTGGGTAACCAGATCCTGAACGTGGAGAACCTTTCGAAAACAACGGACGGCCGTGTACTTTTTGACAAGGCTACGTTTAGTGTGAACAAAGGAGAGAAGATTGCTTTCTTCAGCAAAGACCCTTCTGCTGTTACAGCCTTCTTTGAGATCATCAACGGAAATGAAACAGCCAACAGCGGCAAATACGAGTGGGGTACCACCATTACCAAGGCCTACCTGCCGGTAGAGAACAACGAGTTTTTTGGCAACGGTCTTACGCTGATGGAATGGCTGCGCCAATACGTGCCGCCTCATGTAACCGACGCTGATGAGCCTTTCCTGCGTGGTTTCCTGGGTAAGATGCTGTTTAGTGGTGATGATATTTTAAAGAAAACAGATGTGCTGAGCGGGGGCGAAAAAGTGCGTTGTATGATCAGCCGCATGATGTTGCAGAATCCCAATGTGATTGTGCTGGATCAGCCAACCAACCACCTTGACCTGGAAAGTATTCAAAGCTTCAACGAAGGTTGCGTTACCTTCCCGGGCATCGTGTTTGTAACCTCGCATGACCACACGTTTATGCAAACCGTTGCCAACCGTGTGATCGAGCTGACGCCAAAAGGAATCATCGACCGACTGATGACGTTTGATGAATACCTTTCAGACAAGCGGGTGAAAGAATTGCGGGAAGAAATGTACGGCGAAGCGATTTACGCATAAGCATAACCGTTTTATAGAAGCCGCCTTTTTTAAAGGGCGGCTTTTTTGTGTGCAGGCTTCGGAAAGAAATCAGCAAGGCGACAAAAAATCTTTTCTAAATTTAGCCCGCTATGATGCTGCGTCACATTCCTTTCCTTAAAAATGTTTTCCTGTTCAGCATTACAGCGGTGGGCGGTCCGCAGGCACACATTGCCATGATGATGAAGCTTTTTGTCCACAAGACGCCCTACATCACCAAAGAAGAACTGCTTGAATACAATGCATTCTGCAATTTGCTGCCCGGTGCCTCGTCCACCCAAACGGTAACCCTGATTGGCTATAAACGTGGCGGATTGCCATTGGCTATTTTGACCCTATTGATCTGGATTGCGCCAGCCTGTGTGCTGATGGGAGCATTTTCTTTTTTGCTGCACAGTTTTGACCAAAACAGTTTACATAAAGATATTTTTAAATATGTACCCCCTATGGCGGTGGGGTTTTTGGTTTATGCGTCGGTCATGGCCTTTGGGGTTTCGGTACGCAACCTGATCACATGGATCATCATGCTGGCCTGTGTCGGTATCACGTATGTGTTCTTTCATTCGCCTTGGGTATTTCCGGCGCTGATCCTTCTCGGTGGAGCGGCCACCAATGTTAGCAAAACAAGGATACCGGAGATTGAGGTGACGAAGAAAAAGGTAAAGTGGGGGAACATCTGGTTGTTTGCACTCATCTTCCTGATCGCCGGTACCTTAAGCGAAACAGCACGGAAGGAAGATTGGCAGACAAGAAAACCGCTCAATCTTTTTGAAAACACCTACCGCATGGGAAGCCTGGTATTTGGGGGTGGACATGTGCTGATGCCGATGATGTATGAGCAGTATTCTGTACGGCCGGAAGTACAGTTGCAGAAAGAGTCCTCTATCTCACGCAACCAGATCTACATCGAAAAGGAAAATATGGTAACCGGAATGGGGATTGTGCGGGCCATGCCGGGGCCTGTTTTTTCCATTGCTTCTTTTGCCGGTGGGATGGCATTGCGTGACATGGGAGCCTGGATGCAAGTATTGGGTTGCGCCATTGGAACCATCGGCATTTTCCTGCCCAGTGCCCTGCTGGTGCTATTCTTTTTTCCGGTGTGGAATTACTTAAAAAAGTATGCGGTTGTTTACCGTTCCCTGGAAGGAATTAATGCAGCGGTAGTGGGAATCATGATCGCTTCCACGCTTTATATCATGAAGGACATTTCGCTGATGCACGCCAACGTAACCAGTTTTGTCAATGTCATTATTATTGTGGCTACGTTCTTACTCCTGCAGTTCACCCGCATTCACTCCCCGTTTATTGTTATCGCCTGTATTTTGTTGGGTTATTTTTTATAGCCGCGTTTATAAAAACCCGACTTTTCTATTTCATCTTCCACCGAGGACGGCACTAAGTACCGGATCGATTTCCCGTTCTGAATACAGGTGCGGATATAAGTAGCTGAAATTTCGAGTAGGGGAGCATCCAGCACGGTTACGGATGGCCCAATTGAATTATCAACCGGGAAGGAAGGACGACTATACACAAGTAGCGAGTAGTTAGCGATGATAACCTCTGCGTTTTTCCATTTGGGTAAATTCTGAAAGCTGTCGCTTCCCATAATAATGGTAAACTGGTGAGCAGGATATTTATCCGTCAGGTAGGCAAGTGTATGGGCTGTGTAGGATGGTTTTGGCAGGGAGAACTCAATGTCACTTGCTTTCATCCCGTCGTTGTCTTCAATGGCCTTTTGCACCAGGTGCAAACGGTCATATTCATTGAGAAGGGTAGAAGAAGGCTTAAATGGGTTTTGTGGGGAAACGACAAACCACACTTTCTGTAGGTCGGTTTCATTCAGGATGTGATTGGCAATGATGAGGTGGCCAATATGGATGGGATTAAACGAGCCGAAAAACAAACCAATCTTCATAGTGACGCCTCGTCTTCTAATAAAATCTGGTTGGCTTCATTCATACGCAAGCTCAGCGAATAGCCGGATACACGGATTGAAATAGGATCTCCGAGGGGTGCAATCTTTTCAACAATAACGACTTCGCCGGGAATGCAACCCATCTCCATCAGCTTTAGTTCGAGTTCTGAAGTTTGAAAGCCCTTAATTCGTCCACTTTCGCCTGCTTTTAGTTCCGATAGCTTCATAATGTTTCAAAGCTAATTCAATCATTGCGAAGGGTTCGCGAATTTTGTTTCATGAAACAAGCTTTGGAAGCCATCCATTTTCATTATCTCGTTCCTTCTTTTCATTTTCCGAATCGCAACTATCTAAAGACGTTTCTTTTTAGTCAGTTATTGAAAGAAGACAAAGAGATTGAGGCAATTAACTATATTTTCTGTGATGATGACTATCTTCTTAGCATAAACCAGCAATACCTCCGGCATGATACATTGACAGATATTGTCACATTCGAACTTTCGGTTAAAGATCAGCCGTTGCTTTCTGATATCTACATAAGCGTGGAAAGGATAAAAGAGAACGCTTCCATTTTCAACGTCAGCTTCAGTAAAGAACTTCATAGAGTTGTTTTCCATGGTGCGTTGCATTTAGCAGGCTATAAAGACAAAAAAAAGAACGATCAAAAAATTATGCGGCGTAAGGAAAATGAGTGGTTAGAGCTGTATTTCGTTCCACGGAGCACAGTTTCGTAGTGAAACATGGCGAATAGCTTTCGCATTCTTCATTTAATTGTCACCTCAAGGTTCCACGGAGCACGGTTTCGGACTGAAACATTGTTTTATTTTAGCATCATGGCTCGAAAAAGATGGACACCACAGACAGACGTGAATGACTCACTGATACAATTCAGAGAAAAAAGAAAGTGGCAGATCGCACTTCGCAGATATGTACTAGAGAAGAATAGATCTACCTTTTATGCTCCTTATTTCGGCTTGGATAATTCGAAATTTCGTGAATGGATAGAAATTCAGTTTGATAATGAACTGTCATGGGAGAATTTTTCTTCCCACTGGCAGTTTGACCATATTGTTCCTGTAGCCTACTTTGACTTTTCAGATGAAGAGGATCTTCGTTTATGCTGGAATTTCATCAATATAAGAGTTGAAAAAAACCAGCTTAATAAGAATAGAGGCAATCGCATTGATGTTTTAGCAGCCAAAAAATACTTTGAAGTGCTTTTCGAAAACACTAACTATGAGGTATGTAAAGCAATGCTTGACAAAATCACCAGAATCGAAGTGAGCGAAATTGCTAGTAATATGGTTCTTCAGGATTTTATTATCTCAAATAAAGATTACCTAGACGCCGTTAAAGATTTTTCTTCCGATGACTTCGATCGCTTGAATACGGGCACCTCTTTAAAATCCCTTCTGTACGAGAAAGATTTCATAAAACGTATGAGTTAGCGGGCTTTCTCAACTTAACACGGTTCTTACAATCTAATTTTGCAGGCTATGTTTCAGGATTATGATGTTATTGTGGTAGGGGCGGGGCATGCTGGTTGCGAAGCGGCGGCAGCAGCGGCCAATATGGGCTCTTCGGTTTTGCTGATCACCATGAACATGCAGACCATTGCCCAAATGAGCTGCAACCCGGCCATGGGCGGTATAGCCAAAGGCCAGATTGTGCGGGAAGTGGATGCGTTGGGAGGGTATTCAGGCATTGTTTCGGATGCGTCCATGATCCAATTCCGGATGCTCAACCGGTCGAAAGGCCCGGCCATGTGGAGTCCACGTACGCAAAACGACCGTATGCTTTTCGCACTTAAGTGGCGTGAAATGCTGGAGGCAACCCCTAACGTGTCGTTTTACCAGGACATGGTAAAAGGGTTGATGGTAGAAAATGGCAAAGCGGTAGGCGTGATTACAGGCTTGGGACACGAGATCAGGGCGAAGGCCGTTGTGCTGACCAATGGAACCTTTCTCAACGGCGTGATTCACATTGGGGAGAAACGATTGGGCGGTGGCCGTGTGGCCGAAAGGGCGGCGGAAGGTCTTACCGAACAACTGGTTAGCCGGGGTTTGGAAAGCGATCGCCTGAAAACAGGTACACCGCCACGGGTAGATGGCCGCTCACTGGATTATAGCAAGATGGAAGAGCAAAAAGGGGATGAGGAGATCTCGGGCTTTTCTTACCTCGATACCGAAAAACCTAAAACCCAGCGTAGTTGCTGGATCACGTATACCTCTTCTGAAGTACACGATATTCTAAAGACGGGATTTGACCGAAGCCCGATGTACACCGGCAGAATAGAAGGCGTTGGGCCGCGGTATTGTCCCAGCATTGAAGACAAGATCAACCGTTTTGCCGAGCGGGAACGCCACCAGTTGTTTGTCGAACCCGAAGGATGGAATACGGTAGAAGTCTATGTAAACGGGTTTTCTACCTCCCTCCCGGAAGATGTACAGTATGAAGCCTTGCGCAAAGTGCCTGGTTTCGAGGGTGTCAAGTTTTTTCGTCCGGGATATGCCATCGAATACGACTATTTCCCACCAACCCAACTGGCTTATAATCTCGAAACAAAAGTGGTGGAGAACCTGTTTTTCGCCGGACAGATCAACGGCACCACTGGTTACGAGGAAGCTGCCTGCCAGGGTTTGATGGCCGGGATTAATGCGCACCTGAAAAGCAGGGGCGAAAAGCCGTTCATTCTCAAAAGAAGCGACGCTTATATAGGTGTGTTGGTCGATGACCTCATCAGCAAAGGAACCCAGGAACCCTACCGGATGTTTACTTCCCGGGCTGAGTTTCGCACCCTGCTACGCCAGGACAATGCCGACCTGCGCCTGACCGAAATGAGCTACCGAATGGGGCTTGCCTCGCAGGAGCGGATGGACAGGGTGCTGCAAAAGCGCAAAGAAGTAGAGGAGATCAAAACTGTTTTGAAAACCACGGCACTGGAACCTGCGGAGGTTAATCCTTATTTTGAAACCATCAGCAGTGCGCCTATATCGGAAAAACAACGCTTGGAAAAGATTGTGTTGCGGCCCAACTTAGGATTGAATGATCTGATGCATCATTTACCGAAAGTAAACGAGGCCTTGGCGTCTTTTATTCCTGACGCCATTGAGCAGGCTGAGATCCAGACCAAGTACCAGGTTTACATCAATAAGGAAAAAGAACTGGTGGACAGGATGCGCCAACTGGAAGACCTTGAAATACCCGAAAAATTCGACTACCAGCGGATCATTGCCCTGGGAGCGGAAGCAAGGGAAAAGCTCAACCGCGTACGTCCTAAAACCCTGGGGCAAGCCAGCCGTATCTCCGGTATCAATCCGGCCGATGTGCAGATACTGATGGTGTACATGGGGCGTTAAAGAAGGGAAGAAGGGATCCAGCCCCGTTGGTTCTGCACTTCCACAAAAGCATATTCCTGGTAATAGCCCAGAACCGCTACCGGCGTTTTTGTTTTCACCAGCAACTTTCGCGGCGAACCGATTTGCGGAGATTCCTGTAAAAAGGAATCTTTTTTTATGCTGGCCTGCCGAAGCGTGGCGGATGTATTGCGGAGCGCCGTGGCCGGAAGCGTGGTAACCTCCCCATCAGGCAACTGTACCCGTAAACCTTGGGCAGATGCCGCCAGCGGAAAGACAACAGCATTGCCACTGTAACTCCTATTTCCCACTCGTAGCTGGCCTGTTGTACGAAGGGTATCCAGAAGAAGGCTTTTATCTAACCGAAAATCAGTTGGCTTTCTTACCGTAGGATTGACAAAGGGCAGCGGGTTTACGGCGCCGCCGCTGGCATAAATACCAAAGTGGAGATGGGGTGGCGTTGTGCGGGCATTGCCGGTATTTCCTACCAAACCAACGGTGTCGCCGGATTTTACCCGTTGGCCATTGGTCACCAGTTGTTCGTCAAGGTGGGCATAATAAAGCGTGAACGGTTTTCCTTCCGGCCGCATAAAAACTACTTTGCCACCAATGCCGCCTTCCCGTACCGATGTTACCGTTCCTTCGGCAATGGCCAGCGCCGGTGTTCGTTTGGGTGCAAAAATATCAATGCCTTCATGACGCCTGGTGCCGGCATCCCTGTCATCACCCCAAATACTGCCAACGCGGCCACCCTGCACCGGGAAATCAAGGGATGGTCCTACCGAAATGGAAACCGTGTAATCACCGCTTTTCAGGAGTTCGGGCTGCAAGCGTAAAATATAGGTTTCGTCGTTTTCGGCTTCCCGTGTAAACCGGTTAGAAGAATCGGGTGCCTGCAAAAACCGGGGTTCATCGTTTTGTCTTTCTTCCCACAATTCGGTGAAAAGGGCAAAGCCCGTGTCGGGATTGGCCTGTACCAGGAAGTGCAATTTTTCGCCCCGCTTTGCGGTAAACTTTAATCCAGTGGCACCTGGCTTTTCGGCCCCAAAATAACCGATCTCTTTATAGGGAAGTATTACCGTTTGCGGCGACGAAAGCGCCTTATCAGCCGCGGCAAACCACTGGCGTCCTAACGCTGTTTGTTCCAAGCCTGCGGTTCTTAATTTTTGCGCATATTCTTCGTGTGGACGCTTGGTGCCAAACAAACCTTTACCGGGTTTGCAACCAATAAAAAAGGAGAGGAGAAAGAGAAAAAAAACCGTTCGTTTCATAGCCATGCTTATTGGAGCAATGATTACAAACGGTACGCCATACCCGCTATGCCGTTTGCCCTTTGCGTTCCTGCTGCAGGCGGTAAAAATTCATCACGGCCCTGATCTCGCCGTATGAATATTCTTCCGGGAGTTGTTGCTTGATGGTGGTGGCTGTCATGCCAACGTCTTCTATCACTTTCAGAATAGCCTTACTCCGGACCGGCAACACCAATTCGTCCAGTTCCAGTTCTCCCGTATAAACAAAAGAAGAAAGATGGCTTTCGATGGTGCTGATGGCCAGGTTGCGAAGGCTTGCAATTTCTTCCATTGATTTGCCTTCGCGGAAAAGAGCCAGCGTGTCGCCCTTGCTGGCTCCTTTCACTGCTTTTTCTTTTTTGGCGGGAGCCGTAACAGGCGTTTGCGCTTGTACCGCAGGTGCTTCATACTGCACAAAGGAAAGGTCGGCAAAAACGATCTTGTTGAGTTTCTCCAATTGCTGCAATATAACGGCTTCGGTCACACGTAAATCTTTTACGTACTTCGTGATCTTGCTGGCAAAGCGAAGCGAGGAGAGATGTTGCTGCAGGGGTAGGATGATTTCGTCGGCCAGCGCTTTGGCGAAATACAGAATGGCTTTGTTTACCCGTTGCTGCAAAAGGTCTTTGTCGCCGCCGGCAATGATCTGCTGCAACTGCGCCTGGAACTTGTCTGCTACGGTGGCCTGCGCTGCGGCTTTTGTCATCAATTCGGTACAAAGTGCAAGGGTGCCATCCGGGTCGGGCAGTTTTTTACCGGCAATGCTTTCTCTCCAGTCGTGCAGGGCCGAAAGCACTTTGCTCCAGTTGAAGGTTTTCACCAGCATTTCTGCCTGGAATTTTTCTTTTTCTTCCCGGAGCAATTGCTGCAGGTGCTCATCATCCTCTTCGCGTTGGGCAAATTCAATCACCCGACGGTCGGTGGAAATGGCATAGGGATGAATTTTTGAATGAAGCACCAGACCTTCCAGCGAGGTACAGCGGCTGAGGGCCACGTACACCTGGCCAGCGGCAAAAGAAGCCCCGGCATCGATCACGGCCCGTTCAAACGTAAGGCCCTGGCTTTTATGAATGGTAATGGCCCAAGCCAGCCGCACCGGGAACTGCTGAAAGCTTCCCAACTCTTCTTCTTCGATATCGTTCTTCTCTTTGTTATAGTTGTACCGAATGTTTTTCCATTCTTCTTTTTCCAGCACCAGGTCATCGGCACCGTCCATGGCTACAGTGATCTCTTCACCGGAGATTTTTTTTACAAGGGCCAGCTTGCCGTTGTAATACCGTCTTTCGGTGCCCGAATCGTTTTTAATGAACATGACCTGTGCCCCTACTTTCAGTTGCAGGTTAAAATCGGTGGGCAGAGCCTTGTCCGAAAATTCGCCTTTGATCTCGGCTGTGAAGGTGTGTAGCTTACCGGGTAGTTTTTTTAGTTCCGCCTCATTGATCACATCAGCCTTGCGGTTGTGCGTGGTCAGGGTGATGAATTTTTTTCCTTCCGGTGCGCTAAAGGCCGGGTTGTAGCGGTTGTTCAGTTCCTGCAGGTCATCGCGTTGGGGCGCATTGTCGCGGATGCGGTTCAGGATGTCGATAAAATGCTGCTCATTCTGCCGGTAGATCTTCTTCAGCTCAATATAAAGCGGCGGCATTTCCTGAACCACTTTGGCGTCAAAGAAGAATGGGCTGTTGTAATGCTCACTTAGGATATTCCATTCGTGCTGCGGAATAACCGGCGGCAACTGGTACATATCGCCAATATAAAGCACCTGCACGCCGCCAAAAGGCTCGTTGTATTTGCGGCGGAAATGACGCAGGATGGTATCCATCGCATCCAGCATATCGCAACGCACCATGCTCACTTCATCAATGATAAGCAGCTCCAGCTCCTGCAAAAGTTCCCGCTTGCTGCCCGAAAAAAAGATGTTCTTAAAAAGACTGTGCTTGTCGGTAGCACCGCCACCCGAAGAAAAATTTTTCAGCGATGCCGGCACAAATGGTCCAAAGGGCAACTGGAAGAAAGAGTGCATCGTTACACCGCCGGCATTGATGGCCGCCACGCCGGTTGGCGCCACCACCACCGTGTTTTTTTTGCTGTGCGCTTTGATGTATTTCAAAAACGTGGTTTTGCCCGTACCGGCCTTACCGGTCAGGAAAAGGTGCCGCGAGGTGTAATTAACCAAGTCGGCGGCAAGCGAAAAAACGGTGTTGGTGCTGTCGTGCTGCATCAAAAAGGGGCTCCTGAAATATAATAAATAAATGCAATAACATCGGCTGGACCGATGCTGTAAGGTAGACCAAAATAAGGAGGAAAAGGCCTTGGCTTTGGTTAAAAAACAACAGGGACAACTGTTTGTCCCTGTTAGCGATAGTCCTTAAGCTTCCACTGTTTTGGTTGCGCTTCCAAGCAGGAGGAGTTCAGACACCTGGATCTCGGTGACATATTTTTTTACACCTTCTTTATCGGTATAATTCCGGTTGACGAGTTTTCCTTCCAGGGCTACTTCCGTGCCTTTGTCGAGGTATTTTTCTGCAATTTCTGCCACCTTGCCAAAGGCTACCAGGTTGTGCCACTGGGTTTCGGTAACTTTTACGCCTTGTGCATTGCGGTAGGTTTCGTTGGTGGCCACCGAAAAGCGAACCAGTTTTTTATCGCCTTCGAGGTTGCGGGTTTGGGGTTTTTGGCCTACGTGTCCAATCAATTGAACCTTGTTTCTAAGTGCGTACATAACGTTTGTTTTTGTAGTTGATGAATTTGTTATTCCAGTTGCTGGCGGCGCCTTGCAGCAACAGAACAAAGGTGGGGTGGTAAAAAGGCGGTAGCCGGTTTTTACCCGTTTGCTTACGGAAAGAAACGTTTATAAACGTTTGTACACGGCTATAAGATTGATTATCTTACCATCATGCTCGAAACGGCAGATCCCAAACGCGAATGTCTTGCCTGCGGCAAAATCCTTCATGGCAGGGCCGATAAAAAATTCTGTAATGATTATTGCCGCAATGCCTACAACAACAGCCAGAAAGCGGCTACCACTCCTGTTGTGCGAAACATCAACAATGCCCTGCTCAAGAACCGTCGCATTTTAGAAGCTGTGTTGGGTGCCGAAGAAATGCAAAAGGCGCCCAAAGAAAAACTGCTGCAGCAAGGTTTCCAGTTTCGCTTTTTGACGCATACGTATACCAACAAAAAAGGCAATACCTATTTTTTTTGTTACGAGTATGGCTACCTTCCGTTGGAGAATGACTGGTATTTAGTGGTAAAACGAAAAGAAGTTTAATTTAGCGACAATACAACCCTGTGTTTCAACTCATCATCGGTATCTTATTGGGCGTTCTTCTTCTTTTTGTCATCATCTTACTGATAACAGAGGTGGCAACCACCTACCCGGTATGGAAGCAGGCGGGCCGGGAAGCGGCCTTTGGCGATGAGCCCCTGAACGGGAGAGGGCGACGCAGTCCCGTAAGAATATTTTTACTGATACTGGTAGCTCTTATTGGATTGAGTATGGCCGTGTACCTTGTGGGCACCCGCCTGCTGGAGCCCGGGGAAACGGTGGCAAAAAACCAGGCAGCATCCAACACGTCAGAAGAACCGGTTTTGCATGCAAAAGTGCTGACGGCATCCTACGCGGGCCGGCAGGTCCATTTTCGCCTGCAAACCAAATGGGAAGACGGAAAGCTTTATGGCAACAACAACATTTCTTTCCAAAGCGACTCGGTGTGGCGGTTTACCGACTGTCGTTACCACCTTCTCGACAAGGAAGGCTTCCTGGTAAAGGAAATCATTTTTGTTCCCGACGACTTTATTTATATCACCACCCCGGAAGGAAAGACCAATGGTGTAAGCAGCAAGTTCAATACGGAGATCAGCCTGCGGGAATACCGGAAAATAGAAAAGCTGCAGGTTGTGCTAGACAAAAAGATGGTTCCGGTGCTGCTCTAAGTTCGACTTCACCACCCGAAATTTCCGATGCAGTTTCCAGGCGTTTATGCCTCTCCGCTGGTTTGTATTTGTCCTTATCTGTGGCTATCTTGGAAAGAACAAAAGCTAGCGTTATGAAAAAAATTTTACTCCTCTTTGTTATAGCTTCCACCTTCTTTGCCTGTAAAGAAACAACGTCGCCAAAAGAAACCGCGCAGGCCTTTATCAAGGCGCTTTACAGTGGCGACAGAACAACAGCATCGGGCTACCTGAGCAGCGATAGCAAAGCCGTTTTGGACAAGGCTGAAACCCTGGACCAGCAAACCGTTTCGCCAGAAGAAAGCTTTCAGTTTGCCACGTTGAGCGAAACGGTTTCGGGAGAAACGGCAACCGTAAAAAACGAAGCGATCACCATTCCGCTTGTAAAAGAAAATGATGGTTGGAAAGTTGTGCTGACGGAAGACCTGTTAACCGAGATCAGGACAAGGGAAGAAGCGCTTTCTTCTGTTCAAAAAAGCTGGAATAACCTGCTGACGGAATACGAAGCAAGAGCGGGTGTAGCCAGGGATTATATCAAATACCGCAAAAGTCTCGGGACCTTGTCGCCAAAGGCCGCTACGCTTAGTTCGCTTCTCGACAGCAGCGCCTCACCCAAAGACTGGAACAAAGCTTCCTTGCTCGCTTATGTACAAAATCAGGAAAAGCTAAGCGCTGCCATCGATGGTGCACTGGAGCCCTCCCAAACGGCCAACACGGATCTTACCATGAATTATTTTGTACAGTTCAGCAACGCCGGCGACCGTATCAAAGCGGCTGAAGCAGCCTACCAGGCCACGGCGGAAAAAGCACATTCGCCGCTTTATGTGCCGTTGCCGGGTAAAGCGGCCAACAGCATGCAGGTAAAAGCGGACTAAGAGATTAGTGAGTGCTTTCTGCCAAAAAAAGAAACCAGAAATACCGCCCATTGAGGCGGTATTTTTTTGTGAAAGACGGAAAGTAACAGCGGCGAAAAAGTTTTCTGAGGAAACCGTCGTTCGCAAAAAACTTGTTTGCAAAACGATTACTTTTTATCCTGGAAAATAGAGAAAACGATAACGCATTTGCAACATTGTAAAGGCCTTTAGTACTTCAAAATTTAAGACCTCCTTCTCGCCAAATCACCGGGTGCGAAACGTACCTTCGCACTCTTCGACAGGCGCAGAAAAGCTGTGAGCAAAAACCGAAGTTTTATTATGCAAGATTACCTGAAGGGATTGAACGACCGGCAGCGAGATGCTGTTGAAACCACCGAAGGTCCGCTGATGATTGTGGCCGGTGCCGGCAGTGGAAAAACCAAAGTACTGACCACCCGCATTGCCCACCTGATGAACAGGGGTGTGGATGCCTTTAATATACTGGCCCTCACTTTTACCAACAAGGCGGCCGCCGAAATGAAAGAGCGGGTAGAGCACATTCTGCAAAACCGCGAGGCCCGCAATCTATATATCGGAACCTTTCACTCGGTGTTTGCCCGCATTATGCGTGCCGAAGCGCATCGCATTGGTTATCCCAACGCATTTACCATCTACGATACCGATGATGCCAAAAGCGTGGTAAAAGCAGTAACCAATGAGCTGAACCTGGATGTGCAGCACTACAAACCCAATGCGGTTTACAACCGTATTTCTGCGGCCAAGAATGCACTGGTTGGTCCCAAAGAATACAAGACGGACTATTACCTGCAGCAGGAAGACATGCGGGCCAACCGTCCCATGATCGGGCATATTTATGAAGCCTACGCCAAGCGTTGCTTTAAGAACGGCGCCATGGATTTTGATGACCTGCTGTTCAAAATGTACGAGTTGCTGAAGCACTTCCCGGAAGTGCTGCACAAATACCAGCATAAGTTCAAGTATATTTTGATTGACGAGTACCAGGATACAAACCCGGCGCAGTACGAGATCATCAAGCTACTGGGTGCCGTGCACGAAAATGTTTGCGTGGTAGGTGACGATGCACAGAGCATTTATTCGTTCCGCGGCGCAACGATTCAAAACATCCTGCAGTTCCAGAAAGATTACGACGACGTAAAAGTGATCAAGCTGGAACAGAACTACCGCAGTTCGTCAAACATCATCAACATTGCCAACGAAATCATCAAGAACAACAAAGGACAAATTCCTAAAACGTTGTTCACCGAGCATCCGCCGGGAGAAAAGATAAAGCTGGTGCGGACGATGACCGACAACGACGAAGGAAAATTTGTGGCCGACCAGATACAGGAGTTGCGCCTGCGCAATCATTTTAAGAACAAGGAATTTTCTATTCTTTACCGTACCAATGCGCAAAGCCGCTCGTACGAAGAAAGCCTTCGCCGCGCCAACATTCCGTACACTATCTATGGGGGCATTTCCTTTTACCAGCGCAAAGAGGTAAAAGACTACATTGCTTACCTGCGCATTATCGTTAACCCGAAAGATGAAGAAGCACTGAAGCGTATCATCAATTATCCCATTCGTGGTATTGGAAAGACGTCGGTTGACAGGGCCATTCTTGCCGCCAACGAACGCAATATTTCGATGTGGGAAGTGTTGGAAGATGCCGCAGCTTCAGGCTATCGTGCCGGTACCCTGCAGGCCATTGAGGAATTTGTGCTGATGATCCGGAGCTTTCACAGCATGCTGCAAAACAAGAATGCTTACGACATTGCGTTTCATGTGGGCAAGCAAACCGGTTTTGTAAAAGAGCTGTTCAACGACAAAAGCACCGAAGGCGTACAGCGTTACGAGAACGTGCAGGAATTGCTCAACTCCATTAAAGAATTTACCGAAACGCCAACCAATGAAGAAAGCGGCGAAGTGGGCGACAAAGGCCTGGGTACCTACCTGCAGCAAATTACCCTGCTCACCGATTCGGATCAGAAAGATCCCGATGCCGACACAGTAAAGCTGATGACCATTCACGCGGCCAAAGGACTGGAGTTTCCCGTGGTGTTTGTAGGCGGATTGGAAGAAGGTCTTTTTCCCAATGCCATGAGCATTAACACAAGGGAAGAGCTGGAAGAAGAGCGCCGTTTGTTCTATGTGGCCGTCACAAGAGCCAAGGGGCGGCTTTACCTAACGTACTCGAACACACGTTATAAATTCGGGCAGTTGATACAGGCCGATCAAAGCCGTTTCCTGGACGAGATTCCACAGGAGTATATCGATAAAACCTTTGCTGGCGGCGGCGTAAAGAACCAGGGTTCATCGGGTTTGATGGGCAGTGCCTTTGAACGCATGCAGCGTGGTTTTGGCGGTGATCAAAAACCGGAGAAAAGTTTTGTTTCCACACTGGTAAGTGGTGCCGGTAAAAGCAAGGAAGTAACGCATACACCGTCACCCAATTTTGTTCCCAGCGATGTTGCCCAACTGGCCGAAGGCATGCGGGTAGAGCATCAGAAATTTGGCTTTGGCAATGTGCTGAAGCTCGAAGGCTCGGCCCATAACCCGGTTGCCACCATCAAGTTTGACCAGAACGGGGAGAAGAAGATCATGCTGAATTATGCGAAGCTGATGATCGTGCCGGGTTAGGCAACGGTTTCGTGTCATTCTTTAACTGATCAATTACCGCTTTTTATTGGCAATGCTTTGTACGCAGAGACCATCTCTTGGTTTCTGCGTACTTTTTTGTCCCAAACACCATTATTTGCTGAGCACTTTTATAGCCCAGCAGTCTTTTTGGCAGGCACACCCACGAACAATTCGTTTATCACTCTTTTTCGAAAAGCTGCTCCTGCTGAGCTTGCCAGCTTGATCTCAGAAAGTGTCTCGTGTAAACCTCTTTCGCTGTACCCAATGCAGTTGAAAACTCCCCTGCAGATGTTTCAATAATCTTTTCAATTCCAGGCTTGCAGATTAAACTTCAATTGCGGTCGCAATGAATTCTGTAAAAGCTTGCAGTTTATTTAAAAAAGCAATATTTTCATAATGCGTTTATTGAATTACTTACCAATGAGTCTCTCCTAATTTTTACGTCTTTTTCTTAAACCAGTGTGAGTCGCTATTGGTTTGTCTAACCGTTTCCCTCATGTAAGTGCTCGTTTCCGTTTTCCGCTAATGAAATTTTCTCATTTCTGCTTTGCAGGACATACAAGTTTAGTCTTTCAAAGCAGAAGGTAAAATCCATCCTGTTGTTGAAACAAACACCGCTTCACAACCTGCATTTTCGATCCTGTTGTCTAAATAAACTGTCATGAAAAAAGTATTCTTCGTCGTTGTGTCAATCTTGTTTTTACCGCTTTTTTTATTTAGTCAGAACGTCCTGTTTTCACCACAAAGGGGATTTTTTTCAACCCCTTTTCAGCTTTCACTTTCTACAAGTATTGGTGGTACGATACGCTATACTACAGACGGCACGGCACCTACCGCCTCTACGGGTACAGTCTACACGGGCCCTATCAACATTGCAACAACTTCTGTCATCAGGGCAATTGAGTATAACGGCACAACCACAACGCCTGTCATGACGCATACCTATTTGTTTGTAGACGATATTGTAAAGCAACCGGCAACCATTGCAGGCTGGCCGAATCCAACCTACGCGTTGGGTTCAGGTACAGCCACAGCCGTGCATGACTATGAAATGGATCCGGATATAGTGAACAATACTGCCTACAATGCACAACTGAAAGAAGGACTCAAAGAAATTCCAACGCTTTCCATTGTCATGAACAAAGATGACTTTTGGACGATGTATGATGGTGATTCGGAGTTTCCAACCTCTGCTGAAATTATCTATCCAAAAGATCCCTCTCAAAATGAACAGTTTAATTGCGGCATTGAATCGCATAGCCACCTGCGCTTAAAAAGGTCAATGCGGTTGGTAATTAAAGCGGCTTATTTTCCCAATTCACTTCAATCAAAAATATTCAGGAACGCTCCGTTGAATGGCAGTAATGCGCCAGAGGTTTTTACACGGGCAAAAATTGTATTGCGTGCCGGCAATAACAGGTCGTGGGCACGAAACTGGAATCCCGACCGCACCTGTTATACCCGCGATCAGTGGTACCGGGACGCACTCATTGATATTTCGGGTGTAGGCTCGCATGGCACATTCATGCACCTGTATATAAACGGCATCTACTGGGGATTGTATAACCCGGCGGAACGGTTAGATGCTGGCTTTGAATCACAGAACATGGGGGGCAGCTATGCAGACTGGATGGCCTTTTCGGAAGATGGTGTGCGGAGTGGAGATGCAACCCGGTTCAATTACCTCAACAGCACCGTGGTTGCAAAGGATATGACAGACATGGCAAACTATGAAGAGCTGAAACAATACCTTGATGTTACCAATTATTCAGATTATATCATTGGAACATGGATGACAGGCATGACGGACTGGCCCAATAACAATTACTCGGGAGGAAACCGTAATAATCCGGCGGGACCTGTCAAGTTTTACGGATGGGATTGCGAATGGTCGTGGGATATTTCCAACGGAAGTAACAACGGGGCTTGGGTTCACCCTGCATTCAGGAACATGGAGACCGGTTCTGGGATCGTTACAAATCTGTGGCATTCAGCCCGCCGAAACAGTGATTTTATGATGCTGTTCGCCGACCGGGTGTATAAGCATTGCTTTAATAAAGGAAAGCTAACGGATGTTGCGTCAAGGGCACGTTGGCAAACACTCAACAATTTCATTAGCAAAGCAATTGTAGCCGAATCGGCCCGGTGGGGAGATGCGCTTGGTGATGGTGTTACCCGAACAAAGAATGACCACTGGCAACCGGAGATTACCCGCATCGATAATCTTATGAATGGAAATGTTCAACGATTTATCACCGCACTACGATCCCAAGGATATTATCCCTCCATTAACCCACCGGATTTCAGTCGTGAAGGAGGTGCCGTTTCCGCAGGTACGCAGCTTACGCTTTCAAACCCGAACGGCGCCGGAACGATCTATTATACAACAAACGGGATTGATCCCCGGCTGCCTGGTGGAAATTTGTCTCCTTCCGCAATCGTATACGCAGGTTCAATCACTATCGGTAGTAACCTGGTTGTAAAAGCAAGGGTGCGGAATGGCAACTCCTGGAGTGCTTTGCATGAGGAGTCATACACGGTTTCCGCTAATGCGGCGCCGGTATTGGGAGCCATTGGCAGCAAGTCGGTGGTGGTGGGACAGACGCTGAGCTTTACGGTTACGGCCACTGATGATCCGGCACAGACCCTGACCTACTCGCTGGTGAATGCACCCGGCGGCGCATCGATCGGGGCTTCTTCGGGAGTGTTTAGCTGGACACCGGCAGCAGCCGGCAACGTTAGCTTCACCGTCAGGGTAACGGACAACGGCAACCCGGCCATGTGGGATGAAGAACAAATCACGGTGAGTGTAAGCAGTGCCACGGCACCGTTAGTCAACAGCTTTACGTTGGTAAACGCCAGCAATGAACAGGATCTGATGACGCTGACCAACAACGCTGTGCTCAACCTCGGCACACTGCCCAGTACCGCCTTGAATGTGCGGGCCAATGCCAGCAATGCAGTCAGTGTGAAACTGGTACTGAGCGGAGCGCAGAGCAAAACCATTATTGAAAACGTTGTTCCGTTTGCTTTGTATGGTGATGCCAACGGGAATTACAATGCCTGGACACCTGTGGTGGGCAGCTACACGCTGACGGCCACGCCTTACTCGGCGACAGGGGGCAAGGGTACAGCCGGTGCGCCACTGACCATCAACTTTACCGTGACCAACCAAGCACCGGTAAACACGGCGCCGGTATTGGGAGCCATTGGCAGCAAGTCGGTGGTGGTGGGACAGACGCTGAGCTTTACGGTTACGGCCACTGATGATCCGGCACAGACCCTGACCTACTCGCTGGTGAATGCACCCGGCGGCGCATCGATCGGGGCTTCTTCGGGAGTGTTTAGCTGGACACCGGCAGCAGCCGGCAACGTTAGCTTCACCGTCAGGGTAACGGACAACGGCAACCCGGCCATGTGGGATGAAGAACAAATCACGGTGAGTGTAAGCAGTGCCACGGCACCGTTAGTCAACAGCTTTACGTTGGTAAACGCCAGCAATGAACAGGATCTGATGACGCTGACCAACAACGCTGTGCTCAACCTCGGCACCTTGTCCAGTACCGCCTTGAATGTGCGGGCCAATGCCAGCAATGCAGTCAGTGTGAAACTGGTACTGAGCGGAGCGCAGAGCAAAACCATTATTGAAAACGTTGTTCCGTTTGCTTTGTATGGTGATGCCAACGGGAATTACAATGCCTGGACACCTGTGGTGGGCAGCTACACGCTGACGGCCACGCCTTACTCGGCGACAGGGGGCAAGGGTACAGCCGGTGCGCCACTGACCATCAACTTTACCGTGACCAACCAAGCACCGGTAAACACTACTCAGCGGGGAGATTTAAGTGAAGCAACTGTTATGGGCCAGGTTGAAGCGCAACAAAAGGTTTTTCCAAACCCAAGTACCACGGGCAGGTTTACCATACAGCTTTCAAAACAGATGCAGGGTGAGGTTGTTTACAAGCTTTTTTCCCAAAATGGAAATCAGGTAACAAGTGGAAAACTTACTTTACTTCGGCCGGAGACAATCCTGCATTTTGATTTCTCATCTACATTGATTGCATCAGGCGTCTACTATCTGCAAGTGGCAGGAAAAAACAATTCTTCTATCTATAAATTAACAAGACAGCAGTAGACACAAAATCTGGTTAAGGGTACAGATCGTAAAATTGAATGAAGTCGGGATGAATAGTACATTTTTAGTTATCAAATAATAATCTTGAACCAGCTCTTACATTCAGCCCAAAGGGTCCGCAGAATGCGGACCCTTTTTTATGCTTTAAAACGCATATTTATGGGTTTACTTAACTTGATCTGCTTTTTCACCTGTAGAGTATTTTTGCACCCATGAAAATCGCCTTCTTCTCCTCCCAGCCATACGACAAACAGTTTTTCACAGCGCACAATACAACCCATAATTTTTCGCTGCAGTTTTTTGATGTTGCGCTTTCTGCGCAAACGGTGGGATTGGCGAACGGTGCCGATGCCGTTTGTGTTTTTGTCAATGACAAGGTAGATGCGAATGTGATTGGTGAACTGAAACGCTTTGGTGTGAAGACCATAGCACTTCGTTGTGCCGGTTTCAACAATGTTGACCTGGAGGCAGCCCGTGAAGCAGGGTTGCATGTTTGCCGGGTTCCGGCTTATTCGCCGGAAGCCGTGGCCGAACATGCGGCAGCGCTCATCCTTACCCTCAACCGTAAAACACACAAAGCGTATAACCGTGTCCGTGAGCAAAACTTTGCCTTGCAGGGGCTGATGGGTTTTGACCTGTATGGAAAGACGGTAGGCGTGGTTGGTACCGGAAAAATCGGTCAATCGTTCTGCCGGATTATGCAGGGCTTTGGCTGCAAGGTTCTGGCCTTTGATGTGGTGGCCAATAAAGAGATGGAAGCCATTGGCGTAACCTATCTTCCGCTGCTGGAACTGTTTCAGCAAGCTGATATTATTTCGCTGCATACACCGCTGAACGAGCAAACCCGGCACCTGATCAATGAGGCCACGCTGCCTTACTTAAAGCAAGGGGTTATGCTTATCAACACAAGCCGCGGGGCGCTGATCGATACCACCGCGGTTATCGCTGCTTTAAAAAGCGGGCAGGTAGGGTCCCTGGGCATTGATGTGTATGAACAGGAAGAACACCTGTTCTTTCACGACCGCTCCGGTGATATTATTGAAGACGATACCATTCAGCGACTCATGAGTTTTCCCAATGTATTGGTAACGGCACACCAGGCATTTTTCACCAAGGAAGCCCTCGACCAGATTGCCGAAACAACCTATTTTCATCTCACGAAATTGAATGAAGGCATCACCGAAAACTTGCCGGGCTTACTGGTGTAAAGTAGAGCGATAGGGGATAATAGATTACGATGCTTATAGTTAAGCCATGCTTGATTTTTCGGCTCAATCCTCATCCACTTCCACCACCAGCTCAATTTCCACGGCCATGTTCAGGGGCAGCGCCGCTACGCCCAGTGATGTACGGGCATGCTTTCCCTTTTCGCCAAACACAGCAATCATCAGGTCAGATAGGCCGTTGATAACTTTCGGGTGATCGTAATAGTTAGGTTCGCTGTTTACGTACCCATTCACCTTAACAATCCGCCGGACTTTTGAAAGATCACCAACAGCACCTTTGATGGCGGCCAGTTGCAGGATGCCCACGAGCTTTGCTGCTTCGTAGCCCTGTTGTGTACTAAGGTCTTTTCCCAATTTGCCTTTTATGTATTCGCCGTTGGATTGTTGCGGGCCTTTGCCGGAAAGAAAAAGAAGATTACCGGTTCTCACCACATGCACATAGCTGGCAATAGGGTCTGGTAGTTTTGGCAGTTCGATGCCGAGCTGGGAAAGTTTTTCTTCGGGTGTTTGGCCAATGGCATGAATGCTTACCAGCAGCAAAAGGATGACAAATACATTTCGCATAACGATCTTTTTTCGATACCCTGCAAGTATAAGAACTTCTGCGGGCAGAGAACGTTGTGTTACCCTCTTTTCATGCGGCAGTCAACCAAAAATGTTTTAATCAGTTGCACTTCTCTTTACCAATAAAACAAGCCATTTGTTTCTTGTATCAAACACTTCAACAGTCGCTAGTGCTAACTTTTTTTGTTAACATATTTTAAACCTTAAAAGAAATCTACATTCTATCAGGCATAAAACGCTTACACTATGAAATCTGTAAAAAGAGCCCTTTTCGTGCTGACCGGAACCTTGGTAACAACCCTTACGTTTGCCCAATTCAACCTGCGGGCCACACAAGCCACCCGTGCATCCGTGCACAAGTCTGTCAATGCCGGTGGTGCTACCCGTGCAGCCAGTAATGCTGCTAACCGGGCAACCGTCAACGCAGGTCTTGCTACCCGCAATACCGTTGCTACTACACAATCAAAGACCGCCGAGGTAAGGTCATCCGCTTCTGCAGCGGCCCAATCTGCTGCTGAAAGAACAAAAACCGCTGCCGATGCAAACAGCAATGCACGTGTTCATGCACAGGCAGAACTACATGCCAGCGAACAGGCAAAAGCACATGCCAATGAAAACGCCGCTGTATTTGGTGCAAAAGCGGAATCCGGCACCAATGCCACAGTAGCCGCTGATGTAGATGTAAATGGCAATAGCGTTGTGGCAAGAGGCCATGAGAAAGCTGCCGATGCCAAAGCAAAAGCAGAAACAAAAGCGGAGAATACCGTTATAAAAGCAAAGGAAACCGCAGCCGCCGGCAAAGCGAAAGGACAGGCAACAGCCGAAGCCGTAAGGCAAAATGCCGAAAAAACAAACATTGAAGGCAACGCTGACGTGAAAACAGAAACAAAAGTGAACGTAAAAAAACAATAAGCAGCCGTACCCTACTTACAAAGCCACTCATACCCGGAGTGGCTTCTTTTTGCTAATAATCCTACACGTATGAAACAATTTATTTCCTTGCTGATGGTCAGCATTTCGCTGGCCATGTCCCAACCTTTATTGGCGCAGTCCGACAGTGCATCAAAAAAAATGCAGGTGAAGATCAGCGCCAATTTTAATACCGCCCTTCATTATTATGGCCGCACCGACAGCTTGCAGAGCAGCGGCTTTTTTCCGCTGGCAGAATTGTGGTTGTCAAATAAGTTTTATGTAAATGCCGCACCGGTATTTGTAAGCAATGCCGTACAAAATTTTGCGTACGCAGGAACCGTTGCCACCCTCGGGTACCAAAACATAACGGACAAATGGATCACCGGCATCTACCTCACCAAGCCTTTTTACGAAGAAAGCAGTGAGCTGGTGCAATCGGCGCTGGAAGGACAGGCAGGAGCAAATTTGGCGTATCAAACAAAGGTGGTAAACATCAATGCCGGTGGCGATGCAAAGTTTAGCGACAAGGTAGATTTTGGCGCCACGGCCGGTTTGGATCGGGTTTTTCGAAAAGAAGGCAAAAACGGGAGTGTATGGGTGGTGAACCCTTCTGTTTTTGCCTATGCCGGCACGCAAAATTTTCAGCGCAGCTATTATAAAAAAAGCAAGCCCCGCTTTTTGCTTTTTCCTGGCAACAATGAGCTGGTAACGGAGGAAGTAAGCCGGTTCAACTTGTTAGCGTATGAAATCTCTGTACCGGTGATTTATGCAAAAGGAAAAGTGATGCTGATCGCCATACCTTCTTATATCATTCCCCAAAACCTGGTAACGGTTCCCGACAGGCCCGATCTTTCCGAACGGGGCAAAGAAATGTTCTCTGCTACGTTGACAACGAAATACACATTTTGATGCAATAAACAACGGGCAATAAGCAATGGGCAACTGGCGCAATAACCTACTGCCCATTGCCAATTGTCAATTGCCCATTGAAACTGGCGTTTCTTTTGTAAACTAATTTTAACGCCTTTGTTCGCTTTTGGGAGCAAACATGGGTGGGTATTCAATAAATTTGCAACAAATACAAACGTTATGATCAAGACTGGTAATCCCATCATCAGCATATATACCGAAATGACGCCCAACCCGGAAACCATGAAATTTGTGGCCAACAAGCTGCTGTTTCCCGGCAAAAGCGCTGATTTCCAGGATGTAGAAAGTGCCAAGCCTTCACCGCTGGCAACCGAATTGTTTGGTTTTCCTTTTATCCGGGCTGTGTTTGTCGCCTCTAACTTTGTAACGCTGACAAAAACTCCTGAAACCGATTGGAACGACGTGATCCCAACCATTCGCCAGTTTTTGAAAGAATACCTGGAGGAAAACAAGGCGGTGATCAATGAAGAAGAACTGGCTACCGTAAAGCAGGAAAGCACAAATGAAGTGACTGCTGATGACGACGACATTGTGGTTCGTATTAAAGAATTGCTGGAGAACTATGTAAAGCCGGCCGTAGAAATGGACGGTGGTGCCATCCAGTTTAAAAGCTACGACAATGGCGTTGTAAACCTGATGTTGCAGGGAAGCTGCTCGGGTTGTCCTTCTTCCATGATCACGCTGAAGGCGGGTATTGAAGGCATGATGAAGCGCATGATTCCCGAAGTAAAAGAAGTGGTGGCCGAAGCAGAATAATTTCTCTTTCGCCTTTTGATAGTTGACAAAAGCACCACCCCGGGTGCTTTTGTTGTTTCGGAAAGAAAAGATGCCGATTCTTTGTAATGAAATTCCTGCTTTTTTCGCTGGTCCTTTGTTTTGCCTCCTGCTCCCTGTTGCAGAACAACCAGGTTATGTACCGTGCCGGTAAGACGCTGCCCGATACGACCTACGTGTATGCACTTCCGTTTGAAAAAGGGAAAGCCTACCGGGTAGCCCAGGGTTCTCATTCGTTTTTTTCGCACTTCGGCGATTTTGCCGTTGACTTTAAAATGAAGCCGGGCACACCTATCCATGCGGCAAGGGGAGGGGTGGTTGTTTTTGAGCGAAGCTTTTTTACCAACGGCGGCATTACGCGAAAATTCAGGGGCAAAGGCAATGGCATCACCATCAGCCATGGCGACGACACCTATGCGCACTACTGGCACCTGCGCTACAACGGATCGGTTGTTAGGGTAGGCGATACCGTTACAAAAGGACAACTGATCGGCTACAGCGGCAGCACCGGCTTTAGTGCGTTTCCGCACCTGCATTTTGAGGTAACAGAGCGAACGCGGATCGGCGGAAAAGAACTGCCGGTTGTATTTCAAACTGAAGAAGGCGCCAGGTTTTTGCAGCCGCTGCGCCGGTACAAAGCAGAGTGATAGGCTCTAGCCGTTAGGAAACAAAAAACAGCAAAGTCGTTGTTGTTTCCTGCAATAGTTAACGGTGAATTGCAATCAACTAAAAGCTGGCAGCCCGCAGCTTTTTCTTCAGTAGGTTTGTGCCTTATGCAGGAATTTGTTGACCAGTTTTTACAAAACCTACAGGCGACTACACCCCTTGAATACATTGCCGTTTTTACCGGCATTATAAGCGTTGTGTTTTCGCGGATCGAAAACGTTTGGGTTTATCCCACAGGACTGGTCAATACCATTATCTACATCTATCTCAGTTTTAAATATCATCTCATCGGCGAAGCCAGCGTCAATTTTTATTATACGGTGATGAGTTTCTACGGCTGGTGGCTTTGGACGCGGAAAGACCGGGAATCAAAACCGGTGTTGCACATAAGCTTTTCTACTAAAAAGGAATGGGTACAGGAGATTGGATTTTTTCTTGGTTTTTATGTGGCTATTTTCCTGGCGCTTACCTACCTGAAGCAAAACTTTTTTGAAGGCGTAATTCCATGGGGCGATGCTTTTGCTTCTGCCACAGCATTTACTGGTATGTGGCTGATGGCCCGCAAAAAAGTGGAAAGCTGGTGGTGGTGGATATTGACCAACATGGCATCCATCCCTTTGTATTATGTAAAAGGCTTGGTATTTACAAGTGTGTATTACAGCGTGTTGCTGGTGCTCGCCGTATTTGGATTGCAGGAATGGAAGCGCAGGGCAAGGGCTACGGCAAATGCTGCTACTTTTGCTGTTGAAAAATGAAAAAAATTGTTGTCATTGGCCCCGAGTCTACCGGCAAAAGCACCCTCTGCGAAGAGTTGGCCGAACATTACAACACGGTGTGGTGTCCCGAGTATGCAAGGGAATACTTGCTACAGCACGGAACGGATTATACCTATAATGATCTCACCACCATTGCCAATGGACAATTGTTGCTGGAAGCAGAAGTAGCAAAAGCGGTAAGAAATAACATGTTCATTGTTGATACCGATCTCTATGTAATGAAAGTTTGGTACGAAGTGGCGTTTGCCCATTGTCCCACCTGGATCTTAAAAGCACTGGCCACTGCGCATTGCGATCTGTACCTGCTTTGTTCCACCGACCTTCCCTGGGCACAGGATGCCTTGCGGGAATATCCCGAACTTAAAACCCGGCAGCGCCTTTTTGGGATGTACAAAGACATTTTAATTCATAGCGGGATCCCTTGGATTGAGATCCGCGGCACTGAACGGCAGCGACTGCAATCGGCCGTGCAGGCCATTGATCATTTCTTTCACACGAAACAATAACCTTGACAACGTTTTTTAAAAATAATCACCGGTTTGTTTTTTATACTTCCTGGCTTTTACTGGGGCTTGTGCAATCTATCTTTACCGAGCTGCAGGATGATGAAGCCTATTACTGGGTTTTTTCCCGCTACCTCGACTGGGGTTATTTTGATCATCCACCCCTCATTGCCCTGCTCATTAAAATAGGAACGGTATTTTTTGGCGGTGAAATTGGCGTACGCATAGTGCCGCTTCTTTTAAACACAGCGACTTTGTTCATCACCGAAAAACTGACGGAAAAAAAGGAGCCTTTCCTTTTTTATGCCATTGCGCTTTCAGTAGCAGTTTTGCAGATCAGCGGTTTTGTGGCGGTGCCCGATATTCCGCTCATGTTTTTTACTGCACTTTTCCTTTGGCTTTACCGCAGATTTTTGCAACAGGAAACCTGGGCAAACACGCTGTGGCTGGGCTTTGCAGCAGCGGCGCTATTGTACAGCAAGTACCACGGTGTGCTGGTGATCTTTTTCGTGCTGCTATCCAACCTAAAGCTCTTGCGCAGTGCAAAGCTATATGTGGCCGGTCTCATGGCCTTCCTGCTTTTTGTGCCGCACCTCTACTGGCAACTGCAGCACAACTGGATCAGTTTCCGCTACCATCTTTTCGAAAGCAACGTAAACCCTTATAAGTTCTCGTACACCACCGATTATATCCTGGGGCAATTGTTGTTGGCCGGTCCGCTGGCCGGTTTTATTCTCTGGCCCGCTGCCTTTTTGTACCGTACCAAAAACAGTTTCGAAAAAGCATTGAAGTTTACAGCCGTTGGCTTTTTTCTTTTCTTTTTGCTCAGCACCCTCAAAGGCAAGGTAGAGCCCAACTGGACTTCACCGGCCATCATACCGGTGATGGTGCTGGCACACCAGTTTTTGCAGCGCAGGAATGGCTGGCGCAAATGGCTTTGGCGCCTGCTGCCGGCAACGCTGGTGATCGTTTTGCTTTTTCGTGTGATCATGATCGTTGACCTGGTTCCGGCAGGGGCCATTGTAGAGCGTTACCATGCCTGGAAAGGCTGGCCGCAGGAGCTAAAGCAACGTACCAAAGATTTACCTGTTGTCTTCAACAACAGCTACCAGCGGGCTTCCAAGTACTGGTTTTATACGGGGCAGATGACCTATTCGCTCAACAAGTTTGACGACCGCCGCAATAATTACAACTTCTGGCCGGTTGAAGATTCGCTCTTGGGTAAGCCGGTTTATATTCTTGATATCTATGACCTTCACCTGAAAGAAGATTCTGTAAAAACACCGTTGTACACGGTGGGTTATGAATTCGACAGCAGCTTTCATTCGTTTGGCAAGATCGGGTTTCGCAGCAACGATTACACTGTACAACCAAAAGATTCGCTGCGTATTTTATTTGACATGGATGTGCCGCCGCATTACAAAACGTATTTGGCGCAGCATCCCGAAGTAGACGCAAAAATTGCCATGGTTATTTTCAAGGGACGGGAAAGGCACAGCATACTTGAAGCGCCGTTTACCCTGCAACAGGTGCTGCAGCAAAACATCCGGGAGTGGACTATTTCTCCTTCGCTGGAAAGCGGTGATTATTTTTTCCGTTTTGGGGTAATGTCAGACAGCCGGTTTTATTCGCACAACAGCGATAAGATCAACTTGCAGGTTGAGTAGGGAGGTTTACCGTTTGCCGTTTTACTGTTTTCTGTTCCTATTTCTGAATTAGGGAAGAATGGCTTTTTGATACAACAGAAAACCTGCTCAACTGCTTACTGCGTACTGCCAACTGCCTACTTTCCCCACCGTTGGCCATCACATATTAAAGCAGAATCGTAGAGCCTCCTGTTGCCATTTATGCCCTACCTTCGCCGCGCAAATCCAAATCATGAAGCTTTCTCATTTATCTGAAACATTGATCGGCTCAGAGATCGTTAAGCTGGGCGGCGAAATACGTGAACGCATCCGCAAAGGAGAGCGGATCTACAACTTTACCGTAGGTGATTTTGACCCGAAGATTTTTCCCATTCCAAAGGACCTGGAAGACAATATCGTTGATGCCTACCGGAATCATTTCACCAATTATCCTCCCGGTGAGGGCAGCCTGGAATTGCGGGAAGCGCTGAGCCGCTTCAGCAAGGAATACCAGGGACTGGAATATGGCGTGGATGAGATCCTGGTGGCCTCCGGTGGCCGTCCGCTGATCTATGCACTTTTCAGGGCGGTGGTTGACAAAGGCGAAAAAGTAATTTACGCCGTGCCTTCCTGGAACAACAACCATTACACCCATTTTGTAGAAGCCGAACACGTGGTGGTGGAAGCCAAGGCCGAAAACGCATTTATGCCAACGGCCGAGGACCTGAAGCCTTATATCAGCGATGCTTCTTTCCTAGCGCTTTGCTCACCGCAAAACCCTACCGGCACTACCTTCCGCAAGGAAGAACTGAGTGCGATTTGTGACATGGTGGTGGAAGAGAACAAGCGTCGTGGCGATGCCAAAAAGCTTTATGTAATGTTCGACCAGATGTACTGGCACCTTACCTACAACGGCATTGAGCATTACGATCCCGTATCGCTCAACCCGGAGATGCGTCCGTATACCATCTTTATCGATGCTATCAGCAAATGTTTTGCAGCAACAGGTGTTCGGGTTGGCTGGAGCTTTGGTCCTGCCAGTGTACTCAATAAAATGAAGGCTATTCTTTCACACGTAGGTGCCTGGGCGCCGATGCCGGAGCAAAAAGGACTGACGAAGTTTTTAGGGCAAACTGAAAGCATCAACACTTACTTCACCCATTTTAAAGCCGAAGTAGAAGAAAGGCTTCGCCGGATCTACGAAGGGTTTGTAAAGTTGAAAGAAGAAGGCTTTGCAGTAGATGCCGTAGCACCGGAAGCGGCCATTTATCTTACCATAAAAATTGACCTGGCAGGAAAGAAAACAGCAGAAGGAAAAACACTGGCCTCACAAGCCGATGTAACGGCCTACCTGTTGCAGGATGCCGGTTTAGCCATTGTGCCGTTCTATGCGTTTGGTGCTTCCAACACATCGCCCTGGTACCGGCTGAGTGTTGGTACGTGTAAGAAAGAGGAAATTGATGAAATGCTGCAGAAATTAAAAGCCGCGTTAGGGAAGCTTTCTTAATTTTTGTTGATCAGAAAATAAAAGGGTTTTAGTTCAGGCCATTCTGCAGCTTTCAGGATGGCCTTTGCTTTTCTGGTGATCTTATAACGGGCCACCAGCTCATGCGACTGGCAGAAAACTTCATGTCTTTCCACGTTCAACAGAATACGGTGCAAGCATTCCACTTCATTCTGGATCAGATCATCATTGTACTCTTCTTCTTTATACAGAAGCAACAAATCTCGGTTATAGTTTTTCATGACTCGTCCTTTTTATCCTAGACCTTTCCGGGACATCCGCAGCTACTGCCTTTTCCGCTGCCGGAGTAGTAATTGCGGGAACAACCGGTTATACCTAGAATAGTCAAGAACAATGCCACATAGAATACCTTCTTCATACCTGATTTTTAGAATAACTAATTTGCTCCCCAATTTAGTATAAGTCCTTGCCAAACAAAAAAAATTTAACGTGGATCAATTCTCACTTTCACCCGTTGTATTGGTAGCACCCATGGACTGGGGGCTGGGGCATGCTACCCGTTGCATTCCCTTGATTCACGAACTGTTAGCACAAAACTGCCAAGTGATTTTGGCGGCCTCCGGAGCCGGGAAAAAGGTGCTGCAGCAGGAGTTTCCGGACCTTGAAATGCTGCACCTGCCGGGTTACGAAATTGAGTATGCATCTACCGGCTGGGGATTGGCGCTGAAAATTGTGGCGCAAATTCCCAAGCTGCTGGCTGCTATTCAATCCGAAGAAGAATGGTTGCAAACACTGGTGAGTGAAAGAAGGATCACAGCCGTGATCTCGGACAACCGGTACGGCCTGCACCACCCACAGGTTCGCTCTGTTTTTATAACGCACCAGTTGCGCATTCAGGCGCCGGTAAAGCTGGCCGAAGACGTTTTGCAGGATATGAACTTTCGGTATATCGGGCAGTTTGACGAATGCTGGGTGCCGGATACAGCGGGAGAAACAAACCTGGCGGGTGAGCTTTCGCATCCTTCGGCATGGCCGCAACCACCTGTGCATTTTATAGGGCCGCTGTCACGATTTGCGGAGCAGCCCGAACTTTCCGGCGGTAGCTACCTGCTTATCCTGCTTTCCGGTCCCGAGCCGCAACGCACCTTGTTAGAAGAAAAATTGTTGCAGGACCTGGAAACTTACACAGGTCCGGTGGTATTGGTAAGAGGGTTACCGGGTGGTGCCGATGCGATTTCCGTGGGTGAAAATGTAACCGTGCATGCGCATTTGCCTGCGGCAGAAATGGAGAAAATTATTTTGGGCGCATCGTTGGTGATTGCCCGTTGCGGCTACAGCACCGTGATGGACCTGGCTGCACTAAAAAAGCGAAGCATATTAATTCCGACGCCGGGACAAACCGAACAGGAATACCTGGCGACGCACCTGATGAAAATGAATTTTGCATTTTGCGTGGCGCAGAACAAATGCAGGCTGGAGAACGTATTGACCCTGGCAGAACAGTTTTCCTACCGCGCATTTGCAGCAGGTGGTAACAGTTCGTTGTCAGTAAGGGTAGAAAACTTTCTAGCATCCCTGCAAAAAACAGGTGCACCAACCCAAACAACATGAAGCTCATTTTTGCGTTTGCCGTTATTTTTTTAGCTGCAGGCTGCTGTAAAATAATCTGTGTTGACGGTGAGGTCACTATCAGTTTTGAAAAGTTTAAAGCTGCGGAAACCACCACGGTAGTGTTTGTTCGTTACCCGCCTGGAAGCACGCAGGCCCTGGATAGTTTTTCTGTACTGTCAATTGTGCCTGTTGGCGATACCAGCCGTTCGGCTGTGGCGCAAACCATTTCTGTTGATTACAATTGGACGGTTCGCCTGCCTGCATTGAACAAAGAATACAGGATAGAGAACTTTGTTTTCACAAAAGAAAAATGCAATTGCACCGGTGATGAATACAAATCGGTGAACAGCTTTACCGTTAACGGCGAACGAAAGGACAGCAATTTTATCCGGCTGGAGAAATAGGAGGTTGGTGAGTGGTGAATGGTCAGTGGTGAGTTTTGAGAGCACTCCAGTTCAATTCTTTCTGCACGGAAAATGCAGAGAATCGTTACTATAATTTCTCCGCGGTAACTGGCAATGGCTGCAAAGAAAAAGGTGGTGCAATCAAGGCCTGGAAAGCGGCCATGAAAATCAGCGGTTGAACTAAAAAGATTCTTTACTAGAAAATAAAAACACAATCTTAAGCGACCCTTACTCACTACTGACCATTCACCACTCACCAACCACCAGCATCGCTAAACAAAAACGCCCCTTAGCGGGGCGCCCTTGTTAACCTTCAACCATTTTTTTACGGCAGAACATTCAGAAATGCAGCCATCAATAAGACAAGGGGTAGACACAAAAACGCTGCACAGGTTTAAAAAAAATGCTTTCGTTTAAAAGGTCCAATTATCGTACTTCCATAAATTAAACAACGGGATCTATCGTGCTGGTGATATTTTCAGTGGCAGCAAACAGGCTGGGTTGGCTGTAGTCAAGCCGAAAGGACCTGCGGTGATATCGGCAGGGACCAAATTCGCTTAGTGCCGCCTGGTGATCCTTGGTGGCATAACCCTTATTTTTTACCCAGTTGTACTGCGGAAACTCCTGGTGTAAGGCTTTCATGTAATCGTCGCGATAGGTTTTTGCCAGAACGCTGGCTGCTGCAATGGAAGCGTATTTGCCATCGCCGCCAACAATGCATTTGTGCGGAATGCGCCGGTAGGGGGTAAAGCGGTTGCCATCAATTAGCAGGAGTTGCGGTACAACAGAAAGCGCTTTTACCGCAAGGTGCATGCTTTTGAATGAAGCTTTCAGGATGTTGATCTTGTCGATTTGCTTGTTGCACAACTGCGCCACGGCATGTGCTACGGCATGTTGCTCAATAAAAGGCCGCAAGGTGTAACGTTGCTCTTCGCTCAGTTGTTTGGAGTCGTTGAGAAGCGGATGGTAAAAATCTTTTGGCAGGATAACAGCTGCCGCAAACACGGGGCCGGCAAGGCAACCGCGACCGGCTTCATCGCAACCGGCTTCCAGCAATTCTTTCTGTAAAAAATTTGGCAACATATGAGGTAACGAAAATACAGTTTCGGATGAAAAATTACTGTGAAAGAAACCGCGGACAGGTTGGATTTTAAATGGATTTGCTGGATTGAATGGTGCACGTTTTCATCCATTGCGCTCAATCTTTTGAACAAACATGGCAAGCTGTGATTAGAAGCGAAGACATTAACACCGATTACGCAAAAATCCTTTCGGTCTGTTCCCAATCCTCCCAATCTGCGGTTAGCTTTGCGCTGCTATGTTAGAAGCTGTTTCCACCAAACGCAGCCGTCCCGTAGCCATCTGGTTGCTGGTAGGCGTAGCGATGATCATTGTACAGATTATTTTGGGTGGCATCACCCGCTTAACAGATTCCGGTCTTTCCATTACCGAGTGGCAGCCTATCCTCGGCACCATTCCACCGATGAACGAAGCGGCCTGGAACCAGGCTTTTGACAACTACAAACAGATTGCACAGTACAAGCACCTGCACTCATATTTTACACTGGAAGATTTTAAAGCCATTTATTTCTGGGAGTGGCTGCACCGGGTGTGGGGCCGGATGCTTGGTATAGTCTTCATCATTCCATTTATTATTTTCCTGGTGCAAAAACGCTTTCGCCGCGATATGGTCACACCCATGATCATTCTTTTTTTGTTGGGTGGATTGCAGGGTGCCATCGGCTGGATTATGGTGCAAAGCGGCTTGAACGACGAGAACCTTTATGTAAGCCATATCCGCCTGGCCATTCACTTTATGGCGGCCTTGGGCTTATTGGTATTTACCTGGTGGTTTGCCATGCGGCTGCTGGTGACGCCTTCGCAAAAAATTTACGCACCGTCTTCTAAAAAATTATTGGGCTGGATCATTGGCCTGCTGACAATACAATTGATCTACGGCGCTTTTATGGCCGGGTTAAAAGCAGCAACGGCGGCGCCTACCTGGCCCGATATCAACGGTGCGTATTTGCCGGGAGGAATTACCACTTTTCAAGGACAGGAAGGAACGTTTTTATCAGCCACCGTGAACAATCCCGTTACCATTCATTTTATTCACCGCAACCTTGCATACCTGCTCACAGTTTTAATCGTCGTATGGACCTTTCGTGCTGCAAAAGAGGCCCGCAGTTCACTGTTTAATCGCTACAAATGGTGGCCGTTTATTTTGGTAGTAGTACAGGTAGTGCTTGGTGTTGCCACCGTACTTACCAGCCTAAAGCAAGTGCCGCAACAATGGGGCAGCTTTGAGTGGAATGCACAACTTCACCAGGCGGTAGCGATGTTTTTGTTGCTTTCATTGGTGAGTTTGTATTTTTTGCATAGGAAAAAGGCCTCCCCTAGTCCGCCTCAGGCGGAAGGGGAAATCTAAGCACAGAGCCTAGCGGCCCCCACCTAACCTCCCCCGATGGGGGAGGAACAGCCATCGCACAGCACCCCGCTTAAGCACGATACATATTTAGCTTCTGCCAGTTCTGGCGGAGGCTTTTGTTTTTCCTGCTTACATATTAAATGTTTAATTCTCAAATAAGAGAACAGGACCTCCAAATATTTCCCTTAGCCCGCTGGTTCGGCGCCTTATTGCGCATTGGCTAACGCTTCTAATTGCTGTAGGAAAATGATAGCGCAATACAGCGCCTGCAGTATCTTACCTTTTAAGCCGGTTAAAAAACTTTGCAACTTGCTATATGTAGTGAAGAATCAAAGTGAAAAGAAAGACTGATCACAGATTGCAATGAACAACCAGTAAAGAATGCCTGTTGTGCGCTGGCTTGGAAAAAGCAGCGGAGCGTTTGCTTTTTCCTTGAACTTTTGGCTCCACCTTTTCTTTCCAAGAGAAAAGGTGGAAAACAACCTAACGACAAGAAAGACCAAAGCAAAACGCCACTTATACACAACTCACTTCTTCAAAATGATCGGCAAGCGAAAATCTTGAATAAATCAGATACCTAAAAGACAAAGCCTGTTCAAGACCTAACATCCAACATTCAAAAAGATAACTTTAAACCTCACACTTCATCAGCAATTGCACACAACCCGGTGCAGCGAAGTGCACCGCAATCCCGTCTTATATACCGGAGGAAAGTCACATCTATGGAATACTTTTCTTTTATTCCCCGCTATCTTCATAAGCAGTTTCGCAGTACTTTACAACCGTTGAAGAAGAATATTGCCATTCAAGAATACTTGCGGGGTATTTTTTTTTCCCTGCCCCTGCAACTACTTTTTCTGCATTTCAGAAAGTACCAGGTGCTGTTGCTTTTTTGGGCCATGCTGTTTGCCACGGTTGGCGGTGCCTTTATGAAAACCTTCGGCGCCGAAGCGCTTTTTTTGGCACCGGAATACATGGGCGATGTCAATGCAATTAGCGCAGCCATCGTTGGCGTGGCCATTGGTATTTTTATCATGTGCTGGAACGTGACCACCTTTATTCTTTTCAGCCGTCACTTTACTTTCCTTGCCGCAACGCAGTTTCCTTTTTTAAAATACTGTATCAACAACAGCGTTATTCCTCTCACCTTTTTGGTTTACTACCTGGTAAAAGCCTATGGTTACCTGCACCACAAAATGCTGATCGATAACATCGAGATCGCCATCATTACCGGCGGCTTTCTCTTTGGCTTGCTGCTGGTGCTCACCATGTCGTTCTTTTATTTTTTCAGTGCCGACAGAACCATCTTTAAAATCCTGCAGCCGCTTTTCAGCAGTGCAAAAAATTATATTTCCACACTGCAACCCGAAAAAGGAACCAGTGTGAATTCGCTGATCCGTTCCGAGTGGTTTTTAGATTCTTTCTACCGGGTGCGCCGTTGCCGCGATGTATCGCATTACTCGCAGGAGCTGATGGAAAAGATCTTCAAGCGCCACCACTTTGCGGCGGTCATTTCCATTTTTATTGTCTACCTGTTTTTGTTGCTCATTGGCTTTTTTATCGAGTACCCATTTTTCCAATTACCGGCTGGTGCATCGGTCACGTTTTTGTTTGCGATACTTATTGGCGTAACCGGCGCCATTGTTTATTTTTTTCAAAGCTGGAGTGTGCCCGTACTGGTGCTGTTTGTTTTTGCGCTGAATTATTTCTACCAGCTTGAATTGATCGATCCCCGCAACAAAGCTTACGGGTTGAACTACGGCAACGAAAAAAATTATCCTTCCTATACGCAGGGGAATATCGACAGCATTGCCGCATCGCCGGTTGTTGATGCCGATAAAAAAGGCATTGAAACCATTCTGCAGCGCTGGAAAGCAAAGCAGGGCGAAGAAAAGCCGTTGCTTGTTGTGATCACTACCAGCGGCGGCGGCAACCGCAGTGCCACCTTTACCATGAACGTGCTGCAGCGCCTCGACAGTCTTACTGGCGGCAGCATGATGAAAAAAACCTTCCTGTTTACCGGTGCTTCCGGCGGCATGATCGGAGCTACTTATTTTCGTGAGTTGTACCGGCAAAAGCTGCAAAATCCTTCACTCAATTTGCAATCAAAGCAGTGGGTCAACAACATTTCGTCCGACCTGCTTAACCCGATCTTTACATCGTTTGTGGCGAGAGATGTGTTTGCGCCGGAACGCAAATTTTCGGTAGGTCCATACACCTATCTCCGCGACAGGGGCCTGGCGTTTGAAGAAGCGCTGAACAACAACACCGATAAAGTGCTGAACAAAAAGCTGGGTGATTATGTAGCCGACGAAGGCGAGGCACGCATTCCCATGATGCTGTATCATACGCTCATCACAAGAGATGGAAAGAAGATGCACATCAGCACCCATCCCATGCGGTTTATGATGCAGGCGCCTGTGGATTCGGCTGATAAAACGCCACTGCCCGATGCCATTGATTTCACTTCTTTTTTTGCCAAACAGGATCCTTACAACCTTCGCATGCTTACCGTGCTGCGGATGAACGCTACCTTCCCGGTGGTGCTGCCCAATGTGTGGATGCCGTCGGAACCGGTGATCGATGTTATGGACGGTGGCCTGCGGGATAATTTCGGCGTGGAAACTTCCATGCGCTTTTTGGGACATATGCAGAAGTGGATCAAAGAAAACACAAGAGGGGTGATGCTGGTGCAGATCCGCGACCGGATGGATGGTGGCTGGGAAAGTCCATATGCGTTTGACGACCTGGTGCAAAATGCCACGAAGCCGTTTTTCCTCCTCCAGCATAACTGGTACAAGATGATGGAGTATTACCAGAAGGACATGACCACGTATTTTACCAACAATGCACCCTTCCCTGTGCACAATATCACCTTCCAGTATATTCCCCGCAAAGAAGAGCACAAAGCAGCCCTGAGCTTTCATTTAACACGACAGGAAAAACTGGATATCGCCGGTTCGCTGCAGTGGGCCCACAACCAGGAAAGTTTCCAGCGGGTGCTTTCGCTGCTTTCGCCTACGGATACAACAAAAGAAAAGCATCCTTGATCACCGAAAAAGAAAGATCTTTTATTGTTTCAACAGGATCACCATCAATGTGCAGCGGTGCGCCGCCATCATTGGTAATGTTCAACCGCTCTGTTTGAAAATAAATAATGCTGCTGTTGTCTCTTGCCAGGTCGAGGCTTTTTACTTTATTCAGGCCACATACCTGCTTCAGGGTTTGAAAAACAACACCCAGCCTGTGCTGTTTTACCATGATCACTACGTCCAGCAACCCATCGTTCAGCGAAGCTTCGGGGGCAATGGTAAAGTTGTTACCAAACTGGTTGCTGTTGGCAATTGAAATAAAAAATGCTTCGGTGTGCAATTCTTTTCCCCCCGTAACAATGGTAAACGGGTAAGCCTGCGAGGTAAAAAAATTCTGCAATGTTTTTTTCACGTAGGTCGTTAACCCGCGTTTGGGTGCGTTGGCAAAATCATGCGCCACCTGGGCATCAAAGCCCAGTCCTACCAGCATGCAGGCAAACTGGTTATTGATAAAAAAGCCATCGGTAAACTTGCTTTTGCCTTTGAAGGCAATGCGCAATGCTTTTACCGGGTCTTTGGAGATACCGGCGCTAAAAGCCAGGCCGTTGCCCGAGCCACAGGGAATAATGCCAAACTGCACCTGCTGACCACGAAGGCTATTGATGGCCTGATTGATGGTGCCATCGCCGCCGGCAATAATAACGTCGGTGAATTTTTCTTCTTTGATAACGGGGAAAAGATGCGAATAATCGCCGCCCTGCACGGAAGGATGTATGGCAAACGGAAACCCTGCTTTTTTGGTTTCTGTTTCAATGATCGTTTTTAAAGACCCTTTGTCGCTTACCCCCGAAATTGGATTGACGATGTATAATAGTTTTCGCTTCACTCTCCGCACAATTAGTGGGCACAAATGTAGGTTGCGCAAGAAGAAATTTGCTGCAGGCAGTAACTTACCGCGTTGAGTTTAACAGTTGGCAGAAATGATTTTAGTCTCTACACCTCATTCTTCTGTGGAGAAGATGTATAAGCGCAGCCATTGACCGGCCCCTTATTTTGAATTTGCCTTGAGCTGTTTTTCCAGTTCGGCTTCATTGGTAAGGTCAAGGCGCAGCGGCGTGATAGAAACATAACCATTCTCCACGGCCCAGCGGTCCGTGCCTTCTTCAGCAGGTTCCAGTGGGATCACCGTAAACCAGTAATGCTTTCTTCCCATCGGGTCCATGGCGGGTTCGATCTGGTTATCGTACAACCGCACCGATTGCCGCGTCCACATAATGCCCTTGGGCTCCGGCGGAAAGTTCACATTGTACAAGGCCAGTCCATCCTCTTTCAGCAAGAGGTTGAGCGTTTCTTCTACAAAAGGTGCCAGCGCATCAAAGTCCGGGTCTTCCTTCCCCACCGGTGTACTCAGGGCAATGGCTCTGGTGCCCAGCAAAACGGCTTGCTTGGCTGCCGCCAGCGTACCGGAGTGCCACATGGCATTGCCAAGATTGGGACCCATGTTAATGCCCGAAAGCACCACATCGGTTTTGGCCAGGTGCAAGCCAAGAGCAGCACAATCGGCTGGCGTACCGGTGGCCCGAAACGCCTGCACATCATCCACCGCTATACTTGCTTTTTTGTAAGAGATGGGCAGGTGGGCGGTAATGGCATGCGAGGCCGCAGAACGTTCTACATCCGGCGCCATCACGGTAACCTCTCCAAACTTCTTTGCGATCCTGGCCAGGGCTGCCAGGCCGGGACTGTATATACCATCGTCGTTGGTGATCAGGAACTTCATACCGAATGCAACGCTACATTTTTATGCCAATAAAACTTTTGTGGTATGTTTTTGTTGAGGTAAGAAAGCAGAACCATCAACCATGAAAATTGTAAAACTGGTACACAATCCAACGGCAGGCGACGAAGAACACGATAAAAAAGAGCTGATCGAACTAATAGAAGACGCAGGTTTTGAATGTAGATATAGCTCTACAAAGAAAGACGGCTGGAAAACCATTGAAGATGATGTGGACATTCTTGCCGTTGCCGGTGGCGATGGCACCGTGCGCAAAGTGGTAAAGTTGGTGCTGGACCGAAAGGTGCTCGATCACCCGGTTCAACTGGGCGTGTTGCCCTTGGGAACTGCCAACAACATCAGCAAAACCCTGTTTCCCGAACTGAGCGCCAAAAAACTGGTGAAGAGCTGGCGCGAAGGCAAGGTAAAAAAACTGGATATTGGGCGGATCTGCAACCTGAAGGAAGCTGATTTTTTTATGGAAGGCTTTGGCTACGGCATTTTTCCTTACCTGATGATGGAGATGAAAAAGGCGGAGGAAGAATTTGATTCGCCGGAAGAAGAGCTGCGGGGCGCCCTGCAAAAAATGCACGAGATCGTGCAAACCTACGAGCCGCATGCCTGCAAGCTGGAGATCGATGGCACCGATCATTCCGGTAAGTTTTTGCTGGTGGAGGTGATGAACATCCGGTCGATCGGTCCCAATATTGTGCTCTCTCCCGATGCGGATCCCGGCGATGGCGAAATGGAAGTAGTGCTGGTGCCGGAAGCACACAAAGAAAAATTTGCCGCCTACATAACACACCGGTTGAGCGGGGGCGAAGACCCATACCATTTTCATACGCTCAAAGGAAAAAACATCCGCATTACCTGGGAAGGCACGCATGTGCATGTAGACGATGAACTGCTGAAGATCGAAAAAGAAAAGATGGTGGAGATACAGGTAAAAGAAGCCGTTCTTGATTTTTTAATTTTGTGATATGTCTCCGGGTTGGGGTAAATACATTATCCTTTTTGGACTGCTCATCGTTGTGGTGGGCATCATTGTGTATTTCTTTGGCAACAGGCTGAATTGGATAGGACGCTTGCCCGGCGACATCCGCATTGAAAAGGAAAACGTTCGCTTTTATTTCCCCATCACCACTATGATCCTGTTTAGTGTGTTGCTAACGGTCATTGTCAATTTAATTCGAAGATTTCTTTAATTTGTTCTTCGATTAAACCCTGACTGCATATGACCACCCGCCGCGAATTTATCAAAGGCTCATCCTTTGTGCTGGCCGGCAGCCTTATTGGTGCCGACAGGTTCCAGTTTTTAGCCAAACCTTCTTCTGTTATTGTGATCGGTGCCGGCTTTGCCGGGCTGGCCGCTGCCAATCATCTCAAAAAGAAAAAGCTAAAGGTAACCGTGCTGGAAGCCCGCAACCGTATTGGCGGGCGGGTGTATTCTTTCAACATTCCGGACGAAAACCTGGTGATAGAATTGGGCGCCGAATGGGTGGGCGCCTCACACGAACGACTGATTGCCCTTTGCGAAGAGCATGGACTGGAACTGCAGAACAACCAGTTTGAAACCCACCTGCTGTACAAGGGAGAATATTTTGGCAAAGGCGGCTGGAAGTATTCCGAGGAATGGGATAAAAAATGGACGGCTCTGCTAAAGAAATACGGCAGCATGACCGACCTGCAAAAAAAGGAGCTGGATAAATACGACTGGTGGCGCTACCTGGTAAACAACGGTTGTGATGGCCGCGACCTGGAGTTACGGGAGTTGCTCGACAGCACCGATTTTGGTGAAAGCATCCGCCATGTGTCAGCTTTTTCTGCGCTGGCCGAATACGCCGAAAGCAGCGAGAAAAACGAAATGGATTTTAAGATAAAGGGCGGCAATGGGCAACTGGCAGTAAAGCTGGCTGAAACGATAGGGATGGAAAATATTTTGCTCGATCACGGCGTGGCCAAAGTGGAGCAGACAAAAACCGGTGTGATCGTCACCTGTAGCAACGGCAAAATTTTCCGTGCCGATAAGCTTATTTGCACGGTGCCAACCTTCTCCCTGAAAAGGATCCAGTGGCTGCCCGGTCTACCCAAAGAAAAGGTGGATGCCATCAACCAATTGCAGTATGCTCGTATCAACAAGCACCCGGTGCTTTTCAACGAACGTTTCTGGCCCGAGGACATGGACATGGTTACCGACGGACCGGCACATTATTTCTACCACGCCACCAAAAACCAGGCTTCGCCAAAAGGCATCCTGATCTCTTACACCATTGGCGATAAAGCCGCCGCTACCGCCAACCAGGGCGACGACTACCACAAGTCCATCATTGGCCAGGCCCTGCGTCCTGCTTTTGGCGATGTGCAAAACAAGATGGAAAAACAGTGGAACTATTACTGGGGCGAAGACCCATTCTCCAAAGGTGCCTATGCTCTTTACAAACCCGGGCAATGGTTTACCACCCGCTTTACATTGGCCAAGCCATACCTCCATACCCATTTTGCCGGTGAGCACCTGGCCGACTGGCAGGGTTTTATGGAAGGAGCGCTGGTGACGGGAGAAGCGGCGGCAAAGGCCATTGCAGGCTGATTTCTTATCTTCATTTTATGGTTGGTTTTTTTGGGCAGATCATTCGGTTTTTGAATGATGAACAAATACCGTATATGCTTTCGGGTAGTATGGCAATGAGTATTTATACAGTTGCCCGTTCTACGCAGGATTTTGATTTTATAGTTGAATTGAGGCATGAGGATATTCAAAAAATCGTGAACTATTTTGGGAAGGGATACTATTGCGATGAAGATGCGATTCTCGATGCTGTCAAACGAAAAAGCCTGTTCAATATTCTGGAACAGGCAACAAGTTTTAAGGCAGACTTTATGATATTGAAAGATGATGAGTACCGGCAGACAGAATTTGCTAGAAGAGTGTCGGTAAAAATGATGGGATTGGAAACCTGGATTGTGGCCGGTGAGGATTTGTTGCTTTCAAAACTTATTTGGATTCAACAATTGCAAAGTGGCCGCCAAATGGAAGACATAAAAGCAATTTCAAAGTTTCCTGACCTTGACTGGGCATACATTTACCACTGGATGCACAAATTAAATTTGAATACTTTTGGTTTATTTGAAACCAGATGACCGACACGCCGAAACATATACTTGACCTGCAAACACAGCTCTGGCTGGCAAAAAGCCCCGGCGAACGATTATTGCAGGCACTAAAGAATAACGAAGAAATGTTTCTGCTTGTCAAAGATGGCAGGGAGCAGATGAGAAAAATCAGGGAAAATAAGAAATCTAACCCCGGCTAAGACCCCTTCCACCGAAAACTTTTTGTTAACCTTCCCCCGCTTTCTGGCTACCCCGCCTGAATACTGTACCTTCGCGCCTCTAAAAACAGTCATTAGCAAAAAGCCATACGCAACAAACCCTACCGGGCCCAGCTAAACGCTTGTAGCTAAAGGCATACAGCCTAATTTATGGATATCAGAAACATCGCTATCATTGCCCACGTTGACCACGGAAAAACCACGCTGGTTGACAAAATCCTTCACGCAACCAAGGTCTTCCGCGACAACCAGGACACCGGTGAGCTTATCATGGACAGCAACGACCTGGAACGTGAAAGAGGCATCACCATTTTTAGTAAGAACGCGGCCGTTACTTACAAGGACGTTAAGATCAACGTGATCGATACCCCTGGTCACGCCGACTTTGGCGGTGAGGTAGAACGCGTTTTGAAAATGGCCGATGGCGTTTGCCTGCTGGTAGATGCCTTTGAAGGCCCCATGCCCCAAACCCGTTTTGTGCTGCAAAAAGCACTGGCGCTGGGATTAAAGCCCATCGTAATCATCAATAAAGTAGACAAGCCAAACTGCCGTCCCGACGAAGTGCACGACGCGGTTTTTGAGCTTTTCTTCAACCTCGATGCCACCGAAGAGCAGCTTGATTTCCCTACCTTTTATGGTTCGGGCAAGAACGGCTGGTTTAACGATAGCCTTACACAGATCGACAACATCAACCCCTTGCTGGACGGTATCTTAAAGCACGTACCGGCACCAAAGGTGAGCGAAGGCACCCTGCAGATGCAGATCACATCGCTTGACTACTCTTCTTTCCTTGGCAGGATTGCCATTGGCAAAGTAGCCCGTGGTACGGTGAAGGAAGGGCAAATGATTGCCCTGATGCAAGCCGATGGTGTTATCAAAAAGCAGCGCATCCGTGAGCTCTATGTTTTTGAAGGCATGGGCAAGAAAAAGGTGACCGAAGTGGTTGCCGGCGATCTTTGCGCTGTGGTAGGACTGGAAGGCTTCAACATCGGCGATACCATCTCTGATCCCGATAATCCGGAAGCGCTTGCCGTGATCAGCGTGGACGAACCCACCATGAACATGCAGTTTTCCATCAACAACTCGCCTTTCTTTGGTCGTGATGGAAAATTTGTTACCTCCCGTCACCTGCGTGACCGCCTGATGAAAGAAACGGAAAAGAACCTGGCCCTGCGGGTTTACGATACCGACAGTGCCGATAGCTTTATGGTTTATGGCCGTGGTATCCTGCACCTGGGCGTACTGGTAGAGACCATGCGCCGCGAAGGATACGAGCTGACCATTGGTCAGCCGCAGGTAATTACCAAAGAAATTGACGGAAAAAAACACGAGCCGTTTGAAACCCTGGTGGTAGATGTTCCGCAGGAATATGCTTCCAAGGTAATTGATATGGTTACCCGCAGAAAAGGCGAAATGCTGGTGATGGAAACCAAAGGCGATATGCAACACCTGGAGTTTGACATGCCTTCGCGTGGCTTGCTGGGACTGCGTACGCAAATGCTGACCAATACCGCCGGTGAAGCCGTGATGAACCACCGCTTTAACGAGTATAAACCCTGGAAAGGACCCATCCCCGGTCGTAATAACGGAGTGCTGATTGCCAAAGACAACGGCACTACCACCGGTTACTCCCTTGATAAATTACAAGACCGCGGTTACTTTTTTGTTGACCCGGGCGAAGAGGTTTATCGCGGGCAGGTGATTGGTGAGAACAACAAACCCGGCGACATTGTGGTGAACTCTAACGAAGGTAAAAAGCTGACCAACCACCGTGCAAGCGGTAGCGATGCGGCCACCAACATTCAGCCCAAACGCGAAATGACACTGGAAGAATGTATGGAATACATCCAGCAGGATGAGTGCATTGAGGTGACACCGAACCACATCCGCATGCGGAAAGTTATTCTGGACGAAAACGAACGCGTAAAGCAGCAAAAGCGCATGAGCGCCGAAGCCGTATAATTCATAAACATTCCATATCTGCCAGATATGGAATGTTTTCCAAAAGCCGCAACAGCAATCCTGTTGCGGCTTTTTCCATTTTTGCCCTACAGTTCATTCCCCCTGCTGTTCCACCCATCCACATTTTCTTCAATTTGTTACGCTTTGCATTTCTTTTCAAGAGGCCGCAAAGCATCTTGCACCCTCATTCTTGACCAAAAACCAACAAAATGAGCTTGCAAAACCAAATCCTTCTTTCTTCCATCAAACCCGGAACAAAAATTCTTTTTGCCACCGTGCCGGCTGATGGGCACGTAAACCCGCTGACCGGCCTGGCATACCACCTGAAAAGCGAAGGCTACGACGTGCGGTGGTATACCTCCGAGCACTACCGCCAAAAGATTGAGCGGCTGGGTGTTCCTTTTTTCCCGCTGCAAAAAGCGCTGGATCTTGCTTCGGATCCGTCTTCGCTTTTTCCCGAACGGGAAGCCATTAAATCGCAGATCGGCAAATTGAACTTCGACATCGTAAACGCCTTTATCAAACGCGGCCCCGAATACTACGAAGACATCCAGGCCATTTACCAAACCTTTCCGTTTGACCTGCTGATTGCCGACCTGACCTTTACCGGTATTCCTTTCGTAACCGATATTATGAAAAAGCAGGTCATTGCCGTGGGCATCGTTCCCATCACAAAAAACAGCCGCGATCTGCCACCGGCCGGCCTAGGCCTGACGCCTTCTTACAGCGTTTTTGGCCGCATAAAGCAAAATCTGCTGCGCTGGACAGCCACGAATGTTTTGTTTGCCAAATCAAACAAGATCATGCGGCAGGTATTGGGCGAATACGGCATCCATACCGAAGCCGATTCTGTTTTTGACCTAGCTGTGGAAAAAGCAAACCTTGTATTGCAAACGGGTTCGCCGGGCTTCGAGTACAAGCGCAGCGACCTTCATCCCAAGTATAAATTCGTGGGCGCCCTGCTGCCGCACAGCCCTAAAAAAGCGGCCACCGCCTGGACCAGCGAAAAGTTGTCGCAGTACAAAAAACTAGCCCTGGTAACCCAGGGAACCGTAGAAGGCGACGTGGAAAAATTGCTGGTACCTACATTGGAAGCCTTTAAAAATAGCGATGTGCTGGTGATTGCCACTACCGGCGGTAACGGCACCGAAGCCTTGCGCAAGCAATTCCCATATGACAATGTTATTATTGAGGATTTTATCCCGTTTGATGAAGTAATGCCCCTGGCAGATGTTTACGTTACCAATGGTGGCATGGGCGGCGTAATGCTTGGCATTCAAAACAACCTGCCGATGGTGGCAGCCGGCGTGCACGAAGGCAAAAACGAGATTACGGCCCGCATTGGCTATTTTAACCTGGGCATCAACCTCAAAACCGAAAAGCCAAAGCCGGCACAGGTAAGGGCAGCGGTGGAGGAAGTGCTGAAAAACCCGGCTTACCGAAAAAATGTAAAAAAGCTGGCCAGGGAAATGGCCGCTTACAACCCCGCGCAACTTTGCGAGCAGTACATTGCCCAATTGTTGCCGGCCCGCCGCAGGCGGGTGCTGGAAGAGCGGGAACCCGAACCGATCTATTAAATTCACAACAAGGCTGTACGGTAGCGTACAGCCTTTTTTCTTTTCGGGAGAAGCTGACGGTTTGGCTGCGCCCAACGCTTTGGCGAATGCTTTGCAGTAAAAGAAATATGCGAACGTTTTTTTTAGCAATAGCAGTAACCGCTTTGGGCATAACTTCTTGCAACCTGGTAGAAAGCAAAGAAGGCCGGAAAGACACATCAAACGTGACCTATTCGTATACCTGCCTCGATACAGCCGTAGGCGGTGGCCAAACTAAAAATGTGATCCGGAAAACAACGGGCGTCATTCGCGACCTGGCGGTTAACAAAAATCAGATCACCGATGCGGTGCAAAGCGATTACGGCGACGCCTTTCACAAAGACGCCCTTGAAAGCAAAACCTTTGTGATGCTGGAAGACCCGGCGATCAATGCGCAGTTGCAAACAATTTTGAAAGAATTGCTTGCCGCTCGGGAGGCGCCGTCAGGTATTCGGTATTCCATCCATCTTATCGACGACAAGCAGATCAACGCTTTTACGTTTGGCGGCTATATTTATCTTACCAAGGCCATGTACGATAAGATAAAAGACAACACCGATCTTTTGTACTCCATCATTGGCCACGAGATCGGCCATTCCGAAAAAGGCCATATCAAGCAAACCATCCAGGAGCTGGAGCTTTCGGGTAAGTTGTTTGGTGAAAACGGCATGACCTATTTCCAGATCAAAAAATTCCTGACAGGATCATTCAACCAGCGCAACGAGCTGGAAGCCGATTATTACGGCATCGACCTGACAAACCAACTGGATAAAAATCTTTGCGCAACGGTAGCTTTCTGGAAAGAGATGTCGGAAAGTGAGAACAGCTACAGCAGGCTCGAAGATTTTTTCCGCACCCACCCGTTTTCGGGTTTGCGGGCACAGTGCCTGCAGGATCATATTCAGCAAAATTTTGGTGCAAACTGTTCGGCCAGGTAAAAAGCTGCCATTGCATTAACTATTTGGATAGAAAAGCGGTGGCTTTCACAATTCCTTTACGCAGGGACAGGTTTTTCTTTCGCCTGAGTGCTTTTCCGGGGCTACATTTGCCGCAGGAGCATTACACATGAAAAACAAACTCTTCTTCCTGCTCTTCCTGGCACTCGCCATTACCGTGTTCAGCCTTCCTGCCGAAGCACAGTGTTCCATCTGTACCCGCACCGCACAGCAACTGGGCGAAAAGCCGGCAAAGAGCCTCAACTTTGGCATTCTTTACCTGGCTGCCGCACCCCTGGGCATTATTGGGTTTTTGGGCTATCGCTGGTACAAGCGCAATGGCGTGCACTAAAACATTTTTTCAGCATCTAACATGCAGGCATAAGTGAAACAGCTCTTTGCCGCTTGCGCAAAGCCAAAAATTTCTATTGGTAAAGAAAAGTAGTTGGGATTGCCTGTTCCTTAAGGCCGTTCATCCTTTGCCAAAAACGCCTGTACAAATTGATAAAGGTTGAAGTTTTTTTCTTGCAGTTTTTCCTTCATAACATTTTGCAGCGATGCTTTATCCACGTCTTTCATGCGTTTTTGCTGGATAAGATGATACGCTTTTTCGGCCAGCAGCCAGGAGCGTTTTTCATTGGTCAAACGGAGTTGCTGGTGTTTATGGATGGCGGCGGCTAGTTCGTCAACGCCTGTTTGTGTGGCCGCCACCGTTTTGATCACCGGCACTTCTTCGGTATGGTTGCGAAAGGCCGGCGCCAGCATGAGGCGCAGGTTTCTGAAAAAGGTATCCGCGTCGGGACGATCGCTTTTGTTCACCACGAAAATATCAGCAATTTCCATCAGCCCAGCCTTCATCGTTTGCACTTCGTCGCCGGCCTCGGGCACCACTACCACTACCGTTGTATCGGCCAGGCCGGCAATTTCAATTTCGCTTTGGCCAACGCCTACAGTTTCAACAATCACATGATCATAACCGGCCGCCTTTACCAGGTCGGCGATCTCGATGATCTTGGGATGCAGTCCCCCCATAGAGCCTCTTGTGGCCAGCGAACGGATAAACACCTGCGGCGACGTGTACCAGTTGCTCATGCGAATGCGGTCGCCCAGCACGGCGCCAAGGTTAAAAGGAGAGGAGGGATCGACGCAAAGCACCGCCACTTTTTTCCCGTCCTTTACCAGTTCACCGATCAGCGCATCCACCAGGGTGCTTTTGCCGGCGCCGGGCGGACCGGTAATGCCAATGATCTTTGCGCTCTGTGCAAACGGGATGGCCTGCAGCAATTCTTCGTAACCCGGGTACTCGTTCTCTACCAGCGAAATGCTCCGTGCCAGTGCTTTTACATTGCCCGCCGCTAAATCTTTCAGCAGTTGTTGCCACATGCGCTAATATTGTGATTGGTGATGACTGCGTACAAAAATAGCGGGAAAGGGCCATGGCGCAGTTTGCATCCGACACTCCTTTTTATTTCGTTTTTGCTGTTGCCGGTTTCGCTGTTGCTGGGAAGAGGCGCTTTGTCCACGGCCACCATGTTGTTCCTGGTACTGGCCATCGTTCGGAAAGATTTTGCGCAGCAATGGAAAACGTTTCTGCATAACCGTTTCCTGCTCCTCTTCACTCTTCTTTTTTTCATACCGTTTGTATCGGGCCTGTGGAGCAGCGATCTTGCTAAATGGAGCGATGTGGTGCGACTAAAGCTGCCCTTGCTTTTTTTCCCGCTGGCCTTTGCCGGAAGCTGGCAGTTTACGCAAAAGCAGTGGCAGGCTGTGGCAGTTACGTTCCTTCTTGTTGTTTTTGCCGGCTGCTGCTGGAGCCTGCTGCATTATTTTCAAAACATGGCGGCAGTGCATGAAGGTTATCTCCGCGCCAAAACCTTGCTCACGCCACTGGAGAACGACCATGTGCGTTTCAGCTGGCTGGTCAGCATTGCGGTGATGACCTGTATCCTGCTGAACCATTTTGTAAAGGCCAAAACAATCCGAATACTGCTTTGGAGCGGCGCTGTGTTTTTTAGTCTTTACCTCCATGTTCTTTCTGCACGAACGGGCATGCTATCGCTGTACATTTTTATGGTGTTCTATGCAGGCTGGTTCTTGTGGCAGAAAAAAAATGGCAAGGTGGCCGCTTTGCTTTTGCTCGCTTTCATCGCACTTCCACTGGTTGCTTATTACACCGTACCCACGTTTCAAAACCGTGTTCGTTACCTGGTGTATGATTTTTCTTTTGTCAGGAAGGCCGAATACCTGCCCGGTGCTAACGATGGCGCAAGGGTAATGTCGCTGAAAGCCGGTTGGCAGGTGCTGCAGCGAAATCCATTGGGCGTTGGCGCCGGCGATGTCATGCACGAAGCCGACAGATGGTATGCGCAACAGGTACCGGACGTATTACCTACAGATAAATTTTACCCCAGCTCCGAGTGGCTGCTTTACGGTGCATTTGCCGGCTGGGTTGGTGTGGTGTTGTTTACTGTTGTTATGGCAGCTCCTTTTTTTATAGCGGTGTGGCTGCCAAAAATTTTTTGGATGGCGCTACATGCAACCGCTGCCTTTAGCTTTGCGTACGATGTGGGGCTGGAAGTGCAGTACGGAATTTTTTTGTACGCCTTTCTAACCTTTTGGTGGTGGAAGTGGGGGAGGGACGAGAAACGTGAGACGGCAGATGCGAGAGAGGTTCCTTAAAACACTACCTATCGTTACAATTGCTGAAGTTTGCAGCATCTGTTTTTCACGTTTGACGTTTCCCGTCTTACGTCTCACGTTCTCAATTGCGGGCATGAACAACAAATTTTCCATTGTTATTATTTGTAAAAACGAAAAGGGCAACATTGAAAGGGTGCTGCAAAGTCTTGTTGGTGTAAGCGGTGACGTGGTGGTGTACGACAGCGGCAGCACCGACGGTACGTTGGAATCTTTGCAGGCTTTTCGGGTTCGGGTGGTGCAAGGCCCCTGGCTTGGCTTTGGCAAAACCAAACGCCACGCTGTTTCGCTGGCGCAAAACGACTGGGTGCTTTGTCTTGATGCCGATGAAGCCATCGATACAGAATTGCAGCAAACCCTGGAAACCTTGCAGCCGGCAAACAACCAGGTTGCGTATCGCATCGCTTTTAAAAATTTGTTGGGTGAAAAACACCTGCGCTGGGGTGAGTGGGGCGGTGACCAGCATGTTCGCCTGTTTAACCGCACGGTGGTCAATTGGGATGAAGCGATCATCCATGAAAGGCTTATTATTCCCAGCAGTGTAACGATTCAACAATTGAAAGGACATGTGCTGCACCGCACCATGAAAGACACGGTTGAATACAGCCAGAAAATGGTGCAGTACGCCCTGCTCAATGCCGAAAAATATTTCCGGCAGGGCAAACGATCGACCTGGGTGAAGCGCTGGCTCTCGCCGCAATTTGCTTTTGCCAGGCACTACCTTTTTGGCCTGGGCTTTTTAGATGGCTGGGAAGGCCTGCTTTCGGCCCGCATGACCGCGTTTTATACTTTTCTGAAATACGCCAGGCTGCGGGAATTGGAGAAACGTGAAAAGTCAAATGTGAGACGTGAGACCGAAGAGATTCTTCCATAATAGTTCACTACGGTTTCATGTTTGTCGTTTCACGTCTCACGTCCTTGCATCAAATTTGCATACCTCTTCGCATGACCAATTTTGTTCCGATATTTCCGCTTGGCATTGTGGTGTACCCGGGTGAAAGCCTGAACCTGCACATTTTTGAACCCCGGTACAAGCAACTGATCAATGAATGCTTTACCGCTCAAAAACCCTTTGGCATTCCAACGGTGATCGACAACAAAGTGCAGGATTACGGCACGGTTGTCCGTGTAAAAGAGATCACCACCGTTCACGAAAACGGTGAGATGGATATCAAGACCGAAGGCGGGCAGGTGTTTCGTGTGCTGGAAGTGATCAAAGAAATTCCGGATAAATTATACAGCGGCGCTATTGTCAATTATCCCGTAAACCACGAAATGGGCAGCGCCGATATGATGCGTCGCCTTCTCAACAGCATAAAAGAATTGTACAAGCTGCTAAACGTAGAAAAGGATTTTAAAAAAAGCGACGACGAACTTACTACCTACGACCTGGCGCACCATGTTGGTTTTTCGCTGCAGCAGGAGTACGAATTCCTGAACCTGCTGCACGAGCGGCAGCGGCAGGAATACCTCAAGCGGCACCTGCAGAAAGTGATCCCGATGGTAGCTGAAATGGAAAACCTCAAAGAAAAAGTAAAGCTCAACGGGCATTTTAAAAATCTCTCTGCCTTCAACTTCGACATATAGGTTTACAAGTTCACGGGTTCACGAGTTCACGAGTTCACGTGTTCACGTGTTGCAAGACAGCAAACAATTTTCGGCTTGTGAACGGGTGAACCCGTAAACTTGTGGACTTTTTGATCAAGCTATGACAACGCTTTGCCTCGATTTTGGCAACACCCGCTTAAAAGCTGCAGTGTTTGTGCAGGATGAATTAAAAGAAGTGATCGTACTGCGGAACGAGGCCGAACACCTGCGGGAGATCATTGCGGCCTATGCGCCGCAGGCTTCTATTTTATCCTCTGTCATCAACCACGGGCCGGAAGTGGAAGCGATCCTTTCCCGCCACACCCGTTTTCATAAATTGTCCAACAGCTCCAAACTGCCGTTTACCATTCCCGTAGGCAAACCCGAGACCATGGGTGCCGACCGGTTGGCCATTGCGGCTTCGGCTGTTTCGCTTTTCCCGGGAAAGAATAACGTGGCCGTAGGCCTGGGCACCTGTATTACCTTCAATTTCATCAACCAGCAAGCCGAATTTTTAGGCGGTTCTATTTCACCCGGAATGGAGATGCGTTTCCGGGCCATGCATGAATTTACGGCCCTCTTACCCCTTGTAAAAGGACAATGGAATGTGCCGTTGATCGGCTACGATACCGCCACCAACCTGCAAAGCGGCGTGATCCTGGGAATGGCAAAAGAGATCGATGGTATCCTTGATTTATATGGCGAAAAGTTCGGGAACTTTAACGCCCTTTTAACCGGGGGTGATATTCAATTATTCAGGCCGCATTTGAAAAACAAGATATTTGCAGACCCTCATTTAATTTTTAAAGGTCTCTATGCAATTAGCCAGTACAACAATGCTTAAACATAAATTCTCTATAGCGGCTGCTTTTTTCTCATCTGTTCTTTTTACTTCACTCAATGCGCAGGACAACTCGCCTTATTCCCGTTATGGATTGGGTAACCAGTATCCTCGCACCAATGTGATCAGCCGGGGTATGGGTGGCATTTCGGCTGCGTATAGCGACCCATTCTCAGTCAACTACAATAACCCGGCATCTTACGCCGGTTTCCAATCCTATATTGAACAGCGTTCACGAAAAGTTTCACAGGGAAGGGTGATTCTTGATGCAGGTATCAACTTCGACAGCCGCAAACTGGCAGAGCCCAACACCACGCAAAGCTTTCGTGCCAACGACTTTCTTTTTTCACACATCTACGTAGGCGTTCCCATCCGGCCTAACTGGGGATTGGCATTCGGCATCCGCCCGGTAAGCCGTGTAGCGTACAACATTTATCGCCGCGAACGGCTGACCAATACCGGCGGCGGCAACATCGACAGCGTGTTTACGCAATACACCGGTAACGGCGGTAGCTTTTTGCCTTCCATTGGCACCGGTTTTGGCACCAACAACTTTAGCATTGGCGCCAATGTGGGTTACCTTTTTGGAAAGAAAGAGCTGACCACCCGTCGTGCATTTGTAAACGACTCCATTGAATACGCCGCATCGAACCACACCACCAATTCAAACTTCGGCAACCTGTTTTTCACCGTAGGAACGCAGTGGCGCATTGATATTGGCCGGTCGGCCCTGCGCCTGGGTGCTTCCGGTAACTGGAAGCAAACCCTTGGCGGTTCGCAGGATATCAGCCGGTATACTTACACCCGCGACGTGAACGGGCAGGAACTGCAGGTTGACAGCGTATCGCAACAGCGTGATGTTGCCGGCGACGTGATTTACCCGGCCAACTATACCGTAGGGTTAATGTTTGAGCATGCGCCCAGCGAACGGGCCCGTGGCTGGAGCCTGGGTGTGGATTATGTTACCGGCAAGTGGGACGACTTCCGCTTTTTTGGTACAAAAGACCTGGTGCAAAACAACTGGGAGATTCGTGTGGGCGGACAGATCACACCTTCTTTTTCGGCCATGCAGGCAGGAAGAATGGTTAGCTACCGGTTTGGCTTTTTTACCGGGAAAGATTATATCAAAGTGGGTGACGACCTGCCGGTTTACGGTGTTTCATTGGGACTGGGCTTGCCCTTGCGTAACTACAGCCGCCTGACGCCGCAGCAAACCATCATCAACATTGGTGCGGAATACATGCGCCGCGGCAACGACGACAATGCCATCAAGGAAGACATGTTCCGCATTTCGCTGGGCTTCAACTTCACCGATCTTTGGTTTGGCAAGCGCCGCTACGATTAAGCCTCGCTTCTAAATTCTTTTCTATCGTGAAACGTCAAACGACAAACGTCAAACAGGAGGACACCCGGAACGCTTTTTCCTCTTCTTACGTTTACCGTTTGACGTTTTTCGTTTTGTGTACGTTGATTTTTATGGGTTGCGAAAACGACCCTGAAGTAGTCAACCGTACCAACGACCGCAAGCCGGCCATCGAAGAGGCTTTTTCCATTACGAGCTACCTCAGTGCCAACGGGCAGCTCCGGGCAAAACTCACCTCGCCTTACATGAAACGCTACACCTTGGACAGCACCTATCTTGAATTCAGCCGGTCGCTGCACGTAAACTTTTACGACAGTTCCGGAAAGGTAGAAAGCCAGGTGGATGCGCTTTACGGTAAATACCTGGAAACACAAAGCAAGGTGTATCTACGCGACAGCGTGGTTGCTTTCAATATAAAGGGTGATACCCTGCGTACGCCGGACCTTTGGTGGGACCAGAACAATAAAAAATTTTATACGGACAAGGTGGTTCGTTTCAAATCGGCATCGAAGATCATTTACGGCGGCAAAGGCTTCGAGGCCGACCAGGATCTTTCTAACTACACCATTTTTCAGCCAACAGGTATTATTATGGTGCCGGATAGCATGGCGGCGCAGTAGGGGTCCTCCACCTAACCTCCCCCGGTGGGGGAGGAACAGCCAACGCACAGACCCCTGCTTTTGCACAATACATTTTTAGCCTTCACTATTCTTTTGGTGGAGGCTTTTTATTTTGGTACAAGAATTTTCAATTCTCAATAATCAATTCTCAAATAGAAAAGAATCCAACATCATTTTATCCCTTCACCCGTCGGTCCAGCGCCTTATTGCGCATTAGCTAACGCTTCTATTTGTTGTGATGATAGGGTAGCGCAATACAGCGCCAGCAGTTTCTTGCTTGATCGGCCGAAATATATAAATGCATCGGGCAATGTGCAGTGAAGATAAAGTTGAAGATAAAAACTGCTTATAACGTGAATAGTGCATCCTGTAATGAAAGGCCCGTTGTGCGCTGGCTTGGAAAAAGCAGCGGAGCATTTGCTTTTTCCTTGAACTTTTGGCTCCACCTTTTCTTTCCAAGAGAAAAGGTGGACAACAAGCTAACGCAAAGCATGACTGCAAACAAGGTTGCTTACAGCCAAATCCCCAAAAACAAGTCGCTCTTGCTAAACCCCAGCCTTCAGCGAAGCCCTCTCTTTCCCTACCTTTAAGCTTCACAAAAACTCGACAGCATGGAATACAGACGCATGGGAAAAACTGGGCTCCAGTTAAGTGTGCTTTCTTTTGGCAGCTGGGTCACGTTTCACAAACAGATCGATGACAGCCTCTCCGACGAACTGATGGGTCTTGCTTACGATAACGGTATCAACTTTTTTGACAACGCCGAAGTGTACGCTGCCGGCGAAAGTGAAAACATGATGGGCCGTGTGCTGAAGCGCAAAGGCTGGGATCGTACATCCTACACCGTTAGTTCGAAAGCCTTTTTCGGCTGGCGGGGCAAGGCCAACAAACCCAATCAAACAGGCCTGAGCCGCAAGCATCTGACCGAAGCCTGCCACGAAGCGCTGCAGCGACTGCAAACCGATTACCTCGATCTTTTTTTCTGTCACCGCCCCGACAAAGGTGTACCTATTGAGGAAGTGGTATGGACAATGAATCTTCTCATTCAACAAGGAAAGATTTTATACTGGGGCACCTCCGAGTGGAGCGCTGCCGAGATCATGGAAGCCCACCGCGTAGCCGCCGATTTAAAGCTGATCCCACCGGCTGTAGAGCAGCCGCAATACAACCTGTTTGAACGGACCAAAATGGAAAAAGACTACGCCGACATTTTCCGCACCGTAGGCATGGGCACCACCATCTGGAGCCCGCTGGCGGCCGGACTGCTTACCGGCAAATACAACGATGGCATTCCCGAGAACAGCCGCTTTGCGCTGGAAGGTTTCGACTGGCTGAAAGACCGCTGGATGGCGGAAGACAAATTGAACCGCGTAAAAAAGCTTACGTCACTGTCCGGCGACTTAGGCGTCTCCGTTAGTGCACTCTCCATCGCCTGGACAATTCGGAACCCGAATGTGACCACTGCTATTTTGGGGGCAACAAAACGCGAACAGCTCGAGCAAAACCTACAGTCACTGGATGCTCTCCCCAAACTGACGCTGGAGATTATGCAACAAATTGATTCGATCATGGGAACAAAACCGGTACAGCCGGAATATTAGTATATGGAAGTAAGAAACAAAACCGCCCTCATTACTGGTGGGAGCCGCGGTATTGGAAAAGCCATTGCCCTGCGGTTGGCCAAGGAAGGCTGCAACATTGCCATTGCAGCAAAAACCACCGAACCGCATCCCAGGTTGGAAGGCACCATTTACACGGCGGCAAAAGAGCTGGAAGAATACAGCATAAAATGCCTGCCGCTGCAGTGCGACATCCGCTTTGAAGACCAGATCGAAGCTGCCGTTCAGGAAACGGTCAAAACATTTGGCGGCATCGATATCCTGGTGAACAATGCCAGCGCTATCAGCCTGACACCAACTGAGCAAACCGATGCCAAGCGCTTCGACCTGATGATGGACATCGAGATCCGCGGAACGTTTTTTATGTGCAAAAGCTGTATTCCGCACTTGCGCCAGTCGGCCAATGCCCATATTCTCAATCTATCGCCTCCGCTCAACATGAATCCCAAATGGTTTTCGCAGCACTTGGCCTATACCATCAGCAAATACGGTATGAGCATGATCGTGACCGGTCTTGCCGAAGAGTTGCGCAAGGACCGCATTGCCGTCAATGCCCTGTGGCCGCAAACCACCATTGCTACCGCCGCCGTGCAAAATCTTTTGGGTGGCGATACCCTGATGCGCATGAGTCGCAAACCGGAGATCGTGGCGGATGCGGCGTACGCCATCCTGTCCAAATCCTCAACGGATTGCACCGGCAATTTTTTTATTGATGAAGAGGTGTTGCGCAAAGAAGGGGTAACGGATTTTGAGAGCTATGCTGTCGATGCTTCGCAGCCGTTGATGACCGATATTTTTTTGGATGCAGAAAAACAGGAATGGAAGTCTTGATCAAGCCATCCTAGTTGCCGTAAGCCATCATTAAAAAAGCCACAGGTTTACTTCCTGTGGCTTTTTCTTTTTTGCATGAATGATCACGCCGTTGCCGCTTCTGTATTCATCACACCCAATTGCGTCAACAAGGCCAGATGGTTGGCCTCCAGCCAGTGCTCAGCAATCTTTCCGTTCTCGAAACGGTAGATGATAATAAACGGCAGCTCAACGGATTTGCCGGTGGCAGGAATGCCATTGAAGGTGCCGGTATGTGTACCGCTGAAAACGGCCCCGACCACCACTTTGTCGCCCTGCTCAATAATGTCTTCAGCCTTCAGGCGGTATTGCGGAAATCCGCCTTCAAACATTTCCACATGCTGATAAAGCGCTTCGTCCGTAACATACGGCTGAAGCAGGCTTCTTGTTTTGCTTTTACCGCTGATGCTGTCCCAAAAGTCCAGAAGGATGGTTTGTAGTAACATGACGTGTTGATTTTAGAATGAGTAAAAATGATTCGCTTTGTACTGAACGTCTGTCAAGGAGTAAGAACGTGCTATTAAGTTAGTGAATTATTTAATATATATTCTTCCAATTTAATATTTCGAAAAGCACTTCCGACGGAATGAATGCTCACGTTCATCAAGTGTTTTTTACAGGATATGTAAACGATTTCCCATCCTTTCCAAAGAATAAAACCTTTGCTTCAGAAACCTTGTTTTATGCTTATCCTATTCTTCCCACTGCTTTTGCTTGTTATTGGATGCAGCGCTCAAAATGCAAAACCGGTAAACAACGAATCCTCCGTAGCCATTGGTGGACCATGCGAAGGCTGCGAAGCCATTTACGAAAGCACCATTCCGTTTGAACAATTGAATGAAGTGGACACCTTGCCCATCTTCGGGGAAGAAGGGCCCAAACTGGTGGTCACTGGTACGGTGTACAAAAGCGATGGCAAAACACCGGCGCCCCATGTGGTGCTCTATGTTTATCAAACCGATCAGTCAGGGAAATACCGTACAACCGGCAACGAAACCGGTTGGGCACGACGCCATGGTACTGTTCGTGGATGGTTAAAAACAAATGCCAAAGGTGCCTACCGGTTTTACACCATCCGGCCGGCATCGTATTCTAAAACGGGCCCGCCGGCACATATACACATTACCGTAAAAGAGCCGGATAAAGGAGAATACTGGATCGATGATTATCATTTTGATGACGATCCCTTCCTGACCGCAGAGGTACGCAACAGCATGCGCAACCGCGGTGGCAACGGCATCCTGAAACCGGTGAAAAGAGGCGATATATTTTATGCAGAAAGAAACATCATCCTGGGAAAAAATGTAATGGGCTACCCGGTTAAAAATTAAAAAGGAGAAGTTTTCTTCTCCTCATAAAAATAACAAGCTTCGCCGCCAGCAAGGCTAGTTCCCTTACCGTCCGCTGCTTTTTTTTGTAGAGCCGGTCTTGCGGTCGCCCCTGTCACCCTGACCCGGTTCCGTATCGTTTTTAGCAGTCCGTTTCCGGTCCTGGCTGAGGGAGCGGCTAACATCGTCACTCTCTGAAAACCGTCCGCCTTCATCGCGGCGCACATAACGCTTGTCTCCGTTGGGAGCAATCGTTTCCCGCTTGCCCGAACCACTTCTGCCTGAACTTTCTTTTGCCATAATTGAATGTTTTGTATTCTCTCACAAATACTGTGCACAAGGAATCTCTGCCATTCAAAAAAGCCGGGCAAAACCATTTGCCTTTTGGCAGCATGTTTTGTTCTGTGCTGTCCGACCCTAAAGTGTTTAATTTGTTTTATTCTTCGGCGCTGCTGTTCGACCCACTCCAGGGTCGTTGTCCTTTATCGCTAATCATTCCCCGGTTTTCACCCGGGGCTATTCACAGAAGACCCCTCCGGGGTCAGTGTCTTCAGTTTCTGTCTATATTTTATTTTGCTCGAATCTATCAGGTCAATATCCAAAGCATTACAATAAAAAAGGAGAAGTTTTCTTCTCCTTTTCTCCTTCGCGCCTTGCGAAATTTATTCTTTGACCTTCACCACATCGCCGGCATCTTCGCCGCCGAATTTTTCCGGCCGCATTTGCGGAAAGAACAGCACATCTTGAATAGATGGCTGGTTGGTAAGCAGCATGCACAAACGATCGATGCCAATACCGATACCGGCAGTTGGCGGCATACCGTATTCCAGTGCCCGCAGGAAATCATGATCGATATACATCGCTTCCACATCACCGCGTTCCATCAGACGAACCTGCTCTTCAAAGCGTTCCCGCTGGTCGATGGGGTCGTTCAATTCGCTGTAGGCATTGGCTACTTCTTTACCGTTGATCATGAGCTCAAAACGCTCTACCAGCCCGGGCTTGCTGCGGTGCTTTTTGGTCAGCGGGCTCATTTCAACGGGGTAGTCAATAATGAACGTAGGTTGTATGTAGTGGTGCTCGCATTTCTCACCAAAGATCTCGTCAATTAATTTTCCATGACCCATGGTAGCATCAGTATGAATACCTAACTGGCTGCAGGCTTCGCGAAGCTGTGATTCATTCATGGCACTAACGTCGATGCCTGTGTGTTCTTTGATGGCATCGTAAATGGAAATGCGCTGAAACGGTGCTTTAAAAGAAATGATCTTTTCGCCGACCGTTACATCCGTGGTGCCGGTTACGTCCACTGCTGCTTTTTCCAGCAGCTTTTCGGTTACGTTCATCATCCACAGGTAGTCTTTGTAAGCCGTGTAAAATTCAAGAATGGTGAACTCGGGGTTGTGCGTACGGTCCATGCCTTCGTTGCGGAAGTTGCGACTGAATTCATACACCCAATCGAAACCGCCAACGATCAAACGCTTTAAATAAAGCTCGTTGGCAATACGCAGGTAAAACGGTACATCCAGTGCATTGTGATGCGTGATGAACGGACGGGCCGCTGCGCCACCGGGAATGCTTTGCAATACCGGCGTATCCACTTCCAGCGCACCATGCTCGTTCATGAATTCGCGGATGGAGTTCATCAGCTTTGTACGTTTGACAAAGGTTTCTTTTACCGAAGGATTGATCACCAGGTCGGCATAGCGCTGGCGGTATTTGAATTCGGGATCGGTAACGGCATCGTAAGACTGACCGTCCGCTTCTTTTACAATCGGCAGCGGCCGCAACGACTTGGCCAGCAACGTCAGTTCGGTTACATGCACCGAAATTTCGCCCAGTTTTGTCCGAAACACAAATCCTTTCACGCCGACAAAATCACCCAGGTCAGTCAGCTTTTTCCAAACGGGATCGTAAAGGGTCGAATCGCCGTCCTTTGTCAGGTCGTCTTTGCGCACATAGATCTGGATGCGGCCTTGTTCATCCTGCAGTTCAGCAAAGGAAGCCTTTCCCATGTCGCGAACGCTCATGATGCGGCCAGCCAGGCAGACCTCGGCAAAATCATCTTTGGTCTCGTCAGTAAACGCTTTTTTTATTTGAATCGAATGATGGGTAACCGGGTATAAAGCAGCAGGGTAGGGATTGATGCCCAGGGCCTGCAATTGAATTAATTTTTCCCTGCGTATAAGTTCCTGTTCCGAAAAATGTTGTGTTTGCATGTGCACGTTATTTCAAAGTGCTGCAAAGGTACTGACAGGCAGGGGAATAACACGGTGCTACCTTCCGATGGGAATAGCAATGCCGAAAGCCGCCTGGGTGATCCGGAACGAAGGCGTAATGTAGGTTGTGTTGTTTTTTGCGAGCAGCCTGGCCTTTCGGTTATTTCTACGGGAAGCCAAAAGAAAAGGAAGGCTACCCGCCAAAGCAACACCACCGGCTATGCAAAACCCTTCGCCGAAATCCTTTGACCCTCGTTCACCGGACGAGGAACTCGAGAAGGATAAACCATCACTAAAATCAGATAGAAACTGCAACATCCCAATGGTTAGCATTGCCACGCCGCCTGATGCAAGCAACCCTCCGACGAGTTTTTGATTTTTACTTTTCTGTAGGTAATCCTGTTCCCGTTCAACATCACTTATGTCGGTTGATATTTGTAGCGGTAACTGCTGTGTGCTGCCAACAAAAAACGTGATGATACAGACCAATGCAAAAAAGATCTTTTTCATAAAAAAAGTTGTGTGTGTGAAAATCTTGTTGATTGGCAGCCGGTGAAGTACCGGCAGCCTGAACGTTCCTGAATTTTCAGAAGCGCATTTTGTTTACCGTGTAAAAGAATTTGATTCTACAAGCCATATCCAAAACTCACATAATACAGCCCGCCGATCCCGGGATTGGCATAGGCGTTTTTGTAATAATGATTAAGAAGATTGGTGCCACCGATTTTGATGGTGCTTTTTATTTTTGGCAGCTTATAGCTGATCATCGCATCAAGGGTGGTAAAAGCCTCTACCGGTCCGTTGGCCAGTTCGCCTTCGCTAAAGAATGCATCCTGCCAGCGGGCCATGATGTTGAAACCAAGTTGTGCCGATTTGCCCAAACCACTGTTGCCAAAGCCGGCTGTTACCCTGTATTTGGGTGTATTGAAAAAAGCCTGGAAGCCAGTGGGCACATCATCCAGCACATCGTGGTAACCATTCACGGCCAGGAAAAAATTCTGCGGCATGCGGTAATCGATTCCGGCCCCGGCGCCGTAGGTACTGACTTCGGTGGTGCTGTTCACCACTGTCGAATAGATATCGCCTTTCGAATCGATCAATACATTTCTTCCCAGGAAATCGGTGTACCGGCCATAATAACCGTAAACATCTACCAGCAGCTTGCCGCCGATCAATCCCTTGTAACCGGCTTCAAACGACCGCATGCTTTCGGGCTTTAGCGCCTTGTAGGCATAGGGCTTTGGCGTGGTGCCATCCAGTTCCATTACCGGGCCTTGCATAAAATCCATCACCCAGGGCAGTCCGCCAAGAATGGTGTAGCTGCCTACATCCAGCCGTATGTACCGCTGCGTGGACGTGGGAAAACGATACGCCGTTTGATAGGAAAACCGCAGGTTTTGTCCGTCGGCAATGTTCACCAGCGCTGTGGCCCTTGGTGTAAAGCGGCCTTTAAAATCACCGTTCTTGTCGTAGCGGCCGGCAAACGAAAGCGTGACGTGGTTGCCCAGTTTTTTGGTGGCCTGTGCGTACGCACCCCATTCATTGATGTGGATAGGTTCCAGTGTATCAATAAAGATGGTACCGGCCGAATTGAGCACAAATTTTTTCCAGTTGCCGCCAACAACAATATCAACACCCGGCAGCAGGTGCGAAAAATTATACTGGCCTTCGGTCATCCATAGCTGTGATTTTTCTTTGAACAGTCCGCCCTTTGGCAGCGGAATGCTGCGGGCCTGGTCAAAGAATTGTTTGAATTCAGGTGTGCCGGCTTGCGGACGGTTACGGTCGGCAAACTGGCGGCCAGCCTGCATAGCGGTTGCTTTATCGGCGCCTTGGCCTGTTGCTGTCAGGTAGGCAATGGCGTATTCAGTGTACCAGCTGGCACTGGGCTTCCACAGTTCATTCATGACCTGCATCGCAGCCGTAGCACTATAGGCCTCGCCGGCATTTTCCTGTGTAGTGTAGCCACGCAAAAACCAGTTTGGATTACGGATCTCTAGTTTGTACTGGCCGATCTTAATATCTTTTAACGCATAACGGTTGTTACCGGTGTAAACGGTATTGCCGGTGCCCCAGTAACCCATCAGCTGCGCTTCCGTATTCATTGTCAGCTTATAGTGCAGGGCACCCGACAACTTAATATTTTTTGTTGTTGGATCAATCACATCACGTTCATGATAACCGGTTCGGGATACATTTTCATTGGGCGTATTCTGCAAGGCATTGGCCCAGGCGATATTGGTACCGGGTATATTGGATCCCGGTGCCGGTTGACCGTAAGCCTGATAAACGAGGTTGACAATGTTGCGTACATTTTGCGATGTTTCATCGCCATACACATTCACACCGTCATAATTCGGATCGCTAGCCCGGGTGCCGGGAATGACCCTGCCCACATCGCCCATCCTTGTATAATTGCTTTCGTCACCAGCCAGCCAATCGGTGGCTTTCAGGTATTGGGCCCCTATCTTAAAAGCAAACCTGTTAAACGCTTTTGCATAGCGAAGGGCTACATCATGATACGGTTCTATGTCAGGACGCTGGATTTTGTCAACATTGGTAACCCCTTGTTTTACCAGCACCGAAAGTCCCTGGTGCTGAAAGGGATTTTTGCTGTTGATAAGGATCGTGCCGTTCATACCACCAGGTCCGTACAGTGCAGAGGAAGCACCCGGCAAAACCGTAATGGAGGCCACATCCAACTCGGTAAGCCCGGCAAAATTGCCAATCGGGAAATTCAGTCCCGGCGTTTGGTTGTCCATGCCGTCCGTTAGTTGGTTCACCCGTGCACTGCCGCTGTAATTAAACCCGCGGGTACTGTAGGTTTTAAACGTCAGGCTCGATGTGGTGACATCAACACCCTTGGCAAAAAGAAGCAGGCTGTAATAGTCGTTCGCCGGGTTGTTCTCCAATTCCCTGCGGCCGATGTATTCTACCGAAACCGGCATTTCGGTTAGGCGTCGGGGTAAGTTGCCGTAGGTGCCGCCCACCACCAGGGGCTCCAGCATGCGTTGTGCATTGCTGAGCGAAACGGCTAGTGGTTCATCGGAGGTTACCAGCACTTCCTGCCCGTTAAACCCCACTGCCGAAACCAAGAGGGTTGCCGGTAAAGAAGATACGGCAACCACAAATTCTCCCCTGTCGTTGGTGGTGGTGCCAGTGGTGGTGTTTTTTACCAGTACGGAGGCGTTAGCCACGGGGCCTGCGCCATCCGTAACCGTTCCCCTTACCGTTTTTTGAGCAACGGCTGCAAAAGCTGTAAACAGGGCAAATAGCAGGAGTAGATTCTTTTTCATACACGTTCGTTTAGGTGAGTAAATGCAGTTCTGGATTTTTGCAGGATCTGGATCTATTGAGACGAGGTCTTTTTGAATTCTTTTTTGCAAGGCACAGCAAATCCTGTTGCTGAATAGGCAACAAAAAGCCCTTGCAGCCATCCGCAAGGACTGGCGCACCCTGTGCACAGGTTACAAGTACTGTTGGGTTATACCGCCACCAGTGGCATGGCCGGTTCGGCAGGCACGGGAGCAAACAGGGGTGAATGCTTTCGCGTTTGGTAACGGACAAGGTGGGTCTTCAGCCAGCCGGGAAAGATGCGGTTCCAGAGCAGGAAAACGCGGTTCCAGGCGCCGGGTACAATAACGGCTTTGTTTTGCAACATGCTGTCCAGCGCAATGGCAGCTACTTTGGCCGGGTGCATAATGGATTGCCGGCAAAGCCAGTTGGCACCCATGCGGTGTTCCAGCAACAACTCCCAGCGGGTATCCATGCCACCCGGGCAAAGTACCGAAACGTGAATGTTATCCTGCTTCAACTCGGTGCGCAGGCTTTTTGAGAACCGGAAAAGATAAGCTTTGGTTGCGCCGTAAACCTGCTTGTTGGGCAGGGCAAAAAAACCGGCAAGGCTGCTGATGTTAAGAATATGCGAAGGGGCATGCCGCCGCAGGTCGGCCACCAGCAGGCGGGAAAGAATGGTGGGTGCCACTACGTTCACACCGATCTGCCGGTGGTAAAACGGCACGTCTTTTTCGTCAAAGCCAAAACTGCCGCCGATGCCGGCGTTGTTGACCAGGCAGTTGATGGCAAGGCCTTTTTCACGAATTGCGGCTACCAGCTCGTAGCAGCTTTTTTCCGTGGATAAATCTTTTTCAACATACACCACATGCACGCCGTATTGCCCGGTGATATAAGCAGCAAGCTTTCGAAGTCCGCTGCCCGGCAGGGCGGAAAGTACCAGGTTGCGCCGGCGGCGGGCACATTCCAGTGCCAGGAATTTTCCAAGGCCTTCACTGGCACCGGTGATCAGGGTATAGTAAGCGTTAGCCATGAATGGATGTTTTCAGGTGATGAATGGTTTGCTGCATTCCCTGGTAAAAGGGAGTTATCTGGTAGGCTAATTTTTTTACGGCTTTGTCGCAGCTAAGGGCCCTGTTCTGCACCAGCCGCTCTACCACCTTCGGCGAGAGATGCGTGTGACGGCCCAGCAGGTAATGGGCGCCAAAAACAACTGCCGACCAGGCTTTGAGCAGTACCACCGGAACGGTTATCATTTTTAATTGCTGGTTGCCGGCCCTGCCAATGGTTTCAAAAAATTGCTGGTACGAAAGGTTCTCGCCACCCAAAATATATTTCTCACCACCTTCGCCCCGCTCCAGCGCCTTAAAATGGCCCTGCACCACATCGCCGATAAAGGCATAATTACCAACTATGCCTTTTGCCGCTGGCAGAAAAACAAGCTTTCGCTTCAGCGTATTCCGAATTAGTTGGTGAAGGGGATTGCCCCGCGTTTGCAGGCCCGGACCATACACTCTTGGCGGCGCCACGATAACGGCATGCAGGCCACGGTGAACATATTCGCGTACCAGTTCTTCTGCACAGTGTTTTGAAACTTCGTAATCGTTTTCAAACGGCGTAAACCGTGGATCGTCTTCGGTAACAGGATGGTCAGTTGACGGTCCCAGCACGGCGCAACTGCTGGTAAAAACAAAGCGGTCTGCACCATGATGCAGGGCTGCTTCCAAAACATTACGTGTACCCATCACGTTTATACGGTAAAACTGCGAGCTGTCTTTGTGCCAGAGTTGCGTAAGGGCTGCCGCATGCAGCACGGCATCGCAGCCTTGCATGCCCCGGCGTACCGATGCATAATCGGTAACATCGCCTTTGCAAAACCGGATGGCAGAGTGCTGCGGCAGGTTGGGCGAAGAAAAGGACCGCACCATGGCCGTTACCGTATGCCCTTGCCGGGCGGCGGAAAGTGCCAGCTCGTGACCAATGTAACCGGTTGCTCCTGTCAGAAAAAGTCTCATGGCTGTGGCTTAAGCGTTTGCAAAACAAATTCGGCATCAAACAACGTGCTTTTCAGTTTTACCCGCCGGCAGATGCCGTCCTGGTAGAAGTATTCATTGCTGCCGCCATCGGGCAGCTTGATGCGGTAATGCTGCGGACCCAGCTTTTCAATGGCCAGGAACTGCTGGTAATTATCGGAAAACACGGTGGTTTGCGTAACCGGCTCAGTGGCATAAAGACAATGCATGCCGTAATGGATCACGTAGGCTTTTTCCAGCGGCGTCTTGTTTTTATTGGTGATCGTGATTTTGTTGCCGGTATTTTGAATTTGCCGGTTGGTGCGTTCCCGCCCGTTCACTTTTCGCAACAGCGAAGAAAACTGCAGCACATTGTTTTTGTATACCGATTGCTCCCAGGCCTGCACCCGAAAGCTAAGCACCATACTGACCGTAACATCCGACCTGATGGCATAGGTTGTTTGCGTGCCTTCGGTCTTTTGCTGGTAAGAAAGCTCGCCCACTTTTTCGCCACGGCGATGAATACCGTACAGCAACTGCTGCTCCTGCGGCCAAACAAGTTCACCACTGCCAAGGATAAACACTACTGCCATCAGCGATCGTTTGGTTGAAGCGAGGAGGGAGGTACCGGCTGCAGTTGGCGATGGCAGTAGCGACCAGGAGTTAGAGCGGGAAAAATGTGGTGTCAGGCGGTTCATAAAAAGGGATGTTTCTTTTTCAACCAATACGAATCTACGCCGGCACACCCCCCTTTTTCTAATTGAATTTCGGGTGCAAATAAGGGGAGTTGCAAAAAATGCAACTGGTGTTCTTACCAACCGTGTTTTGTTCCTTCATCGCAAGTTTTGCTGCGCCTGTCGCAAAAAGGCAGTTATGTTAGGAAAAAATCTTATTTTAAGAGTGAGTTACATCTCCTTTTTGCAAACAGCCCTGTATGGCCGAAAAGAAATTACAGGAATACCTTTTTCAGCGCATCAAAGAAGTGCTGCCGCCCGGCCGGTCGCTGGTAGATACGGTGGCCGAGGTGTTGTGTATCAGCCAGGACAGTGCTTACCGACGCATTCGCGGCGAAACCCTGCTGGTGCTGGAAGAAGCGGCCATCTTGTGCCAGCAATTTCATTTTTCGCTTGACCAGTTGCTGCAGCTAAACCACAATTCGGTGGTCTTTCAAAACATCAAGCTGGAATCACGGGTGTACGACTTTAAGACCTACCTCACCAGCATCCTGCAACAAATAAAGAGCCTCAATGCGGCGGAAGAAAAAAGCATTTATTATGTCACCAGCGACCTTCCGCTGTTTCACCAGCTTTGCTCGCCGGCGCTGTTCTCCTTTCGCTATTATTTCTGGATGAAGACGATGTTTGGCAACCCCGCATTTGCGCAGCAAAAGTTTTCGCTCCATTGCCTTACGCCGGAGATAGAAGCGTTGGGGCAGGAGATCCTATCTCTCTACAACAAAATTCCTTCTGTAGAGATATGGAACCTGGAAAGCATCAACGGCCTGCTGGCGCAGATCAGCTATTGTTTTGAAACCGGTCTGATGACCCGCGATGAAATGCTAGCCGTATACGCCGGCATGCGTCACATGCTGGAAAACGTGCAGCGACAGGCCGAGTACGGACGCAAATTTTTGCCGGGCGAAAACCCGCTGACGAAAAAAGAAAACTTCAAGCTGTTTTATAACCGGGTGGGCCTTGGCAACAACACCATCATGACCCTGCACGACAGCAGCAAAACCCTTTTCCTGAACTACGACACCCTGAACTATATGCTTACCAACGACGAAGCATTTTGCAACGAGGTGTTTCAAAACATTCAAACCATCATGCGGCGCAGCTCCCTTATCAGCAGCGTCAGCGAAAAACAGCGCACCATCTTTTTTAATATCCTGTATGCAAAACTGCCGGTGGAATCAATGCAAAACGAAAAAATGGCATCATGACAACAACAGGATTACAGGTTGGATTTTTTCAATACCTGAAAACAAAACTGCCCGAAGGAACATCTCTGGCCGAGGAAGTTGCCGCAACGCTGGGTATCAGCACCGACAGTGCTTACCGCCGTATTCGAGGGGAAAAGCCGGTTCTTTTTGAAGAACTGCTTGCGCTTTGCACCCGGTACCGCCTTTCGCTGGACACGCTGCTGAACCTGCAGGCCGATACCATTCCTTTCCAGGGCAAGTACGTAGACCCGGTTTCGTTTCGGTTTGACGAATACCTTACGGCTGTTGGCCAGCAGGTAAAATACATGGCCTCTTTTAAAGAACGGGAGATGTATTATCTCTGCAAGGACATCCCGCTTTTTCATCATTACCATTATCCCGAACTGGCCGCCTTCAAATATTTTTTCTGGCACAAAACCTTGCTGCAGTCGCCGGAGTTTTCCACAAGCAAAATCCGGCTGTCTGACTACCCCGAGGCCATTTTTGCCCTCGGCAGAAAAGCACTGGATACCTATAACCAGATCAACTCGTACGAGATCTGGAATATTGAAAGCCTGACAAGCACCCTGAGGCAAGTGGAGTATTACCACGACAGCCGGTTCTTTCAAAGCAAAGAAGACCTGCTGCTGGTATACGAGGCGCTGGATAAATTGTTTATTCACCTGGAAGCACAGGCCGAGCAGGGCTACAAGTTTGATAACCACGACCCTGATCGAAAGCCGTTAAGCAGTTTCCAGCTTTATTTTAATGAAGTGGTCAGCGGGGATAATTCTATCCTGGCTGTATTGGATACATCAAAAATCTGTTTCCTGACGCACAGCGCCATCAACTTTATGGTGACAAGAGATGTGGCCTTTTGCGACAACATGTATAGCTACTATCAAAACCTCATGCGCAAGTCCACGCTCATCAGCTCTGTCAGCGAAAGGGAACGTTCCCGTTTTTTTAAGCTCCTGCGCAAACGCATTGCCGGCCGCAAACAAGCACTGGGTGCAGCGGCAAGCGCTTAAGCTTCTCCTGTTGCACTCTTTCATTTTTCTTTTCCGGGTATTACATTTACCGTTATGAAATACCTCCTTACCCTTGCCCTGTTGGGTGCTATCAGCACCGGCTGCAACAGTGGCAACGAGCAAAACAAAACTGCACAATCAGCAACCTTGCAAAACGAAACCGCCGCCGCTGCGGCCGGTCCTGCCTGGAGAGGAACCATCTCCAACGGCATGAAAGGCGATGCCATCAGCTTTGATGTAAAAGGCAACGAACTGCAAAATCTCACCTTTGAAGGCTACTGGCGATGCAGTGGCCGTCTCGACCAGGCCACGCTGGGTCCGGAAGAAAGCCTGTCCATTAAAAACGGTGTGGTGGATGGTGTGATCACCGAACCCAAATCTGGCTTTCGCTTTGAGGTGAAAGCAACCATAAAGGGTAATAAGGCCGAAGGCACGATCCGTTTCTCCAATGTAGGTGCCGGTTGCGATACCTACAAATTGAACTGGACCGCCGCAAAGAAATAAGGGCTTGCGCCAACTGCGTTGAAAATCCGGCTTCCTCTTTTCAAATCGCGTTGTTCTGCGGTTACCTTTGTGCCTTATGAGCACAACGTTCCGCAATTTTAAGATGGTAGATTACGTGGTGTACGGCCGCGGGTCTTTTAGCCAGTTGGATGAGATATTGAAGCCGCAACGTACCGATGAGGCGCCGATGATTTTCCTGGTCGATCATTTTTTTGAAGGAAAAGAGTTGGCAAACAAGGTTCCGCTCCGCGGCAACGACAAGATCATTTTTGCCGATGTTACGTACGAGCCCAAAACAACGTATGTGGATGCCATTGCCGACGAGTTGAAAGATACGTTTGGAATGGTGAGTGGTGTGATTGGCATTGGGGGTGGCTCAACCCTTGACCTGGCAAAAGCGGTTTCGCTGATGATGAACAACCCCGGCTCGGCAGCCGACTACCAGGGCTGGGACCTGGTGAAACAACCGGGTGTGTACAAAGCGGGCATTCCTACGCTGAGCGGTACCGGCGCCGAAGTAAGCCGTACCACTGTCCTAACGGGTCCTACCCGCAAACTGGGCATGAACTCCGATTATACACCGTTCAACCAGATCGTGTTGGACCCTGAACTTACGGCGAATGCGCCGGCGAACCAGCGCTTTTATACCGGCATGGACTGCTATATTCACTGCATTGAAAGCCTGACCGGTACTTACCTCAATGAGTTCAGCAAAAGCTACGGCGAAAAAGCACTTGACCTTTGCCGTTATATCTTCCTGGAGAAAGATGGCTGGGACGAAGAATGTGATGACAAGCTGATGATGGCCTCTTATGCCGGCGGCATGAGCATTGCCTACTCCCAGGTTGGTGTGGCGCATGCGGTAAGCTACGGCCTTAGCTACCTGCTGGGTACCAAGCACGGCGTAGGCAACTGCATCGTTATGCAGCACCTCGAGGAATACTACCCCGAAGGCGTGGAAGAGTTTAAGCGCATGGTGGAAAAGAACGGCATCGACATTCCGCAGGGCATTTGCCAGGGCCTGAGCGAAGACCAGTTTGATACCATGATCAACGTTTCACTGGGCATGAAACCCCTTTGGGAAAATGCCCTCGGTAAAGACTGGGAAAAGATCATGACAAGGGAAAAGCTGCGGGAACTGTACGGCAAGCTGTAGTGAGAGGAGATAAGATAATGGGATATTGAGATATTATTTTCAACCTTTTCTCACGTCATTGTATAAACGTAAAAGGAGAGGACCGCTTAAAAACGGTCCTCTCCTTTTTATAAATGGTTTTGGAAAATATCCAAATATCAATAATATCCTTCTCTCTACTGCACCACCAACTGCTTTACGGCAACCGTTTTCGATGACAGGTCTGTGATCTTTACCCAGTACGTGCCGGCGGGCAGGTTGCCCAACACTTTGTAATCGGTGGTGGCTACCTGCAGGTTTTTAGTGAGTACTTGCTGCCCGGCAGCGTTGGTCACCTGTACCAGGATGTTATTAGCCCTTGTGCTTACAAATTTGATCCCGATGCTACCGTTTGAGGGGTTGGGATAAAGGCTGGTTGTTTCAAATAGCGGGTTGCTGAAGGTCACTGGTTTAACAACCGTATAGCGTACATAGCCATTTTGCCAGCGCTGCCGCACCCGGAAGTAATAGGTGCCATAGTCATTTTCGGCCATGGAGAAAGAAGACGCATAAGCCGGGTTTGGTGTGTACTTACGGTCTACCGTTGTCAATTTTGTAAACGTTTTTCCATCGCGGCTTACTTCCACATCATAACTGTAAGCATAACCGTCGTTTTCACCCATCCATGAAAGCTGTGCGGTGGATGCCGATGTTTTGCTAACCGTAAAGTTTTTGATACCGAGCGGCAAGGTTGCTTTTGAACAGGTACAATATTCAAACTTAAACTTTACAAATGCAGACGTTGCAATGCTCATTGAGCTGGTGCCACCCGGTATGGTTGGTGCCACAAGTACATCAATCGTGTAGTCAAACTCAATACTGTCCTGTCCGTAAAATGCAGATATTTCAATCGAGTCCGTTAGCGTTCTTGTCATTAGTTTTCGCAAAACGGTATCCCGTGAAATCGCATAAGTATCGCCGCTTGCCACTGCATGCGGACCATATTTTTTGTTGAAGCTGTTGCTCAGCGGTGTTAAAAGACCCAGGCCACTCATTTCATCACTTCGCATATACGTAAGTGAAACATTCTGGCTGCTGCTGGTAGCGTTCAGGATTGAGAAGGTATCAACCACACCGGTCATTTCCACAGTTAGTTTTACGCAACGAAGCATACCGGCTTCTGGGTCAAACTTGGGGAATTTTACTTTTGTGGATGTTGCACCCGCATCAAACCGAATGGTTGTATCCATGATCACAGGCGTGGTTTCGCTGCCGTCAACGCACTGGGCAGCAGTTTGCAAAAATGTACCTGTTTGTAACAGGGTAAACAAAAGGATAGATAGTGTGTAAAAATTTTTCATAGGATTCACATTACAGGGTTCACAACAGGGTGTAAAAGTAAAAACCAGGTTCCCGGAAGCCAAGTGTACAAATGCTTGATTATTGCCATAGGAAAAGGGTAAAACTGTCCGCTGCCACATCGAAACTTTACGCTGCCAGCCATCGTACCAAGCCGCGTAAATAGCCTAGCCAGGCTGGCCGTTTTCCCTTCTTTCAAAGCTTTACCCGGCGGACTTTAGCAACGATGGGTTAACCCAAATGCGGCTGTTTTACCGTTACAGAATTTTTTATCTTACTTCTTTAAACTACGGTTATGAAAACCTTGCTCCTTGCTTTTTTTGCCCTTACCGGCACGGCTGCCTTGTCGCAACAGACAATTAACGTAGACAAAATGGACAACCTCCCGATGAACAGTTTTTATACGATCGGCGGCAGCCCTGTTCTCACGGCGCGGTTTGTTCGCCTGGTTAGTGGCACGCCTTACTTTAGCGAAAACTGGATGAAGGTGGTGGCCATTTCTCCAAAAGGCGAACGCTACCGGAGCCCAAAAGCAAAGCTTGACCTTTTTGAGAACCAATTGTATTTTCTCAATAACGAAGAACAAGAGTTTACCGTCACCATACCATTGAAAGAAATCATACTAACCGATACCGTTACAGGTTCTTCATACCGGTTTATGCACGCATCGGCCCTGCCGTTTTCCGCTGGCATAAAAAAGGGCTGGTACCAGGTGCTGGCAGAAGGCAAGGCGCCGCTTTACAAACGGTACAATAAAGCGCTCAGCGAGAACAAACCTTATGGCGCCTCCACTGCAGAACAAACGATCACCACAACCGAAGAAGTGCTGCTTGCGCACAACAACGCCCTGCACAGTGTGAAAAAACCAAAGGACGTAACGGCGATCCTTTCTGATAAAAAAGCAGCGCTGGAAACCTTTTTGCAAACGGAGGCTGCAAAAAAATCTACCCAAACAGAAAAGATAGTAGCGCTTGTAGCGCATTACAATTCCCTGCAGTAAAAAGACAGGCGATGATGACACAAAGAAGCTTCGCGGCTTCTTTTCTTTTTTGTCCCTGCGGGATGCCGTACTTTCCTTTAAATTTTCAGCCGGTGAAAGCCAAACGATTTGTTCGCTATCTTATTCCTTCGGTGCTGTTTGGAACACAGCGCACCAAAAAGATCGTCAACGTAAACCCTACCGTAGAAACCCAGCGAAAAGATGCCGCACGAACAGTAGTGACGGTGTTCGATTATGATGCCAACGGCATGCGGGAAAACAAGCTGGAAAAGGTAGAAGATAGTTTTTCCTGTTTGCATACCGAAAGCATTTCCTGGATCAATATCGACGGCATTATACGGTCGGACGTAGAAAAAGTAGCGGCGCATTTTGGCATTCACCCGCTTCTCACCGAAGATATTCTCAGCATTGGCCAGCGGGCCAAAATGGACGAAGTGGAAGGGGTGTTCTACTGCCTGCTGAACATGCTGTATTTTAACCGGAAGCAAGGCAGCGTGGAAACAGAGCAGGTGTCCATTGTGCTGGGTAAAAATTTTGTGATTACCTTCCAGGAAGATCCCGACCGCGATGTGTTCAACCCGATCCGCGACAAGCTGCGCATGCAAACCAGTAAGCTGCGCCAGCGTGGTGCCGATTACCTGTGCTACACCATGCTGGACATTATTGTGGACAGTTATTTCCTGGTGATGGAAGGCCTCGGCGATCACATTGAGGAGTTGGAGGAAGAAGTGATCCGCAATTCCAACACGCGGTCACTGGCAAAGATCACGCAGCTTCGCAAAGAGCTGATTATCCTCAAGCGAAACATTGCTCCCGTTCGCGACCTGGTGACCAATATCATCCGCAGCGAAAGTGACCTGCTTGACGAACGCACCACCAAATATTTCAAAGACGTTTACGACCATATTTTACAGGCTTACGATCTTTCCGAAAACTACCGCGATGTGATGGTGAGCATGCAGGACCTCTATATCAACAATGTAAACCTGCGCATGAACGAAGTGATGAAGGTGATGGCCATCGTGACCTGCCTGCTGGCACCGGCGACGGTGATCGGCGGCATTTTTGGTATGAACTTCGACCGCATCCCGTTGCTTCACAACCGCTGGGGATTTTTTATTTCCGTAGGTGTAATGTTGGTCATTCCGGTTTGGATGCTGGTGATGTTCCGGCGGCGGGGCTGGTTTTAAACACGAATTTTTGCACTGATTACACGAATGGTTTCCGCTGGTCAACCTTTCTTCCGTTAGCAACCTGCTTGTAAGGAAAAGGAAAGGAGGAACTGAAAATACTTCGACGTTCCTTGTTCCTTGTTCATCTGTTCTGCGGTTCTTCGGTCTTTCTTACCTTCGCCTTTCAAAATTTTTCATACTTAACTATTCTTCTATGCCTGGTTTTGAATTGTGGAGCGATGCAGAACGCAAAGAGTTGATGGATGTGGTGGACAGCGGTATCCTGATGCGTTATGGCTTTGATGCGGCGCGAAAAGGTCATTGGAAAGCAAAAGAACTGGAAGCTGCCATCTGCAGCCGGTTTGGCGCAAAGCATGCGCAACTGGTGTCGAGCGGTACCGCGGCACTTACAACCGCTATGGCCGCGTTGGGCATTGGGGCCGGTCATGAAGTGATCATGCCTTCGTTCACCTTTGTGGCTTCGTTTGAAGCGGTGCTTAGTGTTGGTGCCGTGCCGGTGCTGGTAGATGTGGATGATACCCTGACACTGAATCCCGATGCCGTTCGGGCTGCCATTACACCCCAAACAAAATGCGTGATGCCGGTGCACATGTGCGGTAGCATGGCCGACATGGATGCGCTGCAGTCCATTTGCAGAGAGCACAACCTCTTTTTGCTGGAAGATGCCTGCCAGAGCATTGGCGCCACTTACAAAGGCAAAAGCCTGGGCACCATCGGCGATGCCGGAACGTTTTCTTTTGACTTTGTGAAAACAATGACCTGTGGCGAAGGCGGCGTGGTCATGACCAATAACGAGGATGTATACACGAAATGCGATGCGTTCAGCGATCATGGCCACGACCACAATGGTGTTGACCGTGGCGCAGACCTGCATCCTTTCCTCGGTTATAATTTTCGCATTTCCGAACTGCACGCAGCGGTGGGACTGGCGCAGGTGCGCAGGGTAGATGAATTTCTGCAGATACAGAAAAAGAACCATGCAGCCCTGAAGGCAATTCTTTCCAATGTACCGCAGGTTTCTTTCCGCCGGCTTCCCGATCCCGAAGGCGATAGCTGTACGTTCCTGAGCTGGTTTTTACCAACGGAAGAGATTACCCGCAGCGTGGTGGCCGAAATGAAAGCGCAAGGTATTCTTGCCGGAAATTTTTACTGGTTCGACAACAACTGGCACTACATCCGCAAATGGGGTCACCTGAAAGGTGCCACCGCTTTGTATCCGTTGCACGAGGCACAACGCGAGGGTTTGCGCAAGCTCACTGACCAGGATTTTTCGGCTTCAGATGCCGTAATGGGCCGTTGTATTTCATCCTCCATTTCCCTGTTGTGGACAGAAGCGCAGGTAAAGGAAAAAGGGGAGAAGATGGTAGCGGTGATTAACAAGGTGTTGCAGTCGGCAGCGGTATCTTCTTGATGAATACATCAGCGTAAAAAGATTTTGAAAGCAGTAATGATGATTACTGCTTTTTTGTTTTTGCCCTTGCCGGTAAAGTTGTTTTGTTGTGATAAGATGTGTAGTGCAAAAAAACCTGAAATCCAGCGGGTCTAATGTTGTTGTATCAACCTATTCTTTTAGGTAGATAGGACAACTCTTTTCTTCTTGCAAGTTGCCAGCTTTGTCCGAATGAATTGCTGCAAAAGGATGGGATAAACATTGTAAACGATGTTTATCAACAAGAGCGCAATTCCCCACAAGAACAAACCCTTGCTGAAGGCTGTAAAACCAACCAGGCAAAAAAACAAGAACAGGATGTAATGAAATTTTTCAAACACATAGGTTTGGCCCAGGAGTCCTTTCATTGACCGCTGGTCCCAGCGCAGCGCCTTGTAGTCGGGATACTGACTGCGGATCATCTTATTTATGATAGCACCGTTTTGCGAGAGCCGCAACGCCAAACCAACCCCCAGCTTTTTATAGGTAATAGCGTTATTTGCCAGTTGTATCTTATCAAAAAAACGGTTGGGTAAAAACGCCGGCGCTATACTGATGCCAGCAAATGCAAGAACAAAATTGAGTGGTAAATGGGTATAGCAAAAAACAAACAGGGGAAGAAAGCCAAGAACCGACCAAACAATATTCGGTACCGTGTTGTACAGGTCGGCCATGCGCTTTGCCTTTCGTTGATCTGTGGTTTGTACGTTCTTCATTGTTGCATGTACCAATGCAGATTCAGGTTTACTGTTTAGCGAATATTCCACTATTGCAATTTATCGGGCGACAGGGTTCCTGTTGCTTGCGGCCTTACCTGTTCAGCGAGTTTTTTCGGCGCTGTTTCGCAATAGGCTGTTGTTACAGCATCGGCAAATAATTCTTTGCGTAGTTTTTTCATTTCAACAAGTGTCCAGCCCTGCTTGCCCCATTTGTTGGCAACGGGGTAGATGACTGTTTTGTCCGCAAGGCAAAAAACATCCTGGCTGGTTTCCGACAGCTTGAGGCAGGCCCGTTTGTTTTTGTCGTCATAAGTTGCAAAGATCTTCTTCTTTACCCGGAAAGAGATCTTTTCGAAATGCGGCTCTTCTGTGACGCCGGGAAAAGAAGTGGCCAGCTTGCGCAAGGTGTCGATCGTTACCATGAAATTCATTACAGAAAGTGAGGAAAAAGAGTGTTCATCGGGCCCTGTATGTTCAGCAAAACAAACGTTTTCATTTCGTATCGTCTTTTAAAATTCACACCACATCATTTCTGTCACCATCCCGAAACTACTTAATTTCCCAGCTTCTTTTTTGCATGGCCAACATTGCTTTTTTGTATTTGCTGAACCAATACCAACTGCCAATACACGTCACAAACTTGTTTTAGCAAAGCAAAAAAGCGGCGTGGCCGTAATCAACCTCGCTGCCCTATTTTTACCCTTAAATCAACGATGCATGAAACTGGTTTCCTATCTTAAAGATGAACAAGAATACCTGGCCACCTATGTAAACGGACTGCTTTACAATATGGAAGACATTCACCCCGACCTGCCCACGACTATGAGCATGTTCCTAGCCTATTGGGAAGATTCGGCCCCTGTAGTGCAAAACGGTGTGCCCATGATCGAAGAAGAAAGGATTGGCCGCGGCAAAGGCATTGCTGTTGACAGCGTGCAGCTCCTGGCGCCGGTGCCTTTTCCAACCTCCTGCCGCGATGCCTATGCGTTTCGCCAGCACGTAGCCGCCGCCCGTCGAAACCGCAAGGTTGACATGATACCGGAGTTTGACCAGTACCCCATTTTTTATTTTACCAATCACCACAGCATCAAAGGTCCCGGCAACGTGACCTGCATGCCCGATCATTTTGAAAAGCTGGATTTTGAATTGGAAGCGGCAATCGTTATTTGCAAGCACGGCCGCAACATCAAAGCCGAAGACGCCGAAAGCTATATTGGTGGCCTTATGATCATGAACGACCTCAGTGCCCGCCGCCTGCAGATGGACGAAATGCTGCTCAACCTGGGCCCTGCCAAAGGAAAGGATTTTGCCACCACGGTTGGTCCCTGGCTGGTTACGCTGGACGAGTTGGAGGAGTTTGCCGTGCCGGCAAAAGAGGGCCACACCGGCCGCAACTGGAACCTGAAAATGACCTGCAAGGTAAATGGCGTGCAGGTGAGTGAAGGTAACCTGGGTGATATGGACTGGACCTTTGCCGAGATCATCGAAAGAGCTTCCTATGGCGTGGATCTTTTTCCCGGTGATATTATCGGCAGCGGCACCGTAGGCACCGGCTGCTTTTTAGAACTGAACGGCACCGGCAAATTGGAAAACCCCGGTTACACCGAGCAGTGGCTGCAAGCCGGCGATGTGGTGGAAATGGAGATCGATGGACTGGGCACACTTTCCAATACCATTGTTGCTGAAGAAACCGACTGGAGCATCCTGCAGCAAAAAAAAGGATAAGATAGATTTGGGTTACACAGCAGGTTATTGCTGTTTCTTACTAAAAATTCGTTTGTATGATGAACGACATCCGGCTTCGAAAAGCAACCCTGGCCGATCTCCCTGTTTTACTTCAATTTGAGCAGGGAATCATTCGTGCGGAACGACCGTTTTGCCCGACTTTGAAGGAAGACCCTGTGCATTATTACGACATTCAAAAAATGCTGACCGATCCGCAGACAGACGTCATTGTTGCCGAATGGAACGAAGAGATCATTGCCTGTGGTTATTCGCGTATCGATGCATCGAAACAATTTTACAAACATGCGCAACACGCTTACCTGGGAATGATGTATGTGCAACCTGAACACCGGGGAAAAGGCATCAATGCGCAGGTGATTGAGGTCCTGGCATCGCTGGCAAAACAAAGAGGCATTACCGAAGCAAGGCTGGATGTTTTTATAGAGAACGAGCCGGCTGTAAAGGCCTATGAAAAAGTGGGCTTTCAGCCCTACCTGCTCGAAATGCGCATGTCGCTCGACTAATGTTCTAACGTAAATAAAAACAAACGTCGTGCAATCCTGCACGACGTTTGTTTTATAATAACATCCATACACACTCGCTCAGATCACCACCACGTTGTTCTTGCGAATCCGTGCTGCGCCTTTGTTCTTTACCCGGCTCAGGTTATTGTCTTTTACTTTCAAGTCTTTTTCGGCATTCACGGTTGCGCCACCCACGCCATTGTTCTCAATGTTCATGGTTTGCACAACAAAGCTGCCGGCATCAAAGCTGCCCACACCCGAGTTGGTAAACACGGCATTTTGCGCTTTGCCGCTAAGTTGCACATTGCCCACGCTGCTGTTTTTAAACGTTACCGAATTGGCCGTCAGGTGCAACTGCACTTTGCCTACGCTGGCATTGTTGATCTCGAGGTCCGTAAAATCAAGTGCTTTTTCTGCGGCTACGCTGCCTACCGTGCTCAGGTCCATTGCCTTTAATTTTTTAAAGGTCACGTATACCCGCATTTTGTTTTTGTTCTTCAGGTTTTTGTTCTTCAACCCTTTCATGTCAATTACCAGCGATGCGCCTTCGTTGCGCACCGTAAAATATTGCTGCAGGTTTTCATCGGCTTCAATCTTTACCGCTTCTTTGTCGCCCTGCGACAAGCGCAACTCGTACACGCCGCTGGCTTTTAGGGTTTCAAATGAACTGACCGGCACCTCACGCATCACCAGGTTGCCATTGCCTTCGAGGGTTTCATTTTTTTCTTTTTGGGCCTGGGCCGAAACGGTTGTCAATAGCATAGTCATAGCTAAAAAAATTACTGTACGCATGTTGGTTGGTTTTTTTTGGTTTGTATAACGAATCGTTTCGTAGAACGAAGGTAGGCCCTTGTTTGTTACACCTTCCCGCTGCTTTGGTATGAATGGCAGCTTGGGCGTACGAGCGGTGGGTGGCTTGAGAAGTTGACAGGTTGATAAGTTGAAAGGTTAATTGGTTAATGCGTTAATAGGGTTGAAACCAAATCCATGGGGCACGAATTAGCTACCTACTTTTCAACCAATCAACTTTTCAACTTATCAACCTATTAACCATCCACCAACCACCCTCCTTACATTTGCCCCTATGGTGTTTACCCTAAACGACCTGGCGCCGGCCGAAAAGCAGTATTACCTGCAGCATGTGATTGCGCCGCGGCCCATTTGTTTTGCCTCCACAGTTGACGCCGCCGGCAACGTAAACCTGAGCCCGTTTTCGTTTTTCAACCTGTTTTCTTCCAACCCGCCCATTGTAGTGTTTTCGCCATCGCGGCGGGTGCGGGACAATACCACTAAGCACACCTTACAAAATGTGCAGGAAGTACCCGAAGTGGTCATCAACATTGTTACCTACGATATGGTGCAGCAAATATCGCTGGCCAGTTGCGAGTACCCGAAAGGCGTGGATGAATTCACCAAAGCCGGTTTTACAAAAGAGCCGGCAACCCTGGTAAAGCCACCCATGGTAAAAGAAAGCCAGGTAAAGATGGAATGCCTTGTCAAAGAGATCAAACCCCTGGGCGATGGCGGCGGCGCCGGTAACCTGGTGATCTGCGAAGTGGTGAAGCTGCACATTGCAGACAACTTATTGGATGAAGAAAAAAAGATAGATCAGCGTAAACTGCAACTGGTGGCTCGTCTTGGCGGCGACTGGTACTGCCGCGTCACACCGGAAAGCCTGTTTGCCGTTCCCAAACCCAACATAAAACTCGGTATTGGCCTCGATGCCCTGCCGCAAAGTATCAGAAATAGCACTACCCTTACCGGTAATCATTTGGGCATGCTGGGCAATGTACACGAGTTGCCAGTAGTAGAGCCATCGTTCGACGACGACCACCTGAAAAATATTTTTCAGTACTATAGTGTCAATCCCGCCGAAATGGAAAAAGAGATCCATGCCTATGCAGCAAAACTGCTTAATGGCAACAAGGTGTACGAAGCCTGGCAGGTGTTGCTGGCAGCGGAGAATATTGTGTAAAAAAAGACAGGTGGCCGGTGACAGGTGGCTATAAAATAGCGCACCATCACCGGCCACCTGTCACCTCTACTTTAACTCCTGGCAGCCCAGCCAAATACTTTTTTCAGAATATCTGTTGTTCTGGCCACGGGGTTGGCGCGGATGGCCGCTTCTTCCTGCGCTACCTGGTCAAAGAGGGCACTCACGGCTTTGTCCACTACGTAAGAAGGCAGGTCGGGATTGATCTTCCTGGCCGTTGTTGGAAAGTTGTTGTAGGTGTTGATCACATCCGTATAATACTTGGTGGCGCTGAATTTTTCCAGCGAGCTTTTGATCACGGGTAAAAAGGCAGCCACCAGCTTGTCGGTGGTCTTTTGCCTGAAATATTGCGTGGCGCCATCCTTGGGACCTTTGATGATGTTGATGGCATCGGTGATGGTCATTTCACGAATAGCGTCCAAAAAGATCGGGCGGGCAAAGCCCACTGCATCTTCGGCCGACCGGTTGATCTGTAGAATGGCTTTGTCTACCAGCGACGAAAAGCCCAACTGCCGCAGCGTATTCTCTACCCGTTGCGCATCGGGCGGTAAAAAGAGCTTGTAGGCCTGGTTGCCGAAAAAGCCATCGGGTTTGTTCAGCACACCAATACCGCGGCCCGTGCCCTGGTCAAGGGCTTCGCGAATGGCCTGTGCGGCTTCGGTTTGGGTAACGGTGCCCATCCCTGTTGTTTGCGGAAGATTGGTAAGAACATCGCAGGCGCTAAGGCCCAGTAAAAGGATTCCGGATAAAATGACTTGCTTCAGCATTGTTTTTTGGTATTGGTTCAAAGATGTTGCCAATTCCGGCAGCACAGGCTGCCGGCCTCAGCAAAATACTGCTGCAAAATAAAGGCAGGTTGTTTGAACTGCCTTTCTTCTTTACCGCCTGGCCATGCTGGGCGAAAGCGGGGTACTCTCAAACATCCGGGCCGCTGTTTGCCTGTCGTAACCATATATATCGCGACTGAAATGGAGCTTTTCATTGGGTCCAATCCAAGCTGTATAATACGCAATAGAAACCGGTACAGGCGTCTTCACAGCTACCGACTGCTCTTTGCCATCTGCCATGGCGGCCCTAATTTTCTCTGGCGTCCATTCGGTTTGTCCGCGCAAAACAAATTTCGCAAGTGAATCGGGATAAGCTACGCGAATACAGCCATGGCTCAGGGCCCGGTTTTGCTGCGCAAAAAGCGTTTTGTTTGGCGTATCGTGCAGGTAGATTTCAAAGCTGTTCGGAAAAACAAACTTCACCCGGCCCAATGCATTGTCCTTACCCGGCAGTTGCCGTATTTGCGGAATGCTGTCATTTTGCGAAACGATCTCCATTTTGTTTTTCTTCAGGTAGTCCGGATCGTTTTTCATCTTTGGCATTATTTCGTTCCTCACGATACTTTCCGGTATGTTCCAGGCCGGGTTGAAAACCACGGTTGTAATGGCGTCGTTAAAGGCCATAGTGCCTGTGCCTTCTTTACCTACGATCACCGGCATGCGCATTACTTTACCGCTGTCGCCGTACGCTACCAATTGCTGTGTGGGGATATTAATAAAGATCCGGCTGCTGTCGGTATGCGGCTGCAACCAAAGGGCCCGGTTCATGTTTACAAGGATCTGCTTAACCCTTTCTTCCGCCGGAACATTCAGTTCTTGTAAAAGGGAATCGTTGACAAGACCGGTTGGCAAAAGTCCAAACTGCTCCTGCACGCTTTTAATGGCCGTTACCAGCGAATCGCTATAAACCAGTGTTGTATCCGACGCCGGGTAATCTCCCGAGGCGGCCAGGCGTTTTTTGAGTTGCACCACGGCCGGCGATTGCACACCTTTTCGCATACCGGCAACAGCGCCAACGGTTGGCCAACCACCGTTTTTCGCTGCGTTATAGTAAGTTCCAAGGCTGTTTTTCAAGGCGGCATACTGGGCATTGTTCTGCCAAAGCGAAGAGTCTGCCGCTTTGTTCAGGAGCGAATCGGCCAGTTGCAGGGCATCCATCCGCTTGCGGGGCACCAGCCAGTAAAAATTATCTGCCGTCACGGGCCCCTGGGTTTCCGTTGCCAGCGTTACAAAATGCGCTGTCAGGGCCAACTCGGTTTGTACCAAGGCTGTGTCGGATTGTGAAAATAGGCTGCCTCCATTGCCTGCAGTTGGGCGCAGGCTGTCAATGGCGCCGTTGGAAACGGTTGCTGTTGTTGTGTCGCGGTTGTTGATCCGGGTAGCTGTATCGGGGAGGGGAGAAGGTTTTTGCCTGGCCATAGCCGAAGAGTCGCCGGTGAGCAGGGAATCCATCCGCTCCTGCAACCGGTCGGAAGGTTTTGTTTTTACTTCTTCTGCGCTGCTTTCCGAAAGGCTCCAAAGCCCTCTTGCCTGCTCCGTCAGCCCGGCGGAAGTAAACCAGGCAAATTGGTGGTTGCGTACAACATAAAATTCCCGCATCCGGTCGGCCTTGTCGGCTGGTACGGCTTCTTTTTGTATATACGCCTCCAGGGTGGCACTGTCTATAAACAGATCCGAGTAGGCGTTGTCCCGGGTAATGCTTTCGTCCCGGAGCAATTTTGCTTTGTTTACACTTTCCGAGTTCATGGTTTGGGTGCTGTCGCTGTTGCCCGTACTGCCAAACCATCCTTGCACCTGTTGGCACGAGGTAAGAAATCCTACCGCTACAATGCCGATCATCATCTTTTTCATACTTCGTTTTTTACAAAGCCTGTGCCCATTGCCAAGGCTGAGGCAGGCAGAATAGGCGGTTTTATCAAAAAAGGAGCCTCTATTTTAACAGCCCTTCCAAAAAAAAGTCTTTCGTCATTCTTCTAATATGGGCTTTGCGCCTTACTTTTGCCGTCCTTTCACAAAAATCGCAAGGGTGTGGTGACCCGGCGATAAAAACTGAAACAGACCCGTTTCTCCACGGGCAATTTTAGAACGTGAAAAAAAAGATTCAATGAAACGTACATTCCAACCGCATCGTCGTCGTCGTAAAACAGTACATGGATTTCGTAAGCGTATGCAAAGCGCTAACGGCAGAAAAGTGTTAGCCAGCCGTCGTGCCAAAGGCCGTCATAAGCTGACTGTAAGCGATGAAAAGAAATTAAAATAAAGGCCCGCAACCCGGTCCATTCTGTTAGGAGTGGAAGCGCCTGGCGCAGGGTTGTCTTATTTCAACTTCTTAAAAGCTCTCACCCGTTATTGCGTGAGAGCTTTTTTCTTTTGCCACATTTCCCGCAGGCCTCCCTTTTACTTTTGTGCTATGGTTAAACGCTTTGGACTTCCGAAAACCGAACGCCTGAAAAGCCGCAAGCAGATCGACAGCCTGTTTGCCGGCGGGAAAGGGTTTTCTGTTTTTCCCATCAGGGTAACCTATCTTTTTTTAAAGGAAGAGGAAAGCGGCGTGAAGATGGGGGTGACCGTCAGCAAGCGGAATTTTAAAAAAGCCACGGACCGCAACCGCGTAAAGCGACTGCTGCGGGAAGCTTACCGCCTGCAGAAAGAAGACCTACAGGTCACCATGCAGGCAAACGCAAAAAGCGCAGCGGTGTTTTTTATTTATACCGGTAAAGCCATCCTGCCGTTTATGGAGATGAAAGCGGCCATGGCAAAATGTTTGAAAAAATTAAGCCTGATCATCAACAGTGAAAACAATCAGTAAAATACTGGCCTTTCCCTTCATTGCACTGATCAAGATCTACCAGTGGATGATCTCCCCGTTGCTGGGACCGCGGTGCCGTTTTACCCCCACCTGTTCGCAGTATGGGCTGGAGGCATTTCAAAAACACGGCCCGCTGAAAGGGCTTTGGCTGACCGCCCGGCGCATTGCCCGTTGCCATCCCTGGGGCGGCAGTGGTTACGATCCGGTGCCGTAGCCAATAGGCAATTTGCAATATGCAATTGGCAAGGATTTACTTTTCGAAGATTTGTTATTGTAGTTAATTGTTGTAGGCGCTAATTGCTCATCGCCAATTGCCAGTTGCACATTGTCTATCGAACCCTACAGATAGCGCAGCTTATTCACAGCTTCTACTTTGTTTTGCACGTGCAGTTTTTGATAGATGTTCTTCATGTGTTTTTTTACCGTTTCGGTACTTAAAAAAAGAAGGTCCGCCACCTCTTTGTATTGCAGGCCTTTGGCCACCAGCTGCAGCACTTCTTTTTCCCTTGCACTCAGCAGCGCATGTTCTGTATTCACTTTTGGCTTTCTAAAAAAAGAGATCACCCGGCTGGCAATGTAAGGGCTCATGGGAGCACCGCCTTTTACCACTTCGTCCAGCGCATTGCTGATCTGCTGTATGCTGGCATCTTTTAAAATATAACCAACAGCGCCGCTTTCCAGTGCCTTTACAATGTGTTCGTCATCCTCGTACAGGCTGCACACCAGGCACTGTATATGTGTTTTTGCCTGCAGGGCCGCAATCAGTTCAATACCGCTTTTACCAGGCAGGTTAATATCAACAATGGCAATGTCGGGTGGGTTTTGCTGCATGGCCATTGCTTCTTCGGCCGTACTGTAAACCGAGTGCAGGAAATAAAAATCACTGTCGTTGATCACATTCACCAGGGCCTGTTGGTAAAGTGCGTTGTCTTCTACAACTGACACAGATTTCATCATATGTTTTCATTTAAGGGAACCATAAATTGTACAGTGGTCTGCTCCCGGGTTGTCATTTCCAGTACGCCTTCAATTTGCTCCATCCTTCTTTTCATCCCATTGAGCCCGTTACCAATTACTTCTTTTTGTAGGCCAACAAAGCCCTTGCCATCATCGGTCACCGAAATGAAGAGTGTGCTGCCTTCAATGCGAATGGCCAGTGTGCACGTACGGGCATCGGAATGCTTGAGGCAGTTGTGCAGGGCTTCTTTTACCGCCAGGTAAATGTGCCGCCTTTTTTCACCGTGAATGATAATGGCCGGAATTTCCTCTGCGGGGAACAAAACACGCAGCATGATAGGGCTGTTCTCAAAAAGGGCCACTGCCTGCCGGCGGATGTAAAAAAGCAGGTTGCTCAACTGGTCGTTATCGGTATTGAGGCTCCACACCACTTCTTTCATTTTATGCGAAAGCTCGCCAATGGATGTATGGATCTTTTCCACTTCTGCTTTTGCTTCGCTTTCGGGGAGCTTGTTTTTTGTCATTTCGGTGAGGAGGCGCATGGCCAGCAGACCGGCGCCAACGTCATCATGAATTTCGGCCGAAATGCGCTGCCGCTCTTCCTGTATGGCCAGTTGCTTTTCATAAACAAGCCGCTGCTTTCGCAGGCGCCTGCGGTGATAAACCCAAATACCGCAGCAGATTAACGCTATCACCGCCAGAACCACGCTGGTCTTGAACAGCCAGTGCTGGTACCAGGGCAGCAGAATTTCAAAATGAAAGCTGGCCGGCTTTGAAATCACTTTGCGGTTTTCATCGATGGCCACAATCTCAAAATCATAAACGCCGGGTTCCAGCGCTACCATGTTAAAGGCAGTTTGTCCGGGTGCTCCCAACTGCCAGGTGCTGCCGGGTGGGTTGTGGATGCGGTACTGGTAAGTGATGTTTGAATACGGTGAAAAATAAGGTGTGGAAACCTGGAACTGCAGGTGGTTTTGGAAATGTTTTAACCGGCCAGCAGCGGCAAGGTGTTTTCCATTAACGAGAATTTTATCAATATAGGATTGTGTGGTAATCGCCGTTGGTTGGGTATGTTGTAGCGTGTACAGCCCGTCGCTTGTGCTAAAATAAAGATGGTTCGCAAGGGTGCTGAAGTCATTGACACCGCCTTTGGATAAGGTAAAAGAATGTGTCGCTACGCCATTCAGATCTTTATTCAGCAACTGAAAACGGTCGGCATAAACCAGCCAGGTGGCACCGTCGATGGTTTTGATATCCTTGATAAAGTCGGAGGTCAGACCTTCTTTCTCGGTAAGGTGTTGAAAACGGCCATTCTCATAAATCAGCAGTCCCTGGTTATAGGTTCCAATCAGCACTTTGCTGCCCACCGTTCTGACCGTGGAGGCATAGATGGGGTAGCCCTGAAACAGCAAAGGCGTAAGCTTTTCTTTTGTCAGTACAAAAACACCATCGTTATAAGCCGCAATCAAACTGTCGTGAAGCGGGGTAATACTTCTGCAACGCGTTGCTTTGCCAAACAGCAATTTTGTTTCTAACCGCGGGTGCTGCTCCATCAGTTGCTCCATGAAATACGATTGGATACCCCGGGGTGTGGCCACGTACACCATCTCCCCAATCACCGCAACATCCTTCACCGTAATGCCTACCGATAAAGGCTTTAGCGTGTTGGTTACATAATTGTAAGCAAATGATTCCATGGAGGCAGCGATGAAAAGATGGTCGGGAATAAAGCTGGAAATCCGCTCGATGGCGCCGGCTTCTTTCGGTATGGACAACATGTGTTGCAGGTTGCTGGCGTCCGTCATTTTACACAGTCTGCCGGTAGCTTTTCCTAAAAACAGGATGCCGGCTTCGGTATGCAATCTTCTTACATTATGCCCCCGGATGGAAAGCGAATCATCCAGATTTCTAATGGGCTGTTCGCAGTACTGCACACACAGTCCTTTTTTCAAACTGCTCATCCAGCGGTTTCCCTGGTTATCGGTTACGATGTCGGAAAGATTCATTCCTGCTATCTGCTCGTTTCCACTATTGGTAAAGCTGTGTTCATTTGTATTGATCCAAACATCAGTACCAGACTTGGTGATGGTGTTGACAAAGGCGCCGGTTTTTACAACGCCTTGGCTGCGAAGGAAGCCACCGGATTCAGTCAGTTTATGATAAACGCCTTTTGTGTTGACGATAAGGTAAAAGGTATCTTTCAGACTCACCTTTTGCAAACTGGCCAGCCTGAGATCCTGAACCTTTTCATTGAACTTTAGCTTGGTGAGGGGCTTCCCAACTTCGTAGCTGAAAAATTCAAAGCCATTGTAGCAAATAACTTTGTTACCCACCTGTGCCAGCGAATTGGTGCCCAGTTTGACATAGTGGTAGGTCGATTCACCTGTAAGTAAATTATAAACAAAAAGCCCTTTTTTTGACGTGGCAACCAGTTCGTTGCCGCAGATAACGATCCTGGGAAAGTCCTGTTCGTCGAGGTAATTGTATTCCTCCAGCAGGTGCAGTTGCAGGTTCTCGATATAAAAGATTTGCCCGCTGAAGTTGTGACACCAGATGCGGCCTTTCTTATCTTCTATCAGACCGGTTATCGCCACCGAGTTTTGACGCGGATGGCGCAGGCTGATAAAATTAACCCCATCGTAGCGGCTCACGCCAAATTCATGGGCCACCCATATATAACCATTTTGGTCCTTTAGCAGGTCATATGCCTCGGAGGACGGTTGATTGGGAATACTTAGGATTTCGTTTTTCTGTGCAAAGCCAGTTGCCAGCAGAAAACAAAACACCAGTGTAAGCAAATAATAGGACGGTTTACGCAAATCAGGTTGCATTTATCACCGCACAAACTATTTTTTTTTCGTACGATGTTGAAACAAATACGGTGAAAGCCATAATAGTTTGGTTTACAGGTACAGAATAGAACGTAAAGCAAAGCAAAAGACAACGGCAATTGCCGCCAGGCAACCAGCTTATTTGATTACCGCCTGCACATCAGGGTCTTTTTCAAGGAAGGCCATTTGCCGCAGGGCCCAGTTGCTGCGGGAAGCCACAAAAGGGTGTACCGGCTTTACCGTGTATACCTTTGGATTGCGAAGGCTTACCGCAATCATGGCTGCCTGCTTGCGGGAAAGGCTTTGGGCCGGTTTGTTGAAATATGCCTGGGCGGCGGCTTCGGCGCCGTAGATGCCTGCACCCATCTCAATCACGTTCAGGTATACTTCCAGGATGCGCTCCTTTCCCCAGATCCACTCGATCATTTTGGTAAAGTATAGTTCCAGCCCTTTGCGTACCCAATCGCGGCCCTGCCAGAGAAAAACGTTTTTTGCCGTTTGCTGGCTGATGGTACTGGCACCGCGGATGCGGTTGGGCTTTTTCTCGTTGTACTCCATGGCCTTTTTGATGTTCTTCCAGTCAAAGCCACTGTGGTCGGGAAAAATCTGGTCTTCGGCCGCCATCACCGCCAGCTTCAGGTTGGGCGAAATTTCGCTGCCCGATACGTAATCGCGTTTCAGACCATGGCCGCTGATGATGCTGCCGATCTGTGTAAGGGTGATGGGCGGATCGATCCATTTCAGCACAACGATATAGAGCAGTTGGGCAAGGAATAAAAAAAGAAGGAAGCGTTTTACGCTTCGCCAGATCCGTTGTCCCTTGCTCTTTTTTTCGCTCTTTTGTTTCTGCTTTGCTTTCACGCTTCAATCACATTTACATGAACTGCTATACCTCATCCTCAACCTTAACCTTGTCTTTAGTGCCCTCCCGACTTGCCGTATACAATCAATCCCCACATCAGCACAATGCCAAAGCCAATGAGGATAATGCCGTTGATCTGGTTGATGCGGTGAATATTTTTTGGTGTCAGCTTTTTCCGGATCTTATCTGCCAGTACAACTTTAACAACATCGGCAGCAAGAGCAATCAGCAGCGCCGTTCCAAAGATGATCAGCCGGTGATCGAGCGAATAGGAGATATAGGCCGTGGCCCACACAAACCAAAACACAATAATGCCCGGGTTGAGAAGGTTGATGATGCCGCCTGCCAAAAAAAGTTTGGCGTAATCCCGCTTGCGGAAAAGAACCAGTTGGTCGCCGCTTTCTGAAACCTTTACTTTTTTAAAGAACAAAAAATAAACGCCTACCAGGATCAGCAGACTGCTGCCGGCAATGCCCAGTTGCACATCGTAATTGCTGAGAACTTTAAAAAACTGCGTAAAAAAATTACAGCAAACCACCAGGAAAACATCGGAAAGAAAAATGCCCGTGATAAAGGCAAGGCCACCCTTTAACCCGTTGTTGATGCTTTGCTTGATTACCGTAAAAACAATGGGGCCTACCGAAATGGCCAGCAGCAAACCCAGTGTAATTCCTTTAATAACAGCATCTACCATAGTATCAGGAAGTGGGCAAATTAACGGAATGCTGTCGAATAGCAATGCGTTTACCTGCTTTGCGCAGAAGCGTTACGCATTGCGGCCATGGAGAAAGGCTTCCCAGTCTTTCAGCATCTTTCCTTTCAGCACCCGCGGGAACTTGTGCTGGCTTCCCAGCTTACCTTCTGCTTTCATGAATTGCAGAAACGCTTCTTCGGGCAACACCTCCACAAAAACTTCTTTCAAAGCCGCAGTTCGTTCCGTTGCATAATCATCGTTAAGACTGCAAAGGTGTGCATCAATGCGCTGAATAAGTGCCGAAGGATCTACCGGGTCGTTACAGGCAATGTACCATTTGTGGGCAAACAGGGTTTCGTACGGGAAACCCACCACGGTAAATTCGGGAATAGAAATATTGAACTCTTCACTCACCAATTGAATGGCTTTGTTCATGTTTTCCACGCTCAGGTGTTCGCCCACCAGGCTTAAAAAATGCTTGGTACGACCGGTGATTACAATTTCGTTGCGCTGCTTGTTTACAAACCGCAGCGTATCGCCAATAAGGTAACGCCAGGCACCGGCGTTGGTGCTCATCAGCAGGGCGTATTCTTTTCCTTCTTCCACTTCGTCAATCAGCAGGGCCTTGGGGTTTTGAATCAGCTTGCCTTCGCTGTCGAAGTTGTGATCATCAAACGGCACAAACTCCATGAAGATGTTGTTGTCGAGAATGAGTTGCATCCCCTTTGCATCCTGCCGGGCCTTGTAACCAATAAACCCTTCGCTGGAAAGATAATTTTCGATGTATACGATCGGCTTGCCCAGCAGTTTTTCAAATCCTTTTTTATAAGGTTCAAAGGCCACGCCACCGTGTACAAAAAACCCAAAGTTGGGCCATACATCATGAATGGTCTTTACGCCATAATGCTGTATCACCATCTCCATGCACATCTGGCACCAGGCCGGCACGCCTACAATGTAGCCAATGTCCCAGTCCTTTGCATGCTCTACAATCTCGTGCAGCTTTTCATTCCAGTCCTTCATTTTGGCAATGCGGCCGCCGGGTTTGTAAAACGTCTGGAACCAGAAAGGCCGGTTTTTAGCAAGTATTCCACTAAGATCGCCGGCATACCAGCCAGCTGCGCCTTTTTGCAGGTCGGTGGCGCCGCCCAGCATCAAAAAGCCTTTGGTCATGGCGTTGCGGGGCAGGTTGTGGTAATTGAAAAGCGAAAGCATTTGCCGGATATAATTCACCCGGTTGCTGCGCAGCATTTCCTTGGTCACCGGTATGTATTTGCTGGCGGCTTCCGATGTACCGGAACTAAGGGCATAGTATTTTATTTTTCCGGGCCAGGTGACATCCGGAACGCCTTCCAGCGTTTTTTGCCACCACTCGCTGTAAATCTTCGTGTAATCGTGTACGGGAACCGCTTGTTGAAAGGCGTGGCTGCTGTCGCGGCTCAGGAGAATCTTGTCAAACCCGTATTGCTGACCAAATTCAGTGAAACGGGCTTTTTTCAGCAGTTTTTTGAGCACCCTTAGCTGCTGGCTGCGGGGGTCTTTTTTCGGGAGACGTAATGCACTGGCAATCGCTTTCGGTAATGTAATATCAAGTATTCTCGCCATCAACAACCTTCTTACAGAAACACTAAGTTACCCCTTCGGTCCCTAAATGGGCGTAATGTCTAAAAATTGTTTTGATGTCCTGCAAGGGTTCATAATTGCGGGCATACCAGTAATCCAACAGTTGCCGGTTTTCGGTGGTGGTGGTATGGGCAGGCTGCTTTCTGCCATTGGGCGCAAGCACGCCACTGCGGAGCAGAGGCAGGGTTGCCGACGGTTTTGAATAGCCCACCCAGGTACGTTTTCCTGCCAGTACAGAAAAACAGTTGCGCAAAAAGCCAAGCGGCTTGTTCACCAAAAAAAGCTGCAGCGGAAAACTTAACAGAAATGCAATTGCGGTAACGGTGTCTATCAACCGCTTCAGGCGCCGGTTAGATGCGTTGGCAATGGCAAAGCTGGTTTCGGTAGAAAGAATCTCGCCGCTTGATGTGCTGGTGTCGGAACCTACAATGCTGCACGAACCCAGCGCATGGTAACGAAACTTAAGTCCGCCGCGGAGGTTGTCAGTAAGGCTGATGATCTTTTTATAGGACAAGCTGCCGGCGCAAAGTATCAGCTCTTTTGCCAGCAGTGTTTTGGCAATGGCATCGAGGTTGTCTACATGGGCGATCATATTCTCAGACCCGCCATTCGTGCCCACACGGCCGATAATTCGTTCGCCAAAGCCTCTTTTTTGCAAAAAAGATTGCACGGTGTTGTATTCGCCGGCAGAGGCTGCAATTAAAATGTGTGGTTTTGTAGAAGCATCCGGTGGCTGCTGCAGCAGTCCGGCCCTGACAAGCAAAAAGCGTTCTGCCATGATCAGCAAAAAAGCCAGCAAAGCACCCAGCAGTACAATGGCCCTGGAAAAGCGCAATGACTCAGGGAGCAAGGCATAAATGGCCAACAGGGTAACCGTTGCCGTTAGGGTAGACCGAACAAGCTTCGATAGCTTATAATACCGGTCGTAAAGCCCGGCATAATAGGCGGCGGTGAGGTACACCAGGGTAAACGCCGGGAAGGAAACAAGAAGAAGTTTATCTGGATAAACCGTATCGGTACGCACCAGTGCTGACCACGCCTCTTTCACCAGCCAGAAAGAAAGCAGGATGAACACGGCATCAATAGCGGGAATGCCAATAAAACTCAGGGCTTTGGTCAAAGCGGCGATCAGGGCCCGTATCCAGATGGCGACCTGTATGGAAAAATGAAAAACACCGGCCTTTACGCCACCGTAGTGTTTTTTTACAAAAACACTCATGGCATAATAAAACATACGCACATAGTTCAGGCTTCCCCGCTTGGTGCTTTCGCCTTTGAAGTGGATGATGCTAGTGTCTGCTAAATAATAATTCTTATAACCGCCTTTTTGAATACGGTAGCTAAGGTCCACGTCTTCGCCATACATGAAAAATGCTTCGTCAAAGCTGCCAATCTCTTTCAACACGCTGTGCCGCACCATCAGGTAAGCACCAGCCAGCACATCCACCTCGTGGTTCTTATCCTTGTCAAGGTGGCCCAGGTGATAACGACTGAAAAGTCTGGAGCGGGGAAAGAGCCGCGAAAATCCAAACAGCTTGAACAGGGAGGTAAGCGGTGAAGGGAAGGCCCGCTTGCTTTCTTTGAGAAAGGCGCCGCTGCCATCGATCATCTTCACGCCAAGGGCACCGCAGTCGGGATGGGTATTAAAAAACTGGATGCAGGTTTCAAAGCTGTCTTCCGCTACCAGCGTATCGGGATTGAGAAAAAGAATGTAATTACCGCTAGCTTCTTCCAGTCCGCGGTTGCAGGCTTTGGCAAAACCCGCATTCGCCTTGCTGCGGATAAAGGTTACCTCCGGAAATTTGGGTGCGAGGTAAGGAATGCTTTCATCGGTTGAGTGGTTGTCAACAACAATGACCTCGGTTTCTATCTCGCTGGCTGCTTTCAACACAGAATGCAGGCATTGCTCCAGGAAATACTTTACGTTGTAGTTGACTATAATAACCGATAGGGTCACCGGACAAATATAAGCTTGTCAATCCTTCAGCACAAAGGGTGATTGGGAGAAAGGATCGGTAGGTTTTTGATTTGGGCGATAAGTGGATTGGTTATTTTGTTGATCGCCTTTGGTTTGGTTATTTAATTCTTTCGGTCCATTTCTACCTTTTATCTCCCGAAAATGTCCTTCGGCTGCGCTCAGGATGAATTCCGCCAAAAGTTCAAGGAAAAGCCTCGTTCGACAAACTCAGGATGACAATGCTCCGCTGCTTTTTCCGGGCCAGCGCACAAAGGCCATTCCTTTCAGGTCGTATTACTTACTTTGTGTGCAATCTTACTCTTCCATTTTATTTTTCACCACATGCGGCATGATGACATCAACCAGCTGGTTAAGCAAGACAATAAAGGCGCTGTATTGCGCTATTCTTTCATTATAGCAAATAGATGCGCTAGCGAATCCGCGAAAGGGCGCTGAACTAGCGGGCTGAAGGGAAATAAAAAGAAGAACTGCTCTCTTATTAAAATTTGAACATTGTGAGTTGATTATTGAAAATTAATGCGTAAAAACAAAAAGCCTCCGCCAAAAAACCCGGCAGAGGCAAAAGCTGTATCCTGCAAAGGGGGCATTGTGCGGTAGCCGTTCCTCCCCCGTTGGGGGAGGTTAGGTGGGGGCCGGAAGCTCTTCTTATTGCATCCTGATCCTGTTCCCTGCTGGCATGTTCTTGCGCATTTCTTCCATCGCTTTATCCCGCTCGGTATTGTATTCGGCCGCGGTAAGGCGCTTGCCGTCTTTGGGTTCTTTTATCTTGCTGGCCGTTACCTTGGGCGAAAACTCAACTGCCTTGATAACGGTTTGTCCCCGGTTCATGTCCAGCTCAAGGATCAGTCCCGGTAACTGTCCCTGGAAGTTGGGACCTGTCGGCACAGGCACCTCCGTAGTAAACCAGGCCACCACCGGCACGGTATCGGTCACCATTTCACGTTTCATTTCGCCGTTTTCCATGGTAATGCGCGGACGGCTTACCACGTTGCTGGCGGTTGCCTTGCGGGCCGTAAAGTTCAAAATGGGTTTTGTTTCCTCGCTCAGTTTCCATTGCAGCCGGGCTATGGTATCGGTCACCACGTAATTTTTTTCAAACAGTTCCCGCTGCTCAATCCGGGCGCCGGTACCGGGGTTGGTGTAGATCACTTCGTTGGCACCGGTGCGCATCTGTATCACCATGCCACCACCCGAAAACGTGCTGCCGCCTTCTTCGGCCGCCGCATTGGGCAGAAACTGGTACAGCGAATGTTCCGGGGTGAAAAGAAGTTCATACTGGTCGGTACGCGACTTTGGCATCCGGTCGAGTTGCGCCTGCAGCTCCGGCGGAATATTGCCACCGCCACCAAAACGAACGTTGTTCATCTGGACCGTTCGCTCATATACAACTTTGCCTTCTTTGGTTTGCGCGGTTGCGGAAAGTGAAAAGGCCGCAGCCGCCAGCAGCAGTATTTGTTTCATACAATTCTGGTTTTTGTCAAATGTAGTACGACAAGTTTCGCAGTGTTGTTAATTGGCTTTTATTCGACGTTAATAATAGTTAAGAGAATGATGAGCGGTAAATAGATGGGCTATTTTTGTTTGGATGCTGAAAGCAAAGAACATAAAATGGATGCCTATACTGATGGCGATCACGATTCTGACCATTGCCGGCTTCCAGGTTTATTGGCTCAGCAAAGCCTACGAAAGGGAGCAACGCACCCTGGAGATGCGCACCAATATTTTGTTCCGCGAAACCATCCGCTCTATTCAAACTACCAAGCTTCGCCTCGACAGCCTTGCCAACGATTCGGCCAATGTCTCCCGCCGGATCATTTACAATGAGCTCTCCAATCTGCCCAGGGGCGAACAGATCTTTCAACGGGAAAAAATGGCGGGCATGATGGATGTGGTGATGCAGCGCACCCGCGATACATCGCTGCCCAGCGTTATCATCCGCCGGGGCGATAGCATCCGTGTTTTCCACGACAATATTTCGCCACGGCAAAGCCGCATCATGCAGTTTCTTTTTGATGTGGATGCCCTGCAGGACTCTATCCGCGTTTCCGAAATTGAAAAAGCCTATGCCGCCCGGCTGCAGGAACAAAACGTGGTGGTGCCGTTTCGCGTTAGCCGCATCCAAACAGTAGACACCATTCCCGACCGCCGTCGTTTTAACGAAGTAACGCTTGGCTTTGCCAATCCCATTACCTACAAACTTGACCTTGAAGGAACGTTCCCGTTCATCCTGAAGCGCATGAGCCCTTCTATTATCTTTTCTGTTTTTTTGGTTGGCGTGACCTTTCTTTCCTTTATGTTGCTTTACCGCAACCTGCTGCGGCAGCGCAAACTGGCCGATGTAAAAAACGAGTTTATCTCCAACATCACCCACGAATTAAAAACACCTATCGCCACGGTAAGTGTTGCTATTGAAGCCCTGCGCAGCTTCAGCGCCAGCCTCGATCCGCAAAAAACAAAAGAGTACCTTGATATTTCGGCCAATGAGCTCCAGCGTCTTTCGCTGCTGGTGGACAAAGTGCTGAAGCTTTCGATGTTTGAAAAGAAAGAAATTGAACTGCGTTACGAACCGCTGGATATGAAAAACCTGGTGGAAGAAGTGACCTCCTCCATGCGCCTGCAGTTTGAAAGAAAAAAGGCGGATGTAAAGGTGCAAGCCGAAGGCGACACCAGCCTGCAGGGCGACCGCCTGCACCTGGTAAGCGTGTTGTTTAACCTGCTTGATAATGCCCTGAAATACAGCAACGATTATCCCGAGATCGCTATCCAGCTAAAAGGGGCTGGCTCGCACCTGCAACTGATCATCGCCGATAACGGCATCGGCATTCCTGCCGAATACCACCGCAGGATCTTTGAAAAATTCTTCCGGGTGCCGCATGGCAATGTTCACAATGCAAAAGGCTATGGACTTGGCCTTAGCTACGTATCACATGTGGTGCAAAAGCATAGCGGTACCATCGAAGTTTCTTCCGAGGAAGGATTAAGCAGCCGGTTTACCATTACGCTGCCCAGGCACCAGGCCAACTAAAGTTTACTTCAACGCCGGACACAAATTGTATTGCTGGGCAAAACGTCCTTGTTCTGCGTTTGATTTTTTCCTCCTGACTTATTTACCTTCAAGGCATGAAAAAAACAAAGGTTTTATACGTGGAGGACGAGACCTTTCTGGCTAAGATCGTTAGCGAAACGCTGGAAAGCCGGGGGTACGAAGTGGTGCTGGAGGAAGACGGCGGCAAAGCCGTGCAAAAATTCAGCGAAACAAAACCTGATGTTTGTGTGCTTGATATCATGCTTCCCAACAAAGACGGCTTTGCCATTGCCGATGAAATAAGGGAAAAAGATACCAACGTGCCCATCATTTTCCTGAGTGCCAAATCACAGTCGACCGATGTGGTGAATGGCTTTAACCTGGGTGCCAACGATTATATGCGCAAGCCGTTCAGCATTGAAGAACTGATTGTGCGGATCGAGAACGTACTGCGGCACAAAACCGCTACAGCCGAAGGGCAGGAAGAAGTGGCTATCGGTCAATACACGTTTAACATCCTGCGGCAAACGCTCCACCATGCAACCGAACAACGGAAGCTATCGTACCGCGAAAGCGAGCTCCTGCGCCTGCTTTACGAAAACCGCGACAAGATTGTAGAGCGGAGTGAGATATTGACCCTGCTTTGGGGCAGCGATTCCTTCTTTAACAGCCGCACCCTGGACGTATACATTACCAAACTACGCGGCTATCTTAAACACGACCCGACCATTGAGATCATTACCATCAAAGGCATTGGCTACCGCTTTGTGATGAGCTAGTGGCACGGCTTTTTACTGCACTGCCGTATGGCTGCAGGCAAGAAAAAGTGGACACTAAAGCAATGGCTCCTTCTTATTTCGGGTGGACTGGTGCTGTTTGTCGCGTTGGTCATCTTCCTGGCAAATGTTTACGTAGAACCTGTTTTGCGCAAGCGCCTGCATACGCTGGTTGTCGATGGTTCGGACAGTTTGTACAGCTACACACTGGATGGCTTGCACGTCAACTTTTGGGGTGGCCATGTTGGCGTTACCGGTTTGCGGGTGCAACTCGATAGCAGCCGGTACCGGCGGTTAAAAGCATCCAAAAGATTGCCGGCAATGGTATTGCAACTGAATTTGAACCGCGCCGATATCAAGGGCATTGGCATCTTTTCGCTCCTCTTTGGAAAAAAGATCAACATCAACGAGATCTCATCCAAAGACGCTGACCTGGTGCTACACCGGTATGTAAAAAACCGGCGGGAAGAAGAAGAGACGGAGGCAAAGCTTCCGCTTTGGAAAGCCATACAGCCAGCCATCCGGGATATAAACGTGGGCCGTATCCGGCTCGACGGCATCAAGTTCCTTTACAAAAACGAAGACGGCGAAGAAGGCAAGCTGCAGTTCGACCGCTGCGATGCCCTGTTTGAAAATATCCGCATCGACAGCACCGTGCTGGCCGATACGGGCCGCATGGGCTATGTTCAGCATATTTCGTTCCGCTTGAACGACCTGAAATACCGCACCACCGATTCGACCTATAAAATGAAAGCCGAATGGATCACCTACAACTCGGCGCAGCGCCTTTTGCAGGTAGAGGATTTTAAACTGCAGCCCACCATCAAAAACGAAGACCGCATCGACTCCATGCGCAAATCGTGGTACACCGTTACGTTTGACAAGGTTAGCTTTATGGGCATCCGCCTGGACAAATACCTGCAGCAGAACCGCGCCGTTGCCGACAGTGTTGTTTTTCAAAAACCCACGCTTGCCGTTTACCAGGATAAGCAGGGGCAAAAAAATTACGACAGCAAGATCGGTCGGTATCCCCACCAGCTTTTGCTCAACGCCAGGTCGGTCATCGACATCAAAAAATTTATTGCCCGCGGCATGCAGATCGATGTTACCGAAAAGCACGAAACCACTCGTGAGGTAGGGACGATTGGTCTCTCCGACATTGATATAACGGTGATGAACATTGTAAACGATGCGGCACAAATAAAAGCCAACCCGGTGAGTACAGCCACCGCTAAGGGAAAGATCATCGGCAGCCCGATAGAAGCCAATTTCCGGTTTTACCTTGATTCGGCCGAGGGACGGTTTGACGTCAGGGGACGGATAGGCGAAGTAACGGCAGCACAGATCAATCCTGTATCCACGCGGCTTGGAAATATTGAAGTGCCTACGGTGAACATTTCTTCGATTGATTTTTTTATCCGCGGAGAAGATTACGAAGCTACATCGGAAGTGCAGATGCTGTACAGCAATTTATCGCTGATCTTTCGCAAACGCGATGAAGAAACCGGTGCCAATAAAATGCGCAAATTCCTGACAAAGATCCTGAACCGCTATGCCATTGAGCCCTCTAACAACGGCGAACGCAAAGCCCGGGAGGTAAGGGTGGCGCGGCTCACCACGCAGTCTTTTTTTGGCATTATCTGGAAAGCTTTGTTTGAAGGCATGCAGCGCATTATGCTCAGCTCGGGTCAGATACGGGTAGACTGAAGGGCAATTAGCAATAAGCAATGGGCAATGGATAATAAACAAAGGGAGCGCTTTAGCGCTCCCTTTGTTTATTATGAAATAGGCTTAACATTAAAGCAAAAACTTGGAAAGGAATATCGCAATATCCTAATATCTCAATATTCCAAAATCCTCCCTCTTATTCTGCCGGCTTTGGCACCGGTGCCCGGTTCAGGTTTCTTGTGGCTTCCAAAATGGGAAGGTTGCCTTCGGTAGGGATGTAGATGATGGTTTTGTCGTTCAGGTTACTTTGCTGCCTCACCCAGAGGTATTGAATGTATTTTTCCGTCAGCGCCCCGTTCTCGATACGGATGGCCTGGCTGGCACCTTTGGCCCTTTCCACTTCAGCCGCTGCATTCAGCTTCTCAGCTTCCAGGTTGGCCTTGGCTTCTTCGATCTTGATGCGGCGGTTTTGCTCTGCTTTTGCAAATTCAGCCCGGCCGCTCATTTCCTGCTGCCATACATTGTATTTGGGACAACCCACAAGAAAAAGAGAAGCAACAAAAAGTACTGTCAATACGGCCAGCGTCGACCACTTGATAAGCAGCCTTCGTTCTCTCATCGTTTCTACATTGTAATTTGACATTTGTTTCGGTTTTTATGGTGATTGTTGATTTCGTTCTTTTTCAGTGGCAAGATAGGATACCGCAGTTTAACTCGTAACGCTGTCGATGATGGCAACTCCCTGAAAAGCCGGAAGATAAGCATACTGCGTTTAGCAACAGCAGTCTGCAAAAAGGTGAGCCGTTAGGTAAGTGTGAGTTTGCAGCGATTCAATTTCATTTGCCAAAGCAAACAAGCTTGGCATTTTGCTTTTTATGTTTTGTCATTCAAAAGCAATGCTGCGTGCCGGCGGTTTCATCTTCCCGAAAAAAAAGAAAAGCAGCATAAACATGCTGCTTTTCTTAAGTGTTGCACCGGCAATTGATAAGAGATCAATGCTGGCGCAAGAGGTATTTTTCCAGTGCATCAACGGCCTGGTTCTTAATATCCGGTGGCAATCCGTCCTCACTATGCCATTCATCGGCCTCCCGCTTCACGCTAAAGGTGGAAAATGCGTTGTCAGCAGTGTCGGACGCAAATGTATAGCGGTCATCGGCAAAGGTCACCCGGTACGTGATGTCCTGGTTGTTGACCGCAATAGGGGTTGAAAACAGATCTTCCATGGCTTTGATTTTCGGTTAAGGGTGAACGTTATTGCATCGTTTGCTTCTTGTTTTTTGCCTATTGCCAATTGGCTAGTTGCTTCCTCTTTCAGCCACCTCACTGGTTTGCTCCAGCAATTGCAGGATCTGGTCGAGTTTGGGCGCCAGGATGATCTCTGTACGGCGGTTGCGGGCCCGGCCCTCGGGTGTGCTGTTGGCATCCACCGGCTCAAAATAGCTGCGGCCCGAAGCCGTTACCCGTACCGGGTCTACCGCGTAGGTATTGGTGAGCAGGCGAACAATAGAGGTCGCCCTGGCCACACTCAGTGCCCAGTTGTCTTCAAACGTTCTGCGAATGGGAATAGAGTCCGTATGGCCTTCCACCACTACGTTGATATCGGGGTTGTTGTTCAGGGCCTGGGCAACGGTTTCCAGGGCTGCTTTTCCTTTATCGTTCACCACGGCGCTGCCCGAAGGAAACAACAGGCTTTCCTGCATGCTCACATACACACGGCCGTTCTTGGTAAATACGCTCAACTCGTTGGAGTTAAAACCAACCAGTGCATCGGCCATTTTCTTGCGCAGGTTTTCCACCGCATCGCGTTGCTGCTGCAACAGGCGGCGCAGTTCCAGCAGGCGTTGCTGTTCTTCCTGCAATTGCTTTTGCGTAAGGTTGGCTTGTCCCGATGCTTCGGAGTATTTTTTCAGTGCTTCATCGATCTGCGAGATCAGGCGTGCATTGTCCTTTTGCAGGTTCTCTACCTGGCTGCGCAGCCGCACCACCTCATCGTTCAACTGGGTGTTTTGTGTCAGCAGGCTTTGCTCGCGGTCAAGTGCAGCCTGGAATTTTTTCTGCGAAACGCAGGATGTTAGAAAAAGGGCAAAAAGCGAAAGAATGAAGAGACTGTTTTTGAATCTTAGCATTAGATACGTTTTGCCCAAAGTTCGGGAAAAAACTATGCCAGTGGAAGTTGGATATGCAGATAGGCAGATGTGCGAATAGGCGGATGATGGAAAGGCATTTTATCTTTCATTGATATGACTACGCCGATTCCGATCCGCCTATTCGCCTATTCGCACATTCGCATAACGTTTCTCTCCGCATATTTGCACATTTACATATCCGCATATCAAAACAAATGCACATCAATTTCGAGTTCAAAGCAAAGCACAGCGCTATCGGCGAAGCCGAAAAAATATTGCTGCAACAGCAGCCGCTTTTTGTGGGCGAAGACCATCAGGTTGATACTTATTTCAACGTACCCAACGGACGGCTGAAGCTGCGGGAAGGCAACATTGAACAAAGCCTGATCTTTTACCAGCGCAGCAATGTAGCCGGTGCCAAGCAGTCGGATGTAACCCTTTACCAACACCCATCCGATGCTGCGCTGAAAGCCGTGCTCACCCAATCACTCGGCGTAAAAACGGTGGTGGACAAACGGCGCAGGATCTATTTTATCGACAACGTAAAATTTCATTTTGATACCGTGGTCCAGTTGGGAACGTTTGTAGAAGTGGAAGCCATTGACAAAGACGGCAGCATCGGCATTGAAAAGCTGCAGGACCAATGCCGGCACTACCAGCAATTGCTGGGAATAAAAGAGGAAGATTTTGTGGCTGTGTCGTACAGCGATCTGCTGCTGGCAAAAAAATCCTCAGTTGCCTGACCTGTCTGTTCCACCAGCAAAAGCTAAGCGTTTGAGCGTCTATCAATTAGATTTAAAAAGCGTTTCTGGCATAGCTTTTTGAGTATTGGTAAAAAAAACGGCTATGAAGAAAGAGAATAAATATACCGAGCCGGAACTCTCGGACCTGACAATCGACGACCTGCTGTCTGAAAACACGGCAGGCGTAAACGGGCACTATGTTCCGGAAGACGATGACGTGGACGATGAAGATGATGATTTGGGGGAAGAAGATGACCTGATCCTTGGTGACGAAGACGAGCTGGAAGGCGACGAAGAAGAATACGAGATCGAGATGGATGATGACGCCGACATGGAAGATGTGGATGACGACGACCTGGTACTGGACACAGACGATGACCTGGACGAGGATGAAGAAGACGAAGAGCTTTAATCAGTATCCTTGATCTGTAAAATAGTCATGCAACTTGCTTGCATGACTATTTTATTTTACAAGGGCTGCCAGTCGCTGTGCATCTGCCGGAGCATAGCCGTGGATGTCATTGTTGAAGTAAGCCCATACGCTGTGGCCATCGGTCATCCACTGCTTTATCTTCATTGCATAAGCCTGCAGCATTGCATCGCTGTAGGGGGAGGCATACAATTCTTCGGGGCCGTGAAAACGCAGGTAAATATTCTTTGCCGTTACCATTTCAGCATAGGGAAATACATTTCCGGATTGCGAGATCACCAGGCCAATGCCGTATTGCGTTAGCAGGGTAAGACTGTCAACCTGCAGCCAACTCTCGTGGCGCACTTCCAGCACAAATTCATGGGGATGGTAGTTGAATTTCAGCAGGCGGTAAAAATGTTCGGCAACGTCGTTATTAAATTTCAGTAGCGAAGGCAGCTGCACCAGCACCGGTCCCATTTTGGCTTTCATGGGCTCAAACACAGTAAAGAAGCGTTCGAGCGGGTCTTCAGGTTCACGCAGCTTTTTCATGTGGGTGAGATAGCGGCTCATCTTCGGGCAAAAAACAAAATCATCCGGAACCGTTTGGCTCCACTTCGCCACGGTTTCTACCGATGGCAGGCGGTAAAAGCTGCCATTGATCTCCGCGGAATCGAAAAAGCCGGCATAGTGCTGCAGCCATTTTGTGGTGGGTAAACCCTGCGGGTAAAAAAGGCCTTTCCAGCCTTTGTAGCTCCATCCCGATGTGCCGATGTGAATGCCTGCCGCCATGTTTCTTAACAAAATAAATTTGGTGCGATACAACGCCTGCCTGTCGGGAATCGTCAATAAAAATGGTGCCGGCCCCGCAGGGGTAAAGTGGCACCGCCAGCTAAAAAATGATGCAACTTTTTCGTAAGAAAACACCTGCGGTGGTGGTAGAAGAAAAGCAGCAACAACTGCCTTCCCTTTTGGCTTGCCTGCTGTTTGACTTTATCGGTTATGCCTCCTTTGGCATTCCCATCCTGGGTGAGTTCCTGGACATTGTCTGGGCGCCGGTTTCAGCCCTTATTTTCTGGAAGATGTTTGGCTTTAAAAAAGGATTCTTTGGTGGCGCCTTCAGCTTTTTCGAAGAGCTGATGCCGGGCCTGGATTTTATTCCAACCTTTACCATCAACTGGTTCCTGCTTTATTTCAAAAAGAACAAGGCAGGCCTGACTATCCGGCCAGTTGCCCGCTAAGGCTGTTTACCAGTTTCAGGCTTTTGTCCAGTACTACAAATTGCGCCGCAAATCCCGGCGCAATTTTACCATAGAGGTGGGCCATCTTCAGGGCCCTTGCCGGGTAAAGGCTGCACATACGCAAGGCTTCCTCCACATCTATCTCAACCTGCATCACCAGGTTGTAAAACGCATCATACATGCTGATGGCCGATCCGCTAAGCGTTCCGTTGCATTCGTATTTATCGCCAACAAGATGGTGTTGGTAAGGGCCTTCCACTGTTTCCGTTACCGCATCGGTGATGGCAAACAGGCTGTCGCCCATGAGTTTTTTGGCAATGCGAATGGCGGCAAAATCCACGTGGTGACCATCCGGAATAATGGAGGCCAGTACGCTTGCGTGTTGTAAGGCGGCGCCTACCAACCCCGGCTCGCGGTGGTGCAGCGGGCTCATGGCATTGAACAGGTGCGTTACCGTTGGAATGCCTTTCTCAAAACTTTCGGTGGCCTGTGCAAACGTAGCGTTGCTATGCCCGGCCGAAAGAATCACATCGCTGGACAGCAGCAATTGCAGCACCTCGTCGCTGCACACCTCGGGTGCAATGGTGATGGTTTTGATCACACCTTCGCCGTAGGCCAACAAAGCTTCCACTTCTTTTACCGTGGGCGAATGAATGATGCTTTCGATATGGGCGCCCCGCCGGGTTGGGTGGAGCCAAGGGCCTTCAAGGTGCAAACCAGCCACACCTTTGCCGCCCTGCTGCCAGTAGTCGCGTACGGCATCAATCGCCTTTTGAAAAACTTCTATTTTGTTGGTGGCTAATGTGGGTTGAAAAAGACAGGTGCCTTCGGCAGAAAACACCTCGTGCATTACCTGCAAGGTTTCGGCTTCGGGATAAACAGAAAACAGTTTTTGCGCAGCGCCATACACCTGGAAATCGATAAAGGCCGGCGCTACAAAACAAGGCGTGTTGTTGGAGACAAACGGCAGATCCATATCCGGCGACACCGATTGAATAATGCCGTCCTCGATAACGATCTGTTGGTTGTAAAGCCAGTCTTCTCCTGTAAATAGTTTTTCGGCCCGCAGAACTGTTTGCATGCCCTAAATGTAAGCCGCCCCTTTGAATCAATTGGCAATGGATAATCGGCAATGGGCAATGTGTCCGTTCCCATAGAAAAATATCCAGTATCCCAATATCCACCTTACTTCACCCTCGCCAGCACCATCTCACTCAGTTCTTTTTCCCTTGTTGCAGGATTGATAAACGGCAACTGCATCGTGGTGATCTCGTAGTCGGCATGTTGATAGGTTTGCAAAATGGGTTGCGTGATCTCGTGCAGGCGGTTTTTGTCGGTCAGTATCCAAACAGGACCGGCCCCTTGCAGCACTGCATCGCTGTATTCGTTTCGCAGCGTGGACGTATAAAAATTATACGAAGAACTGTAAACACCCGGCATAAAATAAACCTGCGCCGGATTCACCTTGCCTTTGGTGTCAAACGCCAGCTCGTTGCCGCCCTGGTAGGAAAGCAACTGCGGGTAGAAGTTGGTATTGAGCAGGAAGAAGACCAACAGCGACGTAACCACCGAAGCACCTGCAAGCTTTTGCAGCGGACCTTTTAGTCGTAGTAAAAAAGAAGCGGCAAAGCCCAGTAAAAAAAGAAACCCAAAAATAGCAAACGCCCCTTCTATCGGGAAGGCCCACACGTTTACCGCGCCGGCCACCAGCAGGCAAAGAGTGCAAAGCACCACCTGGGTGATGAGCAGCCCTTTCAGGCTTTTTCCTTTGGCCCGCTCTTCCATAAGGTAAGCAGCTGTGAGTACCGCCGTTGCCGGAAAGATAATGGTAAGATAATGCGGCAGCTTAAAACCCGAAAAGGTCATCAGCAAGAGCATGGCGGCAAAGGTGGCAAGGGTCAGCCATTCCCACTGCCGGGTTGCAAAGCTTTTCAGCCGCCTGAAAAAAGCCAAAAAGGCCAGGAGACTCCAGGGCGCAAAGGCCCAGAGAAAAGAGTGAAAGAAAAACAGGTAATCGTTCTTGCCATCGGCGCCAAACGAATCACCCTGGAAACGCTCAAAATTTTGTTTCCATAAAATAAATTCCACGCCGGAGCGACCGCTTTCGCCACGAATCAGTTTTTCAGGATGAAGGTCAAACTGAAGGTAGTAGCAGTACACCACCGGCGCAATAAAAACGGCAAAGGCGAGAAGGATCAGCAGCAACTGCGGGTGGTAAAAGCTTTTCCAGTCCTTGCGGTACAAAATATAAAAGAAAACACCGGCAGCAGGAATGACCACACCGATGTGGCCCTTTGTGCAAAAGCCCAGTGCCAGTCCCAACGCGGCACCAACGGCATTGATCCCTTTTTTGTGCTGCACCCAGGCTACCAGTTGCCAGGTAGAAAAAATAATGGAAGCCGTAAGGATGGCGTCCATACGCACATCGTTGTTGGCAAGAATATAGGCAAATGCCGAAGCCGTTATCAACGCTGCCAGCCGTCCCGTTTCGGCGTTGTACAGGCTTTTTCCTAACCGAAAGGTGGAATAGGTTCCCAGGATGGTGAACAGAAAAGAAGGCAGTTTGTAAGCAAAACCCGTTACACCAAAGATGGAATAGCTCCAGGCTGCCAGCCAAAAGTGCAGGTGGGGTTTGTCGAGGTAGTCTTTGCCGTGATCAATAAGGCTGACATAGTCGCCGGTGAGGTACATACGCAGGGCAATCACCGCGTGGTGGGCCGAGTCGTTGTCCATCAGGGGCACAAACAAGCCGATGGCATACACCAGCGCCAAAAGGGAAAACAACAAAATGTACTGCGATCGGGAAAACACGGTTGGCTGCACAGCAAAAAATTTTGCGCAAAGTAACCGCCGTTTGGCGGGATTCTGTACAGCCGTTTTGGAGACCTCACAGGTTTTAGAAACCTGTGAGGTCTCCAAAACCTGTGAGGTCTGGAAAGGAAAGGGGCCCGTTACACCTTCCGCAGCCGCTCAATCGCCGCATCCAGCGTTTCTTCCTTTTTACAAAAGCAAAACCGCAACACCTGGTGGTTTACTTCCTGCTGGTAAAAGGCAGCCACGGGAATGGTGGCTACGCCGTATTCTTTGGTAAGATGAATGGCAAAGTCCTTTTCGCTTTCTTCTGACAGGCCTTTGTACGAATAGATCTGGAAATAACTGCCATGGGTGGGCAGTGGTTGGAGTTTGGTACCTTCCATACCTTTTTGAAAATAATCCCGCTTTTGCTGCATGGAGGCACCCAGCTCCAGGTAATCTTCTTTTCGTTTCAGGTAACTGGCCAACGCCACCTGCTTGGGGGTATCGCAGCTAAAGGCATTATACTGGTGAATCTTCCGGAACTCAGCCATCAATGCCGGCGAGGCAATGCTGTAACCCAGCTTCCAGCCGGTGCAGTTGTAGACTTTTCCAAACGAAAACGACACAAAGCTCCGCTCCATCAGGTCGGGGTATTTTAAAATGCTCTCGTGCTGGTAGCCATCAAAGATCAGGTGCTCGTACACTTCATCGGAGATGATAAGAATGTTGGTATCCTTCACCACCTCCCGCAACTGTGCAATGTCTTCGGCCGTCAGCACGCTGCCCGTGGGATTGTGCGGCGAATTAACCAGGATAGCCCGGGTTTTTTCGGTGAGGTTCTTTTTGACTTCTGCCCAATTGATGCGGTAGTCGGGGAAGGTAAGCTGAATGGCCACCGCTTTGGCGCCGTTCAGTTCAATGGCCGGGATATAACAATCATACGCCGGTTCAAACACGATCACTTCATCACCGGGTTGCAGGATGGTGGTGAGGGCCGTGTACAGGGCATAAGTGCCACCGGGAGTTACGGTGATCTGTGTATCGGGATGAATGGTTGCCCCGTACAAAAAATCTGCTTTTTCGGCAATGCTTTCCCGCAGCGGGATATAGCCGTTCATGTGGGTATACTGGTTGAAGCCTTGCTGCATGGCCTCGGCCGCCAGCGCTACCAGTTCTTCGCTCATCGGGAAATCGGGAAAACCCTGGCCCAGGTTGATGGCATTGTGCTGGGCCGCCAGTACGCTCATCGTGGTAAATATCGTGGTACCAACGGCGGGAAGTTTAGAAACGATCATGGTTAGCCTAAAATTTCTTCTTTTGTTTTTTTGGGTAAGCACCGGAACACAAGGTCGTACGATGCATCGATCCATTGCTGCAGGGTCTTGTCACCAACGGTGCCATCAACGATGATGGTATTCCAGTGTTTTTTGTTCATGTGGTAACCCGGCAGCACCGCGGGATATTGGTCCCGCAGCAGCACCGCCTCTTCGGGGTCGCACTTGGCATTGAACTGCAAGGGAATCGTATCGAGTGAAGCCAGAAGGAACATTTTGCCGCCGACTTTGTATACCAGGTTATCGGGCCCAAACGGTGTTTCTTCCGTTACGCCTTTTTTGGAAAGACAGTATTGTTGCAGGTTTTCTATGTTCATGTTGATAAGATGGCGGTGGCTTCAATTTCAATGAGGTATTCGGGGGCTACCAGCCCTTTTACTTCCAGCATGGAGGTGCAGGGTTTGATCGCAGCAAAGACTTCGCCGTGGGCCTTTCCGTATTCGTCAAAGCGGGAGATGTCGGTGACAAACATCCGGGTGCGAACCACATCCTGCAGTGAAGCGCCTGCCTGTTGCAGGGCCTTTTCTATTTTTTGTAAAATGTATTTCGTTTGTTCGTAGGCGTTATTACCACCTATAACGTTACCGTTTTCATCTGATGCGACAGTACCGCTGACTTCAATATGAGCGCCGACCCTTACCGCACGGCAATAGCCGACTTTGTCTTCCCAGATGGCGCCGGAACTGATGTTGGTTCGATTGGTCATACAATGCGAGATCTGATTTTACAATCCTTATTGAACAGGTTCTTCTACGAAGATAAAAGACAGCATTTTAACCAGACGAAATCTCATTGATGAACGGTGGTGCGTTGTCACCCTGAGCTTGCCGAAGGGTAGAAGTGTGTGGCTCTTAGCAAACCGGCTTCGACAAGCGCAGCCTGACAAGCCCTATGTATATTAACTGGTCTTCTATTATTTTACGAAAAGCAAATGCATCAGGCATTTGCTTTTCCTTCTTGTCTATTGCTTGTTGCCTATTGCCTATTGGAACTACACATCCGCTTTGCGAAGCGTTTTGATCTCAACATTCGGGGCTTTGATCAGCGGTTCGCAATGAAAACGCAGCAACACCTGCGCCAGCGTGATCACGTCTTTCTGGCAATATTCCACAATGCGTTCGAGGTCTTTTTCGATCCAGTACACGGAGTTTACCATGCTGCCATCGATATCGTCTTTGGGCGAAGGAATGCCCAATACCTTGGCCAGCAGCTTCAGGGATGTATAGCTTTTGTAATCGCCGAATTTCCACATCTCCATAGTATCGAGGTGGCGCACTTCCCAGGGCTTGCGTCCGGAGATCTTCAGCGCCTCGGGAATCTCGATGCCGTTAATAATCATGCGGCGACAGAGATAGGGATAGTCAAACTCTTTTCCGTTGTGGGCACAAAGGAATTTATCGGCTGTTCCGCTCCAGCCCTGCAACATTTGGGCAAAATCAGTCAAGAGCTTTTTCTCGTCATTGCCGAAATAAGACTTGATGACAAGTTTTTTCTCTTCGCCACTGCCCATGATGCAGCCGCAGGAGATACAAACGATCTTGCCAAATTCGGCGTAAATGCCGGCACGGGGATAAACGTCTTCACTGGTTTCACTATCGTTGCCACGGGTAAGGGCCCGGGCTTTGTGGTCCCACAACTCTTTCCAGTCGGTGTCCAGGTGGTCGTAGGTTTCGGCCTGCGACACCGTTTCTATATCCAGGAACAAGATGTTATTGAAGTTCATAGTATAAGCTGTTAGCTACAGGCTGCAAGCTACAAGCTAAGCGCTAAATGAAAAAAAGAGTTTATGCACCGTCGCTGCCGGTAAGGGCTGCATAATGGCGCCGATATTGCAATGCACATCCTTGTTTGCAAACATGTGACATGAGAAAGCGATGTTTTTTGCTTATTATCCCGAAGAAGGAGGGATCTATGATTTTCAGTGTAGGCGGCCTTTGGATGCAGGCAAGTTTCCCTTTGGTTTGTTTTCCACCTTTTCTCTTGAAAGAAAAGGTGGAGCCAAAAGTTCAAGGAAAAAGCAAACGCTCCGCTGCTTTTTCCTGGGCCAGCGCACAACAGGCATTTCTTATTGGTTTCCTTCTTTATTTTGTATACAGTCTTTCTCTTTAGATTTTCCATCACGACAAGCCGCAACTAGCAAATCGTTTCGATCGGCTGATAAGGTAAACTACTGCAGGCGCTGTATTGCGCTATTCCTTTCCTACAGGATAAAGATGCGTTAGCCAATGCGCAATAAGGCGCTGAAACAGCGGGCTATGAGAAAGTAAGAAGCGCTGTTCTCTCATTTGAGTATTGAACATTGAAAATTGAGCATTGCTCATTATATAGTGAGTATCGAAAATAAAAAGCCTCCACCAGAACTGGCAGAAGCTAAATATGTATCGTGCAAAAGCAAGGGTCTGTGCTCAGGTCTCCCCTCCACCGGAGGGGCCGGGGGAGGCTTTACAAAAACTTCTCGCCGGTATTCCGCTTTACTTCCGCCACGTATTCTTTAATGGCCTGCTCTTTTTCTTTCCGGCAAATGAGCAGCACGTCCTTGGTATCGGCAATGATGTAATCTTCCAGTCCTTGCAGCACCACCAGCTTTTCGTCGGGTACGTGCACCACGCATTTGTTGCTGTCGAAGACGATCACCTGCTCACCGGCAACGGCGTTTTCAAAATAATCCTTTTCCATGTTCTCCCAGGCGCTGTTCCAGGTTCCCAGGTCGCTCCAGCCAAACTGCGAGGGGATCACGTACACGTTGTTGGCCTTTTCCATCACGCCAAAATCTATGGAGGTGTTGGGGCATTGCGGGTAAATGGTTTCGATGACGCCTTTTTCTTCGGGACCGTTCAATTTTTCGGCTTCGCCGGAAAACAGGTCAAACATCTCGGGCATATACTTTTGAAACGCATCCAGCCCGTTGGCCACTTTCCAGATAAAAATGCCGGAGTTCCAAAGGAAATCGCCGCTGGCCAGGAAGGTTTTGGCCAGTTCCAGGTTGGGCTTTTCGGTAAAGGTCTTTACTTTAAACACACCGGGTTCCGCTTCGGTAGGGTCGTGCTGGATATAACCATAACCCGTATTGGGATAAGTAGGCTGGATACCGATGGTCAGCAGGGCCGCCTTGTCGTTCACAAACCGGAGCGCCTCGGCGCACACCGAAAGAAACTTTTCTTCCTGTAAAATCAGGTGATCGGCCGGCGCAATGATCAGCGAAGCCTCGGGGTTGAGCTGCTGCAGCTTGAACGAAATATAGGCAATGCAGGGCGCCGTGTTCTTGCGAAAGGGCTCACCCAAAATATTTTCGGCGGGAATCTGGGGCAGTTGCTCCTGGGTGATGGCCAGGTATTCGTCTGCTGTTACCACGTAAATGTTTTCGGCGGGTACCAGTTGGGCAAAGCGTTCAAAGGTTTGCTGGATCAGGGTTTTGCCCGTGCCCAAAATATCGAGGAACTGTTTGGGGTGGCCTACCCGGCTTACTGGCCAAAACCGGCTGCCGATGCCGCCGGCCATAATGGCCACGTAGGTATTTTTGTTTTCTTGTGTACTCATTTTATGTTGGTCAGGTTTCTAATTCGTGTCAATAATTGGTGTAATCCGTGTAAAAATTCGCGTTTAAATCAGGCCTTCTTTTACCAGGTCGTGTAAATGAAGGATGCCAAGGTAAGCATCATTTTCGGCAACTACTAATTGTGTGATCTCGGCCTTGCGCATAATGTCCAGCGCATTCACGGCCATTTCCGAAGGAAGAATGGTTTTGGGATTTTTGGTCATGATGTCCCTTGCCAGGATATGACTGATGCTGTCGCTTTTCTGCAGCATGCGGCGGATATCGCCATCGGTAACAATCCCGATCAAGGCCCCGTCTTCGCCGGTAACGGCGGTAACACCCAGCCGCGTACGGGTGATCTCCATGATCACTTCCTTTACCGTTTGCATCGCTTTTACCTCGGGCCGGCCGTTGTCGGGGTAAAGGTCGGCCACCCGCAGGTAGAGCTTTTTACCCAGGGTGCCGCCGGGGTGCAGCTTGGCAAAGTCTTCGGGGTTAAAGCCTTTTTTCTCCATCAGGCAAACGGCAATGGCATCGCCCATCACCAGTTGGGCCGTGGTGCTGGTGGTAGGGGCCAGGTTATTGGGACAAGCCTCTTGTTCCACCGTGGTGTCAAAAATAAAATCGGCTTTTTTGGCCAGGTAAGAGGCAGTATTGCCGGTGATGGCCATCAGGCAGCTCCCGAAATTTTTGATCAGCGGCACCAGCACTTTGATCTCCGGGCTTTCGCCGCTTTTGCTGATGACGATCACCACGTCTTCCTGCTGCACCATTCCCAGGTCGCCGTGAATGGCGTCGGCGGCGTGCAAAAAAATGGCTGGCGAACCGGTGGAATTCAGGGTTGCCACGATCTTTTGAGCAATGATGGCGCTTTTGCCAATACCGCTGATAACGATCCGTCCTTTGCAGGCGGCGAGGCTGTCGATGGCGGTTTCAAAGCGGCTGTCGAGCCGTTGTACCAGGCCGGCGATGGCTTCGGCCTCCATGGTAATGGTGCGGATGGCGGCTTTGCGTATAGTATCGTTCGTATTCAAGGGCGCAAAAATAACCGCAGATTTGTTGGATTTGAAGTATTCGCAGGATTATTCAGCTGCGGCTTTTTTTCTTACACAGGAAACAGCCTTTTAGGCTCAAACGGGAACCGGCGGGAATGTAAGGCTGGGTTTTAAAGCAATCAAGCGAATCCATCCTTAAATCCCATGCATCCGCGGATATTAGTTGTCATTTTAACTATTTTCTCTTTTTAATGATTTATTGAAGAATTAAATTCGCTGACTTTTAAAAACAGCCCGAAAGGGTGTTCCGCTTTCCGCAAGAATGCTGTACCTTTTTAGAAAATGGCGAAAGCACCAAAGCTTTCCACCTGCTGTTAAGAAAGGAATGTGATCGAATGAAAGCTTATTCAAGCGAAAAAAACTTAATAGAAGATGCCTACGGTAAAGAAAAACCCCACAAAGACCAAAACCCCCAAACCCGCTGCGGTTGCCAATAGCGGTATCGAACTAAAAGCTCCCCTGTTAGAATATTTCGGGTTCAAAGATTTTAAAGGCCAGCAGGAAGCGGCCATTCACTCCATCCTCTCCGGCAAGGACACGTTTGTGATCATGCCTACCGGTGGCGGCAAAAGCCTTTGCTACCAGTTGCCGGCCATGATCTCTCCCGGTGTGGCCATTGTAGTGAGTCCCCTGATTGCCCTCATGAAAAACCAGGTAGACCTGGTGCGCAGCTACAGCAGCAAGGACGATGTGGCCCACTTCCTCAATTCCACCCTGTCGAAAAAAGAGATCAAAGAAGTGCACGACGACCTGAAGGCCGGTCGCACCAAAATGCTGTACGTTGCCCCGGAAACCCTTACCAAGCAGGATAACCTGGACTTTTTCTCCGACCTGCAAATCTCTTTCTTTGCCGTGGATGAAGCTCACTGTATCTCGGAGTGGGGGCACGACTTCCGCCCTGAGTACCGCCGCCTGCGGGAAATGATGGACGAGATTAGCCCCGGCTCGCCGGTGGTGGCCCTTACCGCTACCGCCACCCCCAAGGTGCAAAGCGATATTGTCAAAAACCTGGGCCTGCGGGAACCAGCTGTGTTTATCTCTTCGTTCAACCGCCCCAACCTGTATTACGAGATTTTGCCCAAGGTAAAAAAAGACCAGACCCTGAAAAGCATGACGAAATTCATTGTGCAGAACAAGGGTAAAAGCGGCATTATTTATACCTTAAACAGAAAGACCACCGAAGAACTGGCCGATATGCTGATGGCCAACGGCATCAAAGCCGTGGCTTACCACGCCGGGCTGGATGCCAGGCTTCGCTCCGACCGGCAGGACCAGTTCCTGAACGAGGACGTGCAGGTGATCGTGGCCACCATCGCTTTTGGCATGGGCATCGACAAGCCGGACATCCGCTTTGTGATCCATTACAACATTCCCAAAAGCATTGAAAACTATTACCAGGAAACCGGCCGTGCCGGCAGAGACGGCCTGGAAGGAAAATGTATCCTTTATTATTCGCACAAAGACGTGTCGAAGCTGGAGCACCTGATGCGTGACAAGCCGCTTTCCGAACGGGAAGTAGGTGCACAACTGATCAACGAAAGCGTATCCTTTGCCGAAAGCGGGGTTTGCCGGCGGAAGATCCTCATGAGCTATTTTGGCGAGGTTTACCCCGACGAGAACTGCGGGGCCTGCGACAACTGTCTTCACCCCAAAGAAAAGCTGGAAGCCAGGGAGAACGTGGTGCAGGCCATCAAAGTGATCAAGGCCCTGGACGAACGGTTTGCCACCGACTATACGGTACGCATCATCACCGGCACCCTGACGCCGCAGATCAAAATGTTCCGCCACGAAGGCCTGCCCGAATTTGGCATTGGCAAGGCGCAGACCGAGCATTTCTGGAACTCCCTCATTCGCCAGATGCTGCTGGAAGGCCTGCTGACAAAAGATATTGAAGAATACGGCGTGCTAAAGCTGACCAAAAAAGGCGAGGACTTCCTTAAAAAGCCCAAATCCTTCCCGGTTGTGATCAACCACCTGTACGAAAACGCCAACGAAGACGACGAGGAAACACCTGTGGATGCCAGTGCCGGCGTGGCCCTGGACGACAAGCTGTTTACCATGCTGAAGGAGCTGCGGCAGAAAGAAGCGAAGAAAAAGAACCTGCCGCCGTTTGTGATCTTCCTTGAAACCTCGCTGCAGGACATGGCTACCATGTACCCCACCACCACGGCCGAACTGGAAAAATGCCAGGGCGTGAGCAAGGGCAAGGCCATCCGCTACGGCAAGCCTTTTATCGAGATCATTGCGCAATACGTGGAAGACAACAACATTGTAAAGCCCGATGATTTTGTGATGAAAAGCGTGGTGAACAAAAGCAGCAACAAGGTGCACATCATCCAGCAGGTGGACAAAAAGATCCCGCTGGACATGATTGCCAAAAACAAAAGCCTGCGCCTGGATGCCTTGCTGGAGGAAATGGAAACCATTGCCGCCTCGGGCACCAAGCTAAACCTCGATTACGCCATCTCCGATATGCTCGACGACTACGAGCAGGAAGAGATCCTGGAATATTTCAAGGGCTGCGAAACCTCCTCGCTCGACGTAGCGCAGCAGGAACTTTCGGACGGTAACTACAACTGGGAGCAGCTGAAGATCATGCGCATCAAGTTCCTGAGCGTGTACGGAAACTAGTGAGTGGTGAATGGTCAGTGGTGAGTGGAGAACCCGACACCCCGCAAAAAATAAAATGTTCAAAGGAGAGGAGGCCATGGCTTTCTCTCCTTTTTTATTGCCAAACCCTTTCGCAGTGGCAGAAGAACTACAAACCACTAACTATAAACTACAAACCCAACTCTGTTTTCTCCTTCAACCATTTAGCGCCAAAATTTCTTTTTCAGCTTTTGCGCTTTTTCGGCGGTACTTCCTTATTTTTGCTGCCCGCAAACGCGGAAGGCTGGTGCGGTAGCTCAGTCGGTAGAGCAAAGGACTGAAAATCCTTGTGTCGCCGGTTCGATCCCGGCCCACACCACAAAAAGAGCCCTCGGTTAGTTCCGGGGGCTTTTTTATGTCCTCCTAAAGAGAATGCTATTTTTTACCGACGTATTTATTTTACTAAAACCTTCATTAGTTCCATTAATGAAACAGTAAATGGAAAAGCGGAGTTTCTACCGCTTGAATAATCAGAAAGTTTCGAAATGTCCCAACTCATTTTTTGAAACTCTATCTCCGCTTCATCGTCAATGTCATAAATCAGATAGAAATCATTTCTAGGATCAGGATAACCTTTCTTGATCATATCTTGTTGACTAAAAATCCGAGGACCTTTGTTTGAGAACTTTAATAATTTACTTGTTTTTGTTTCGCTAAAGGAATGAAGAAGTAAATACTTAGCGCCAATTTTATCTACGTCCAGTCTAAGAGATCCTCTAACATCTCCAGATCTTACATTGTATAGTTTGTGGTTCAATATCCAAGAGAGGTGCTTGTCACCTTTATAAAACCCTACTAAAACAGAGACCTCATCGGGCAAAAAACTTCGCTTTTCGCCGATCAACTCTGGCAAAACTTCTTTTAATTCACTTGTGTGGCCTCCTTTATGGACTTCATATGTTTTCAATGCCATTTTTTCTCGTTGCGATACCCTATTAAGAAAATGCGACACTACTTCTTTGATAAATTGTTTTAGCGCCTCACTGCCATCATTTACATTATCTGGTCTTATAGCAAAAGCGCCTAGTCCAGGAAGTATTTCATGGAATCCTGAGATCTGTCTGGATTCCGTCCCTGGATACAATACATAAGCTCCCGCAGTTCTTCGAATAGCATCCTTGTAGGTGTGCATCTTCAATAAATCTGCTCTTTTGAATGTACCTCTCGCCTGCTCTAATTTTTCTTCAGATAAATCATCATCGCCTCCAAGTATGTTTTTCAAATTTTCAACTCGGTATTTCGCATCGAAATGAATATGAACAATTAGTTCCTGTTCTTCAGCAGTTTTTGAGTCGACTCCGTAAGGCCAAATACTCAATGTATAGTCTGGCCTTAAATTTTTTGACCAGCTACCTTCATTCGGATACTCATTTTGACCATAAAACGTTCTATTGTAACTGAACTCAATATTGAGACTTCTCGTTTCTGCTTTATAAACGCCTTTAATAGGCAGATATTTCCCTTGCTTTAATTTCAACCCCAGCCCGTCTTTTGTTTTTTCAATCAAATTATTGATGGTCATATTCTCCAACTTGAAAACTTGAACAACCATATCAAGAAGTTTGAAGAAAAGCCAGTATTCATAGAGCGTTGCAACATCTCTTTTGTTGCCTGAATAGACGTCATCTCCACCACGCCAAATGAGCTTTGCTCCTAAATCAAACATTAACCAGGCTCTCAAAATCTCTCTGTAACCAGCCCTACGTTGTAATACAGGACTGTTAAGCGGGAGGAGATTCGGAAATGAAATTTCACTAAATATAGAATGACTTAGATACCCTTCTAGCTTACTTTCTAACAGTGCAACTTCATTATTCAACCTTTTGCTGATAGATTTTCCTCTAATTTCTGTGCAAACAAATAAAAATGATACTAAAGCATACCTTATAAATCGATTTTCAGGAGTATCGACTGATTCTCTTTTGAAGTATGTTTTAATCTTAGATGGAACCGTAGGCAGCTTTTCAGCTAAATAATGATTATCGGGCAAATTCGCACGATTTCCAGTAGCTGCAAATTGCCGTAGATCCTTATTTCCTATTCTTTTCAATTTCCTAATGTCCTTTTCAATTTCTGTGTCGGCCCATTGCGTTATAGGTGATTGTAAAAATCTATTTACGGCATCAACAAATTCTGAAGATTCAAGAATAGATTTTATAAATACAAAACGCTGATACAGAGTTCTCGAATCGACATTGAAATCAGAAGTGAAATATTGGGAAACAGGTGAATTTGGTTGTAAAATTAGCTCTGTACATTTTTCAGTAATCTCCTCCAACATCAATCTGTAATCGCTACGGTATGAAGTCTTGACTGAGCACACTTCAAGTTTTAATTCCGTAACTACCAGTCCAGTAAATTCTTCAATAACACCAATCGTTAATGTGCCCACATAAATTCCAGGAACAATTCTACCTTGATTTTGGCTTTTTTTCGATTGTATAACTATTCCACCAATTTGCTCAAGAACAAAACCTTTCTCAATTCCATATTCGTAGGAATGTCCCTCTAAAATCTGATATGGTGATTCACCGTTTTCTCTGGCTTCTTCTTCACCCACTAAAAAGACATCGTCAGTTGAAGTTTCAGAATAGATTTCGATGGTAATAGACCTTTTCGCACTTAAATTTAGTCTGATTATTAACTCGTTCACTTTTTCAGTTTAAGCTTCAGCGTAACTTGTGAATCCATTATTAATTAAGGCATTTTGCATTCTAAGAATTTTTTCCATTGAAATAGGAAATCTAAAACTTTCAGGATCAAATAAATAGCTATGAGATATAGAATCTAGCGGATTTTCTGTACTCAATTTATCTTTCAAACAAAGTAGTGCCAGGGATTTTAGTATTGGCTCCAGTTTCCTTCGTGATCCATGAACTTTAGGAAGAAGCTTTTGCATTATTGCAGCATCAACAATTTTCTCAAGAGGCCACTCGGGATTGAGTTTATTTACGATAGCAGCAAAACGCTTGACTTCAGAAGCAGTTCGATAACCAAATTCAGCACCTATTTTGCTTAGTGTATCATAGAATAATAGAAGTGTTGAATTTAAATTTTCAGCATCATTTATCTTTATATTTCTATCATCTGACATTTCCAAGAACGCTCTAGACGAATCTGCACCTTTTCCTGAAAGGGAGGAAATATCAATGTTTCTGTCACCCTTTAAAAAAGCCTCTAGCTCATTTCTTCTTACCCTAAATTCAATAACGTTTGCCCTATCTAAAACTTTAGGGCTAAACATGTATGTAGTCTCATCAATATTGACTGTTCCAATAATAAATACATTGCGAGATAATTTTACGCTATGTGGCGTCTCATCCATCCAGTCGTTTGAATTCACATGTAATGGAATTGGCCGTGAAGACTCCATGGCACTTAAGAAATCCGCAAAATACCTCTCAACATGGCTCAAATTCATTTCATCTAATATTAGAAAGTATGGCCTGTTCATATTTTCAGGTTTACTTGCTTCAATCAAAAGGTTCAATGCACCACTATCAGGCGAAACATATGTTCCTTTTTCTAATGCATTCGGATATCCAAGCAATGGCTCGCGGTTTGTCCAGTCAGCACCAACAGGTATTATACAAATTTGCTCTTCATCTGATGCCATCCACATTGCAAATGCTTGGGCTAGTTTTGTTTTGCCTGAGCCAGACAGGCCAGTCAAAATAACAAATGGCTTAGAAAGTAGTGACGCGATAAATCGCACGCTTATATCTTCATTAAATACTAAACCAGCTTTATCTATTTCAGTTAGAAAGCTTCGATAATCAAACTTTTTATTAAGGTTGAACATTTTTAGATCAGGATTTTCATCGATAGTATTCAATGAAGTTTGTAGTGCCTTTTCCTGCTTTGAGAGTTCCAATTCATATATGTGAAGCAGTTTTTCTAAGTCTCTATTAATTAAATCGGAATCGTGCTGTTCGGAAATGTCGTAATCAGCATACACATACGAATTTCCATATCGTTCAGGAGGTGGAAAATTCTTACTAGAGAAGTAGTTTGAGATAGAAACTCCATTATGCATTGTCCAGTTCGACAATGGTTTGTTGGTTTCGCTCACGCCATAAGCCAGTATTAAAAGATTTAAACTTTTGAAATACAAATAGACCGGATATATCCCCTTTGAAACTGTATTATCATTACCAAGAAAAGCTATCCAGGGAATTCTTGCTTGATTTCCTTTTCCAAAACTAACTTCTACTTTATATCCAGCATATGCTTGTATGTAATGCTTTGTTTTTAATTCTTTACTATCCGCTTGGTCAAGAAACTGTTTGAGCTGATTATAAAAATTCAAGTCTTTCTTTACTACTTCGAAGCCAAAGCTTTTTAAAATTTCAAAAGGCTTGCGAGTGGAGTTGCTAAAATCACTAAGCTTTAGTTCGGATCCTCCTAACATTTTACTTGCCTCTGAAAGTACAAGTATTGGCGGATATGACTTGTTTTTGTAATTTAAATCATACTCAATAGAATTTCTTCCATTTCTTAGTTCTGGTTGGTTGTCGATTTTTTCGATCGCTTGGATAATGCTTTCTCTGTCAAAGTTTACCATACAGCAGTGAATTGGTCATTAAAATGATTTGAAAACAAAATATTGAAAATAAACTAGGATTGAGGATTCAATTATCGAATTCATTTCAAAAGATTTCGAATAATATATAATACAAGTAAAAGCACATAGTTATTCAATTAAGTAATCATACTTATATTTATCACTAGCAGTATGCCAAAGCCAAAACCTATTTGTAGCGAATATGTGCATAGTTCATAATTCAATAGGATCATTGACAGCCATAAAAGCTCATTTGCATAAATATGGCCTAGATGAGTTTCGATCTGTTAAAGAGCTGGTTGACTTTCAAGAAAGCTTTCTAAATGCAAAGCAGCAAATTATCATTACGCATTCACTTTTGATTGAAAAGGAAAAGCTTTCTCTTGAGAAAGAAATAGAAGGTTTGATAAATCGTATAAATAAAGAGAAATACGAAATCGAACTAGAACTGCAATCGGAGCTATTTGCATTGGAACAGCAACTTGATAACTTGTCTACAATTAATTCTAATATTTTTCAGAAATGCAACACGTTTATAAAAAAACTTCGCATTAAAAGATTAATCAAAAAGAACAACAATAATTTCAATTTCAGGGTTGAGAAGTCAATCCAACATTTGAGGTTGACTCTAACTGGCAAAACTAATCGTTACAATTACATTAATTCAAATTTTGATGAAGCGATTGAAGAAAGTAGTTGTTCTCAACGCAATGAGCTTGAAAGAACTAAGAGTGTAATTGATCAAATAAGCACAATAATTCATGGGGCATTCGGCGAACAAAAAGTTGTGACAGAATTAAAAAAGTTATCAGACGATTACATCTTAATAAATGACTTTACGTTCTCTTTTAATCCGCCAATATATTATCGGCAAGAAGATAGTTATATCAATTCAATACAAATTGACCATCTGTTAATTGCACCATCTGGTTTATTTATTATCGAAACGAAAAATTGGAGTAAAAAATCATTGGAAAACGTAAACCTTTGGTCTCCAGTTCAGCAGATTAAAAGAGCAAACTTTGCTTTATTTAAGTTGTTGTCAGAAGGGGCCACTGAGTCTTCATTGTTTCTTAATAAACATCACTGGGGAGATAGAAAAATTACAATTAAGAACTTGATTGTTTTTATAAATCAAAAACCAAATGAAGAATTTCAGCATGTGAAAGTTTTGACATTGAAGGAAGTTCTTGGATATATTCAATATTTTAAGCCAAGTTTTTCAAGTAACGATATTTCAAAGGTTGCTAATTATCTACTTGAACTTAATAGGAAAAGCCAAGAGTTTAATAATTCCGTTTATTATTAAAAGTCAGGTATGTCGCTTTATCAATTGCGCTAAATATTTCAATCTCTAGTAATGGTTACTAAGACTTTAATTTAGCCTTATAGATCTTCCTACCCCATAAATTACTTGGCTACTGTTCTGTCGACAGTACTTAAGGGTAAGGAGTCCACGCCATGCAAAAATTAGCGTCCACTACCGGTACGGCTTTGCTGAAATTAACAAAGCCCTGTTTGCCAAACTAACTCTCACTCTCACCTGCCATTTCTTCACCCCACCACCCTTTGGCGCTAAACTTGCCCTCTTACCGCAAACAATAAATTATGGCAATCCAAAAAGCAATACTGGCCGGTGGCTGTTTCTGGGGAATGGAAGAACTGATCCGGGAGCTCCCGGGTGTGGAATCAACCGTGGTGGGCTATACCGGCGGCGAAGTACCCAACGCCACCTATCGTAACCACGGCACTCATGCCGAAGCCATTGCCATCGGCTTTGACCCGGAGAAACTTTCGTACCGGCAACTGCTCGAATTCTTTTTCCAGATTCACAACCCTACCACCAAAAACCGGCAGGGCAATGATATCGGCCTTTCGTACCGCTCGGCTATCTATTACCTGGACGAAGCGCAGAAGGCAACAGCCGAAGGCCTCATCGCCGAAATGAATGCTTCCGGCATCTGGCCCGGGCCCATTGTTACCGAAGTGGCGCCGGCGGGTGATTTTTGGGATGCCGAAGAAGAGCACCAGGCTTACCTGCAAAAACACCCCAACGGCTATACCTGTCACTACATCCGGCCGGAGTGGCAACTGTCGCAAAAGCAAAACGCCTGACGGCAGGCGACCTTTGCCTTCTGCCAGCATCAGGTAAAAACCTCCCAGGTTTTACCTTTGCACGAATAAGATCTCTCGCTGTTGAACGGCAACCTATCTCCGGTGCGTTTTTGCAGTGCAAACAAGGTTTGCCCGCTGCAAAACGCACTGGTTTTATTTTCAGAATACATTCGTAAACAGGTTCCCATTCAAACTACCATTCCTGCTTGCGTTTAGCAATACCCTTTACTACATATTGCCTACTGCTTACTGCCTACTACCTACTCCTCATTGCTCACATTCCCACAAAATACTTCGCCGCCGTTCTCCCCACGGTCCTTGTCGTCACCGCATCCACGCCGCCGCAAACAAGGCCACCTAGCACCGGCACCGCCTTGCTGAAATTGACAAAGCCCCGTTTTCCAAACTTTGTCAGCAGTCGCAGCCCCACCACCTGGTTTACCTTGGCGGCCACCTGCGTCGTGATGGCTTCCATGGCAAGCAGGGCGGTTTTTTCGCCTACCTGCACACCCAGTCGTTTCAGCAGGTCGGGAGCAGCGCTGCCCGTAAGACAAATAAAGGCCAGCGACCGTACCCTTTCGCTCCGGGGATCGTGACCACCCAAAACAGCAATGGCGCCGATCATCTGTAGCTGGAACAGGAGTACAGAGGCCACGTTGGCCGGTATGGCAAGCGGCAGGGTAAGCACCCCACCCAGCCCGGTAACAAAACCGGTGGTGGCACATTTGGCCGTTTGCCAGTTGATCAGGGCTTCCACGGCTTCGCGGTTGCTGCCGCTTTTTTTGCGGTAGGTTTCTGCCAGGTCGTACACACTGCCCAGCACACCGGCACCGGTCACCGCTTTGTCATAGCTCCACTCCAGGGCGTGGAGCATCATTTTTTCATTTACCAGTTTCCCTACCATCATTTTTTATTTAGGAAGATCCAAGGCCGGTCCTTTTGTTGCGTAACAAACAGGGGCCGCTCTACCTATGAAAGAGTCGTGCCTGAATGGAGTTTTGCTGCTACGCTGTTCCGCCTTTTGTCACAGGGCCGTACGCTTTGCGTTTTGGTATCGTTAAAATAGGCGGCCGCGGCTTGGTCAAAAAAGAGTGGAGGTTACCTTGCGGCTAACGAAACCCCTATGCTAGAAATCTTGCTCTATACATTCTTGTTCAGCATTTCGCCTTTTGGCGAAGCCCGTGTCGGGATCCCCTATGCCGTTTTTAACAATGTGCACTACCTCCTTGCTTTCTCGGTAGGACTGCTGGGAAATATCCTCATCTATCCCCTGTTCATGTGGCTGATCGACCGCTTTCACCAAAAGCTGTGGCCTTATACCCGTTATAAAAAGGGCACCCTCTGGTTTGCCCGCATTGCCAAAAAGAGTGCCGGCGACAACATCCGCAAGTACGGCTTTTGGGGACTGATGGTATTTGTGATGATACCGCTGCCGGGAACTGGCGCTTATTCGGGCACCATTGCCGCCGCCCTTTTTAAGATCGAGCGACGGAAAGCCTTCCTGGCCATTACTATCGGTACCCTTATTTCCTGTGTGATCATGGCTGCCGGTTCTTATTTCAGTGCCCTTGGTATTTCGCTGCTGAAGTAGGGAAGAGATGGCCGCTCCTTGCTATGTGATTCAATTGGCAGACGGGTTTTATGGGAAACGCTGCCTTGTTTTCGCTGCAAAGACTATACTCTTCCTAGTATAGGAACCAAGGGCTTCAAAAAGTATAGGCGAAGCTATTATTGCCTTTATCCCCAATTGAGAAGCTGGCTATCTTAACTGTTTTATATCCCTTGTTGAGTGTGAATGGGATTGTGCTGCGTAAACCCACCCCAAGTCTTTCCACCAATAGCAAACGTTAGGATGCCCCTCCAGGGAGGGGAAGGTTGCTTTAGTAAGATGCGTTGGATGTGGGAAGGAAAGAAGTTCTCATCGCTAATTCAACATTTCAAATGAGTGCAGAAAGGAATGTTCAATAATCAATTCGCAATGTTCAATTCTCAAATAAGAAAGCCGCTCTCCAAATTATTTCCCTTCACCCGCTGGTTCAGCGCCTTATTGCGCATTAGCTAACGCTTCTATTTGCTGTAAGAAAAGGATAGCGCAATACAGCGCTTGCAGTGTCTTGCAACATAGGCCGGTAATAAATAGGGTGTCATGCAACCGGTAGTAAGAAATAAAGTTGAAGAGAAAGACAGCGTACAAGATGAATAGTGCAGCCAATAAAGAATGGCCCTTGTGCGCAGGCCTTGGAAAAAGCAGCGGAGCGTTTGCTTTTTCCTTGAACTTTTGGCTCCACCTTTTCTTTCCAAGAGAAAAGGTGGAAAAAAAACAAATGAAATGAATGACCCAATCAAAAGCTACCTGCCAACACCACAACAATCAAAACCGCATCACCAAGTACGAAACAGCAAAAGAAGTGCAAAGGCAATCCTACCTCACCCCTTCCTCCACCAAAACTTCTCTCTTTCCGGCAGGGTCTCCAGGTAAGCCTTTACCTGGTCATGCCCATTCTTCATCGTATAGCTCCATTTTTTATCATCCAGCAAACCCACGCCTTTCAGGTCCATCTCAAAATAAAGCGAAACCTTGGCCTTGGTGGCCTCCTGCCGTTGCCGGCTGTTCAGCGTCAGCGAATTGATGATCAGCGACGCAATACCCGGCACCCGGTACCGCCGCTTGCCGGTGATCTTATCCCAGAGCAGCATGGCCACTGATGGCGTTTCGGCATAATCAACCCGCCGGTTCGACAAGCTGCTCAGCGAGATGGCAATAATGTGGCGCACCGGGAAACGGTACATCGGCTCCACCGGCAAATTGTCCACCACGCAGCCGTCTACGTGCAACTGTTGCTCTATCACAACCGGCGGAAACACACCCGGAATGGCAATACTGGCCTGCACCATTTTACTGGCCAGTCCTCTTTCGTGGACCCGGGTGCCGGAGCTTGAAAAATTGGTGGACACGCAGTAGGAGTTGATCCAGATATCTTCGAGGTCGGCATCACCAAACATGTCTTTCATAAAGCGGCTCATTTTTTTACCCGTCATGATGGACACAAACGGCCAGGCATAGTCGTTGGAGGTAAGCCGGCGGCGGGCCGATTCGGCGCAAAGCGCATCAATCTTTTCAAAATCAAAATCGCAGTGGCTCATGCCAATGCCGTAGAGGGCACCGGCGCTGGTGCCACCCAAAAAATCAATTTCAACACCCGCCTCCAGCAGGGCCCGCAGGGCACCCACGTGGGCATAGCCTTTGGCACCGCCGCCTCCCAAAACCACACCGACGGCCTGGTTGGAAATGATCCGGCAAAACCGGCGAATGTCGGCGGGGTGATTCCGGCGCACGTGGATGTGCAGGTTCACGTTGCGGTCGGCCAGCCAGCGGCTTGTTTTTTGGGGCAGGGGAGCAACATCTTCGTGCAGGAAAACAATATAGATCTTCCGGTTCAGGATACTTTGCGCATAAAGGTCCAGCGTTTTTTCAATGGCATAAATACCGGGATCAGCGCTAAACTCCGTGGCCACAATCACCAGGTCGGCATAAAGAAGGCTTTGCCGCGACCACTCGGGGTGGTCCTCGGAGCACACAAAAATATTAAGGCCGTCATGCTGCTCCAGCGATTCAAAAACAGATTGATGGGCTCCTTCGGGTTTGGTTTCGTGGTCGATAATGCGGATGGGAATGCCGCTTGCCACAAGTGTTTTTTCAATGTCGTCGGTCCAGGGATTAAGGTCGTGGCCGGGCTGCAGGTTGATAAGGGCAATGTTCCGCGGCGTGGCACTCATGTGTTGCTCCAGGATGTTCCGCTTCAGCCGTTTGACCAGGAACCGTGTGAGCACAGAAGCAAAGGCAGGGTTTTGCGCTACCAGGGCGTGGTATTCGTCGCGGGTAATTTCCAGCACCGTGGTTTTTCGAATGGCCAGCACGGAAGCCATGCGGGGATCGTTGGTGAAAAGGGCAAATTCGCCGGTGGGTTCTCCCTCGCCAATATCGCCCAGGATGTGCAGTTTGCCGCCTTCTTCGGCCACGGCCCGCAGCCGCCCCGAGAGCACAATGTAAAGCGCCGTATCCCGGTCGCCCTGGTGAAACAGGTAAGCACCGGGTTCGAGTGTAAGCTGTTGGCCAACCTGTAATATTTTCTCCAGCGCATCGGATGCTAATCCTTCAAAGAGGCGGCCAAGGATGCGGAGGTGATGCGTATTGACAGAGGGATTTCGTTGCAAGCTGTTTGTACTCATAAGCAAGGGAGAATAACAATAGGATTGGTGAAAGAAAACGAATGTAAAAAAGTTATGGCATAATCAACCCAGGCCTTCAATAAGGAGAGGGTATTTCGGGTATACAATGACGTAAGGCTGACAATTTATTTCACCGTCCAGCCGGTTTCTGCTGGTGGAATGTCCTGCCTGTACACATCGATCTTTTTTGCGTGCAACAGCGATGCAGTTTTTAATTTGAGAACAAAGAGTGCCAGGGGTAGTTTTGCCGGGTGATAAAACTGCTCGCTTTGGTCCTGGCTTTTGTTGTTGCCGCCGCAACGGTAACGCCTTGTTGCCTGGACAGGGATTGCGGGCAGGAAACCATTCTCCTCAATGAAGTAGATACCGACAACGAGGATGCCGGCTGCTCGCCGTTTTTTTCCTGCTCTGCCTGTCCCGGTTTTGTTTGGGAAGCAAAACAGTTACAGGTGTTGCCACCTGGGATGGATGAGAGCCTTCCGCAGGAGCGGTCCGTATCGCAGCACCTTCCCCTTTTCGTGGCTTCTTTCTGGCAGCCGCCCCGTGCCTGATGGCAACCATAGAACAAATTTCCTTTACATTATCACCGTAAAAAACTGAATGATGAAATACCTGCTAACAGGACTTTTCCTGTGCTGCGCCTTTGTGGCAGTACAGGCACAATCAACCCTTCGGGCTGCCATTCAAAATGGGGAGGCCGAAGCGCTCCCGGGTGCGACCCTCACCTGGAAGGAAGGGGGCCGCGCCGCCCTTGCAGACGACGCCGGCCGTGTAAGCATGGCCGGTATTCCCGCCGGAACCCAAACCTTTTCCATTACACATGTGGGTTACGAAGAAGCCACCCTCTCCCTGCTGTTTCCGCTTGCTGCCGATACAACGATCGTCATCACCCTGGATGCGGAAGAAGCGGAACACGAACACGAAGAAGAAGTGGTGGTAAGGGCTACCCGCACCAGCCGCACCATCGCCAACACGCCTACCCGCATTGAAGTGATCTCCGGTGAAGAGTTGGCCGAAAAAGGCAACATGAAACCCGGTGACATTCGCATGCTGCTAAACGAAAGCACGGGCATTCAAACCCAGCAAACCTCCGCCACTTCTTACAATGCCGGCATCCGCATCCAGGGGCTGGAGGGCCGCTACACCCAGCTCCTTCGCGATGGCTATCCCCTGTACGCCGGCTTTTCGGGTGGGTTAAGCATTTTGCAAATCGCCCCGCTCGACCTGCGGCAGGTTGAGGTAATCAAGGGCTCGGCCTCCACGCTTTATGGCGGCGGAGCCATTGCAGGCTTAGTAAACCTGGTGTCAAAAACACCGGGTGAGGAGAGAGAACTGAACTTTTTGGCCAACGCAACTTCTGCCGGCGGGCTTGACCTCAGCGGCTTTTACAGTGAACGCTACGGAAGCGCCGGCCTCACCGTGTATGCAGCCCGCAACAGCACGGCGCCTTTCGACCCGGGCGGCATTGGGCTTACCGCCATTCCTAAAGCGGAACGCTACACCATCAATCCCCGCCTTTTTCTTTATGGTAAAAACACCGCGGCCGATTTCGGCGTAAGCTTTATTACAGAGGACCGTATTGGCGGTAACATGGCTTATATTGAGAACGGTGGCAGTGGCTTTTTTGAAAAGAACAACACCGATCGCATCACCACGCAACTGGGTATCACCCACCAACTGGATAGCCGTTCTACGCTGCAATTGAAAAACAGTTTCAGTTCGTTTGACCGGCGTATCGGTATTCCGGCTTATCGCTTCGATGCCAGGCAGCAGTCGTCGTTTACCGAACTAACGTGGAACCATAACCGGGAACGGTCGCAATGGATCCTTGGCGCTAACTTGGTTACCGATGACCTGGCAGAAGACAAGGCCAGCCCTGCGCCTTTGCGCAACTATCATTACAATACCCTTGGTGTATTTGTGCAAAACACTTGGTCGGCCTCCCAAACGGTTACAATGGAAGCCGGCCTGCGAGGCGATTATGTAAGCGAGTATGGTCTTGCGATTCTGCCGCGGGTCTCGGCCCTGTTCCGGGTTTCTCCCCGGCTGACCACACGGATCGGTGGCGGGTTTGGGTACAAAACGCCAACAATGTTCACAGAAGAAGCCGAACGCATCCAGTTTCGGAACATCCTACCCATTGCGATCGACCGGACGCAAAACGAACGATCGCTTGGCGGCAACTGGGACATCAACTACCAAACAAGGATCGGTGCCCTGGGACTAAGCATCAACCACCTTTTTTTCTACACCCGTTTAAACAGGCCGCTGGTGCTGGTTGGTGCACCGGGCGGCAAGACGGATTTTCTCAATGTAGCCGGGCACCTGGATACGCGGGGAACAGAAACCAACCTGCGCCTGCTCTATGGCCACTTCAAATTGTTTGTTGGCTATACCTATACCGATGCCAACACCCATTATGCAGGGGTAAAAGCCTGGTTGCCGCTTACGGCCCGTCACCGGCTGAACATTGTATTGATGTATGAAATTGAAGACAAGCTAAAACTGGGACTGGAAGCCTATTACTTCAGCCGCCAGCGGCTTGGCGACGGCTCGTTTGGAAAGCCGTACTGGATTACTGGTTTTATGGCGGAAAAGCTCTGGGAAAAATTTTCGGTCTTTCTCAATTTTGAAAACTTTACCGACACCCGCCAGTCAAAATTCGATACCATTTATACCGGCTCCATCGACACGCCGGTCTTCCGCGACATCTATGCACCGGTGGAAGGCTTCGTGGTGAACGGCGGGATAAAAATTCGCTTATGAGTACAGAAACACTGCGGTGGTACCTGCCCCTCTTTCTCCTGCTTTACCTCCTGTTTACGTTTGTGCTTCCCAGTTACCGCGTGTACCGGCAAACCCGCATCAACCCGGTAACCTTTGGCAAAAGCGACAATGCACACGACTACATCGGCCGGCTGATGAAAGTGGTCACCGGCCTGCTGGTGGCAGCAGTGCTCCTGTTTTCGGTTTGGCCGGAAGGCTATCGTTATACGTCGCCGGTGGCGTTTTTACAGCACAGGGGCTTACAGGTGGCGGGCCTCCTGCTGGCCCACCTGTCGCTTTTGTGGATCATGCTGGCGCAGTACAACATGCGCAGTTCCTGGCGCATTGGCATCGACGAAAGGCACAAAACAGCCCTGGTGACAAGGGGTGTTTTTGCCCTTACCCGCAACCCCGTTTTCCTGGGCATGCTTTTTAGCCTGCTGGGAATTTTCCTCGTACTGCCCAATACCGTAACACTGGTGGTTTTGGCCGGAAGCTATATTCTCATCCAGGTGCAGATACGATTGGAAGAAGCTTTCCTGTTGGCACAGCACGGCGAAACCTACCGCTTGTACAAGACAAACGTGCGTCGGTTATTGTAAGAGGAAGGTTTTGCACGTTATCATTTCGTGCTAAAAAGAAGGAAGCGTTTTGCGGTCCCTGGCCTGCTACCAGGTTTTCAGAACATGCAGGCACTGTTTGGTTTATGCCTGTTGTAAAAGGTATCTAATCTTTTATCCTCACCGGTTTTTGCACAGCTTTTCCCTACATTTACGCTTTCCCCGCCTCTCCAAAAAACAATACCCCTTTCAATATGAAAGTAGACATCTCCAAATTACTTCAGAAAAGAAGAAAGCAACTGCTAGAACGCTGGATGAATAACCAGCTGAACGACGAAAGCCTGCGGGATGACCTGATGAGCAACGAAGAGTTACGGGTGCAGTCGGAAGAGCTGCTGGACATCCTGGTAAAAACGCTCAACGACCAAAACATCAACGATGGTCGCTCTGCCGACTTTGAGCCGGTGCTGGAAATTCTTTCGGGCATTTCCATCACCCGGGCACGCCAGGGTTTTTCGCCCCGCGAAACCGGTGCCTACGTGTTCAGCCTGAAGGATGCCCTGCTGCAGGTGCTGCAGGATGAGATTAAAAATGATCCCGTTACGCTGTACACCGTCAGCATCAAGATCAGTAAGCTGATCGACTCCTTTGGCATTGTCACTTTTGAAACCTTTATCAAAGGCCGTGAAGAAGTGATCCTCCGGCAAACCGACGAGATCGCGGAGATCTCCACACCGGTGATCCGTGTATGGGAAGGCATCCTGGCCCTGCCCATTATTGGCACCCTCGACAGTGCCCGTACACAGGTAGTGATGGAAAACCTGCTGCAGCAGATCGTGGAAACCGGCAGCAGCATCGCTATTTTGGATATTTCCGGTGTGCCCGCCGTGGATTCGCTGGTGGCGCAACACCTGATCAAGACCGTTAGTGCCACCAGGCTGATGGGTGCCGAGTGTATTATCAGCGGCATTCGTCCCGAAATTGCCCAAACGGTAGTGCACCTGGGCATCGACCTGTCCAACATCATTACCAAAGCTTCCCTGGCCAGTGCCTTGCAGCATGCTTTTGTAATGACCCACCTGGAAGTAAAAAGAACAGCAAGACAAAAAACCAGCTTTTAACCTCTATGGACAGAATACCAATTTTGCAGATGGGTAAATTTCTCCTGGTGACCATCCAGGTAGACCTGTACGACCGTCTGGCATTAAACCTGGAAAGTGACCTTGTGCAAATGGTGAGTAAGACCGGTGCCAGGGGTGTTTTAATTGATATTTCCGCCCTGTCGATCGTGGATTCGTTTATGGGCCGCATCATTGGCAACATTGGCAGCATGAGCAAGATCATGGACGCCGAAACCGTGGTGGTGGGCATGCAGCCTGCCGTGGCCATCACGCTGATTGAACTGGGACTGGAATTGCGGGGTGTGAGCACGGCACTAAACGTAGAAAAAGGCATGGCTTTGTTACAACAAAAAATCGGTTCTTTTGAACAGCTTGAGGAGGAAGAACACGATGATAGTGGTACTGAATAAAGACAGTTTCCTCATTCAAAAAGAGCAGGACGTGGTACCGTTTCGTAACCGGGTGAAAGAATATGCCGTAAAGATCGGCATGAGCCTGGTGAACCAGACAAAACTGATCACGGCTGCCTCCGAACTTGTCCGCAACATGCTTAAATACGCCGGCGGCGGCACCGCCCTTATCGAAGTGGTGAGCAAAGGCCGCGAGAACGGTGTACGCCTTGTATTTCAAGACAAAGGACCGGGTATAAAAGATATTTCGCTGGCCATGAAAGACGGCTTCTCCACCGGCAAAAGTTTGGGACTTGGGCTTCCCGGCGCCAAGCGGTTGGTAAGCGAATTTGACCTGAAGAGCGTTCCCGGCAAAGGCACCACGGTAACCGTTATAAAATGGAAGAATGGTTAATGCCGTGCACTTTCGGTTAAACGCAGCCGACCGAAGCTATTTTGCCATTTTGAAAAAAGAAGTGCATGCCCTGGCCGCATCGGCGCATTTCAGTGCACGCCGGCTGGCTGAAATTGACATCATCGTTGCCGAAATGGTAACTAACCTTGCCAAGCATGCCGGTGGCGGCGAGTTGTTTGTCAAGCTCGTTGAAGAAAAGGGACTCCAGGGGATCGAGATCATTTCTATGGACGCGGGCCCGGGCATCAGCGACCTGCGGGCCATGATGCAGGACGGCGCTACCACCAAAAACACGCTGGGACAGGGACTGGGCGCCATCCGGCGGCTTTCGCACCTTTTCCAGGTGTACACCCAAAAAGGATGGGGTACCATTTTGCTTTGCCGTGTGTTTGTAAAAGACCCACCCGTAGCCAGGCAGCAGGACGACGGCGTGGAGATCCGCTCTTTTGTGGTGCCCAAGCCAGGCGAAGTGGAATGCGGCGATAGCTTTTATTACAAAAAATCAAAAGAACACATCCGGCTTTTCCTGGGCGATGGGCTGGGTCATGGCAAAGAAGCCGCCCATGCGGTGCAAAAAGCTATCGAGGCTTTCCAGGTGTGCCCCGAAACCAGCGCGGTGGAAACCCTCCGCTTTATTCACCAGTCGGTAAAACGCACCCGGGGGCTGGTGGGAACCGTGGCCATTTTTCACCTGGCCGAGCAAAAATGGACCATCTGCGGTGTGGGCAATATCAGCACCCGTTTTTTTGGGCCTGTCAGTGCCAAAAGCCACAGCCCTTACAACGGTATTATCGGGCTGAACATGCCCAATTCGATGAACGACCAGGAAGTGGGTTACGAACGCGGGCAGTGCATTGTGCTCTGCAGCGATGGCATTAAATCAAAATGGGATACCCTGAAGTTTCCCGGCATTATGCGCCACGACCTGTCGCTGCTGGCAGCATCGATTTTCAAGGAATATGCACGCAATACGGACGACATGTCTATTGCAAGCTGTAAACTGAATGTATGAAGATGGAGGAACTAGCAAGGGTAACATTGCAAAACGAAATGGACCTGATACTGGCCCACCGGCGCAGCATGCGCCTGGCCGAACTGGCCGGGCTTTCGCTGCCGGCGCAAACCACGTTTGCCACAGCCGTATCGGAAGTGGCGCGGAGCACCATCGAGCACGGAAAGAACGGCTGCCTTATCCTCCAGGTTTCCAATGCAAGCCGCGAAAAATACCTGGTTGCCCGCATTTCCGATGACGACCAGGGCGGCGGGGAGAACGAAGGCCTTGCCTATGCCAAGCGCCTTGTGAGCAAGTACAATATTTCCACTTCGGGTAAAGAAACCTCTATCGAACTTTATTTCCGGATACCGGGCAGCATCCGCATCGATGTGCAAAAACTGGATGAATGGCGGGGCATTTTTCGCAACGAACCGGCCATCTCACCCTACGAAGCGATCAAGCGCAACAATGAGCAGTTGCAGGACCTCACCCAGCGCTTGAAAGAAAGCGAGAACCAGCACACCACCCTCACCAATGCGCTGCCCCTGATTATTTTTTCGCTCGACAAAAAAGGAGAACTGATTTACGCCAACGATTGGCTTCGCCGCTTTACCGGCAATAGCATCGAGCAACTCAATAAATCGCGGTGGAAAGACGTGGTGCACCCCGATGACTACGATGCCTTTTCGATCCTCATCAACCCGCACCTGCCGCTGGGCGCCTCTGTTATTAAAACCCAGTGCCGTCTTCGCCATAGGAGCGAAAAAGAATATTACTGGCACCTGGCGTCCATTTCGCCGCTGAACGATGAGGCAGGAAAGCTGCTGTACTGGACGGGCTACATTGTTGACATCAATGCGCAAAAAGTAGTGGAAGAAACCTTGCAGGATAACCGGGAGCTGAAAGAAACCCAGGAGCGCCTAAAACAGCAACAGGCAGCCCTGGAAAAGAACATTACAGAGCTAAACCGCAGCAACCGCGAACTGCAGGAATTTGCCTACGTGGCTTCGCACGACCTGCAGGAACCGGCCCGTAAGCTCAGCTTCTACAGCGACTTCCTGATCTCGAAGTACGAAGACGTGCTGGATGAAAAAGGCCTCGACTACCTGCACAACATGCAGTCGGCCTCGCGGCGGATGCGCACCCTTATCAACGATCTGCTGGCCTTTGCCCAGGTAGAGCGGGAAGGCCTGAAGCTGAAACATATCAACCTGAACCAGGTAACCCACGAAGTGCTGCAGGACCTGGAGATGAGCATTGAAGAAAAAGGGGCGCAGGTGCACATTGAGCCCATGCCCCTGATTGAGGCCGATGCGGGCATGCTGCACCAGTTGTTTGAAAACCTGCTGAGCAATGCCATTAAATATGCCAGGGAAGACGAAAAGCCGGTTGTGAAGATCTGGGCCGGGCAGGAGGACAACGTCATTCGCATTCATGTGGAGGACAACGGTATTGGCTTTGATGAAAAATACCTGCCGCAGATGTTTACGCTTTTCCAGCGGCTGCATGCTTCGGGAAAATACACGGGTACCGGCCTGGGATTGGCCATTTGCCAGAAAATTGTTGCTTTGCACCAGGGCAACATTACAGCCCGCAGCAAGGTTGGTGCGGGTTCAACATTTATTGTTACTTTGCCGGTTACGCAATCAAAAAGCGAATGAAAGAAAACAGCGTATCCATTTTGATGGTGGATGATGACGAAGAGGATTGGATGCTCCTGAGCGATGCCTTTGACGAACTGGGTTACCGCTCTTGTTTGCATTACGAGGAAAACGGTGAGGCGGCCGTGCAATACCTGCAGCGCTGCGTGGAAGAAAACCAACTGCCGAAAGCCATCATCCTTGACCTGAACATGCCGCGGCTTAACGGCAAGCAAACTCTGAAACACATCAAAAGCAACGCTGCGCTGAAAGAGATACCGGTGATTATTTATTCCACGTCGCTGAACCCGCGGGAAAAAGAAGAGTGCATGGCCCTGGGTGCCCATGCCTATATCATCAAGCCTTCCTCGTACAGGGATTCCATCAAAACCGCCAGTGATTTTTATACCCTTTGCTCCGGCATTGGTAACGAGAGCTTGCAATAACCGGTTTTTCGTCAGGCAGGGCAGTCGACAGGTGCAACGTTTGCCATACCGTTGTTGTCAAGAAGAAAAAGCACTGCATGAAACCCGCCACTATTTGGATGGTCCTGTCCGTTTTGCTTTCGCTGTTCACCTCCTGTAAAAAGGACGACAAGCCAGCCGGCTGTTTTGCCGATGAACCTACCACGAGGCAACTAACCAACAAAAAGGCTACTGTTAAATTAACGGCTACCATCACGGAGCCGGTTTACCTGGTGGAGGAAGGCGCCATCGACACCCGCTTGCTCCCCTGCAACCTGCCCATGGAATTTTACCAGAGTGACCTGGTGGTAACAGTAAGCGGCGATGTAAAAGCGGCCCCGCAAGCAGCGCAGGCTCCCTGCTGCGCAGAAAAACTGGTTATCACGGCCATTACAAGGTAGGTGCCTTCAAACTATATTGTTTTTAGCGAAAGCACTGCTATTGTCCGATCGTTTCTCCAATTTATGCAATGCTTTTTTCCGATGATGGATGCCAACACACATCATCCAGGACACGCCGCGGCGTTGACCCTACGGATGCAGGCAATAATCAATAAGCAATTCGCAATATCTCAATAAATGCAGCAATAAATGTTCAATAATCAACGCTCAATATTCAATTCTCAAACAAGAAACAGCACTTCCTAAGATTCTCAATCCCGCTGGTTCAGCGCCTTATTGCGCATTGGCTAATGCATCTTTTTACAGTAGAAAAGAGTAGCGCAATACAGCGCTTGCCGTTTCTTGCAAAATCAGCTGATAGAATTATTAGCATGCTGTTATCAGAAGTGAAGAAAGTAATGAAAGAGGAAAACTGCTTACAAAATGAACCTAGCAATCAATAAAGAGGGATGTTGTGCGTTGGCTTGGAAAAAGCAGCGGAGCGTTTGCTTTTTCCTTGAACTTTTGGCTCCACCTTTTCGGGGAGAGAAAAGGTGGAAAACAAACCAACAAAAAGAAAGACAAAACCAAAGACAATCTTTATTCTTTCCTACAACCGTGGCAAGGACATGCCAGGAGCATGTCCCTACGAAGCCGTCCCCACGATTAAAACCCTTTTCTCCGCAATTCAAACAACCTCCTCTTGCCGCAGCAGGCCACACAACCGATGTTTGCCCTACCAAACCTACAACCATGAACACACGAACGCTTGCTACCATCGGCCTTTTAGGCGCTCCTTTTTTGTTGATCGATTCCATGCGCAATGGCTTAGACCCTTTTCAAAGCAATTCCGTTTCCGGACTCCTTAACCTTGTTTACATCACCGCATGGATGTGCTCCGTGGTTGCCCTTAAACAGGTAGGCGCCTTTGGTGAGGGGCGTTTTGGAAGAATTCTATTTGCTGTGCAAATGGCTTTTCTTACCCTGGCCAATTGCTGGAACCTTTATGAATGTATCGAGCCGCGGGCCGGCACAACGCTCTATACTATCCTTGACCTTTTCTGGCCGCTCAGTAACCTGTGTATGCTGGTTACGGGCATTACCATTTATGCCAAAAATGTATTGACAGGCTGGCAACGGTTGATGCCGCTGCTGGTGGGTTTATGGCTTCCGTTTGTAGTGGTGCTTTGGGCCTTGTTCTCGCGAACGCAGGGTGTGCTGTTGGTTGGCAACCTGTATTCGGCCGTTACCTGGTCGCTGATGGCCGTGGCCATAACATCGCTGGCTGAACCTGCCGCTAGAAGCGAACAATCACCGCAATTCACCCTGCAAAAACCTGCCTTCTGACAACATTTGAAAAGCTAACGGTTTTGCACAAACGATAATTCCTACCAGGTCCGCATCAAATCGTAGGCGTTCCGCCCGTTACCTGGATGGTGGAGCAGGTCATATAACTGGCGTCCTGCGTAGCCAGTAGCACAAAAGCCCCTGCCAGTTCCGCCGGTTGACCGGCACGGCCCAGGGCAACGTCCTATCCAAAGTTTTTTACCTTTTCTTCCGGCATGGTCGAAGGGATCAGCGGCGTCCAGATGGGGCCCGGTGCCACGCAGTTCACCCGGATGCCTTTTTCGCCCCACATCTGCCCCATTGCGGCCGTAAAGTTTTGTATGGCGCCCTTGGTAGGTGCATAGGCCAGCAGGTTGGGCGACGGCTTGTAGGCCTGCACCGACGTGGTGTTGATCACCGAGCTGCCCGGTTTAAGATGAGGCTCTGCCGCTTTGCACAGGTAATACATGGCGTAGATATTGGTGCGGTAGGTGCGGTCCAGCTCTTCTTCGCTGATTTCCTGGATGGATTCATAGGTATTTTGGTAGGCTGCATTGTTCACCAGGATGTCCAGTCCGCCCAGTTCTTTTACGGCTTTGTCAACGATCATTTTGCAATGCGCTTCTTCCTGGATGTCGCCGGGCACCAACACTGCTTTGCGCCCCGCTTTTTCCACCCACTTCGCAGTTTCTTTTGCGTCTTCGTGTTCGCTCAGGTAAGAGATCAGCACATCGGCTCCTTCGCGGGCAAAGGCAATGGCAACCGCACGGCCAATGCCCGAATCGCCACCGGTAATAATGGCTTTACGACCTGTTAGCCGGCCCGAACCTTTGTACGACGCTTCGCCGTGATCGGCCTTTGGCGTCATTTCTTTTTCGGTGCCGGGCATTTCCTGTTGTTTCTGCTCCGGGTAAGGTGGTTTGGGATGCTGGTCCACAGGGTTCTGTACCTGCTTGTTATCTTTTTTGTTCATGATATTTAAATTGAGAACAAGAGCGCTTCAAAAAACAAACCATACTGCGTACAGCAGCGCAGCTTCAGCTTTAAACCAAACTAGTTTTAAGTGGGGAAGCTTTGCTATAGTGCCAGGTTGTGTAAGCGGTGCAACAAAGTGTCGATAGGTATGATAAACGAATTTGCTACCGGTAAGGAACAGGTGTTATTGATTGCTACATTCTTGCAAAAGCCATTTTCATTGCAATCAGCAGAAGATTTCAACAGGATTTGCAGCGAAAGTTTCCCATCATCCAAAAAGTCAAAGCCCTCTATAAGCGAAGGCGATAACAAATCCACGGAAACACTTCCGAAACCATTTCGCTCGGCCCTTTTTGTTAAACGCATCCTGCGTATTCCTGTTTGTGCAGACTATAAAAAAAGCTGGTGATAAACGGATGTACAGGTTTTGGTCATTTGTTCATCTATCTAAGTGGTGTCAAATACGTAAACGATCGATTTTCGCTGTCGGGTGATAGCTCAGTTGGCTTTGATGAGAATGGGGCCAACTGGTATAGTCTCTTTGTGTAAATACGCATTCACTTTAGGAGATAACTTCGTAAGTTCTGCATAGGTATTATTAAAAGCCGAAAGAACGAAAACGGAGATTGTGTATTTCTGAAAGTTCTGCTGATTTTGCAGGTTTTTGTCAAACGTTAGCAGCGCATGAAAGCCTTCTTCTATCATCAATTGGAGCAATTGACCGTTTTTGATTCCGTTCCATCCTTTATCCCTGACGGTATAAATTTCATGTTCCGCGAAATCTGTCTTGAGCCGCTTTGGCAGATTTTCGTCAAGCAGCAATTTCATACAACTTTGCAATGTTTTTAGACGTCAAAAGCTTGTTCGCAATTTCAAGTGTTGCGATAGCTTGCTCTTTCGTGACGGTGGGAAAATCCTCTAAAAACTCTTCCAGGGGTACACCTGCTTCTAAATGGTCGAAAAGTGTTTCCACAGGAACACGTGTCCCCTTAAAAACGGGCTGTCCACTTAAGACCTCAGGGTCAGTTACAATGATGTCTTTTAGTTCCATGCGGTAAAGTTACCAAATTGTTCCGCTGAACATGAGCGAATGCCTGTGCAGTGCTTGCTCCTACCATAAGATTCACCACTCACAATACGATGTACATCTTTCCAAAGATTCTGTAACAAGCAGGGCACCTTGCAGCCGGAGCTTTGTGGCAACAAATCAATTCAAATAATGAAACCACGAATCACCCTCACCTACCCGAACAACAGACAACACAAATTCCCAGGAGAAAATGTGCTGAAAACAACTCCCAGCCACCAGCCCGCTTTTCTGCCAAGCGCCGTGGCAGGTTTTTTGACCTTTCTTTCCCATACATATTATCAACTGAAAAAGGCAACCGTGCCTGTCATTAAGCCTGTTTTTATGAAAAGAACAATTACGCTTCTCCTCGCCATCGTGTTTGCAGTTGCCGTGCAGGCGCAGCACCACGAGCATGCGCCAAAGCCTGATACAACAAAAAATACAATGCCGAAAAGGGATGCTGCGACACAGGATCATAGCCATCACAACCAGCCGGCCGTAACCGATACGGTAAAGCCCAAAGCATCCATGCAGATGCCTGCAGGAACCGCCCACGGGCAGCACGGGGCCGCACCCGCTGCACACGGAGGTCACAACGCACAGGGTGGCCATGCCACGCACAACATGAGCCATGCGTTTTCCCGCAACCTGCCCATGACAAGAAACGGCTCGGGTACCTCCTGGCAGCCCGATAATGCACCCATGTACGGTTATATGTACCATTCTAAAAACTGGATGTACATGCTGCACGGCAACACGTTTTTGCGCTACAACAAACAGGACCTTTTTGACCGCGGCAGCAGGGGCGATGCCAAGTTTGATGCACCCAACATGTGGATGTTTACCGGGCAGCGGAATGTGGGGAGCCGCGGCTTGTTCCATTTCAGCACCATGCTTTCGCTGGATCCGCTAACAGTGGGAGAAGAAGGCTATCCGTTGCTGTTTCAAACCGGTGAAACCTACAAGGGCAAACCGCTCATCGACCGGCAGCACCCGCATGATCTTTTCTCCGAATTGTCGGTGAGCTATGCCCATGCGTTTTCACCGAAGTCAGATCTTTTTCTTTACCTCGGTTATCCCGGGGAGCCGGCGCTTGGTCCCTCGGCTTATGTGCACCGTCCTTCGGGTTTTATGAACCCCGATGCGCCGCTAACCCACCACTGGGTAGATGCGACCCACATTACGTTTGGTGTGGCCACGCTGGGTTATCGCTATGGGCAGTTCAAGATAGAGGCTTCTGCCTTTACCGGCCGTGAACCAGATGAGAACCGGTACAATTTCGACAAGCCAAAATTTGATTCCTGGAGCAGCCGGCTTTCCTTTAATCCTTCGCAAAGCTGGGCGCTGCAGGTATCGCATGGGCAGATAAAAGAACCCGAAGCGCTGCATCCCGGCGAGGATGTAGCCCGTACAACAGCTTCGGTGCAATACAGCAAGCGTGGTTTTGGCGAAACCTTTACCAATCTCACCGCCCTGTGGGGCATGAACAAAACGGCGGGCCATGCCGGAGAACACGGTGTGCTGCTGGAAGCGTCGCACCAGGCGAAAAAAACGGCTGTCTATGGCCGTTATGAATTCGTGCAGAAGTCAGCGGAAGAACTGACACTTGACGAAGCGGTATTTGGCCACCATACGCTTTTCCCTACCCATGCGTTAACGGGCGGTACTTCGTACGACCTGTTTGCCATCGGGCATACAAAGGTTGCCCTGGGTGGTCACCTTAGTTTTTTTCTTCCGGATAGCCGTTTAACCACTTTGTATGGCGATACGCCGGTTGCCGGGCAGGTGTACCTGCGCATTTACCCAAGAGCCATGGGCACAAAAGCCGGCCGGCTTTACCTGCCTTATTGATACAATAATTGCGGCAGCAAAAAGCGCAGGCATCGCCTGCGCTTTTTGTTTTGTGAGTACATTGGTATGAAAGGCTGATCTTGTTTTTGCCTGTCTATTCTTTCTTACAGGATCTGTTTGAGTTTGAGGTATTGCAGCAACATGATGGTCTTGCCATCCCTGATCTCACCGCTGTCCACCATGGCCATAGCCGCGTCTATCCCCAGTTCCATTACTTCAATGTTTTCTTCTTCGCCGGCCACGCCGCCACCGCCTGCTACTTTCATGCTGGGACTATACGCCGCAATAAAAAAATGCAGGATCTCGGTAACAGAGCCCGGCGACATATATGCCTCAAAAACCTTTTCTACATTGTCCACCCGGTAACCGGTTTCTTCCTCGGTTTCCCGCCGGATGCAATCTTCGGGGTGATCCTGGTCCAGCAGGCCGGCACAGGCTTCAATCAGCATCCCCGTAGCATTGCCGTTGACATAAGTGGGCAGGCGGAACTGGCGGGTAAGGATCACCGTTCGCTGCGCTTTGTTGTAAAGCAGGATGGCCGCCCCGTTTCCCCTGTCGTAAGCTTCGCGGCTTTGCGTGTGCACAGTGCCGTCGTTCTTTTTGTATTCGTAGGTGATCTTCCGGAGAACATACCAGTTGTCGGAAAGAATCGTTGTGTCTTTTATCTGGATATCCCTGATCATAAAAAAGTGGTTTGTGGTAATGTGGTGCAATGTAAAGTGCCGCCGGCAAAGATTTTCACCGGCCTGTATAAACGGTGGGTTCTGCAAGATGAAGCGTTACAGGAGCAGTAAACGGCAGCAAAATGAGCAGGAAAAGGGTTGCCCGGTGCCGCAACCGGATTCGCCCAAAACCACGTATTTTGCAGGTACGACATGATAAATACGTCCAATCCCGGAATGACCCTTGACCGGCAACTCTTTGACGAACTGTATGGCGTACAGCCCCAGGCCATCACCTGGATGAAGCCAGTATGGAATGAGGCCGGTACCACTATTCTCGATTTTCAATTTGTCTACACCAACCAGGAAGGGCTCAACTACTTTAACCTGACCAAAGAGGAGCACGATGGGTTGCTGCTTTCCGCAAAAACAGTCGTGAACGATTCGCTGCGCAAAACGGTCATGGAAGAGTTGACGCATGTCTACATGAACGGAGGCGTCATAAAGACGAATGTTTACAATGCCGTCCTGAACAAATATGCCCGTGTGATGCGTACCCGCCTGCGTGACGGCGTACTGACGGTGGTACAGGAGCGTACCGAAGAAAACCGCATTATCCGGGAACTGGAAGAAAAAAGCCGGGAGCTGGAAGAGCAGAAATTATTGCTTGACAACATTCTGCAAAACTCATCCAATGGTATTTCCGTCAGCCAGGTTTTCCGCAACGAAAACGGAACCGTGGTGGATGCGCTGACCATCATGGCCAACGATGCCGCCGTGCGGTACATTGGCCTTCCCCGGGAGATCTACCTCACCAAAAAAGCTACGGAAATTGAACCGGCTGTAATGGGTTCGCCTTATTACCAGGCCTGCATTCACACACTGGAAACAGGAGTGCCTTTTGTGATGCGTTACGAGATGCAGTCGACTGGCAAATGGCTGGAGCTGACCGTATCGAAACTGGATGAAGATCACCTGATCCAGATCTTTACCGATGTAACTCCTATAAGGGAAGCCGAGATAAAACGCGAACAGTTGGTGCAAGAACTTCGCCGCTCCAACGAAAGCCTGGAAGAATTTACCCGGGCTGCATCGCACGACCTGAAAGAACCCATCCGGAAAATTCACTTTTTTACGGAACGATTAAAAACAGCAATGGGCAGCAGGCTTTCAGAAACGGAAGGCCACCTGCTCCAGCGGATCGAAATTGCCAGTGCCCGCATGAACCTCTTGGTAGATGACCTGCTGGCATATGCCCAGTTGAACAGCGGCGCCCTGCAGCGGGAAGAAATCGACCTGCAGCAAAAGTTCAAGATCATTCTTTCGGACCTGGAGCTGATGATCTCAGAAAAAAAAGCGGTAGTGGAGGTAGGCCCCTTGCCCACTATAACCGGCTTCCGCCGGCAGTTGCAGCAATTGTTTCAGAACCTGGTAAGCAACGCACTCAAATACAGCCGAACTGGTACCAGGCCTTTGATACAAATCCGTTCTGAAAAAGTAACCGGTGCCACATCGGGCCTGGATGTATCGCCGGAAGACAGGGAAAAACCCTTTTACCTTGTTACCGTAAAAGACAACGGTGTAGGCTTTGAGCAACAATACGCCGACCGCATCTTCCAGGTGTTTACCCGCCTGCATGGCAACAGCGAATACCAGGGAACCGGGGTTGGACTGGCCATTGCCAAAAAAGTAGTGGACAATCATGGCGGCTACATCAGCGCCGAAAGTGCACCGGGCCAGGGCTCGGTGTTCCGCGTATTGCTGCCGGATGAAGAGCAATAAGCAGTCAACAGCGAGTAGTCAATAGCGAGTGGCAAGTAGTAGAGCAGGTTTCCTTACTCACCACTGACCACTCACAAAAGGGCTTGTGTGCCTGCCCATCAGGCTTTGATCACCGGCAGTTTGTAACCGTTGTGGTATTCCTTGGCCAGGTAGGCTTTGTTCAGCTTTTCATCGGTGAACTTTTGTGCGGCTTTGTCCCAAACAATACGCTGCCCGCTTTGGTAGCTGATGTTGCCCATTTGTGCAACGGTAGCCACGTGGGCACCGTCCTGCACCGAGCAATTGAGTTCGGCCATTTTACGGGAACGCACAACCGAAATAAAGTTTTCCCAGTGTTTGTTGAGGCCATTGTCGGAAGGCTTTACCAGCGGCTTGGTCACTTTTGTTTTGCTGTTCTTTTCTTCCACCACTTCCCAACCGCCACGGTTGACCACCAGCGTGCCGTTGTTGCCAATAAAGGCAATGCCATGATCCCTGCCGTAGGAGCCGTTATCGATGCCCATGGCACCGTCCCACACAAGATTGAAATTGTCAAATTCGTACAAGGCCGTCAGCGTGTCCGGGGTTTCCTGCAGCAGGTCGGGATAAGCAAATTTGCCACCCAATGAAACCACGGTTTTGGGCACTGGTGCCTTCATGCCTAGCAGGCCATAATCGAGGAGGTGAACACCCCAGTCGGTCATCAACCCGCCGGCATAATCCCAAAACCAGCGAAAGTTGAAATGAAAGCGGCTTGGGTTAAAGGGCCTCATTTTAGCGGGCCCGATCCAGGCGGCATAATCAACACCGGCCGGTGGCTGCGTGTCGGGTACCGCAGGACCGGGCTTCATCCAGCCCTGGTAGCACCACACTTTTACGGTGCGTACGTTGCCCAGTTGGCCGGTGCCGACAAAGTCCACCGCATCGCGAAAATGCTGCTGGCTGCGTTGCCATTGGCCTACCTGCACCACGCGGTTGTAACGCTGCTGCGCGGCCACCATCGCCCGGCATTCAACAATGGAATTCCCTACAGGTTTTTCCACGTACACATCTTTCCCTGCCTCGCAGGCATGGATCATCATCAGGGCATGCCAGTGGTCTGGCGTACCAATAATAACGGCGTCAATATCTTTTTGCTCGAGCAGCTTACGGTAATCTGTATACGTTTTTACGCCGGCGGCATCCACGTTCAGGGTGGGCAGTTCTTTCATGCGGTCGGCCATCACGTTGTTGTCCACATCGCAAAGCGCTACCAGCTTGACACCGGGTTGCTTGAGGGCTGCGGTTACATTGGCCCATCCCATTCCCTTGATACCGATCGCACCAATGTTGATCTGGTCGGCGGGTGAAAAGCGGTTGAGCATGGCAAAAGCCGGTGTGTTCATAGCGGAAAGGAGGGAAGCCCCACCAACCAGTTTGGTGGACTGCTGTAAAAAACGGCGGCGTGTAGACATAGCAAGAAATTAAAAAAGAAATGGTTTTATTGTGTGTGTTTAAAGTTAACGGGAATGGGAGGATTTGTGGCGGGAAAGTTTGAGGAGCAGCGGAGAGTGGGAAGTAGGCAGTAAGCAGTTGGCAGTAGGGAGTCTGCAGTAGGTAGTAAGTGACCCTGCGTTTATAATGAACGGGTGCAATCAATGGATTTGAGGTGCAAATAAAGTTAGAGTAACAAATTGGAAACAATGACCCCGGAGGGGTCTCGTGTGAATAGCTCCGGGTGAAACCCGGGGTAAGAAATGTGATGAATAACACCGACCCCGGAGTGGGTCGAACAACTCCAAAGCGTATTATAAAATTGTACCAGTGGCTAATGGTAGGCTGAAACCAGAACCGGGAAATAAAGTTCAGTGGAAGGCTTTTATATTTCGCTGCTCTGCAAGATACGGCCGCCTTCTTCCAACAGGTCCTTTCTTGCCTTTTGGTAACCTCCTTCATCAATGGCCCGGGTGGCGTCTTCTATCAACACCACGTTAAAGCCTTCTGCCAGCGCATCTTTCGCAGAAAAATAAACACAGTAATCGGCGGCAAGGCCGGCCAGGAAAACCGTGGTCACACCGCGGCCTTTTAAGTAAGCGGCCAACCCGGTCTCTTTGCGGCGACCGTTATCGTAAAACCCGCTGTAGCTGTCAATATCGGGATTAGTCCCTTTCCTGAAAATGGCTTCTGTCCGCTTCCAGTCTACAGCCGGGGAAAGTTCTGCCCCGGTTGTGCCCTGCACGCAGTGGTCGGGCCAAAGCACCTGTGGCAAACCATCGAGGTCGATCTGCTCAAAAACATTTTTTCCCGGGTGTGCCGACGCAAAGCTTTTGTGTGTGGCGGGGTGCCAGTCCTGTGTGGCAACCACCAGCTCAAAACGGTTTTGCAGCGCATTTACAACCGGGATAATTTGATCGCCGCCACTTACCGCCAGCGCACCGCCGGGCAAAAAATCGTTTTGTATATCGATCAGTAAAAGCGCATTCATGGTAGTAAGTCAGGAATGGAGAAAACTAAAAATAAAAAGGGAGCGCTTACGAACACTCCCTTTTTTAAATTTTCGTTTGGTTTTTGATCTTTTATCCTGCGGGGTGACTGCCATCGCGTCTCCGGCCTTCCAGGATCGGTTTTGCTTTTAATTCTACTGCGTAACCCAGGTCGTCGGACAAGCTGTTGTCAACGCCATCGCTGACCCAATGCCTTCCTTCTTTTCTTAATTTTATGGTGTGTGGTGGTTGTTGGGCCGGGCTACCATTGAAACTGGAAAGACGAGCAAAGCACTCTCTCCCGCTTTCTACCCGCACATCGTAATGTGCCAGGGAACCACCGTACAACACCGCTGCTGTTATTTCCATCGTTGTTCAGTTTTGGTATAACTATCCAAAGATGGTGCCTATTAAGGCCTTGTAAATGTGGAAATTAAGGGGCAGCTATTGTTCCTCATTTTCCTCGTCTAGCGGCCGCCCGTCCCGTTTTTGCACATCGGTGCCCATGTGCCGAACGGTCTTTTCGCCGGTGTCCTGCGCCCCGCTGTAAGGATTGTTGCTATTGCTCTCTCTGCCTTTTGCCTTCAGGTCCTGCTCCAGTTCCTCGTTGGTGAGCATGCCGCCTTTGTTTTCTTTTCTGTCCATGATCGCTGTTTTCCTTTTTAGAGCAAGGGCTGCGCCATAAGATGTGGGAAGTTTACAGTTTGCCGTTTACAGTTTACGGTTTGCCGTTGCTTTAGCGTTGGGGATGATTTCTCTTTTACAACAATGGCTTTCGCCGGCAAAAATTCAGTTGCAGGTGATCGCCAACAATCATCTTATATTATTAATAACCCCGGCATAAATGCCAGGGTTGCAAAAAAGAAAGCGGTCTTTAAAGGCTTTGCAAATTGTCCATTGTCTTTTGCCTATTGCCTTACGCCGCCCGGTCAAAATCGCCGGCCTTTTGCATGTTACGCTCCAGTACAAAAGTGCCTACGGGCAGTACAGAGGCCAGGAAAGCTTTGATCAGCCAGGAAAAGTTTTTATTCAGGATACCCTTGACTTCTACAGCCAGGGCAAGAAAAGCCACAAACAAAACGCCGTGTGCCCAACCTACAACCGTTACCAGTTGCGGCAGGCCAGCCAGGTATTTCAGCGGCATGGCAATGAGGAGGAGAACCAAAAAAGAAACGCCTTCGGCAACGGCAACTTTACGGAAAAAATTGAGGATTGAGTTTCTTGTTTTCATGCTAAACTGTTTTTCTTCACACAGGTATTGCGATTGGGGCGCAAATTACCGGATGAGGACCACAGTTCCTTTGGCTTCAACAGAATTATTCAGCCAGGTGTCACCTTTTAACAACCACACATAGGCCCCCGTTTCGGCGGGCTTGCCGTTATAGCTGCCATCCCAGCCTTCGCCTACCCGGGTGCTGCTGAACACCTCCACCCCCCAGCGGTTAAAGACCTTGAAATACCTCACGGTTTTCAGGCCTCCCTGCACCTGGTACATAAACTTGTCGTTACGGCTGTCGCCATTGGGGGTGAAAGCCGTGGGAACAAAAAACTGGGGCTTTACTTTTACCGTTACGGGCTGCACCGAAAAACAGTCCGAAACGTCGGTTCCCATGATATAATAAACGCCGCTTTGCGACACAAGCGTAGGGTTGGGAACAGGTGCCGTCAGGTCGGCGTTGGCCCAATAGGAATAATCAAGCTGCCGGTTGCTGGGCAAAAGGGTAAGGTTCACGCCTTCTGGGAAAGCCACAACGGGTGGCTCTGTAACCCCAAAAAGGGAAGCCGGCAAAATGCGAATAAAAACTTTTTTTGTTTGCACACAGCCGGAGCGGTTGGTACCCCGGATATAATAGTCGCCCGATTTGGTGATTTTATCGGGATAGGAAACGAGCAGGGAGGCCGTAGCATCGGTAAAATATTCAAACTGAAGAAAAGGCGAACTGCCCCGCGTTACCCAGGGCGCCGTCAGGTTAAAGCCTGCCGCACAGCCCGTGATGCTGTCTGGCACTACCAGGTCCATCGGCTCAGTGCTCGATGCGATCTTTGTATAAAACGTATCGCGGCAACCCAGGTAGGCAAACGGCACCAGCTCCACGGCAAAGCTGTCGCCAACTACAGGCTGTTGAATGGTGTAATTGCTGCCTGTTCCCAGCTTCCGGCTAAAGTCGCCGGTATGCCACTGGTAATCGGCAAAGCCGCCCGGCGCATTCAGCGTAAGCTGATTGCCCGGCGGGCAAAACACATTGCCGGTGATGGTATTGGAGCATTTTTCCACCACGTCAAAATAGGCATAGCCAAAATGGGCGCCGCGGGTACAATCGTTCACGGTAAACTCCAGCCGCACCCGTTCGCCTTTAAAGGTGCTCAGGTTAATGGAGACCGAGGACCAGGGTTTGTACAGTACACTGTCGGCCAATTGCGAAACCAGGAAACCCGGCTGGTTGTAGCCTGCTACAAAATCAAAAGAACTGCACTCGATGTACTCCGATCTTGTTTCGTTAAAAACTTTTACGGTAAAACGCGGCTGCTCGTGTTCCTGGTGACTGGGGTTTTGCAATACAATGGCGTAGTTGAAAATAATGCTGAAGGCATCGGCGTTTGTCGGCACTGAAAACACGTAAGCCAGTTGCTCTGCTTTTCGTCCGGGTTGGTCAACGCCCAGGCGTGCAGAGTATTTGCTGCCGTTGGGCGCCGTTACCGGGAAGTTCCCATAAGGATCGAGTTCGGGCTGGCCATTGTCGCGATACAAGCGGTGCTCGCCGTTGCTCATTAACAACTGCGGCGTGCCATCGGAGCTAACGGTTCCTGTCATGAGCTGCCAGTTACTGAAGGTGCCGTCTTCAAAGCCAATATTGGGCGGACATTGGGGTTGTGCCTGCGCTGTTGCAGTGTAAAGGAAAAAGAGCAAAAAGAGGAAGGGCTTCATGCCGGTTGTATCCGTTTTTTCGGTTTGCAGCGAGGCTTCTCCTTAAAAATACGGCAATGTTTGCAATCGGTGGAAAGAAGGAGGGCGGTGGTGAGTGGGCAGTAGCGAGTAGTGAGTTACGAGTAGCAAGTAGTAAGCGGCGAGTAGCGAGTAGTTTTAGATCGAGGAATCATCTCATAAATGCAAAAGCCTTTTAGGCACGGGAAGTTTTTGCTTTGTGAAGAGCAGGGACATTAGAAATTGACCTGTGTCTTTTATTGTACTTTCTACGGAGATTATAAGTTGGTTTGGATAAATTTCAGAAGGCTTGTTCATCACAGCTGGAGGGGAAATTCATAATCAACAGGAAACAAAAACGCCCTGCCGGAATTGTTACCGGCAAGGCGTTCATTATTGCAATCTAAAAAACCAAGAGTAGTTGACAGCTTTTACAAGCCTATTCCTGCATCGTTCTCCCACTCCTGCGTGGTAAGAATGGCTTCTTGCAGAAAAGCTTTCCCACTCACCACTGACCATTCACCACAATTAATAGTTCACCACCTGCTCTTCAATAGCCTGGGGCAATTGGCGCCACTCGTACTGCTGGTTGCGCAACTGCGGCTCAAAGCCGGCTTCGCGAATGGCTTCCTGGATGGTGCGGGAGGTAAAGCGGTGCGGGGCACCGGCGGCACTTACCACATTCTCCTCGATCATGATAGAGCCAAAATCGTTGGCGCCGGCGTGCAGGCAAAGCTGCGCGGTTTGTTTACCAACCGTCAGCCACGACGCCTGGATGTTGTTCACGTTCGGCAGCATAATGCGGCTGATAGCGATCATCCGTATGTATTCTTCCGGCGTGGTAAGGTTGTGCACACCGCGGATGCGGGTCAGCAGCGTATCCACGTCCTGGAAGGTCCAGGGAATAAAGGCCAGGAAACCCTTGGCGCTTTCGGGTTTTTTGGCCTGCACCTCGCGGATCTTGGCCAGGTGCTCAAAGCGTTCCCGTACCGTTTCCACATGGCCAAACATCATGGTGGCAGACGTTGTGATATCCAGCTTGTGTGCTTCGTGCATGATGGCCAGCCATTCGTCGGCACCGCATTTACCCTTGGAGATAAGACGCCGTACACGGTCCACCAGAATTTCGGCACCGGCGCCGGGCAAGGAATCCAGGCCGGCTTCTTTCAGCGCTTTCAGCACGTCGTGGTGGCTCGCCTTTTCCAGCTTACAGATGTGTGCTACTTCGGGTGGCCCCAGCGCATGCAGCTTGATGGTTGGGTATTCCTGCTTTATCTGCCGGAAGGTGGTGGTATAAAAATCCAGTCCCAGCTCCGGGTGGTGGCCGCCCTGCAGCAGCAACTGGTCGCCGCCGTAGCGAACCGTTTCTTCAATTTTTTTCCGGTACGAAGGCATATCGGTGATATAGGCTTCGGGGTGCCCCGGTATGCGGTAAAAATTGCAAAACTTGCAATTGGCAATACACACGTTGGTGGTGTTCACGTTCCGGTCGATCTGCCAGGTAACTTTTCCATGCGGCACTTTTTCTTTTCGCAGTGTATCGGCTACCAGCATCAGCTCGGAAAGAGGGGCTGCTTCAAAAAGATGCATGCCTTCTTCGATGCTTAAAAATTCTGAGCGGAGCGCTTTGTCATAGAGAGAGGAGAGGTTCATAACAGCGCAAAGGTACAGCGGGATTGGTGCCAACAGGATAAACGGTTTTTTGATGTGGCCGGCTCTTCCTATTTTTAAAACGAAGGCAACCTCCGCAAGCGGCCGGTTGTCTAAACATATAGCTGCTATATAGAATGCGGGTGCTTTCCACAATACTTCTCTTTTTTATTCTGCGGCCCGCTGCGGCACAGGAAGCGTCTGTCCCTCCGGCAAGGATGCTCACGAAGTTCAAGTTTATTCAACTGACCGGTGGCGTGATTCTCTTGCAGGGCAGGTTTGACACGTTTACCGATACACTCAATTTTGTGCTGGATACCGGCAGTGGTGGCATTTCGCTGGACTCTACCACGGCCCTTTATTTTGGTGTGAAGCCCGAACCTTCGAGCCGGCTGATACGCGGCATTGCCGGTGTTCGTAACGTCAGTTTTCTCAACAACAAAAAGCTGCACCTGCCAGGCCTCACTATCGACAGCCTCAATTTTCATATCAGCAATTACGATATCCTCACCGCTGTTTATGGCGAACGCATCGACGGCATTATTGGGTACTCGGTTTTCAGTCGTTACATCATAAAAATCAACTACGACAGTACGCAGGTTGAGTTCTGGACGAAAGGTCCCATTAAGTACCCCCGCGGCGGTCACATGCTGCGGCCGTCCATTGGCTCGCTGCCTGTGCATTCGGCCAGGGCCCGGGACGAAATAGCGATTGAAACAAGGTTCCTGATTGACCTGGGTGCGGGGCTGAACGTTTTGTTCAGCCGCGCCTTTATTAATGACAGCAGCCTGCTGCGCAAAAACCGCAAGCTTTATGTAAAAGAAGCCGAAGGACTGGGCGGAAAGGTGGACATGCACCTGACGGTGATGAAAGAATTCAAGCTGGGGCCTTACAAATTCCGGAATGTACCCATCAATGTTTTTGATGACGACTATAACGTGACCGCTTACCCGCAATTGGGTGGCCTTATCGGCAACGACCTGCTGCGCCGCTTTAACGTGGTGATCAATTACGGGCAGAGAGAAATTCATCTCCTGCCCAACTCGCATTATTTCGATGCATTTGATTATGCCTATACCGGTCTTGAGCTTTACCTGGTGGATGGCCGCATTGTTATTGGCGATGTGGCCAGCGGCTCTCCGGCCGAGCTGGCAGGGGTGAAGGAAGGCGATGCGGTGGTGGCCATCAACAAAAATTTTTCCAACAACATCAGTGCCTATAAAAACATCTTGCAAAATGCCGGCAACGTAACCCTGGTGATAGTCCGCAACGAAGACCTGCTGGAGATAAAGTTCAAGGTGAAGAATATATTGAAAAACAAATAAGGGTTTGGGGTTTGGGGGGTTATGGGTTTGTAGTTTGTGGTTTGTAGTTTGGAATGCCAAGCATTTGGCAATAGATAAATGAGAAGAGACTTAGGCGCCACGACTGCATACTGCTTACTGCGGACTGCCTACTCTTAACTCCCGGCTGCCGGCTCCAAGTTTAACCCTCCCTTTCCCGGCATTTAAATATTTTTACAGGCCAATTCTGAATTGGATTTAAAACGAAAAGGAGATAAACTGTGGTCAATTACGAACGATTTACGTTAGCCAACGGATTGCGGGTGCTGGTGCACCAGGATACCTCTACACCCATGGCCGTTGTGAATGTGCTGTACGATGTGGGTGCCAAAGACGAAAACCCGGCCCGTACCGGTTTTGCCCATCTTTTTGAGCACCTGATGTTTGGCGGCTCCGTCAACATACCGGTGTACGACGAGCCCCTGCAAATGGCCGGCGGCGAGAACAATGCCTACACCACCAACGATCTTACCAACTACTACATACAACTCCCTGCCGAGAACCTGGAAACCGCGTTCTGGCTGGAGAGCGACCGCATGCTGTCGCTGGCCTTTAGCGAAAACAGTTTGGAGGTGCAGCGCAAAGTGGTGATGGAAGAATTCAAAGAGCATTACCTCAACAAGCCTTACGGAGATGTTTGGCTGAAGCTGCGGGCCCTGGCCTACGAAGTGCATCCTTACCGCTGGATGACTATCGGAAAGGAACTTTCGCACATTGAAACCGCCAGCCTGCAGGATGTAAAGGATTTCTTTTTTAAGCACTACCGTCCCATCAACGCCATTTTGGTAGTGGCCGGAAACGTAACCACGGAGCAGGTGAAAACCCTGGCTGAAAAATGGTTCGGTCCTATTGAAAGTGGCGAAAAATACAACCGGGAGCTTCCGCAGGAACCCGGCCAGAAGGGAGCCCGCAAGCTGGAAGTGCATGCTACCGTTCCGCTGGATGCGTTTTACAAAACCTGGCATATTTACCCCCGCATGGACCACCGCTACTATGTTTCTGACCTGATAACCGAGATCCTGAGCGGTGGCGGTTCGTCGCGGCTTTTCCAGGCACTGGTAAAAGAAAAAAAGCTGTTCAGCAATATCGAGTGCTATCATTTTGGCACTACGGATGCCGGCCTGCTGACCATTGAAGGCAAGCTGGTAAAAGGCGTCAAAATGGAAGAGGCCGAAAAGGCTGTGGAAGAAGAGTTGGCCAGGGTAAAAAGCGAACTGATTGCCGAAGCGGAATTGCAAAAAGTAAAGAACAAGACCGAAAGCCAGATGGCCTTTGAGGACATGAGCCTGATGAACCGTGCCAACAGTCTTGCGTTTTACGAATTGCTGGGCGATGCCTCGCTGATCAACAGTGAACTGGACCGGTACAACAAGGTAACGGCAGAAGACATCCGGTCGCTGAGCAACGAAATTTTCAGGGAGGAGAACAGCAACACGCTGTACTACTACGCCGGAAATTAATTCGTAAATTGGAAAAAACTTGGTATGCTGACATTGGCGGACATACGCGATAAAGTCAATTCGTTTCCCGATGACAAGCCCGTAGAAGAATTACTGGATGAATTGGTGTTGCTGTACAAGGTGGAAAAAGGGCTACAGGAAGCGGCAGAGGGCAAAGGTCTTTCCCTTGAAGCATTCAACCGGGAACTGGATTTATGGTGGCAGTCGAAATAATGCCTTCAGCACTCCAGGATATCAAAAACATCCTGGACTATGTGCGCAGGCAATCTGTTCAGAACGCAGAGAAACTGACCAGCGAGTTTAAGGAAAGGATAGCGTCCCTGCAGCAATTTCCGGAACGGGTGGGGTTGTGAAAGAAATAACAAGCCAGCAACTTCGGGAGATCAGGCTTTATCACTACCGGATCATTTATCGCTGCCTTGCCGACAACGTGCAGGTGATCACCGTCCATCACAGTGCACGGTTACTTCTGAATAATCCCCATCTTGGCGATGCGTAGATAGAAAAAGCAAACGGGATATTTCGCTATAAATCTTATCCAACCATGTTCTACAAAGACGACGAAGAAGACCTGACCAGCCACCTGTCGAGTGTGTACGACACCGACGATGATATAAAGGTGGCTGCGTTTTTCTTTCATGTCAACAACCAAGCGCCCAACAAAAAGCAGTTTTACCGCGTCGATTTTTTACCGCTCGACAAAGAACTGGCGGCCCTGTTTCCGCAGCGCTGGAAGGATGATTATACCGAGCAGGAATTTATCAAGCGGGAAGAAAAATACCGGCAAAAGCACAAGATCTGGTTTTTGCAAAAAGATGTCTGGATCCGCTACCGCAACGATTACGAAAGCAAGGCGGCTACCCTCTATTACTTGACCTCCGCCGATTCAGATACATTGCAAGCCGCCGAAAAGCTGTTGCAAACCCTGGTAAAAGAAAAAGAAGAAGACCACAAAGGTGCTTTTAGTTTTATCACCACCATTCACGGCCATTTTCACCTGAAAGAATTCAGGCATATAGGCGACAAAGTGGACATTGAAGATCATTACAACGATGACTTTTATCCCTTTAGCGAACGGGTGATTGAAAAGCTGCAAAAGCCCAAAAGCCATGGACTGGTGTTGCTGCACGGACGGCCCGGTACGGGAAAAACAACCTATATCCGTTACCTGGCAGGACAGATCAGCAAACGCATGATTTATTTTCCGCCCTACATGGCCTCGCATATTTCTTCGCCGGAACTCATTAATTTTTTAATGGACCAGGAAGAAAGCATCCTGGTACTGGAAGATGCCGACAATGTGATCAGCCGGCGCATGGGATCGGAGAACAGCGCCATCTCCAACCTGCTGAACCTTTCCGATGGCTTGCTGGGACAATGCCTGCACATACCTGTCATCTGCACCTTCAACATCCAGCAAACAGAACTGGATACAGCGCTTCTGCGCAAAGGACGGTTGCTGGGCATGTATGAGTTCAAACCCCTGCAGGCCCACGTGGCCAACCGGCTGGCACAAAAACTGGCACTCCATCCTACCTTTAGCAGCCCGGCAACGCTGGCCGAAATTTATAATCTTGAAGAAGAGGCCTACCAGCCTCAGAAAAATGAAATAGGATTTAAACGATGATACAAACACAAACACTTGACAGAACCCGTGCGCCCCATATAAAAAATGCTGTTGAGCTGGAGCTCAAACTAAAACCCTTTGAAAAATACACCCTGGGCAATGGTGCCGATGTATATGCCGTAAATGCCGGTGCCGAAGACGTGCTGGTGGTGGAATGGGTGTACTACGCCGGTAACTGGTTTGAAAACAAGAACCTGGTGGCGGCTACCAGCAATTTTATGCTGAAGAACGGCACCACCAACAAAACCGCCTTTCAGCTAAACGAGCATTTCGAATACTACGGGTCTTATCTCAACCGCAATTGCTACAACGAAACGGCTACCATCACCCTGCACTGCTTGAGCAAGCACCTCGAAGCCCTGTTGCCGGTGGTGAGGGAAATGATCCTGGAATCTGTTTTTCCCGAAGAAGAACTGGCCATTTACAAACAAAACATGCAGCAGCGCCTGCGGGTTAACCTGCGCAAGTCCGACTTTGTGGCCGGCCGCCTGATCGACGCTTATCTCTATGGCGAAGACCATCCTTACGGACGCTATACACGCTTCGAAGATTTTGAATCCCTCACAAGAGAAGAGATTGTCAACTTCTACAAGCAGTACTACCAGGGCGGCAAATTTGTTGTGTTTACCGCCGGTAAACTGCCGGCCGATATCGGCACATTGCTCGACCGTTATTTTGGTGATATTCCTATGACGCCGGTTTCGGTTACGGACCTTCCCACATCGCCTGCGGCAGAAAAAAAATACCGCGTGGTAAATGATGAACAAGGTGTGCAGGGTGCTATTCGCATGGGTGCCCAGTTTCCCAACCGGCACCACCCCGATTTTATCAAAGCCCAGGTGCTGAACAATTTGTTCGGCGGCTTTTTTGGCTCCCGCCTGATGAGCAATATCCGCGAAGAAAAGGGGTACACCTACGGCATTTACAGTTACCTCGAAAACCACATCCAGCAGAGCGCCTGGATCATTAGTACGGATGCCGGCCGTGATGTGTGCGAAGCGACCATTACCGAGGTATACAAAGAGATGGAGAGGCTGCGCGGTGAGCCAGTGGGAGAAGAAGAATTGCTGCTGGTGCGCAACTACATGATGGGTTCTATTTTGGGCGACCTGGATGGACCGTTCCAGATCATCAACCGCTGGAAGAACATTATTTTGAACGGGCTGGATGAAGGCTTTTTTGAGCGGCAACTGGAAACCATTCGCACTGTGCCGGCAGAGGAACTGCAACAGTTAGCCAACACTTACCTGCAGCCCGATAAGTTTTACGAACTGGTGGTTGTCTGAACCATGTGTCTGAACCGGGATTTTTGGGATGATGGGGATAGAGAGGATAACAGAAGGGCCGCGCCTTTGGCGCGGCCCTTCTTGTAAAAAACACATCGCCACGTGTTGATAAAACTTGCTGAATTTGGAAGCTGGATGATGTCTTTTTCCTTTGGCTGTCCTTTCCCCTTAATTTCCTATTTTCCTTGTAAAGAAAGAGGCCATACATTCAACCTTCACCCAAATATATGTACGAACGGCTGTACCAGAATATCACGGATAAAATTGCACTGACGGAAGAAGAATTTGCATACTGCAAAACCCTTTTTCAACCCCGCAAGCTGCGCCGGAAACAATACCTTTTGCAGGAAGGCGATGTATGCCGTTACCAGGCCTTTGTGGAAAAGGGCATGCTGCGCTCCTTCACCATCAGCGACAGGGGCACCGAACACATTCTGCAGTTTGCCCCGGAGGACTGGTGGATCGCCGACCTTTCGAGTTATCTTACCGGTGAGCCGTCCCGCTTCAACATCGAAGCCATGGAAGCCTGTGAAGTACTCCTGCTTGACAGGCCATCCTGGGATACGTTGCTGCAGCGCATTCCCCGCTTCGAGCACTTCTTTCGGGTGCTGATTCAAAACAACCTTATTGCCACGCAAAAACGGCTGCTGCATTCGCTCAGTGAAACGGCCGAAGAAAAATACAACCGTTTTCTCGATACCTATCCTGCCTGCCGGCAAAGGGTACCGCAGCACATGATCGCTTCCTATATCGGCGTAAGCCGCGAAACGCTTAGCCGCCTGCGAAAAAACCTGCCTTCCTTACCCTGATAAATGTGTGACATAGGTCACACCCAATTCTTGCCCTGCCTCAAGGGTGGGGCCTGTTGGTGTTGGTAGCTTTGCCTTATCAACAAAAACAAAAATTATGGCAAACATGAAATGGACAATCGATCCCACGCATTCGGAAATCCAGTTTAAGGTAAAGCACCTGATGATCTCTACCGTTACCGGTTATTTTAAAAAATTTGACCTGCAGGTAGAAACGGAAAGCGATGATTTTAGCACGGCGAAAAAGATCGAATTCACAGCTGATATCGATTCGATCGATACCAACAACGAGCAGCGTGATACGCACCTGAAGTCGGCTGACTTTTTTGATGCGGAAACACACAGCCAGCTCCGTTTTGTTGGAACACGGTATGAAGAAACCGGCGATGAGGCAGTACTGCATGGCGAGCTCACCCTTCGTGGTGTAACAAAGCCGCTTACCTTACAGGTAGCTTACGGCGGTATTGTGGTAGACCCGTACGGACAAACAAAGGCAGGCTTTACCGTTAGTGGAAAGATCAGCCGCAAGGCGTTTGGTCTTACCTGGAACGCCGTTACAGAAGCAGGCAGCGTGGTGGTGAGTGACGAGATCAGGATCCTTGCCGAAGTGCAACTGGTAAAAGAAGCCGTTGCAGAACCTGTTCATGCCTAAAATCAGCAACATGGAAAATAAAATTCTGGGCCTTCATCACATTACCGCCATTGCCGGCGGGGCCCAAAAAAACTACGATTTTTATACAAAGGTGCTGGGTGTACGCCTGGTGAAAAAAACCGTCAACTTCGACGACCCCGGCACCTATCATTTTTATTATGGCGATGAGACGGGAACACCCGGTTCTATCCTCACTTTCTTTCCGTGGGAAGGCATTCAGCAAGGCCAGCCCGGCACTGGCATGGCTACCGAAATCGGTTACGTTGTACCGAAAGACAGCCTTTCTTTTTGGAAAGAGCGGTTAACAGCACTGGGTGTAAAGCATCAACCGGTTGCCGAACGGTTTGGCCAGCCTTACCTGGCGCTGGAAGATCCGGATGGTTTGGGCCTGAACCTGGTGGAAGTGGCAGACGATGACCGCAAACCCTGGACAACTGCCGCTGTAAATGCGGATGTGGCAACAAAAGGTTTTCACAGCGTGGTGCTGTCGGTACGCAACAGTGATCCAACAGCGAAAGTGCTGACAGATGTTCTTGGCTACCGCTACCTAACAGCTGAGGACAACCGTAAACGGTTTATAACAGACGCCATCGGCACAGCAAACATAGTAGACATTGCGGAAGACCCCAATGGCAAGCCGGGTATCAATGCAGCGGGAACCAATCACCATGTTGCCTTCCGGGTTAAGAACGATGCCATCCTGATGGAAATGCGGGAGAAAGTAGTCAGCGCCGGTTTGCACATCACGGAAAAGATCGACCGGAATTATTTTTATTCGCTTTACTTCCGTGAGCCCGGCGGAATTCTTTTTGAAATTGCCACCGACAACCCGGGTTTTGCCACTGATGAAACGGTTGCCGAGTTGGGTACGCACCTGATGCTGCCACCGCAATACGAAAGGCGCCGGAAGCAGATTGAAGATGTATTGCCCGCTTTACAAGCGTGATAATAAAATCAAAAACTATGGAACCAATAACATTGCAAACAGATGAAAAAGGCAAAGGTGCTTTTGTGGTCATGGAAGGAGAAGAGCGGTTGGGTGAAATGGACATAGCTGTTACTGAAAACACACTTACCGTTTTTCACACCGAAGTACAACCGAAAGCAGAAGGCAAGGGCCTGGCAAAGCAGTTGCTCTCAGCTATGGTGAGTTATGCCCGTGAGAAAGGTTTGCAGGTGGTGCCGCTTTGTCCCTATGTGCATGCACAATTCAGGCGGCATCCCGAAGCTTACGCCGATGTATGGAAGCAGACAAGAAAGGAGGACACATGAAAAAAAGTGAAGCACCCATTATCGCCACCCGCGATTTGTTTATCGGCCCTGCCGATGCGCCGGTGACAATTTTGGAGTATGCGGATTATGAAACCGAAACAGCACTAACCGCACACCTTGCGGTAAAACAGGTGCTGCTTCAATACGAAGGAAAGGTTCGGTTTGGCTTTCGGCATTTTCCCTTGCGGCGCATACACCAAAAAGCGCAGAAAGCAGCGGAAGCAGCCGTTGGCGCTGCACAGGAAGGACTGTTTTGGGAGATGCATGAAAGGCTCCTGCAGAACCGGCGTAACCTGGGCACCATCAGCCTTAATTCGTATGCAAAAGAGATTGGCGTTACCAGCAAGCGTTTCCTGGATGCCCTTATCAACGGTACCTATGCCTGGACGGTGCAGGATGACCTGGATGAGGGCCTGCGATTGGGTGTAAATAGCGTGCCCACGTTTTTCATCAACGGTGAAAAACTCGAAGGCGAAGCCACCGCAGAAAAGCTTCGCGTAAAAATAGAAGAGGCCCTTGCCAAGGCAAATGCCCAATCATCTTAACGTACACAAACAGCAGCAAGATGGCGGATTTTGATCCTAAAAAAGTAGCAGCGGAAAAAGCGGTCAGCTTTGTTGAGAATGGCATGACCCTGGGCCTCGGTACCGGCTCAACAGCCTATTGGGCCATACGGCTGATTGGCGACAGAATAAAGGAGGGTTTGACCATCAACGCCGTGTGCACCTCTGTTGCTACGGAAAAGCTGGCGCATGAATTTGCTATCCCGGTTGTTGACACATCTGCTATTGCTAGCATTGACCTGGCCATAGATGGTGCCGACGAAATTGATGCGGCCAAAAACCTGGTCAAAGGTGGTGGCGGCGCCCTGCTGCGGGAAAAGATCGTCGCCTATAACAGCCGGCAGTTTATCGTGATAGCCGATGAAAGCAAGCTGGTACAAACGCTGGGGCGTTTTCCCCTGCCGGTAGAAGTTTTGCCGTTTGGCGTAACGCTGGCGCAGCAACACCTGGGAGCATTGTGCCGGCAGGCTACTGTACGAACAAAAGATGGTGAACGTTTCCGTACCGACAACGGCAATTTTATTGTTGATTGTCACTTTCAAAGCATCAGCGATCCGCAGGCCCTGGACCAGCAGTTGAAGAATATTCCGGGTGTGCTGGAAACAGGTCTTTTTATAAACCGGGTAGCCCCCACCGTTATTATCGGCTATCGAGACGGAAACAGCAAAATCATGTAAAGCAGGAAAGTTATGAGCCAGTTGATCACAGGCATTCACCATGTTACCGTTATCGCCAGCGATGCGCAAAAGAACATCGATTTTTATACCGGCTTCCTTGGCCTTCGACTTGTTAAGAAGACGGTCAATTTCGACGGGCCGGATGTGTATCATTTTTATTACGGCGATGAACAGGGCACACCCGGTTCTATCCTTACTTTTTTTCCTTACCAGGGATTGGTCAATGGCCGCCATGGAAAAGGGGCGCTGAATACAACCACGTTTTCTCTGCCGAGCGATTCACTCAACTACTGGCTGCAACGCTTTAAGCGATTTGATGTGGCGCACAAAAAACCACAGGAGCGTTTTGAAGAGGAGGTCGTGGTTTATTTTGAAGACGATGACGGCCTGGGACTTGAGCTTGTGTTCAGCGACAAGGATAGCCGCAAGGGGTTTGCTACCGGTCCTGTGCCGCCTGAACATTCCATCCGTGGCTTTTACAATGTGGAAATCTGGCAGGAAGGTTACGAACGCACGGCGGCACTTCTAACCGAGCAACTCGATCACAAACTGGTGACTGAAAAGAGTGGCCGCTTTCGTTTTGCCGCAAGCGATGCACCGGGACACTACATCGATATTTTGTGTACACCTGAAAGTATGAAGGCATTGTCGGGCAGCGGCACGGTTCACCACATTGCCTTTGCCACGCCCAACAAGCAAACGCAGGAAGATGTAAGGCTGCGTATTGTAAAACGCATGCTGAACCCTTCACCCATTTTAGACAGGACCTATTTTACGTCTGTCTATTTCCGTGAGCCCGGCGGCGTGTTGTTCGAAATCGCAACCGAAGGTCCCGGCTTTACCGTAGATGAACAACCGGGCCATCTCGGTGAAGCCTTGCAACTGCCGCCGCAATTCAGCAGCGACAGGGCTTCCATCGAAAGCAAACTGGTACCGGTGACCCTTAACCTAGATAAATACAATTAACATGCATACAAAGAATACTGTCAGCGGCGGAAAAAGCCTGCAGCAAAACAGCAAGGTATTGGTCATGATCCATGGCCGTGGCGGCAGCGCGGCGGATATTCTTTCATTGGCCTCTCACCTCGATGTAGCGGATTTTTCCTTAGTCGCACCGCAGGCCACCAATCATACCTGGTATCCATACTCTTTCCTGGCACCGCCGGCACAAAACGAACCCTGGCTTTCGTCGGCACTGCAGGTGTTGAAAGAAGTGGTGGCTGACCTTCATGAGCAAGGCATTCCCGACGGGCAGATCTATTTTCTCGGCTTTTCGCAAGGCGCCTGCTTAACGCTGGAATTTGTTACCCGCAACGCAACCCGGTACGGCGGCGTGGTGGCATTTACCGGTGGCCTTATCGGCGATAAAATTTATCCGCAAAACTATACCGGTGATTTTAGCGGCACGCCGGTCTTTATCGGTACAAGTGATCCCGATCCGCATGTGCCGGTGGAAAGGGTTTATGCCACTGCCAATATTTTAAAAAACAAAGGGGCTATTGTTACTGAAAAAGTGTACGCCGGCATGGGGCATACCATCAGCCACGATGAGATTGAACTTGCCAAAAAGCTTGTGTTGAATCCGCAACCGCAAAAATCTTAGGCTATGTTTCCTGTAACCAGAGTGTTTAGCGATAGCAATGGCGACAGCCGGTTTGAAGACATGTTGATCCCGATGGAAAGTGCCGGTGAAATTGGTAAGCTATCAGCAGTGCTGCCTGCCAATGGCCTGATCTTTCGCGAAGTAGAGCCAGCGTATGACTACGATTTTCATACGGCGCCGCAAAAGCAGTTCATTATTCTTTTGGATGGTGCCATTGAAATTGAAACCTCGCTGGGAGAAAAGCGAACATTTAGCGCCGGCGAGGTGTTGTTGCTGGAAGACACTACCGGCAAAGGCCATAAAACAAGAAACCTGCAACCGGTTAAGCGAAAGTCAGTTTTTATTACACTGCCTTGATGCAACAACGAAACCGAAAAGTATAGCTGGTTGCGAAGAGCACCTTGCGTAACCCCGTTCGCAATTGCCCCTGCATAATGCCGCAAAACACATCCCTCCCGCGCAGTTGCTTTTGTAGCTTTATCCACTCAAACTTTTAGCTATGGATACGCAAACCAAATGTCACCGGACAGCAGCGCTGCTAACCCTGTTCGACTACCAGACAGATTTTTTTCCCAAAGCATTGGAAGGCCTTTCGGACGAAGACATGCACAACCGCCTGAACACAGTTGCCAACCATCCTGCCTGGCTCGCCGGTTCGCTGGTGCAGCAACGCTTTTTAATGGCTTCGGAAAGGGATAGCGGGATCAAGCAGACTGGCGAAGACCTGTTCAAAAATCACCAGGGCATTCAGGATGGTGTACGCTATCCTACTGTAGCAGAATACCTGGAAGACTGGCAACGGATCACCCCCGAAGCAAGAGAAGCACTGGTGATGATTGATGATCAAAAGCTGGACAGCGAAATAGATATGGGAGGAATGAAAATGACCTATTACGAAATGATCTGCTTTAGCATTTACCGCGAAGCCAGCATTATTGGACAACTGGCCTTGTGGCGCCGCCTGCTGGGTCACCCGGCCATGCGGTACGATTAATGGTGAATGCGGAGCAAGTAGCAGTGCGTTTTTCGATCAACAGGAGGTTTAGTTTTTCCAAGGTGGCTTAAATTCATACCGAACGCCTTCGACATTAACCGCTTCATCGATCTTAAAACAGGCGAAGACAACAAAGGCAAAGATGAGAAGCACAAAGAGAAACATAAAGACCTCGCTTTTGCTACCTGGAACAGCGTATTTCTGCGGCTGCCGGGACAGGTAATGGATTTCAAAGCGATCGCCCCGGCGGTGCTTGCCTATTTTGGTAATGAATTCACCAGGGAAGTATCGGCCGGCACCGGGCGGCAGGTAGGCAAAAAACACCTTGTCATACGTTGCTCCTTTCTGGTAACGGATCGTTCTGACTTCGGTTACCTCCGCGGTGGTTTTTGCACCCTCGCGGAGAATGTGATAGTAGCGTTTTCGCTTTACCAGGAAAACAACCAGCGGCAGGGCGCCGGTACCGATAAGCAGGAGATAAAGAAAGATCATGTTGACGGGAAGATGATTTTACAAAATGGTTTTGTAACAGCTTTGTGCAAAGCCTGCGGCGAGAACTAAAACTAAGAAAAGTTGCGATGATTCAATTACCGGATGCGGGGTTTAGTTTTTCGTGAACAGAGCTTTTTGTATTTTATGGATTGTGGGTTTTATGTGTTTACGGTATGGTAGATTAAAGGCAATGAAATTTGTGCGTTTATAGTAAAGGAAATGGACAGTCGGTGAGATTTATATCAGCAGCAGCTTTGGCTGTGCAATAATATACAAAGACGCTCCGCAGGGCGAATCCCGCTTGGGAGTGTTTTCTAATTTGCGGAGAGGTTGGCCCCGTAGCGAATCCCCCTTGCGGTTTCTCCGAGTTGGGGAGCGGTTGCCCTCCCCCTTGAAAAGGGGGAAGTCGGTCACGCCGAAAATCAGAGAAATTGCAAAGGGGGATTTTTGGAAGTGTAACCCCTTTGATTTGTAGAGAACACGCCAGAACATTTCAAAAAGAAGATGGTTGTCTTATGTTTAGTCCTAGTTACCCTGAAAGATAAATGCCAACTCCTCGTCGCATCATACAAACTTCACTTCCGTTCCTTCGGTTTCACCTCCGGATGGACTTCTTCGTATTCATAAATGTACTCCCGTATCTTCTGCAATACAATTTCCATATCCATACGCACTTGCATTTCTTCAAACCGCAGGAAATGAAGTCCCATATCTTCCAGTATGGCCTGCCGTTCTTTGTCTTTTAGCACTTGCTCCGGCTCAAAATGGTAGCTTCCATCTACTTCAATAACCAGAAACAATGGCCTGCAGTAAAAATCCACTATATACCTTCCTAGCGGCTTTTGCCGGTTAAACGTATAGTTTAACAGGGTGCCAGCCCGCAGTTGCAGCCACAGAAGAATTTCGCCTTGCGTGGAATGGTTGCGCAACTGGCGGGAAAAGGTTTTGAGGTTTTTGTTGTAAGGAAGATGGTACACGTATTTAAAGTACGCTATTTCCCTGCGTAATGCAAGTGGATAGCCTGCGGAAAAATGGCTTTGCAATTCATCTAAAAGCTGACGGTTCTGGGAATCCCCCTTGCGGTTTGTCCGAAAACCGGAGTGACCGATTTCCCCCTTTTCAAGGGGGAGGGCAAACACACATCAAAGCAGCAACATCGTAAGGGGGATTCACAAAAGCGGAAGAGTACCTCTCAACACGCCACAACACTGCATTACAATTAATCCTTGCACATGCTCAATACACCTTTACACCTTTTTCCATCGTTACCCTATTCAACAACCGGAGGAATTTATAACATCCTGGTGGGTAACCATTCTGACCATTTGAACAAAGCGTCCTGTTTTCAAATTCTACTTCCAGGCTCCAATGTGTACCATCAATGATCATAGGATCATCGTAATCAGCCTTCCATTTTTTTAGCGACAGATAGGCTAATAGTTGTTTCCAATTCTCATTTTCTGCAACCGGGAAGAGGATGGTTTGCGTGTTGTTACTATCATCTGGCCTGTACTCGCAGGAAAGAACACCATCCTTTAATTGAATATAAAAGTAGGGGCCGGGATAGCCACCTATCGAAAAGATAAATTTTCTTACAGCATCTGTTTTCATAATGGATAGTTAGGGCAAAGAAAAGCAGCACCAAATTAACGGAAGATAACAGCACGGGCTACCCGTAAATGTAAATGCTTGGTTTTGCCGTATCGTAACAAGAGTTGCAAAAAACAAAAAGCCCCTCTTGTAAAGAGGGGCCAGTTATGTCAAGGCGTTTGTTTCTTAATTTGATTTTCAAGGGACAAGTCGGACGCCTTTTGCCTTTGCACAGGATGGTGGATCAGTGGTTCTTTACAGGACGATGGATTGGCGGTTGTTCAAAGGAAAAAGGAAAATAGAAGTTGACTGATATTGGACTTTGGTTTTTTCTTTGGATACCGGATTTTTTACAAAAACTTACTGGACGGTCGGTTCTCAAGGATTGCTGGTCTTTTCAGTTGGTATTGGATTGGATTGATATTGTCTATCAATCAACTTCTGGTACAAAAGTAGTACGGCAGGGGTCGCCACACAAGAGCGTTTCTGCCCTATTTTAATGCGTAATTCGGCCACATATTACACGCAAACAGCACGGCCTATTTTCGTATTAGTACGAGCCCTTTCTGCAACTTTTCCGCACCCAAATTTTGCTGATGAACTAAGGGATACACTTATCGGGAAGCGTTGCTCCAACGCAAAAAGTAAAAAGTTTTTAGCTGTTTCTCCCTTAAGAAAAGAGAATCCGGATGGCAAGGGTCAGTATCGCAGAAACCACACCCACCAGTAGGGAAACCCCGATAACCGAGCCTGCAATGGCATAGGTTTTTTCTTTGCGTACCCGCATCCGGGCCGAAATTTCACGTTGGCCCAAATAGAGCAGGAGTCCCACAAAGGTCCCGATCAGGAGACCCAAAACGATTCCATGGGAAAAAGCATCATGGAGCACATGGCTCCAGCAGAACCCAATAATGGCGCCGGCAACACCGGCAAGAAAAATTGTACGCATAGCAATGAACCTGGTTGAATGAATGTTTACGGTAAAATGTTTTTCACTCCCAAGCTTTCGTTACACTGCTTTCAAAGGAAAATTCCGATTTACAAGAACTCTCTTAACGAAAAAACGTGCCATTTTCACTACAAAGGCACCACTAAAATTAATGGTTTTTTTAATTTGTTTTCGATGCCCTTTAGCGAAGTTTTGTTGGCATTGTAAGCATCGAGATGGCTGTTGGCAAGCACATAAAGATTGTTTTGGTACAGGGCCGCCGTTGTCGGGTCTTCCAAAGCGGGGTGGCCTTTGGCCAGCACCGTTTCGGTTTGTACGGCCTTTCCGTCTGTGGTAAGTTGGTAGCGAACCAAGCAATCGTCTGCCCGTTCTTTGCCGATGTTGTACACGCCAAACAAAACATCATCGCGGAAAACCAAGCCATCCAGTCCATGCGAAAGAACCGTGTCTTTGATGCCGGTGACGGGTTCAATCCGTTTCGTTGCCGTGTCCAGCCATACCAGGCCGTTGCGATACGTGGCAATGTACAGGAGCCCTTTACCAAACACCAACCCGTTGGGGTACCGCAGTTGGGGACTTTGCACAAAAAGCGAAAGCGTTTTGGTTGCCGGTTCCAGTTTGTACACCGCGCTGTAATACGTGTCGGTCAAAAATAAGTTGCCCCTGTCGTCAATCGCCAGGTCATTAAAGAGGTGTGGCACCGTATCCTGTATACCGTATTGCTGCACTGTTTTACCGGTTGTCAGGTCAAAGGCATGGATCTTTGAATAGAACTGTTTTTCTTGCCGTAGTACCGAAAGAGCCCAGAGCCAGTTTCGCTTTTCGTCCACCTTCAGTCCAAGGCCTTCAAGAAAACCATCTTGTCCCGGCTCGATAAAATCCGCTGTTTTGCCCTGTCCGTCCACGACAATGATCTTGTGCCGGTTGATGCTGGTGATGTAAATTTTGCCGTTACGGTTGTCTATGGCAATGCCTTCAGGAATCAGGTCTGTCTCGGTGTCCGCTTCTACCAAGGCCGGTTGCTGTGCCGCTAAAAAGGAAGAAACGGAAAGGGCCAGCAGGAAAAATAGCTTTTTCATATGCTTGGTTAGTTGATGTAGAAGCCTGCACGGGAAGCGGCAATGGTGAGTGGTCAGTGATGAGTAGGAAGAGTTCTTCTTTTTATGCTCTCTCCATATCACCTGGCTATTCGGCTAAAGCCACCATACAGTTTTGTTGCCCATTGCTAACCCCGCGCTAAAGCAGCGGGGTAACTGAAAAGTGCAACCTTTTCAAACTGCTTCGTACACATCTTCTGCAGCTGCTTGCCAATCTTGGGATCCTTCAACCCCAAACAAATCTCCCATTGCTCATTGCAGATTGCCAGTTGCCAATTGCTAATTGCCCCCTAAACTCACCCATTCCCAACCCGCCTGATCTCATCGCCGGCAGCCCCTTCCGACCGTTTGTTGGCTTTAAAGGTTTTGCCAAAGCGGTACGAAAACGAAACCTGCGCCACTCTTGTATCCCGGGTTAGCTTGAAATATTCGGTTGCATTGGGGAAATAAGTGTTCCCTTTCATCCACTGGGTGTAAAAAATATCCCGTACACCCAATTTGATGGTGCCCCTGTTTTGCCAAACCGTTTTGGCAATGCCCAGCGACAATTGCCCGGCCGGGTCAACAATCTCCTGGATATCGGCCTGGCTACGGGAAGTGTAAAACCCGCTGATCTCACCCGACCAGCCTTTTTTAAACTTGAGCTGGTGGTTCATGTTAAGTTGAAACTGGTTGATGCTGGCCTTGAGCTGCCTGTCGATAACACCTTCCATTTCTTTGTGTACACCGGTGGCCTGTGCCGAAAAAGACCACCACGGCGCCGGCGACACCTGCGCACTTACCGACAGCGTGTATTGCTGCAGCTTGCCCAGGTTGCCCTCGGTATAAATTACGAGGCCATTGCTCGAAACGGGAAAGATCTGTGAGAAATAATCCGTGGTAACACTGTACCCAAAGCTGGTAATGAACTTGTTCTTGTACACATGGCTGATCTCTGTGTTCCAGGTGTATTGCGGCCGGTAATATGGGTTGCCTTGCTGGTAGGTGTATTTGTTGATGATAAAAACAAAAGGGTTGAGTTTTTGAAAACCCGGCCTGTCGATGCGCCGGCCTGCCGCAAGCGAAATGCTATGGTTGCTGTCGGCCTCAAACGTTGTCAGCACCGTTGGGAACAGGCTGTTGTAGCTGCGGGAGAACGATGAATCTTTTTGGCGGCTGTTGCCCAGTTGGCGGGCATCGTAAGAAGTAGCTTCAAAGCGCAACCCGCCCTGCAGGCTCCAGCGGCCGGTGTTGGTTTCGGCATTGGCATACGCAGCCTGTATGCGTTCGGTGTACAAAAAATGATTGCTTTTGCCGTCATCCTGCGTCCACACTCCACCTTCATTGATCTCGTAATGGGCCAGGTTATCGGTAGTGATGTGCGAAGCTTTCAACCCTGTTTGCAGGCGAACGCCTTTCCACTGGCTGCTGTAATCGGTTTTGGCCGAAAGAATGCGGATATCGGAAGGAAGGTCGGCTCTTGTGGCTTCCACATAGCCGCCGGGAGCAAGCAGCCGGTTTTCGAAAAGCTGGTCGCCGCGCATGCGGTAGCCGATCAGGTCTACATCCGCTGTCAGTTCGCGGGTGGCCGAAAAGCTGTGTTTAAAATTCAGGTTGCCGCCGGCGTTTTTCCAGCCTGTTGTGTTTTCGCCAGAGGTGCGAATAAGCGAATCCCTTTGCTTTTGCGGGTTCATCCAGAGGGCTTCGTTGGTGATGTTGCTGCCCCTTTCCAGTGAAAGTCCTGTTAGCGTAAAACCCAGTGTTGTTTTGGCGGAAAGGCTGTAGTCGGCACCTGCACGAAGGTTATGCGTATTGCCCGTTCCTTTAAAATAACTGGGCTGCTCCAGCAGCGATGCTACGCTGCCGTTAGGATTAAAATAAGTGCGGAGGGCATAAATGCGGGAAAAGCTACGGTTAATGTTGACGGTATAGTTGCCGAAAACATTCCACTTGTCGGTGCGGTAAGCCAGCTGCAGGTTGTTGTTGGTTTTGGGATAAGCGCCTTGTGCATAGCCAAGGGTAACGGCCCCGTTAAAGCCCCGCTGCCGCGATTTTTTAAGCTTGATATTGATGACACCCGCATTGCCCGCCGCATCGTAACCGGCTGGTGGCTGGTTCATGATTTCCACCAGCTCAATCTGCGTAGCACTCATGCCATTGAGCATAGTGGCCAGTTGCGAGGGATCGAGGTAGGTTTGTTTTCCGTCGATCATCACCAATACACCGGATTTTCCTTTGAGGGAAAGATTGCCGTCCTTGTCAACGGTAATGCCCGGCATTTTTTCCAGGGCTTCCATGGCGGTAACGCCGGCGTTGGTGATCCCCGCTTCTACGTTCACAACGGTTTTTCCCGGCTTGAGTTCGATAAAAGGTTTGCGAGCCGTTACCGTAATGCCCGTCATGGCACCGCTTGCGGGTTCCAGCACAAAGGCTGTGGCTTTTTCATTGGCAGGAGAAAGGGCCGGTGAGGTAAAGAGGGCAAAGCCTGTGCTGCTTACACGGCAGAAATAGGTACGCTCTTTTACCAGGTTTTCAAAAACCAAGGTTCCGGTCGCATCGGTCATCTGCACTTTTACCAGCGCCGAATCGGGCAGCTTGCGTAATTCAACCGTGGCTCCAGCTACCGGTTCCTGCCGGGGATTGGTAACCGTTATCCGCAGCGAAGCCGCCTCCTGTGCCTTTGCTCCTGCGGTGACCAAACAAAAAAAGAGTAGCCAAAACGTTTTGTGCATGCCCATAAGGCTGCATAATTAAGCGGAAAGACGGTACGGCGACTTATGAATTATGCCAGCGGTTGGATTTACAGGATAAGCAGGGTGGAAAAAAGATAAACCCCTGTCGCATTCTTACATACACAACGGCTGAATCAATGCTTTATATCCGTTTTTTCTGCTGCAAAAAGATGAGGGAACTCCGAGAGTTTAAGCCGCCTACTCACCACTGTCCATTCACCATTCACCACTGTCCATTCACCATTCACCACAGCGATTATTCCACCACATCCCAGGGCGAGATCTTTTGCGAGCCCGGAAGAGCGTCCTCTTCGTCGATGCTTTTCCGGTCGGCCACTCTTTCTTCTGCTTCGCTGATGGCCTCCTGTGTAGGCGCATCCGGTAGTGGCGTTACGCCTACGCGGATGTTGCGCATGTCTTCTTCGGTGATGACATGGTTCGGATCGGCCATGTGTTGGTCGGCCAGCTTTTTTGCGTCCGAGGCAAAGTTTTCGGTAGGCTTCTGGTTTTCGGTCTGCGGATCTTGCTCTTTTTTCATGTGGTCTGTTTCCACATCTATTTCAAAGGCAATGCCACAGCTTCATTTGGGCCGCTTTCTGCTGGCAATAATTGACTTGCAAATCCAAAACGGCTCCCGGCGTTTGTCGATAAAAGGCTGTTTTTCGTCTCCCAATGTAGTTTATCTCTCTCTACCTCTTTTGTCGCCGGCCCAGCGCCGTATGCTTTCAGGAGACCTGCTCTCGTCCATTCTTCATTTTGCCGATAAAAAGCAGCCGTAGTTTTATCCTGAACAAACGCTTCACCCAAAAGCCAGCAACATGAAACCGAAACTTTTTTCCACCCTTCTTACCGGCGTATTTTTCTTTTTTATCTTTCCTGCAAGCGCACAGGACGAACCATCTTCCCACAAGGCGCCAACCTGGACATCCAGTGCCGGGTACTGGGTAGTGGAAAGCAACCGGCAGCGACCCAAAGACGCCATTGTGTATTATTATACCAATGCGCATGTTTTGGTTTACAAAGAAGAGATCAAAAACAAAAAACTAAACCTTACCAACCCGGCAACACTCAATTGGCTAAAGCAGTCGCTGGAAGTGGCTGTGGCCAGTTACGCAAACGGTCGCGGTGCGGCCGACAAGGGTGCGCTGACCCTGCAGCGCAAATAAGGTTATTACTTCTCAGACATAAAAGAACGCCCTGCTTTTTTTAAGGCGGGGCTTTTTGTTCTGTTAGTCGACAAAACACCACTTTATAGCGACGATACGTCCCGCCATGCTACCAGTTGCTCCGGCTTGCGTTACCTTTAATTCCCACAGTGTATGGAGCGTTACCCGTTTATATTTTCCAATCAGCCTTCGCACCGTTTAAAGCGTCATCTCTGCTTTTGGACGGTGTGGTGGATATTCCAGAGCATTCTTTATTCGTTTTCGGCCGGCATCTTTAACCTGAGTTATTTTGAACGCCTGCCCGTTTCCACGGTGGAAGCATTGATCTACCTGGTGCCCCACATGTTTCTTTCATATACACTGATGTATTTTGCCATTCCGCAATTTTTGCTCAAAGGAAAATATGTACAAACAGCTCTTGTGGTGATTGGTCTTTTCCTGGTTACCGGAGCGTTATCTGCCATCATTGGCATTTATATTCTTGGCCATTTCCGTACCCTGGTCCTGGGAAATGTTTACGCACCGGAACACATCAACCAGATTAATTTTTTTCTTGGCTTGCTCTCCGGGCTTCGGGGTGGGATTACCGTTGGGGGAATTGCGGCTGCCATCAAACTAACAAAATACTGGCACCTGAAAGAGCAGCGCAACCTGCAGTTGCAAAAAGAAGCCATCTCCTCGCAACTGGAACTGCTAAAGGCGCAGGTGCACCCGCATTTTCTTTTCAATACCCTAAACAATATTTACGCAGGAGCACAATTGACCTCGCCAACCGCGGCTGGTATGATCATGGGACTTTCGCAACTGCTCCGGTATATGTTGTACGAATGCAACCAGCCGCTGGTACCGCTTGACCGTGAGCTTTCGACGTTGACGCAATACATCCTGCTGGAGCAAAGCCGATACGGCAACAAGCTCGATATTAATATTGACCTGCCCTCCGCTCCAACAGGGCATGCCATTGCACCGCTGCTGCTGCTGCCTTTTCTGGAGAACTGCTTTAAGCATGGCACCAGCCAGATGCTGGAACAACCCTGGATAAGCCTGCGCATTACGGTAGAAGAGGACTGGCTGAAAATGAAACTGGTCAATGGCAAGCTGGCAACCGACCCGTTGCCATCATCGGGTATTGGCCTGGCCAATGTGCAAAAGCGCTTATCGCTGCTTTACCCGGAGCGGCATGAACTGTTGGTGAACAACGAGGACGAAGTGTTTATTGTAAACCTGAAATTGCTGCTGGATAAAACAGGTCTTGTGCCGTTGGGCAAACCAAAGCTGGCTGCCGAAAACTATGCATAACCCGCCACCTATACGATGCCTTGTAGTTGACGACGAGCCGCCGGCCCGCGATGTGCTTCGCCGCTATATTGAAACGGTGCCCACGCTGCAGCTTTGCGGCGAATGTGCCAATGCCATTGAAGCCATGAGTTTTTTGCAACAGCAGCCGGTTGACCTGCTGTTCCTCGACATTCACATGCCCCAGCTAAAAGGCATTGACCTCCTTAAGATTCTCCCCGACAGGCCCAAAGTAGTTCTGACAACGGCCTACAGTTCTTATGCCGTGGAGGGCTACGATCTTGACATTGTAGATTACCTGTTAAAGCCCATCCAGTTTGAACGGTTTTTAAAAGCCGTCGGCAGGGCTTTTCAGCAGGCAAAACTTGTTTCGGCACCGGCAGCAACAGTAGCAGAGGAGCCACGGAAGGAAGGCTACATCTACCTGCGGGCCGACCGCCGCATGGTAAAGGTCATGCTGCAGGATGTGCTTTTTATTGAAAGCCTGAAGGACTATATTAAGGTTGTGACCACGGGCGGCACCATCATTACCAAGCAATCCATCACGGCTATGGAAGCCATGCTGCCCGAGCAGCTTTTTATCCGCACACACCGCTCATTTATTGTTTCGGTGGACAAGATCAAGTCGTTTACCACGGAGGTGTTGCAGGTTGAAAAAGCAGACATACCGATTGGGAAGCTTTACCGGCAGAGCGTATTAAAAGCCTTGGGCGGATAGCGGGATGGTGAGTGGTCAGTGGTGCGTTTTTCAAAGTCATTTTGAGTGAAATCAGAGCGATAAAAATTGCCTTATTGTCCAGTTTACAAGAGTAAAGCTTTAAAGAGATGGGTGTTAAAAAGGCCCGAAAGGCCGGCATATATTAGCCCATGGTGCAAGCCCTGGGTAAAAAGAAAACAATAAAGGAAAGGGCCCTGAAGGGCGCACAGGTTATGAAACAACTTTGTTGTGTCGCCCTTTCAGGGCTCAGTTTTTTTATCGCAATGACTAACCCGGCCTTTGCAGGCCGGGCTGATTTATGGCGCCCTTTCAGGCCTGCAACGTTATGGGCTACAAAGCGCTTTCGATGTCAATACTATCCAAATAGTAAATAGCATGTCCCCGAGTTCGGAAGATGGGTAATCAAAGAAAGCCTCGTTTTAATAAATAGAAAATCGCAAGAAGGCTCCCGGCTCCGGAGGAGCCACGTGTTTATAGTAAATCCTCAAAGAATGATAAATGGGCTCCGAAGGTGCCCCGTGTTTCTGTAACAGGTAACACGAAGCTCCTTCAGAGCTAATTTAATTTGGTAATAAATTTTCTATAAACACGGGGCGCCTTCAGCGCCAAAACCGCGGTTGAAACTTCGCAACGCGGCTGTTACTACAAAGGGAACTTTGGTTGCAATTATAATGGATAAATGAGGTGTCTATGACGATAGATCAAAGTGGCTGGTATTCTAATAATGAAACGCAGTCGTTCCTACACTGCCATGATTGAAACGCAAATGGTCAAAATCTAAACGACCCCCACTCACCACTGACCACTCACCACTCACCACCCAGGGGGGCATGGTTTTTACAGCCCTGTCGTGAACACCATTTACAGGATGGATAAACACCAAACCATTTAACCTTCTTTTAAGGCAGCAGTTTCGGGGTTGATCCTGTCTTGTAAATATCACTTAACCACTAAAATTCGAAACAAATGCTAACGTACCGATTGCCCCTTTTCCTGGATTTCCTGTCGAGTCACTACGCCAATCTTTATTCAAAATACATTGGACGACTGATTGAATTGTTTCCTTCTTCGCAAGATTCAGACGACAACCTGGTGATCGTTCACGATGCGGCGGATGCACCTGCCGAAGACGAACAGATCATGCAATTGTGGAAAAAGTTCAAAGCGCAGTGGTAAAGGAACCGCTTTGCGTACAGGATCAAAATAACTGATTAAAACATAACGCAACGGCAATGCCGGCGGGGCTCCTTATGCATACCAAGGGCGGGCTTTTACAGGCCTGCCCTCGTTGTTAGCCTTTCGCTAAAAGCGTTCCTGCACATAAACACCTGCCTGATTTTTTAGAAGCCATTCCTGCCTGTTTCTTTTTGCAAAGCAAATGCAATGGTTATTGGCACAATGTGTTTGCAGTGGGTTAACCTCTGTACAAAAACAGCTTTCATTTTTCTTTCCCCTTCCAGGCAAAGGCTGTTTCATCCTCCTGTCTTTGCAGTTCATACAGCTTCAGCTTACAGCGGCACTGATGCGGTAATAGATTTACCATTCAAACCCAAACTATTGGTCATGAACAAACCTCTTGTTGCCGTCCTGATCCTGCTGCTGCCCGCCGTGAGCCAGGCCCAATTTGGCGGCCTGATGAAAAAAGTAAAGAACAAGGCCGAGCAGCGTCTTGAGCAAAAAGTTGACAAAGGCATCGACCGTTCGCTAGACCAGCTCGAAGGCAAAGGAGCGCCGGCACAGGCGTCCAATTCACAGCCTGCAACTGCACCAGCGCCTGCTCCTGCGGCTACACAGGCCGAACCGGCCAAACCCGAAAAAGCGACCCTGAAAAGCTATTCCAAATTTGATTTTGTTCCCGGCGAAAAGATCATTTACGCCGAAGACTTTGCGCAGGACGCCGTTGGCGAATTACCCCTCACCTGGAATGCCAGCGGCAAGGGAGAGGTACAAACCATTGAAGGAAAAGGGGGCAAATGGCTGCGCGGTTTCGAAAACTCGTTTTACCTCACCGGCAACCGCAAAAGCTTTGGTGAGAATTACACCGTGGAGTTTGACGCCATCTTTTATTTTGAACCCAAGGTAAAAGGTTATGTGCTGCCGTACTGGAAAGCCGGTTTGCTGAGCAGCGGCGGCAAAGATCCTGCTGACAACGAATTTTTGCGGGAGCAGAGTGAATACAACAATACGTTTGTCACCTTTAACCCGGGCAGCAACGGCAGTGCTTATGTCGACAGCCGCGCCAAAAGAGTGCAAACCTTTCACAGCGACCGCATGTCGCTGGGCGATATGACGCAGTTCTTTAACCAGGTGGTTCACTATTCCATCCAGGTGCAGAAGACACGTTTCCGGATGTGGATCAACGATAAAAAAGTATTTGACATTCCCCGGGCCATGAACGTGGGAGATACCATGAACCAGCTTTGGTTTTACCTGGAAAGTTCCAATTACCAGGAAGACGAGATTGGCCTGTTTATTTCCAACCTGAAAGTGGCCACCGGCCTGCCCGATACCCGCCACAAGCTGATCGAAGAAGGCAAGTTTTCTACCACCGGCATCCTGTTCGATGTGGCCGCGGCTACCATCAAACCAGAAAGCAACGGTGTGTTGAAAGAATTGGGTGGTTTACTGACCGAACACAAAGACGTTAAACTAAAGATCGTTGGTCATACCGATAGCGACGGGTCCGATGTTGCTAATCTTGAATTGTCGAAGAAACGGGCGGAAGCTGTAAAGGCAGCACTGGCAAAGGATTATGGTGTGGAAGAAAGCCGCCTTCAAACCGATGGCAAAGGTGAAAGCGTTCCGGTGGGTGACAACAAAACCAAGGAAGGCAAAGCACAAAACCGCAGGGTAGAGTTCATCAAACTATAAACACAAGCAAGTCCCCTAACCGGTGTGTTTCCCAACGGGTGAAATGCACCGGTTTTTTCGTCTCTACACTGCCCGATCGCTAACTACCTTTCAGGGTATGAAAGACAATTTTTCTTCGGCTTCGGACAACTATGCCAAGTACCGGCCGGTGTATCCCGACAGCTTGTTTGCTTGTATACAAACCTTGTTGCGTGGCAACCAAAATGCCTGGGATTGTGCCACGGGAAATGGGCAGGCAGCGCAAAAGCTCTCGCCGCTTTTTAACAACGTGTATGCCACCGACATCAGCGCTGCACAACTGGCGCAGGCGGCACAACTGCCCAACATACAGTACAGCGTGCAGCCCGCAGAAAAAACAAGTTTTCCCGATGCGTTTTTTGACCTGGTGATGGTAGCGCAAGCAGTGCATTGGTTCTGTTTTGATGCGTTTTATGCTGAGGTGGTACGAACAGCAAAGCCAGGAGCCCTGCTGGTGATAACCGGGTACGGAAAGCTCACCATTTCACCGGAGGTGGACAGCGTGATTGAAAAACTTTACACCGGGATCGTTGGTCCGTTTTGGGATGAAGAGCGGCATTATGTTGATGAAGGCTATCAAACCATTCCGTTTCCGTTTACCGAAATTCCGTCGCCGCCTTTCAGCATTTCCTACCAATGGTCGCTGGCGCACCTGGTGGGTTACCTGCAAACCTGGTCGGCCGTAAAACATTATCAGAAACAGAAAGGAACCGATCCTGTGGCGTTGATCCTGGATGAACTGCAACAGCAATGGGGAGAAGAGGAACTGCGAACGGTTACGTTCCCGTTGTTGTTACGGGTGGGAAGGATTGGTGAAGGCTAATGGGTTGTAACATTAAGCTGGTTAGTCCAGGTAGTGTTTGGTTCTATAATTTTCTCCGCAAAAAAAGTTCTTAACAAAGAAGGCTGCCATGTTTTGTGACGTTAACTGATGCAAAGGCATAAAACTTATTTTTTGATGCCGTAGTTTGTATCCCATCTTGAATTCAGTGCGTGGCAACACAAACAATTCGTTTTTCGATATCGACAACTACCCTGGCACACTAAGACCGGCACCGGCAAATAACGATGCCGGTGCATCAAGGTTTGAGGCGGTAAACACTTTCCCTATCACCAAGTATCGCCTATATACTCCCCTTATTCATATTCAGCACCGTGGCCGAAGGCGTATACCCTCTTACCTTAAACACCTGCCGGTTGGCAGGAAGGTAAGCAGCTTCGCCACCGCGGCGGGTGTACACGGCAATGGCAGCTCCTCCACCGAAACTGCCCATAAAGGGTGGCGGATAGGCTTTGACGATAGCAATGTCTGTCATGGGGATGTTGGCAATTTGCTGGGCCGACACCCGCATTTCATCCATAAAAAAGCTCACCGGGCCACCGCGCCACAAGGCTGCGCCGCCACTGAACCCTACCGGTGTTATTTGCAGTCCGGCCACACGGCCTTGCAGGTAAGTAAACAGATTGGGAGAGGCCTGTGCAGTAGGATCGTCCAAGATGCTGATCAGGCGTTCGTTGGCAGACTGGAACAAGCCAGTAGCGTATTGTTCATCGAACTGCTGCGCCTTGCTTTTGGTGGTACTCCTGACCACTACGGCTGGCAGTACGCTGCCCCCATCGGCAAAAAGCGCTGCCGAAACTTCAATGGGCTGGTTAAGGCGCTGCCGCTCCGCTGCCGGCGGCTCTCCAATGTAAAAAGCCCGGCCGCCCACCGCCAGGGGTGTATAGCTTGAATCGAGCTGGGTGCTGATGCGGATATTCAGGGGCTGGTTGTTGTTTCCGGAGAATGCCAGTAAGGCATTGTCTTCAAACAGCCAGTTACGGATGGCAAAGCTGCCATCGGGCTGCACAGGCACTTCCTGCTCGTCCCAGGCACCGGTTTTGGTGAGGAGCATGGCTTGCACACGGTTGGTGTTGCTGGCGTTCTGCAGTTTGCCGGTCACCTCAAAAAAGCGCTGCTGCAAACCCGCCAGCAGGGTGTAGCGTCCCTTGGGCAGCGAATCGGGCAAATACAGCGTGCCGGAAGCCTGGCCGTCCACCACCGGCCAGCGGAGCCGGGTACGCAGCCCTTGTTCATTTTCAATTAATAGCTCCAGCGTTGCCAAAGACAGGTCTTCGGAAAGTTTGCTGGTATCGGTGTAAGCGACTGTTACCAGTAGCGAATCGCCGGGTTGTATGATGGATTTATCCAGTTGTATATCCAACCGGCTTTTTGCCTGTTGCGCCGTGGCGGCAACCGTTAGCAGCAAGCCGGTAAAGAGTGATAAAAGCATGTTTTTCATAGACATACAGGCAGCAAGATTGGCGCCAGTAAAGGAAAAAGGAATGATAAAGTTGAAGGTTAGAAAGGGCTAAAGGAACGGCGTCGTTAGAGAGATTTTTAGCAATGGGAATGGGGGAGATCAACCCTGACAGCGATTAACATCGCCTCTCCAATGTATCATTCCTAAAAGCAACAAACTGTTTTGGTTTTGGTAATTTTTAGAATACCGTCTTCTTGCCCGATCGGTAAAATGGATTTATGGATTTTAAGATGCTTGTTTGTTTTCCGCATTTTCCCCCACAAAAAAGCCCTCTAAGAATAGAAGGCCGTCCTGTCTTGTTAGATTAACTGCTACAAAGCATAAAACTAATTTTTCTACCCCGCTAACGTGTTTCCCCCGGATGAAGAAATCGTTAGCAAATCGTTACCAGTCCTGCGGTTCTTAAAACCGCATTTGCATCCGCAGGGTAAACACATCGTCTTCGAGGTCGGTGCGATAGTCTGTAAGGGCTGTGCCCTCATTGCTTACAAAGCTGTAATAAGCCAGCACTTTCAGGTGCTCCGAAAAATAACGGGTAAGGCCAACGCCCCAGGTATCATAACGTATATCCCCTGCCGTAAGATAGTCACCCGTGCTGCCAATCTCGCTTCCTGTTGCCAGGCGGTTCGGATCGTACCAGTCGTATTTTACCATCAGTTCCCAATCGGGGTTGACGATGTTCTGCAAAAAATAAAAGAATGCGCCGTTAAAGGGGCGGACATAGGTTGGCCCTTCGGGTTGAAGGCCGGGGTTCTCGGTAGTGGAAGCCGTGCCGGGTTGTGTTCCCCACCAGTACTCGGCCCGCCATTCGGTCTTGCCCCAGCCGTGCTTTAGTTCCAGTTGCGCATCGGCACCGTAATAGCGGCGTGGCGAAATATTGCCAATATTGCTGACGCTGGAATCCACTGTAAAAACCGTTTTACCCCCCTCTTTTTTCGTTTCATAACGGTAACGGCTATCCTGCCGCCAGCCGCCATGGAGCCACGAAAGGCCACCGCCCAGTTTTACGGTACGCGAAAGGGAAAACGGCGAAACCGTCAGCCGGGAAATGACGTCTTTGTAACTGTCAAATTCGGCAGGTCCTGACTTACCCTGCCCGTTGAACAAACCGGCATCCAACTTCAGCTTTAGTTTTTTCAGCACCGGCTTTTTGGCTTCGTAGCTGACCATGGCACCCAGGTCCCGCTCGGAGGGCATCAGGGTTTGCGACATGCGGCCACGTTCCGGCGTTTCGCGATAAGAAGAGGACAGATTGACCTCGTACCCAAACGGGCGGGCAAACAAACCGGCCGTGAGGGCCAGCTTTTGTTTTTTGGGTTCAAAAATGCGTACAAACACATCCCGTACGTTTACGTCCCGCTCGGTGGCTTCAAACTGAAAAGTAAAAAGGGCGGCCGGGCCAAAGCCATCTTTGGCAGGCAGGCGGTAATCCATTTTTACCCTTGCCCTGCGAAGCATAAAACGATTGGACGCATTTTTGCGGAAGTCGCCGCCATCGAAAGACTCGATGCCCTCCTTTTGCGCCACCTGGAACTGGGGCTGCATATACCCGCTAAAGTGCAGGTTCTCAAAGCGGCGCACGGTAGTTACCACCGTATCCTTGAGAAAAAGGGTCGAATCGTATTCGGACAAAAAACGCTGGGCACCTGCACCGAAAGGTGCGCCGAAGAGGAGTGCCACTACCACCCGCAACAAACCGGTTTTTTTACTTGGCATATATTATGAAGCGATTAAGGCTGCAAAGCAAGGAATAATATTGGAAGCAGTATTAAGTTATCATTAATTTTCTGTTACCAACCCTGCTCTGCCCAAATGGGCATAATTTCGCCGAACATTTTTAAAGACATCAGTATGAACATCTTTGCAAAGTTTCTGGCCCCTAAAAACAAGGTTTTTTATGAGTTGTTTGAAAAGAGTGCCGATAACGTAAAAAATATGGGGGTTCTGTTACAGCAGGTTGTGCACGAACCGGATTTTGACAAACGCCAGAGCCTGATCTCAAAGATGGAAGATGTGGAGCATGCCAATGACGAGCTGACCCACAGCCTGTTTACCGAATTGGGCCGCAACTTTATCACGCCATTTGACCGCGAAGACATTCACTACCTGGCCTCTGCCCTGGATGATGTAGCGGATTTTGTTTTTGCCTCCGCCAAAAAGATCAATTTTTACCGTGTTAACCCCAACGACATTGGCCTGCACAAACTGGCTGAGATCGTTTTGCAAAGCACCAGCGAAGTACGCAAAGCCGTTGGTGAGCTGCGCAACATGAAGAACATGCGGGTGATCACCGACTCGCTGGTAAAGATCAACAGCCTGGAAAACGAGGCAGACGACATTTTTGACATGAGCATTGAGCGCCTTTTTGCCACCGAACCCGATGCCAAAGAGGTGATCAAAAAGCGGGAAATTTACCAGGTGCTGGAAACAGCCACCGACAAGTGCGAAGACGCCGCCAACGTGATCGAATCCATTATTGTAAAATACGCCTAATAACGTGAGACGTCAAACGTCATACGTGAAACCGGAGTTGTTTGTAAAGTAGATGTGTGCCTCGTCTCACGTCTCACTTTTCACGTTTCACTTTACCTAAATACTTATGACCTTTATTATCGTCATCATCGCCCTGGCCCTGATCTTCGATTATATCAACGGCTTTCATGACGCCGCCAATTCCATTGCCACCATCGTTTCTACCAAAGTACTGACGCCTTTCCAGGCCGTGGTGTGGGCGGCCATCTTCAACTTTGCCGCCTTTTTTATTTTTAAAGACCACGGCGTGGCCGATACGGTGGCCAAAACGGTTCACTCCGACCAGGTTTCGGGACAAATGATGCTGGTGGTTGTGTTTTCCGGGTTGATTGCCGCCATTTGCTGGAACCTCCTGACCTGGTGGTTTGGCATTCCGTCTTCTTCCTCGCACACCCTGATCGGTGGTTTTGCCGGTGCCGGTATTGCGGCTGGCGGGATGGGTGCTGTCAACTCCGACGTGATCCTCCGGACGGCTTCTTTCATCTTCCTGGCACCGTTGGTAGGGATGTTCTTTGCGTTTGTTATTTCCCTTTGGTTCCTGTTCTCCTTCCGGAAAGATATCCTGCCCCGTATTGTTTCGCTGGTATTTATGGCGGGCATTGCTGTTTTTCTTCTTACCACCATCAAAACCAACCGCGCCGATATTGCCGGCTTTAAAACAGAGACGGCCAATGGCGTCACCGTGCTGAAAGACATTCCGAACGGCTCTACCGGGCAGCGCATGGGCTTTAAAAAAGGCGACACCCTGCTTAGCATCAACAACCTGCCCATCACCGGCACCAAAGAGCTGGATGAAGAGTGGAAAAAAACAGGCGCGGGGAACAACTTTACCTACACCGTGGTGCGCAAAGGCGATACCCTGACCGCCACCTCACCTTACCTGACCAATTACGACAGTCGCCTTAGCCAGGTTGTTTTCTTTGGAGAGAACTTCAAGTGGCTCCTGCTGGCCTTTATCCTTTTGGTGATGACGATATTTACGTTCTGGCTGAATACGCTCAATGCGCACCGCTCCAATGTTTGGTTCAAGCGCCTGCAACTGGTGTCCTCAGCTGCTTTCAGCATTGGCCATGGCGGTAACGATGCGCAAAAAGTAATGGGTATCATTACGGCCGCCCTCATTGCCAACGGTACGATCACCTCTTTTGAGCAAATGCCCACCTGGGTGCCGCTGTCCTGTTACTTAGCCATTGGCCTGGGAACCATGAGCGGTGGCTGGAAAATTGTTAAGACGATGGGAACCCGCATTACCAAGGTAACTCCGTTTGAAGGCGTGGCCGCGGAAACCGCCGGTGCCGTTACCCTTTTTGTAACCGAAGCCCTGAAGATCCCGGTGAGCACAACGCATACCATCACCGGCGCTATTATGGGCGTTGGCGCCACCAAGCGCCTGTCGGCTGTACGCTGGGGCGTTACCATCAACCTGCTGTGGGCCTGGATCCTGACCATTCCCGTCAGTGCCCTCCTGGCGATGGGCATCTTTTATGTAGCGAGATTATTCTTCTGATAAAAAAATCTTTTACGAAAGGCAACAAGCAGTAACCTTGACAGCTTGTTGCCTTTTTCTTTTTCCTGACTGCCGTATTCTGGCCCTTCATTCTTCTTTTAAAATTAATTTTCTCATTTTTGCGCTTCAATTTTTATGCATGCCAAAAATTCTGGTGACGGGTGGTTGTGGCTATATTGGCTCCCATACCCTTGTTGATCTGATTGAAAATGGATACGATGTTATTTCTGTTGACAACAACAGTCGCTCCAATGCTGCCATCCTGGATGGCGTGGAAAAGATCACGGGCAAGGCCGTGAAAAACTACAAGGTAGACCTTTGCAATTTTGACGATACAGCCGCTATTTTCCAGGAGAACGAAGACATTAAAGGCATTATTCATTTTGCCGCTTACAAAGCTGTTGGCGAATCGGTGGAAAAGCCGCTCATGTATTTCGAGAACAACCTGGTATCGCTGATCAACCTGCTGAAATGCGTGCAGGAGTTTCGCACCCCCTGGTTTGTTTTTTCTTCTTCGTGTACGGTTTACGGCAATCCCGATCATACCATTGTTACCGAAGAAACCCCACCCAAGCCGGCCGAGTCGCCTTACGGATACACCAAGCAAATGGGTGAGCAAATCATTGGGGAATTTCAAAAAGCGGCCGGCACGCATACCATCCTGCTGCGTTATTTTAACCCCGTAGGTGCCCACCCGTCCATAAAGATTGGCGAGATGCCGCTTGGCCGTCCACAAAACCTGGTACCGGCCATTACGCAAACCGCTATTGGCAAGTTGCCGAAGATGACGGTCTTTGGCAACGATTACAATACCCGTGACGGAAGCTGTGTTCGCGATTTCATTCATGTTAGCGACATTGCCCATGCACATACGCTGGCCATTCAATACCTGGAGGAAGGCCGCAACATCGGCGGCTGCGAGGTGTTCAACCTGGGTACCGGCAACGGCGTTACCGTGCTGGAAGCCATCCGGGCTTTTGAAAAAGTAAGCGGTGTTTCGCTGAACTACGAGATCGGTCCGCGCCGCCCCGGTGATGTGATTGCCATTTATGCCAACAACGACAAAGCCAAAAGCCGCCTGCAGTGGGACCCGAAAATGACCATTGAAGACATGATGGACACGGCCTGGAAGTGGGAATTAAAGCTGAAGGAAGACGAGAAGCTTTTTGCCTCAACAAATTCGGAGTTGAATTAGGCCTCCCCCGCCCCTCCGGTGGAAGGGAGATCTAAGCACAGACCCTCGCTTTTGCATGATATCTTTTTTGCCTTCGCCAGTTTTTCGGGCGGAGGCTTTTTGTTTTTAGTGTGATGATCAAACGTTCTGGGCCTATAGGGACACGCCTTCTGAACATATACTTTTTGGTTTGAAGGCGAACCTTATCTTTGCGCCCTATGCTCAAAGACATACAACCAAAAGGTAAAAAAGATACCCGCAGCGGCTTTGGCGATGCCATGACAGAACTCGGTCGTACCAACCCGAATGTAGTGGCCCTGACTGCCGACCTGGCCGGTTCCATGAAACTCCAGGGTTTTATGAAGGAGAACCCCGAACGCTTTATCCAGGTGGGTATTGCCGAAGCCAACATGATCGGTATTGCAGCTGGTCTTACCATTGGTGGCAAGATCCCGTTCACCACCACCTTCGCCAACTTTTCTACCGGCCGGGTGTACGACCAGATCCGCCAGAGTGTAGCCTACAGCGATAAAAACGTAAAGATCTGTGCTTCGCATGCCGGCGTTACCCTGGGTGAGGACGGCGCTACGCACCAGATCCTTGAAGATATCGGCATGATGAAAATGCTGCCGGGCATGACCGTGATCGTTCCCTGCGATTACAACCAAACCAAGGCCGCTACGCTGGCCATCGCTGAATACGAAGGACCTGTGTATTTGCGCTTCGGCCGCCCAAGCTGGCCTGTTTTCACCCCGGAAGAACCGTTCCAGATCGGCAAGGCGCAGCAATTTTCCGAAGGCACTGATGTTTCCATTTTTGCCTGCGGTCACCTGGTATGGCTAGCCATCCAGGCAGGGGTGCAACTGGAAGAAAAAGGCATCAGCGTAGAGGTGATCAACCTGCACACCATCAAACCGCTGGATGAAGAAGCCATTCTTGCTTCCATTCAAAAAACAGGTTGCGCCGTTACGGCCGAAGAGCACAATGTACTGGGCGGTATGGGCGATGCGGTGGCACAAGTGGCTGCTAAAAATTTCCCTGTTCCCATCGAGTACGTGGGTACGGATGACACATTTGGCGAAAGCGGAACGCCTGACCAGCTTCTTGAAAAATACGGTCTTAGCGTGCAGCACATTGTTGCCGCTGCCGAAAAAGCCATGGCCAGAAAAAAGAAATAAGCTCTTTGCTTCGATAGTGCAAAAGCTCCTTCGGGAGCTTTTTTTATATGCCTGCGCTTTTATGGTCCTGCTTGCTTCCGTCTAAGACCTTTCCCTTATTTTTTCCACAAATACCGCAGCCCTGCTGTTGCATCTAAACTATTTTGTAATTTTTCATAGCCTTAATCAAACGATTCGCATATGAAATGGGTTCTTTCACACGCTACAGACGGCCTGCATCATTGGCTACTGCAACAGGAAGAAAACACACGGTCGCTGGTCTTTAACCTGCAGCGGCTTTCCCTGCGGTTGATGGGACTGACCAAACGGATCTTCTTTCTACAGGTTCAGGGCCTGCTGAACAAAAAGATCCTTTTGCGCAGCGAGTACGGCGTTGTTATTGGCGAAGCTCCGTTTGCCAGCAAACCTTCACCGGGTCAATTTACCATCAACGGGCAAAAGATGTATCACCGGATCGAAGACGAAAAGCTGGTGCTGCTCAACAGTCAGAAAGCCGTGGTGGGCAAGAGCGATCTTACCACCAATTCCCTTACCGACAAGTTTGAATTTTACAGCCTCCTTTTTGGCTTTGCCTGGTTTTTAACCGCTGATGTTGCGGAGAAAGACCGCGTTCTCCCGGCAACGGCGTGAGGCTGTTGAAAGGAGTCTGCTATCAAAAAAGTAGGCAGTAAGCAGTCGGCAGTCGGCAGTACTGTTGCTTTTTGTCATGTATTGAATCGTTTCCGCTAACGAAATGCAGGTTTTTTCTCTGTGCTTTTTACATAAAAAAAGCGGGACTTGGTCCCGCTTTCTCTTGCTCATTGCTTATTGTCGATTGCCAATTGAAACACTACTGGCTTTTTTTCTTGCGAAAGAAACCGCGCAGTAAAAAGTTGTGCTGCAGGGCTTCCATGTTCTCGTCGAGTTTTTGCGTACTGGTTTGCAGGTTTTTTAGCGTAGCCTTGATGTCGGCTGCCGCAGCCTTATCGTTCAGCAGCAGGCCTGCCGGCGACGAAGGATCGGCCAGTTTCTGGTTGATGTCCTGGCTGGTGGCATTGAGGTTGCCAACGATCTGTCCGGCCGTTGCTGTCAGTGCATCGATCTCTCTAACGGTGCTGCGCAGCCGCGAAAAAAGAACCGTATCGGTCACCAGGTCATTGGCCAGCGAACCTTTCGCGGTCAGCTTTTCCGTATAACCGGTAACGTTAGCCGCAAGCGTTTGTGCGTTGGCGGCTGCCAGGCGCAACGAAGCCATGCTGGTTTGCAGGTCGCGGTAAAGCTGCTCGTCGTTCAGCAGCTTGCCTACTGAGCCTTCGCCGTTGAGCATTTTGTTGCTGATGGTTTTAAAATCGGTGGTAATGGCCAGGATGTTGCGGTTGTTTTCCTGCAGGGTAGCCATGATCTCATCGGTGCTCAGCGAGGATTCTGTTTGCACGGTGCTGCCGTCTTTTACAACCGGCGCTGCGGCGGTGCCACCTGAAAGGATCACGATCTTGTTGCCAATAAATCCATCAGCGCCTACTTTGGCCCTTGTATCGGTTTTAATAATGGGCAGGTGATCTTCGGTAATGTTCATCTCCACATCCACCTTTCCTTCTTTGTTGAAATGAATGCCCTGTACCGTGCCCACCTTTACACCGGCATACCAAACATTGCCACCTGGCTGCAGCCCGTTCACTTCGTTAAAAACCGCATGGATGGTAGCGCCTTTGTTGAACAGGTCTTTCTGGCCGCCCAGCGTCATGACACCAAGGACAAAAATCACGAGGGCCGCAAATACAAAGATGCCCACAATGACTGCCCGTTTATTTTGTTTTTCCATTTATTGGGTAAAATTATAATTATAAAAACTTTTTATTCGTTCGTCATCCGAGCTGAAAACATCTTCAAACGTTCCTTCCTTGGCAAAGTTGCCATCAAGCAACATGGCCACCCGGTCGGCCGTATCCCTGGCACAGGTCAGGTCGTGGGTAATGATGATAGAACTGGTATGGTACCGTTCCTGCACTTCGTTGATCAGGTCATTGATCTCTGTACTGGTGATAGGGTCCAATCCCGCCGTAGGCTCATCGTACAACATGATCTTTGGCTGCAGGATAAGGGTACGGCCAATGCCGATGCGTTTTTTTTGTCCGCCCGAAAGCTCCGATGGCATCTGGTTTTTAGCTTGCAGCAGGCCCACAGCATCCAGCACTGATTCCACGGCATGCGTAGCCTCACCGGTGGTCAACTGCTTGCGATGATGGCTCAGCGGAAAAAGCAGGTTTTCCATCACACTCATGCTGTCGTAAAGGGCACTGTTCTGAAACGAAAAGCCGAGCTGCAGGCGCAGGGCATTCAGCTCTTTTTCTTTCAGCAGTGGCACTTCTTTTCCCAACACATTTACGGTGCCGCTATCGGGTTTCAGCAAGCCGGCAATGATCTTAATGAGCACCGACTTACCCGTACCCGAACGGCCCAGCACCACCAGGTTCTCGCCGTGGTGCAGGTCCAGGTCCACGCCTTTCAGCACCTCGTTGTCGCCAAAGGCTTTGTGCAGGTTACGGATGTTGATGTCCGTTTCTTTTTGTTGAGGTTTCACAATGTGCCGCATATTACCGGAAAGCGTTAATGACTTGGAGGATCAGCATTTCCTCGATAAAAATTAAAAACATAGACACCACCACTGCTGCGTTGGCAGCCCGTCCCACACCCTGTGTTCCGCCCGATGCATGAAAGCCTTTGTAGCAACCCACGGCGCCAATGGTAAAACCAAACACCAGCGACCGGAAAATAGAAGAAGCATAATCCAGGAAAGTGATCTTGGAAAACGCCTGCTGCAAAAACGTGGTAAAGCTGGTTTGCTCGTGCAGGTAAATATCCATGTAAGAACCCATCATGGAAATAAAGGCCGAGAACAACATCAGCGCCGGCATCATCAGCGTGGTGGCACCAATGCGTGTGTTCACCAAAAATTTGAACGGGTTGGTGGCCGATACTTCCATGGCATCGATCTGCTCTGTTACCCGCATCGATCCCAGCTCCGCACCAATGCCCGAACCCACTTTACCGGCACTGATCAGCGCTGTCACCAGGGGTGCCAGCGATTTGATAATGGCAATGGCCACCAGCGAAGGCAGCCAGGACTGTGCACCAAATTCGGATAAGGAAGGCCGTGATTGTTTGGTAAACACCACACCGGTGATAAAGGCCGTCATGGAGATGAGTGCCAGGGAACGGTAACCGATCTCATAGCATTGCTTGATAAATTCGTTCCACTCAAACGGACGGCGGAACATCTCTTTAAAAAAGCGGCCGATAAATGATGTGACGTCGGAAAAGATGGTAAAAAAACCATCTATCCGTCTTGAGATCAGGAACCTTCTTTTTCTGTCACCGTCCATTCGTTGCTGTTTAATTTGTTCGATAGCAATAGCCTTCGTTCTGTTGAAAAAGCCTGCATAGTTAGGCATTTTCTTCCAATTAGCCCCTGTACGGAAAGCAGGTATTTGGTTAAAAATTTCCTTTCCTCACTTTGGTCAGTGCTGCATAGCCAAACAACCGGGCCGTAAAACTATTCGGTTAAAGATCGGGGTTAGTTGAGAGAATTATTCCATACATCCTTTAACAATCTTTAGCAGGAAAAATTCCGCTTCCGGCTTTGTTGGCAACTCTCCAGCCCGGAAATTTGCGCCGTCAAAAAGAACAAGAATAAAAAAATGAGAAACACAACGTTATCCCTGGGATCGAAATTCCCCGAGTTCAAGAAAAAGGCAGTCGTATCCATTGAAAAAGGTGCAGAGTTCTATGAGCTGACTTACGAAGAAATCAAAAACGCCGGCAAATGGATGGTGATGTTCTGGTGGCCAAAAGATTTCACCTTTGTTTGTCCTACCGAAATCGCTGAATTCAACAAACACTACCAGGATTTTGCTGATCGCGACACCGTACTGGTTGGCGCTTCTACCGACAGCGAGTTTGTACACCTGGCCTGGCGTAAAGACCACGAAGACCTGCGTGACCTGCAGTTCCCCATGCTGGCCGATACCTCCAAAACCCTGGCCGAAGAACTGGGCATTTTGCAGTGCGAAGAAAAGATTGCTTATCGTGCCACCTTTATCGTTGACCCGCAGGGCGACGTACGCTGGGTATCGCTGTACGACCTGAATGTAGGCCGCAACGTAAAAGAAGTGCTGCGTGTGCTGGACGCCCTGCAGACGGATGAACTTTGCCCGTGCAACTGGCAGAAAGGCGAAGCCACGCTGACCAACGCCTAATCTTTTTGAATCAAGAAAAACAAAAACAATGTTATTTGGAACCGCAGCCGCCACCCAGGACGATGCGCTGGCCCTGTTAAAGGACCTGCAGGTAGGCGAGGAAAAGCTGACACCGCAACTCGATGCGTTGAAAGAAGCCAAGAGCCGCTACCTGAAGGACATGAAGCTGAACCTGTCCACAGCGCTGAACGCCGAAAGCCTTGGCAAAAAGGACGCTTACCTCATTGCCCTGGCCGTAGCCGTGAATGAGAAAAATACCGCGTTGCAGCAAAGTTTTGAAGCCAGTGCCCTTGAAAATGGCGCTACTGCCGCCGAACTGGCTGAAATCATTGCCTGCACAAGCCTGATGAACGCCAACAACGTGTATTACCGTTTCAGGCATTTTATGCACGACGAGTTTTACGACAAAGCGCAGGCAGGCATTCGCATGAGCATTATGGCCAACCCCGTTTTGGGCAAGGAGTTGTTTGAGCTGGTAAGCCTTGCGGTGAGCGCTGTAAACGGCTGTTCGCTTTGCGTAACCTCGCATGAAGCCGCACTGCTAAAGCATGGCACCGATAAGCAGCGCATCCACGATGCCGTGCGTGTAGGCGCCGTTATCAAAAGCCTTGGCGTATTGCTGAATTAAAAAGCCATCTATTAAGAATAAAAGGGAGATGCCGCAAGGCGCTCCCTTTTTCTTTGCCCGAAATAAATTCAACCCTATTTTAACGACTGTGCAGATTGGCCTGCACTTTTCGCTTTCGCCGGAAGGAGTATCTTTACACCGGTAGCATATGTTTTGATAATTGTAATGAATGGCACTAACCGATCGCTCAGACGCAGAATTATTACAGCAGTTCCGAAATCCGCCTACGAAAGAACCGGCGTTTACCGCCCTTATTAAAAAGTACCAGGAACGCCTGTACTGGCACATCCGCCGCATGGTGGTTGACCACGATGATGCCAACGACGTACTGCAAAACGTGTTTATCCGCGTTTGGAACGGCCTCGAAAACTTCAAAGAAGAATCCCAGCTCTATACCTGGCTGTACCGGATCGCTACCAACGAAAGCCTCACTTTTCTGGAAGCGCAGAAAAAACGGTCGGCCGTCAGCCTCAGCGATGTGGAAACCGGCCTGAGCAACAAAATCAAAGCGGACAAACATTTCGACCCGAATAAACTCGAATGGAAGCTGCAACTGGCCATTCAAAAGCTGCCTGAAAAGCAGCGTATTGTGTTTACCCTGCGGTATTACGACGAAATGCCCTACGAAGAAATGAGCCGGGTGCTGGAAACCAGCGAAGGCGCCTTAAAAGCAAGCTATCACCATGCGGTGAAAAAAATAGAGGACTTCATTACCAATCATTAAACCTTAGGTACCGATACAGGTCATAAGCCCCGTAAAATGGATAACGAGAATAACATACAGGATGAACTGAGGAACCTGGAAAGCGGTTTGCCTTCTCCCAATAACCCCCTCTCTGTACCCGAGGGTTATTTTGATGGATTGGCGGCTTCTATCCTGGCCAGGGTAAAAGAGCAGGAAGAGACTGCGGCCAGCGAGCTGCAGCAGCTTTCGCCCTTTTTGGCTGGCCTTTCCCGGCAAATGCCGTATGCCGTGCCCCCGGATTATTTTGCGCAGAACCTTTCCCACCTGCCCTTTGTAACGGCAGTAGAAAGGTCAGTGGTGCTGGAGGCAGTTGGCAGGCAAATGCCTTACTCGGTTCCTGAAGGTTATTTTCACCGGTTGCCGGATCAGATCCTGGCCAACCTGGTTCGTCCAAAGGCGAAAGTGGTCCCGTTTTTTTCCCGTACCTGGGCAAGAGCTGCAGTGGCAGCAGCCATGCTTGGCGCTGTACTATTTGGTGGTTACCAATTGCTGAATGCGCCGGAAGGCGATGCGCCCCTTGCAACAACCTACCCCACCGCGGACACCCTGGACAAACTGGTGGCCCGGAACGAAAACACTTCTGTAAAAGAGGTCATTAAAAATGCCAGCACAGAAGAAATCGATGCCTTTATTCAAAACGTTCCCTACAACCCGGCCAAACTGCAGGAGGAGACCCTACCTCCTGCAGCCGGAACAGAACTAACCAATTTATTAAAAGATGTTTCGGCATCGGAAATGGATGCCTTTTTGGAACAATTGCCTACTGGAGACGATGAGTTAATGGTAATTGACTAAACCTATGAAAAAGTTTTTTTGCATATTGATCCTTTGCTTCTCGCTGCAAACTTCCTTTGCCCAGGAGGAAGGGCCGGGTGCCGACCGCCTGAAGGAAAAAATGGTGGAATACATTCAAACCAAATTGGGCCTGAACAAAACCGAGGCCGAACGGTTTCAACCGCTTTTTATGGATTACCTGCGCCAGTTGCGGGCTACAAAGCAGGAGTACAAGGACGACCGGCTGGTGCTGCAGCAAAAAATCATTGAGGTGCGGCTGAAGTTCCGCGACCAGGTTAAGCCGATTGTGGGCGAAAAACGCAGCAACGAAGTGTTCACCCACGAACGCGAATTTGTTGAAAAAGTGCAGGACGTACGCAAAGAACGACTTCAGGAAGGCAAAGGCCGTGGCCGTGCTAACAAAAGAAATTTACCGTAGTTGTTCTCAAATAATATTTGCCCTATATTTGAGCTTGGTGTTTTTCATAGGTTAGCAACGGCCGGCTCTTTTTAGGGCGGGCCTTTTTTTTAAAAGAGGCCGCACAACAAGTAAAGAAGATAAACCATCTACATAAAAAAAGAGTCGTTCCGAATAGAACGGCTCTTTTTTATTCTCAGCCATTGCACAGCCTAATTTCTTGTACTGCCTGCCTCAAAAAAAGTAAAAGTTTGTCTTTCCACAATTGCCAATTGCATATTGCCCATTGCTTATTGCCTACAACCTACTCTTTGCTTTTATGCTTCGACCCGATGTGGATGCCAAAGAAAAGATCGGCCGCTTTTGAACCGCCAAGTGCGGCTGACAGCACACTGCCCGAACCCACGAAAAAGCTACCTAACCGCACCGATGCACCTGCCGTAATTTTTGTCAGCGAATTGTACATAACGGGAACATAGAGGCCAAAGCCACTGCTTTCGATCCGCGGCGTCAGCACCACCGAACTGTAATACTGGCTGCTGCTCCACTTGGTGCTGCTGTTGACCAAACTAAACTGCGAAGAAAGGTTGAGGTAAAAACCTTTGTGCAGGTTGTAATCAGCATTCACCTGCAGCGTGGCCGGCGTGCTGACAGAATAGTTACCAGCCGACATTCCCGCCATGGGCGTAAAAAATTGCGGGTAATTGTTTAAGGTATCCTTGAATTCGTCAACGCTGGCATCGGCAAGGGCATTTAAGTTAAACCGCTCTGCTGGCCCGATGTTCAGGGTATAGCCACCGCTTCGGTCCATGTCCCGTTCGTAGGAAATGCTGCCGGCATCCAGCAGGGCGACACCCAGCCGTAGCTTGTATTTATTCAGGTCGCGGCGCAACTCGCCATACTCGCCTTTGGCCGCTTGCGGACGGTATTCATAAACAAAACCAATATCGGCGCCAAAGCCTGTGCTTTTAAATTTCAGCAGGTCAGCCGTTTCCAGGGAAGAGATCTGCAGGCCGCCAAAATTCAGTCCCAGCGTGCCGCTGCTGTTGGTAAGGTAAGCGTCATCCGAAACCAGGTCCTTGCCGATGGTCGCATTGAGTCTGTTGATCTGGATGGAATAATTGGCCACACCCGCCAGGTATTTCAGGCTGATGCCGCCTTTGATGTAATGGGCGCCTTTGCTCCAGATCTCTCTTGCATAGCTAAGGCCAAACTCTGTCCAGCCGTTGGCATTTACAATCATGTTGTTAGCCGAAGAGATGGTGTACGGGTAGCTTGGGTCCTCTTCGCTGTCGATCAGTTCCTGCGCCAGCTTGCCATCGATCTCAATGATATTGGCCATAGTGCGGGCACGGCTGGTAAGCGCCAGTGCTGATTTTTTATTGAGGTTGAAAAACAGCGAAGGACCGTGTACGGCAGCCGACACAAACCCATTGGAGCCGCCGGTGTGGCTGGCAAAAACTTTGTTTTTCAGGCTGTCGATATCGATGGTTTTGCCAATGTCTTTGAGGCGGAACGAAGCTTTGTCGTTGCCAAAGGCAGCGCTGGCACTTACCAGGTTAAAATCCCAGCGGTAACGGCTGTCGGCAATATTGGCCGGGTTGAAAAAAACACTGCTTACACCGGCATAATTGCTGGTGCGGATGCCCGGAAAGTCCTGGGCAACGGCCAAAACAGTAAAGGAAAGACAAATGCTAAGAAGGGAAAGTTTTCTCATAAACAGTTGTTGATTTGGTTTGATTAAAAGGTAAAAGCAGGCAAATATATCTTTCGTAATTAAAACATGCAATTATTTTGTTATTTCAGTTGGTTGGTGAACACGAAAGATGCATTTTAAAATCATAATTTACACGCCGTTTCCTTTGCCATAAAACAAACACGTTTGTGAACCGCATTGATCGTTTATCTGCCATTTTGATCCAGTTGCAATCGCGGCCACTGGTAAAAGCCCAGGACATTGCCGACCGCTTTTCCATAAGCCTGCGCACTGTGTACCGCGATGTAAAAGCCCTGGAAGAAGGTGGCGTACCCATTATCGGCGAAGCCGGAACCGGCTACCGCCTGATGGAAGGCTACAAGCTGCCGCCCATTCATTTTAACCAGGACGAAGCTTCGGCCCTTTTGACCGGTGCAAAGCTGATGCAATCGATGAGTGATGCGCCGACATCGGGACATTACCAGTCGGCACTGGATAAAATAAGGGCTGTGCTGCGCCGCACCGAAAAACACCAGATGGCCAATCTTGACGACCACATTGCCGTGGTGGCGCATCCCACGTTTGTGTACAGCAAACCCACCGAGCTGCATCTTTCCAAAATTTTGCAGGCCATTGCTGCAAACGTGATCCTCGAGCTAACCCATACGTCTGCCAGCCGGGCCGAAAGCCTGCGCCGCAACGTGGAGCCGATTGGCATTTACTACCAGGGCAGCCATTGGTACCTGGTGGCCTATTGCCACCTGCGGCGGGAATACCGCAATTTTCGCACAGACCGTATCAACGGCCTGCGGCTGACCGAAGAAAAAATGACGCAAAGCCACCCGCCGCTGCAGAACTTTCTGTCACGGGTAACCGAAAAAAAGAACCTGGAAAAAGTGGTGATCGATGTCAACGCCTCCATTGCAAAATATTTTGGCGAACAGAAATATTACAACGGCTTTGTCACGGAGGAAAAACGGGGCGACATGGTGAGGATGACATTTCTTACTTCCTGCCTGACTGGCTTTTCGCGGTGGTTTTTGCTTTATGCCGATGAAGCCACCATACTGGAACCACTGGAGCTGCAGGAAACTGTTGCAGCACACGCCGAAAAAATATTGCAAAAGCTTGAAATAAGCAAGGTCCTGCTGACATAGGACTGTCACAACGGGATTGTTATTTCGCAAGTCTAAACCAGCAAACCATGACACTGATCGAATTTTTCCGGCATCAGTTTATCGAAGAAGGCGAAACCACCCGCAAAATGCTCTCCCGTGTTCCCAATGATCAATGGGACTATGCACCCCATCCCAGGAGCATGAAGCTAAAATCGCTGACCACGCACATTGCCGACCTGCCTGGCTGGGTACACATGACCTTTACCACCGACTTTCTTGATTTTGCCCAACCTTACGAGCAACCGACAATCAACAGCACAGAAGACTTACTTGCTTATTTTGAAAAACGCTACGCGGATGGACTCTCAACCCTGCTTCCGGAAAACGAGGCCCTGCTTGACAAACCCTGGACCCTGCGCAACGGCGAAACCATTTATCTGCAACAACCCAAAATAGATGTCATTCGCATGGCACTAAGCCAGCAGATCCACCACCGGGCCCAGTTGGGTGTTTACCTGCGCCTGCTGGATATTCCAATTCCCGGGAGCTATGGTCCCAGTGCAGACGAGAATGGGTTCCCGGAGTAAGTGGCAGGGGCAAAAAAGTTTTTTAGCTTTTGGAATTTGAAAAGGAATAACGTGGAAGCAGAGTGTTTCCGTTGCAACATACAACGGTTACAACGCTAAAGACCTTCCGTTGCAATAGCAGCAAAGGCTCCTTAAACCTTGTATGTTTTTTAGTATGAATGGCAGGATATTTCCTGCCATTCATTTACACAAAAAGTGCCCCGGCAACCACTTATTTGCTTACATGGTTAAAAACTGTAATTTTCCATTGCATAACGCTGATGTGAAAACGGAAACCACTTATTTTTTTCATCTATGCAATTTGCCGAATTCAACATGCAGATGCTTTCGCAGCAGGCTGGCCTGCTTTGCCGCGAAGGCGTCTATTTATCGAGCCGCACCTCCGGAAATTATTTTGTAGCCCTTTACGGGCTATTTGATTTTTATGTGGAAGTGTATTATCGCCGGCCTGTTGGCGAACTGGTGGTGATCACCGCTTTTCGAAGTACGGCTTTGCTGGAGCCCTACCTCGCAAATATTGAACTGCGGCGTGTGCTGCAGCCGGTACTCCATCACTAGACCATTTGCGGTTATACGGTACCGTGATATCGTGAAGAACAAAACAACAATTTGCAAACCTGTTGCCCGCCAACCGGTACCGGCTTTGTCTCCCACGGTAAAAAACAAATTAGACAGTTCGATTACAATCTGCATTTCACAAAGCCTGATTCCGAGCCTTCTGCGTTTTTATCATTACTCTGGAAATGATAACACCAAAGTGAAATTCGTATTTCGTCTGTTTGCATCTATACAGTAATCAACTCTTCTTTTAATGCATACCGCATAAGCTGCAACATATTTTTCACGCCAGTTTTCTGCATGATATTTTCCCTAATGCTGTCAACGGTTCGTTTGCTTACAAACAAAGCACACGCAATTTCTTTACTGCTCTGTCCTTGACAGATAAGCGTAAGTATCTCTGTTTCTCTGCGGGTCAAAGTTTTTTTGCTGAGACTTTTTGTTTTTGTATCCCGAATATTCGCTGCGATGATATGACTGACTGCCGGCGTGTAATAAGAGTAGCCTTCATACACGTTTTTAATAGCCTGTTTTAATTCCGAGATCCCTGTGTCTTTCAGAAGATAACCATCCGCTCCAGCTTCTAACATGGCGAGGACATGATTTTTTTGTTCCGAAAACGACAATGCTATCGTTCTAACATTGGGATAAAGTTTTTTCAAAGTAGCCGTAGCTTCAATGCCATTCATTACAGGCATTTCTATATCCATCAATACGACATGCGGTTGTTGAAGAGCAATTGCGTCAAGCAGAACTGCTCCGTTAGGTGCTTCACCCATAAATAAAATACCTTCTTTCTTCAGGCTTTGCAAAGCCGACCGTATTCCGTAGCGGAAGAAAGTATGATCATCAGCTACATAGACCTGGATGGTTGTATTCCCAGTCATCAGCAGTAGTATTTGGCGATTGATTACATATGAAAATAATAAATAAAATATAAAGAAACAATCCGTATAAATACCGATTTTTTTTCGGTCTTCATACGGATTGACAAGCGTTTCCACAGCTACTAATTTGCAATCACTTTCACTTTTGCAATGCTTTATCCCAAATACATTCCGCTGATAGCTTTATTCTCATGGCTTTTTGCTACAAACGCTAATTCGCAGGACACTATGTTGTCATCAAATGAGTATCCTGTTACAGATAAAGCAATTGCTTTACTTGAAGAAAAAGCAAAGGCTGCTGATAAGAAGATGGAGAAAAGCATGATTGTCTATCTTTTGAAACTTCAACGACAGGAAAAGAAATTAAAAGGGAGGATTTGGAAAAAAGACTCTTCTCTGGCAAAGCAGTTGTTTGACGGCATAGAAGAGAAGTACAAAGCCGTAAGTCAGGCACCGCAGCTATCCAAGTACAGTCAGGTTTATTCCGGGCACTTGGATAGTCTCGCTACCGCCATGAAATTTTTACTTAGCGAACGACAGGAGAGTTCTGAATTGGACAAAACACTTTTACAGTATACTGCACTGCAAAACAGGCTGGATCAAACAGAAAAAATTCGCAGCTTTCTTTCGGAAAGAAAGCGCCTGTTGCAGGAGAACCTTGGCAAGCTAGGGATGCTCAAAAGCCTCAAAGGCTTTCAAAAGCAGGCTTATTATTATTCTCAACAGGTAAGGGCTTATCGTGAACTTTGGGAAGACCCCTCCAAACTGGAGCAGAAGCTCTTGGAAGTACTCTCGGGGACCGAAGCCTTCAAAGACTTTTTTCGCAACAACTCTCAACTCGGTTCGCTGTTTGCCCTTCCGGCTGGCAACGCCGCTGCTACTTCACTGGCCGGGCTGCAAACGAGGGCCTCGGTGCAACAAGGCATTCAGGACCGCTTTGGCTCCGGTCCTCAGGTACAGCAGCTGGTGCAAGAGAATCTGCAGGCCGCCCAGGGACAATTATCAGATTTAAAGAACAAACTCTCGCAGTACAGCAGCGGGGCCTATGGCAACAGCAATGGTGACATCGATATACCGGAGGGCTTTGAACCAAACAGCCAGAGAACAAAAACGTTTCTGCAGCGCCTGGAGTATGGCGCCAATGTGCAGAGCCAAAAGGCCAACAGCTATTTTCCCACCACCTCTGATTTGGGGCTCTCGTTGGGCTATAAGCTCAGTGACAAGAGCGCCATTGGTGTGGGAGCTTCTTACAAGCTGGGCTGGGGCAGGGGCTGGGACCACATCCGCATGACGAGTGAAGGCGTAGGGCTCAGAAGCTACGTAGATCTAAAGCTCAAAGGAAGCATTTACCTGAGTGGCGGCTATGAGCAAAACTATCGCACGGCTTTTCAAAGCGTACAACAACTACGCAACTTAAACGCCTGGCAACAGAGTGGTCTATTAGGGCTGAGTAAAAAATATCAGGTGAGCAAGAAGATCAAAGGCGATATGAAGTTGCTCTGGGACTTCCTCAGCTACCAACAACTCCCCAAAACACAAGCTATCCTCTTTAGAATCGGCTATAACCTGAAATAAAAAACTAACTGAATCAACTTAATCATGAGAGTGTATCTATTAATTCTTCTTTGCTTTATACAACGCTATGGGTATACGCAAATTGATCCACAATTTAACATGTTCGCACAGAGAGTAATACCCTCCTCTCCCAATGCTGCCGCTTTAACCAAGTACAGTGGTGCAGAGGTTTCTTTGGCAACAGGTATGGTTCAATACCAAATACCATTGTATATGCTTACATCCGGGAAATTAAGTCTTCCGCTTTCTTTGAGTTATGCATCAAACGGCGTACGTGTAAATGAATACCCGTCATTAACCGGAATGTCCTGGATTTTAAATGCCGGGGGCGTCATTACACGCACCGTAAATGGTGCGATTGATGAGGGGGCAACAAGAAGGACTTTAGCTGATAATGTAAGTCCAGGTTCAGCAGCTATGCATGCCTATATTATGGCTTATAATAATCCATCATGGAATGATGCGAATGACACAGAACCTGATCTTTTCAGCTATAATTTTCTAAACCAAAATGGAAAATTTGTTTTAGACAGCAGTAGAAATGCAGTTCTTCTTCCTTATAAGAATATCAAGGTGCAAACGAACTTTTCTGGTACGAACTATACTTTTAAAATTACTGATGGAGAGGGAGTCCAGTATTTTTTTGGCGGGACCAGCGCTACAGAAGAAACGTATTCAAATAATACTGCTTATGCTAATAAATTACCGCATCCTCCTTTTATCAAAACTTCCTATTACTTGCATACAATCGTTAATCCTTACGGTGATAGCATTCTATTGGATTATCAATCCTATGAACACAAAATGGATCCGCAGGATTATACACAGGTAAACAGGGTTGTTACACAAAATAATACTTGTACAGGTGATTGTGCAGCATCTTGTTCAGTGCCTTGTCCGCCAACGAGTCAAATCATTCGAAGTTTTACCGAGTATAAAGATCGAATACTTACGCAAATCCGTATTCCTAACTGGGGAAAAGTGACGTTTAACTATAGCAATTACAATTTATTTGGTTCAACAAATAATGGTGCTTATAAAATCTTGGCAGATATAAATGTAAAAGACAAAAACGACCTAATAATTAAAACTGTTTCACTTGGTTATGATTATGCGATAACATATAGCTACCCAAATGGATTAACGAATGCACCGACAAGTACACGGAGGCCCTTTTTGTCTACGATAAGAAACGGTGATGAAAACTACAATTTTTCTTACATTTCTCCAGCTGATTTGCCGGTCATAACTTCTTTTTCGCAGGATCATTGGGGCTTTTACAACGGAGCTAGCAATACACAGTTTATTTCTAATGCCGGTACACCCTCAGGTTATTGGGACGCAACGGCTAACCGTAACCCAAACGCGACTTATGCGCAATACGGCCTGCTTCGGGAAATAACACATCCAACTGGTGGCATAGATAGTCTTGTTTATGAGGCAAATATGGCAGGTACAACGCAAGTAGGGGGCTTGCGTGTTAAATCTATTTATTCTAAATCGGGTAGAAATGCAGCACCTAGTGTTAGAAGAATTTATTATGGTCCCACCAGTAACTTAAATCTGAATAGTGGACAGGCTGCCACTGTACTATTGGATAAGGTCGGCACGGCTGGTCTATTATGTATGTATGTAAATACAATTTCTGGTTTTTCTGAATCCGTGCTGCTGACCTGTAATTATAGTGAACGATCCAGTAAGTCGGTAAACAACCTGCATATTTTCAATGGAAATATAATTGCCTACTCCGACGTAACAGAAAGTCTGGGCGGAGATGCGTTTGAAAATGGTGGTGTATATCACCAATATATTGTAAACTCAAATCAGTATAGTTATACGCTGGTAAACGGGAGCATTTATGATGCGCCGCTTTATCAGTCAAGCACTTTCAATGGGGTTGAACGTTATACTAGAAGCTTCAAAAAGAATGGCTCTACTGAAATCAAGCTAACCGAAACCTACAATTATTACGGGGTGAGCCCAAGTACACAATATTACAAGGAAGTGAAAGGATTAAAACTTTCGCTTCGCTGGGATCCGATTGGTGATTATTATTTCGAGGGATTTGATGTTAACAAGACCATGTATGAATCCAGTTGGGAACGTTTAGACAGCACGAAAACTATAACGTATGATGAAAATGGGCTGAATCCGTTAAATGTGAAAAAAGTCTATACCTACAATAATGTTAATCACCTGGGAGTCACACACGTGCAGTCAACGGATAGCCGTAACAATGTGCTGGTCACTGAATACAAATACCCTATTGATTTTGTTACGCCACTTAATCCCAACGTATATGATAATATGGTTTCAAAGAACATGGTTGTTCTTCCACTTGAAAAGAAAGAATACAAGGCATCTGTTCTGCAAACTACAGGTCGGATTTTATATAGGTTAAACAATCAAATTCCTGTTATTGACAGCGTCAAGTCTGCAACCAATACTAATGCTATGCAACATGATGTTATTTACAATGCTTATGATGGATCCGGGAAAGTAGTGCAGTACACGGGCCGGGATGGAATTGCGTCGGTCTATATATATGATTATAGCAACCAATTACCGATTGCTGAAATTAGAGGTGCTTCACAAAGTATGGTGGCCTACACATCTTTCGAAGCCGAGGGTAAAGGTGGATGGACATTTACTGGAAACAGTCAAACAGATGTTAGTTCACCAACGGGAAAACGAGTCTATTCCTTGGCCGGATTCCCTCTTTCGAAAACCAATCTGCCTCAAAGTATTTACCATGTCACCTATTGGAGCAATAACGGTAGTAAAACTGTGAATGGCTCTTCCGGAACTGCAGGGATTACATCGAATGGATGGACTTTGTATACGCACCAATTATCAGTAGTTGGAACTATTTCTATATCTGGAACAGGTTTGCTCGATGAAGTAAGGCTTTATCCGCATACTGCACTCATGAATACGATGACGTATGAGCCGATGATTGGTATTTCCAGTATGTGTGATGCAAACAACAGCATTGCTTATTATGAGTATGACGATTTTTCAAGGTTGATCGTTGTTAGAGATCATGCGAAACGCGTATTAAAGAAGCTTTGTTACAATTATTACAATAATGATGAAGACTGCTCAATTTTCTATAATGAAATACAAAGTCAAATTTTTACGCGAAACAATTGCCCGGCAGGTTTTGCAGGAGGCCAGGTGACCTATACTGTACCTGCAAACCTTTACAGTTCCTCAACCTTACTTGGAGCAAACCGTAAGGCTTTGGCGGATATCGTAGCAAACGGTCAGGCATATGCCAATCAATTTGGAACCTGTACGTCGACCTTTGTTTGTACAACTTCAAATTGTTCAGGTATCGATAAAAAATGCGTGAACAATACCTGTCAAACCGGTATCAAGGTTTATACTTCATCGGTTCAGATTGGATCACACATCTACGAGTGTACTTATCATTATGAATGGAGTGATGGCTCCTGGTCGGCAAATTATACGGAACAATCACCTTATCCGTGTGTGTCAATTATTGAATAAATACAAATTCTTTTTATGAAATTCTTGATTCTTATTCTACTTGGGTTAACACCGTTGTTATCATTGCGTGCGCAGTCTACACCGTACGAACTGGTTGCCAGTAAGATAGCGCAAAAGATGAAGGATTCTTTGGTGTTGAGTGATGTACAATTCCAGGCTGTATATAATGTGAACCTCGATATATACCATAAAAAAAGTGCGCTGCGAAAACAGTTTGAAAATACGGACTCTTTATCAATTCAAATTCAACGGGTTGAACAGCAAAGGGATTCACTGTACCGTCCCATTTTATCTGCTTCTCAGTATAATATATATAAGCAGAAGAAGCGTTGGCTGGTATCTGCCAATTAACCCTATTTACTTCAAGCCACTAACTGACGGTATATGCGACCAGCCTTGTTTTTTTTGAAGAGAGCAATTGTCTTATCTCACCTTTGTCTTTTGGCAAAGAGTAGTTTGTTTGCCCAGCCCCGTGTTGCGCCTTTTGCGTATCCAACGACTGCGCCTGTTAACTATGTGCGCAGTTGGGAGGCGGTAGCGCCGGAGACGAACCCGAACAATTTGACCGTCACCACTACGCTGGACAAAGCAGTGATGACGAGCCAATATGTAGATGGTTTGGGCCGGCCCATCCAAACGGTCGTAAAAGGCATAACGCCCTTGGGCAAGGACCTGGTGACACCGGTGGTGTATGACGCCTTTGGACGCGAAGAGGTGAAGTACCTGCCCTTTGCCGCCAACTCCACGGGTGGCAACACCTCGGTGAGTGATGGACTTTTCAAGCGTAATCCTTTTCAGCAGGACAGTGCCTTTTCAAAAGCGCAATACCCCGGTGAGGCTTACTTCTATGGGCAGACAATGTTTGAGGCCTCGCCGCTAAACCGGGTGCTGGAAAGTTTTGCTCCGGGTGATAGCTGGGCCGGCACGGCAGGACAGGCCCTTGCTACAAACCGCCGCTCGGTGAAGACTTCTTATTTGATCAATGCTGTGAGTGATTCGGTGCGTATCTGGATACCCTCAGCCACCGTCTCGTCTGCGCCCAGTTCCACCACCCGCTACGGGGCAGGTGAGCTCTATAAAACCGTGACAACCGATGAACAGGGCAAGCAGGTAGTGGAGTACAAAGACAAGGAAGGAAAGGTGGTGCTCAAAAAAGTGCAGTTGGCCACCACTCCCGGCACCGGGCACGTTGGCTGGCTCTGCACGTATTATGTCTATGATGACCTGAACCAACTGCGCTTTGTTTTGCAACCCCAGGCCGTCGCACTAATGTTGGCGGCCGGCAATTGGACGATCACGACCACCCAGCGAGATGAGCTTTGCTTTTATTATGGCTATGACGGGCGTGGCAGAATGAATATAAAAAAAGTCCCAGGTGCCGGTGAGGTGCATATGGTGTATGACATACGGGACCGGCTGGTGATGACACAGGACGCCAACCTGCGAGCGGGCAGCAAATGGCTGGTGACAATCTATGATACATTGAACCGTCCTTTTCTCACAGGGCTTTACAACAGTGCTGCCACAAGAGCCACCCACCAGACAGCTGCCGATAACCTTCCGGCAGCGGCTTATCCCTTTCCCACCAATGTGCCTCCCGGCTCAGGTTGGGAGTTGCTCACCGAAACAGGCTATGACAGCTATGACAATCTGCCTTCGGGTGCGCCTTCCTCTGCACTGGACAACACTCATATTACTGCCACCAATTTTATTTTATCCGACTTTAATACTGCTGCCACCGGCTATGCCCAGCAGATCAGCCGCTCGTTGCAAACCAAAGGGCTGCCAACCTGGACGAAGGTAAAGGTGCTGGGCACAGCCTCGGACTTTCTTTATACGGTTACCCTTTATGATGAAAAAGGGAGGGTGGTGCAGGTAAAAAGCACCAATGTTACAAGCGGAACAGATGTCGCCACCACCCAGTATGATTTTTCCGGCAAGGTGCTCCGAACGCACGTAAAGCACCAAAAAAGCGGTACGCTTGCCAATATTTACCAGGTGCTTACCAAGATGGGCTATGACGCAGCGGGGCGTGTGACCACCGTCAAAAAGCGGGTGAACAACAACATGACAAGTAACTCCACAGACAAAACCATCCTTGTCAACAGCTACAATGAACTGGGCCAGCTCAAAACAAAAGGTTTGGGCACCAACCCTTTGAACACCAATGTGGCCCTGGAAACACTGGGCTATGATTACAACATCCGGGGCTGGATGCTGGGTGTCAACCGGGCCTATGCCAAATCAACCGCTGCCGGCACCAACTACTTTGGCTTTGACCTGGGTTATGACCGCACCGCCATTCAAACCGCCGGTGGCACTTCCCTGGGCAACTTTGCAAAAGGCGCCTTTAATGGCAACATTACCGGAATGGTGTGGAAGAGCAGGGGTGATAACGAGATCCGCAGGTATGACTTTACCTACGACAATGTCAACCGTCTTACCGGGGCTGCTTTTAAGCAGTATACCGGCGGAGATTTTAATTTGAATGCTGGCATAGACTTTAGTGTTTCAGGGCTTAGCTATGATGCAAACGGCAATATTCTCACCCAAAACCAGCGGGGCTGGAAGATCACCGGCAGCGCCACCATCGACTCGTTGCTATATAGCTATACGCCCGGTACCAACAAGCTGCTCAATGTTTATGATAGGGCAAACGATGCGACGACTAAGTTGGGCGATTTCCGCACCTCGACCCTGCATCCAACCCAGGGTGTAAAGGCTACTACCACTGTAGATTACAGCTACGACGCTAATGGCAATCTGGTCAAGGACCTCAACAAGAACCTGGTAACCTTTGGCGGTGCAAACGGAATTGTCTATAACCACCTGAACCTGCCGCAGACCATTACCGTAAAGGCTAGCGGCACCGCCAACAAAGGCACCATCCAGTATGTGTATGACGCCGCGGGCAACAAGCTCAAAAAGATCACTACCGAAGGCGCAAAGGTCACTACCACGCTTTACATGATCGGCACCTATCAAAATGACAGCCTGCAGTTCCTGCCCCATGAAGAAGGCAGACTTCGGCCAATCCAAAACATACAAGCGCCATTTGTTTATGACTATATGCTCAAAGATCACTTGGGGAATGTGCGTATGGTGCTCACCGAAGAACAACAAACCGCTTACTATCCAGCTGCTACATTGGAAGGCAACCAGTCAACCACGGCCCTTTCCATGCTTAATTGGGAAAAAGGATTTTATTCTATAGATAACACAAAGATCGTTGCTAAAAGCAGCATTCCGTCCTGGACTGTCTCCAATGATTACCCGAACCACAATGGTAACCCACCTTATAACAGTGTAGCCAGTGGTAGCTATCCAGCCAATTATACCGTCACTGAGGGGAGTACGTCAGCCAACGTGTATAAGCTCAATGCAGCAACCAACAAGACTGGCCTTGGTTTCATGATCAAGGTAATGGCAGGTGATATCGTCAATATATTCGGTAAGAGTTATTTTTATGCCCCTTCACAAAGCTTTACCAATGGTAATTCTTCTGCTCTCACCCTTTCTGGCATTTTTGCTTCACTGTTGGGCACTCCAGGTAATGCCGCTGCTGCAAAAGGGCTTACCGATGCACAGTTGCAGACACTGAATAGCGGTACTTACAGCGTGCCTTCTACTTTTATAAGGGGAGGCGATGGCACAACCAGTTCTTCTCCGAAGGCTTACATTAATTATATCTTCTTTGATGAGCAGTTCCGCTATGCCGGGGGTAATGCCAGCAGGGTAGGAACAAGTGGTACGGTAAAAAACCACTGGAGTGATGCAAGCCTGAAAAACATTGCAGCACCAAAAAGCGGATTTTTGTATGTTTATGTGTCCAATGAAAGCAATGTGGATGTGTTCTTTGATAATCTGCAGGTGGTGCATAACAGAGGATTCATTCTAGAAGAGACGCATTACTATCCCTTCGGCCTCACTATGAGTGGGATAAGTTCAAAAAGTGCGGGCAGCTTAGAAAATCGAAAAAAGTTTAATAATGGCACAGAACTAAATACTGATTTTGATCTCAACTGGCATGAAACAAATTTTAGGAGTCTTGACGCCCAGCTTGGCCGTTTCTGGCAGATAGATCCGCTTGCCACGAGCTCTTATCATCTTACATCATACAACTACGCTTCCAGCAACCCTATCCTTCGGAATGATCCTTTGGGTTTGAAAGACACTGTAGTTAATGGGAAGCCAGCTCATATTGCTCCTCCTTTAGAACCTGTAACTGTTACAGCCATTAAGATACCTGGTGGTTTTTGGGCTAAGCAAAACATGTATTACCGGATTATGGATCAGCTCAACAGAAGGCATGCAACTATTGATCAAATAAAGCAAGGCAACCTTCGGGAGATGATGTACAACTTTGACGCGATTACAAAGCACAGAAATAGGGTGTCGGAGATGACCCATGCAAGTGACCCCTACATCTGGGGTATTTTCCTTTCACCACTTATGGCTATGTTTGCTGCGGAAGTTGCAGTGCCTATGATCTATCAGGGAGGGCAATGGCTAGTACGGGTAGGAACGGAATATGTTCCATGGGATAAGGTGAGTGCTTTGTATCGAGATGGTAGTCTCTGGGTTTATGAAAACGGGAATCTTGCTCTGAATTATCTAAGAAGGGAATATTTATTTACTATGGCAGCAATCTTCAAAGGCAATCTGGCTCAGGTAGATAAACTTATGAAGCAGAGTAATGAATTTAAAGACATGATGAGTCCCATAATAAAGGCTATAGAAAACCGAGGCAAAAACCCTAGCCCTTCCGGTGCTCCCTTTCCAACAATTCAAAAGAATTTAGTTCATTAAGATGATAGGTGAAGCAGAATTGATGTTAAATGTGCAAAAATTAAAAGAAATCATACCTGAAAGGGAATGGCGGTATTATTATCTGCAGAGCGTAGAAAACTTTATTTATCATCTTAAAAGTTTTAAAAATGAACGGACAAAAGAGAGAATGGCTAGTGATATTGAGAAATATGTGAAAATAGTTTATGAGAAATTGAATGAAGCATCATATCCGCAGGATAAAGCCAGAGAATTACTTCCTTTGGTTTGGAAAATATCAAACACTTATAAAGATGAACTTGGTTTTACTAGGAGGCCTACTTACTTGGGGATAGTGCTTTTGTTAATACCGTTGTTTTTTCTACTAAAAACTAGTTACAGTTTTTCTACGAGTTTAAGCATATGTGTCTTCGCTTTTGCCACCTATACTGTCTACAGTTATATCAAGGTAAAGAAAAGGAAAGTTTATTGAAGAATACAAGAAACATAAATAAAAGTATATGTCGCTCTATCAGCGGTGTTGTTATTTTAGGGGTTTAGTCGTTTTTACAGATCGGCTTTAGAGTTGAAGACATGGATGCGCTCTTTTACGAGCATCTTTTTTGTGTAGGTAGTTGTTCTATTTTCCGGAACTGCTAAAGTGTATCAGCACCCTAATTGACTGGATTAAAACGGCAAATCATTTTAGAATAACTTAAATTAGGATTATGACAAAAGAACGCAGGAAGTAGTCCGAGGCAAAGAAGCTTCAGGTCATCCAGGAGGCAGAGCAAAATAGGCTCACCGAGACGCTCCGCAAGTACAATCTTTCACAATCCCTTTTTCACCATCGGCGAAGAGCCTACAACGGTGAAGGCATGCAGGTCCTGAGGCCGCACTACAAAACTGTAGATCCGGAAGTAAAAGCGCCTGCAGCAGGAAAATGACCGGCTTAAAAAGATCATTGCCAAACAGGCACTGGAGATTGATTTCCTTGCTATCCGTAGTGTTCCACTTAGAAGGCAACCATCAACTGTCAATAGCTGGCTGTAGTTTGCGACCACTAGTGTTCGAAACCTTACGAGGTATTCCAGAGGTAGGGTGCTTTTCTGGGGTTACCGTCGCAAAGCTTTACGATGGATTGGATGATGTCGTTTTCCAGATCAATTTCAAAACGAAGTTTGGCGAGTTTGAAGCTTCCAATGCTGTTTTTGGTTTTATACACCTGAATCAGGGTAGCCAGGATAAGCGTCATGTACAGCATGACCTTGATGCCGTTATCGGTTCGGGAGACGAGATGGGAGAAGTTGAGGTGTTGCTTCAAGAACTTAAAGAACAGTTCAATCTGCCAGCGCTCCCGGTACCACTGTGCAATGCGGTAGGCATCTTCGTCTTTGATGTTGGTTAAAAAGCAAATCTCTTCTCCGCTGTCATGTAATGTGGTGCGGATAAGCCGGTAGGTGTGGCGAGAGATTTTCTCCCGTTTTGTCATCAGGTGCCCTTCTTCATCAGCGGTAACGGTGAGATTGGCGCCCTTGCAGCGGGTGTTGATTTTCGCTCGGGTGATAAAGAACTTGTCGCTGTCAGTAAAGGCATCGAACGACTTTCGGCTCTGCAGCCCTCGGTCAAAAACAACAATGTCTTCTTTGAGTTGATCAGCGTTGTCGAGCAGATCAAATAGTGCCACGTCTTCATTGGCATGTCCTTGATCCGAAAAGGCCTTGGCGCTCACCGGGAGCGAGCCTTTCAGCAAAATGCTAAACTTGACAAAGCGTTTGCTTTTATCCACGCCGTTTTCAATGCCGTTGGGCAAAAGTTTGGTGGCCAGTGCCACATAGGTGCTGTCCGCTTTTGCAAAGCTATGCTGCGCTCCTAAAATGGGCAGGTAAACCGCTGTAATTTTTTCCAGTAATTTCTCGAAATAGCTGGCTTCCAGGGTGCAGATCCGGTCTCGGATTGAATTGTACTTGCTTTGCAGTGCAGGATCGCCGGAAAAAGAGCGGAACTGCGCTGATTGCAGAAAGCCTTCCATCACCCGAAGCGAAAGCTTCGAGCCATTGAGCATGGAAAATAAAATCAACTTGAAAATAACTTCTCCCGACAACTTCTTGACCTGATGATCCACCTTGGTTTGAAGCGCAAGGTCTTTTAATAACCCCTTCGGTAATAATTTCAATAACTCACCCGCTCTCACTCTACATAGACGCAAACAAACACAAAAAGGTTTCGAACACTAGTGGTCAAAGACGAAGGCCTATCAAGACCCTTTAATCCATATCCTTCAGTTAAGTATCTTTCTTCTAAACCATACATTGTAACGGCTCCGAAATGGCAAAACAAGCCGCTTTCTTTAGAAATTTTACAGTTTGCCAATAGCAAACATTCAAAATCATTGCGGCCCTGCCTGACCAATATCTAAACACAACCCGCCGCAAAATCTTCCCAATTCCGTAAGCCCATTTTCCCCATTGCAAAAATGTTCACAGGCCGCAATCCCGAAGTTTACAAAAACAAATCCGATGTGTCATTTCCAGGAATTATACGTTGGGGAGGAAGGCTATGTTGTTCGCTGCAAAAGCTGCCGGCACTACCGCCTCCTGTTTGGCGGTGTGCTCTTGTGCATGACAGAAAATGAGTTTCAGAAATTCGGTCGTACGGTGGCGGCCTGCCAGCACGATCTGTTGACCTGGAAGGAAGGAACGGATATGCCGCTGCCGACGGTGCGCAGGGTGTTCATCTCCTGCTCAACCAACAAAAAATGGTGCACCTGCACGCCATCCTCGAAGCCGCCACGGTGGAAGCCACGACCCAATCAATGTTGCAACTGTTTGAGGCAAACGGTCCGGGAAATGGCGCTTGAGACAGCGCACAACAACGGGCAGGGGGATGATCGTTTGGCTACGCGTTTTTCAATGTCTCATCCATGCCAAATTGGAGGTATTGCGGCGGCACTACATCGGTTAGCCACACACCGTTTTCCGACTGGAAAAACCGAAACCCCTGCTCGTACATCGCCCCTGCAGCCACACGGAGCACGACGGGCTTGCCGTAACGGCTACCCACCCGTTTTGCCGTCTCGCTGTCGGCCGATAGGTGAACATGGTGCCGTTCGCCTTTTAAGAGACCTTGCGTTTGGATAGAAGCCAGGTTTTTGATGGCCGTCCCATGAAACAGTTGCGGCGGCGGTGCGGCTTCTTTTAGCTGCAAGGTCAACCGCAATGGAATGCCCCTGGCTCGCACGGATCCGCTGCCCGTCTTCCGAAAACTGGAACCGCTTTTTGTCATTCGTGGCAACGATCCGGTTGAGGCTTTCAGGCGTAAGCGAAACGCCATGGGACTGTGCTTTGGGTAGCAGTTCGTCAACCCTTGCCCAGCCGTTTTCATCCAGGTGGAACGAAAGGATTTCCGGCTTGTGCCGCAGCACAAGGCTAAGGAATTTGCTGACCGGTTTATCTTCTGTGCTCATTTTCTAGCTGGTTAAATGAATAGAATAACAAGCAGGGTAAAACGTTTTTTTCGCATGCCTGATGGCGCTAAAGTACTTGACAAACTGACCGGTAGGTACGAAATGAAATAACGTATTCATTTTCCCATCTTCACAAAGCGCATTCTTGTTACTCAATAAACCTTCTGTAAGCCCTCTCTCCAAAATAAACATAGTTTCTCTCTTCCCTTTTCGTACCAATCAATACGGAATGGATAAAGCCGTTCCGTTCTACTTGCTGCGTATGAAAAATCTTTCTTTCAGGATTGGTTTTTAAAAAGAATGCTATTTTTTTAGTAGCCGATTGATAAACAAGCAGGCTATCATCTCTCCGTTTAGAAAACACGAAATTCTTTTGTAAATGTCTTAGCATCAAACCGCTTCGGTACCAGGTGCCACCGGTGTCTGATACAAAACGCTTTCCGTCCAATAGTGCTACGCTGTCGTTGTAGGCAAATACATTCAAATGCACATCCTTGTTTTGTTTCAGCCATTGCGTAAACTTTTGCAGGTAAGTCGAATCGTAACCATAATTACTATCAAGGAAACTGATATTTTTCACGTGGGAAGGAATGGTTTTTACGCCGTCAAGATAATTGAAAATAAAGCGGCCACCGCCACTATGACCGTTCAGGTAAAGTGACTTTTTGCCTTTGAATAAAAAGAAAATGGTGTCCACAATATGTTGTGTTTCTTCAAGAAAGGCAGGGTGCTTTGTTTTCCACTGGGGCCAGCTTTTATAACTGTTTTCTAAATAAACAACAACGATATTTTTATCCGGCAATTCTTGCCGCAGGAATGTTGTCTGTGCCTTTATATGTTGAAGTTCAAAATGCCAGTCCTCACCTTCGGCCATTATTTTTCCCATTGTTTGTTCCGTGGTGTTGCCATTGGGCAACGCATACAAAATGATCAGAGACGGCCTTTTCGTGTCTTGGCCAGTCGCCCCATCTATCGTTATCTGTACATCCCCATACATCGTGAATCTTTGAAGCGAATCCTGTGCTTCAGCAAAAAAACCTGTAAGCAGGAGTAATAGCGTAGCCAAGATTCTCATTTGTAGTAATATTTTCGAAAAGAAGAAATCATTCCTGGTAGTTAAACAATTTTCTGACCTTGTTACTTTTTGAGGCCTGGCTCCGTGATTAGCTCACTTATAATTGAGGTATCAGCTTGCTACCATTCATAAAATTATGGCTCCATTCGGTTTGTTGGTGCAGCACTCGCAGAGGCTATCGCATACGCAAGTAACGGCATCCGGTTTTGTACAACGCAAATGTATTGCGATCAGTGCAGGCATGCATTGTACTACAGCATCAACCTTTATGCTTAGGTTGAAATAGTAGTTAACCCATAAACATGCGCTTTAACCTGTATCGGGGCAATACAAATGTTGGAGGCAGTTTGGTCGGAAGCATGGTGGCAACGCAAAATCGTAACCTTCAACAGTTCAAATAAAGGATAACCTGAGCAGATTTAATAGGGATATCTATAAAACGCACAATATCCCTCATCACACAACAGCTTGTGCAAAATCTTATCTCGTAATACTTCTGTGTAAGCCATCCACTTACCTTCTACTTTTATTTTCGCATATACCAGCCGTATGCCTTGGCTATAATCTACCCACCAGTTAACATGCCCCGTATACAAGGGTTGGATTGGCTTCCCATCCAATTGATGCCACCCATAAATAGCTACCCTGTCCGGTTTATTAGCATCACGAACTTTACCACTAAGAACAATATCTTTTTTTATGCCCCCGAGTAATCCCTTTCGCCCTTTTCGCTGTCCTTCTATGATCAGGTGATGATGATACATGGTCGGGGTACTGTCTCGTAAGGCATATAGGGGAACCGGTGGCAGTTTTACGGTTGCGGCTTGGTAAATATCATTTACCATTTTGCGGGTTGGTAAAAAGCAGTGAAAGCTATCGGCAATCTTTTGGGCAGCCATAGGCGTAATATTGACACGGGCCCAATCATCTGCGCTACCCACACTAAGATAATCCGGCGCCGCATAATAGGTAGCCTTGATCACTTTACCACTTGCAGAATCGGTGATCTGCACCTGTATGGGAACAAACTTTTTAAGAAAAGGAGGTAGGTTGCCGGCTAGTATTTCTTTTACAACAAAGGAATCCCGTTGCTGCCATTTAAAAGCAAAGGCCTGTTGATAAAATGCAGTGCCTGTAAGAGATTCGGGCTGCCTGTTGGGAGTTTGAATCGTTTTGTAAGAACAGGAAGAAAGAAGGCAGATAAGAATAGAAAAAGCAATTGGCTTTAGCATAAGTGCCTGTTTATAAAAAATAGAATAAAGAGGTTGGGTATTGTTAAATCGATAAAAACATAATTTTCTCATCTGTCCGGACGGCGCATGCCGATGTATAGCGTAATGAATTTAATATTCTTTCATTGTCAATTGGCAGTTCGCCAGGTCCGGCAAAACACGCTTTGCCTGCATTCCTAATGGTACTTGCCACAAAAGGAAAGAAAACGAACAAGATAACGCCGAAAAGGATGTAATGAAAGAAGCAATCCAGGGCAAGACTTGGGGTTTTCAAGTGCTCTGATGAATAGGTAAATGAATGGGCATACGCAGGAAGGTACAGAACATGGCAGAATCGCCAACGAAAAATGAAAATTGAATTGTAGTAAAAGCAAAACAACCAACCGGGCCCGGTTGGTTGTTTTGTTGAGAATAGCGTGAGTATTGATACGCTTTTCCATTTGATTTGTGGTGTCACTACCGCTGAAAGGATGGCCAGGACTGCTTATCCTGCTTGCCTATTGCAGCTTGCCCATTGCCAATTGGTATTACCTAGCCTTCAGCCGGTCGCTCAGCACTTTCATATAAAAACCACCCACCACGCTGCGGGCTTTAAAATTTTCGCGGATGCCGGTGTTGGAATCATAAAAATCGTTCAACGGAACCCGTGAGGGCGATTCCAAAGCAAAGGTGTAAACAGGTTGGACCAGCGCATCAAACTGCGACCGCTCGGGGGCAAACGTCGCCGTCCATAGGATCCAGTCGTTTTTTGTATAGGCCTTCCGGCTGTCCAGCGGGATCCCGAACTTGTTTCCTTTCGTCAGGTAATACTTGGTTTCGGTGTCGTAAACCGATTGCGGAAACAGCTTCAGGTCCAGAACCTTGTCCCAAACCAGGTTGTACTTCTGGCTCCAGGTATTCTTGTCATCAAACGTCAGGGCAAAATGGTCGCCGGCATTGGCCATTTCCATCCATTGCGGCACCATGCTTTCAGCAATAGTCCTGTATTTTTTGGCGGTTGCCGTTTCACCCATCGCTTCGGCCAGTTGCGCATAAGCGGCAATGCCCACAATGGCTTTTATCGATAGGTTGGCATTGCGTGCCAGGTGACCGGCAAAATCATCCGTACACAACTGCGTTTTCGGGTCCAGCCCTTCTTTCACAAGATAATCGGCCCAGGTTGTCAGCGTTGGCCAGTGTTTTTTAGCATACTTCGTATCGCCCATCACTTTTGCAATGGCCGCACTCAGGATGATCATGTTGCCGCTTTCTTCCACTGGCATCGGTTCGCCATAGGTTTGCCCGTTGGCTTTGGGATAAGTGCCTAAATCATGCGCTGCCCAGGGGTGGGGATATTTACCCGATTCGCTAAAGTAAAAAATGCCGGTAAGCATGCCTTGCAGGAGGTCGGGGTTGTACAGCAGGTAAAGCGGGGCGGAAGGATAGGTCACATCCACCGTATTGATAAAGCCACCGCTATTGTTCTCCTTCGATAGCCATAAGATTTCGTCCTTCGGGCTTTTCACCAGGGTATGGGCCGCAATGCTTTGCCGGTAGGCCAGTTGGCACAGGTGCGCATATTCTTTGCCGCCGGCGGCCAGGGCCTCGGCGTAGATTTCTTTGTTCAATTGGGCGCATTGCTCCATCACGCTTTGGTATTCGTTCACGGCTTTTGCCAGTTCGCCTTCGATGGTTGCTTTCCCGGAATTGTTCCACCAAGGCCGTAAGTTGGTGCCAAAATACTGGATCGAATATACCTCGTCGTAAGCCAGCGTAACAAAACGCTCTACCTTGTTTTTACCCACGGAGCCAAAGGGCAGTACCGTATTCAGGGACAACAGTTTCCCTGTTGAAGCAGTGGAGGCTGTAGTGCCTTTCCGGAACGCATCGGCCGCATCGGCGCTTTGCGAAATAAACTGCGTAGCGCCGCTCGATTTGGGTACGGCCACATAAAAATAACCCCAGTCGATACGCATATCATCGGCACCTTTTTGCAAAACGGGTTGCTCCACCGTGCCCACTTTCATCACGGATAATTTATCCGTAGCATATTTTTTAGCGGTAACGGTTTGCGAAGGCTGGTAAACGGCAATGCTGGACGAGGCGCCCAGAAACACTTTCACTGAATGGTTCTTGCCATCATTGGCAACAGCAGCATAGCTGATATAAGAAACAGGACGTGCCAGTAGATCCATGTCTTTTAAGAGCAAAGGCGATGTAAACGTCACCGCCAGGTCAACGCCACCGGCCTTGAACTGGTAGACGGTTTGCGTGGCTTCCACCGCTACGCTTTTTTGTTCGGCCACCAAGGTGGCGCCGGCTGCGCCTTTTGGTTTGTCTACCAGGCCAAAATCAAGGTAACGGCCACCGGCTGTATTGGCAAGTTGTATGGCGATTACATTTTGTCCCTTTTTCAGCTTGCTTTTGTCAAGGGGGAAATAGTGAAAGCGGTTGGTCCAACCCTTGGTTTCGTACACGTTTTCACCGTTGAGAAAAACAACAATATTGTCATCGTGATTAAGCTTCAGGTAAAGCTCATTGATGCTGGCCGGGTTGGCAAGGGTAAAGCTGCGCCGCACCCAGATGGCACTCGACTTCCACAGCGTTTTAGCGGTTTTTGCATCGTCGCCAATGGCGGCAGGACCCGATTTCCAACCGGCGGCAGCAAACCGGGGCGATTCCCAATCATCTGCCGGTTTGGTTTCGGTGTACTTTACCGTGTACGGCGCTTCGTCCGATGCGGAAAGAACGGTTTTATAACGGGTTTCTTCCTTGCCTAAAAAACGGTACGTATGGCCGTCCACGTTGATCAGGCCAAGCAGGGAATGTTCGGCGCCGGTCCAGTGCGTGGTGGTAGACCCGGTAAGGTCGTCCGTATTGGACCAGATGCTGAAATTGGGATTGTGTGTGATCAGCGGGTACGACGGTGCTACGCGTTGCTGCGCATAGCTGAACTGAAAAGCAAAGAGGCAAAGAAGGAGTAAAAAAACGGTCAGTTTGTTGGGTGTACGCATGAAAGATTGTATAAGGATGATGATGAATTTCCTGTTTGGTAATGTTGGCGCCCCGGTCGGGTAGGGACAGAACTGTTGATCCCGGCTGCCTTTTTGTTTTTGTAAGGTGTTCATGTGTGTTTAGTTAAGGTGACGATGATTGCTTTTGCTTAAGCTTGCAAATAAATGGTTTTTTCCGGCGATACGCGTTTTCGTTACCGGTAACCGTTTCGAAGAGCAAAATGCTGCGACCTTTCTTTTCTGGACTAGCATAGCGGTTTTCGTTGCCATCCAATTGATATCTTTTCTTCTTAAGGAAATGATTTGGTAGCGATGCGGTTGTTTATATCCTTACAAACGCTGTCGCCACACCATTCGTTTTGGCTACAACAAACCGCGTATTGCCTACAGCCAGCACCGGGGCTTGCGCCAACTTTGTTGCAGCAAAGCAACAGGAACAACAATGGCATAAGGTTAGCAGAAATCGCTTTTGCCGTAAGTGAAATCATGTCCTGGGCGGCTACCGTATCAAACGATGAAGCAGGCCGGCATTTAAGGTGGATGGTTTGGCATTCACGTTGTAAGAACAATGCAAATTGAATTGAAAAACGGTATCACTGATACAACAACATTCAAATAAAAAATAAACAATGACAACCGAAGAAATAACGGAAACACTGGAAAAAATAGCGGAAGGTTTTCGCACCTGGCCCAATGCACCCATTCTGCACCGGCCGGATGAATACGGCATGGAATACGAAGACGTTTTCTTTCCTTCAGAAGATGGCATTCCCCTGCAGGGATGGTTTATTCCCAACCGGGCTTCGCAAAAGATTATCATTGCCAACCACCCGCGGTGGTTCAACCGGGCGGGCCTTCCTTCGCACCTGGAGCCCTGGCGATCATTGGGCGGTGCCGCAGGTAATGATTTTGAAGTCAACTTCCTGCCCGACTACAAGATCCTGCACGATGCCGGCTACAACATACTGGCGTATGATATGCGCAACCACGGGCACAGCAGCACCGCCAACGGCGGCATTTTTACGGTCGGTCGTTACGAGTCACGGGATGTCATTGGCTCGCTCAATTATGTACGCAGCCGCACAGATACTGCGGGCATGACCATCGGGCTTTTTAGCCGCTGCGCAGGCTGCAACGCAACCCTGTTTGCCATGACACGCAAGCCGGAAGTATTCGAGGGTGTTCGGTGTATGGTATCACCGCAGCCGCTGTCGGCCGGCGTTTCGCTCCGCAAGGCGCTGGAACGGTTTAAGATTCCGCCTGAATACATAAAAGACCTGGATGAGAAGGTCCGCTTGAAAACAAGTTTTACCATCGACCAGTTTTCACCCGTGCCCTGGGCAAAAACTGTGATGATCCCAACCTTTTTATACCAGGTGCGGGACGATGTGTACACCGATCCATCGGATGTGCAAGCTGTTTACGACAATATCCCGCTTTCCGAAAAAAAGCTTTTCTGGATTGAAGGCACCACGAAACGCTGGCATGGCTACACGTATTTTCAGCGCCACCCGGAGCAAATGCTCGAATGGTTTGCACAGTACATGCGTTGATGATGGCAACATATTAATTGGGATTGTGGCAAGGGAATGATGTGCGAATTTGCCCCTTAGCTATTTCGGTTTGAAGGCTGACCGGGAAGGCAAAAAGTAATGGTGTGTTACCACCGTTAAAAACCTGTCGGTAACATTCCCGTAACATTCACTTTACCTTTCGATAACACAGGCCTAACAATGGGGTAACACGGCTGGCCGTCTTTTGCAGCAAATTCGAAAGCATGCCGATCCGTTCGTGGCTTACTGTCTGTTTCCTGCTACTCCTTTCAACTTCCTTCGCCCAAACCGCCCGCCTCAGCGGAAAGGTTTCCAACGACAAAGGCGAACCGGTTGCCGGTGCCTCCATAAAGATCCTTGGCACCACCACCGGTACCACTACCAATGTGGAAGGGGTCTATTTTCTCAACCTTTCTACCGGTAAAAAGTACACGCTGGAGATCAGCGCCGTGGGCTACACACCCAAAAGCATTGCCGATGTGGATGTCACCACTACAGGCGCCAATGAACTGAACGTGCTGCTCGAAACCGCTTCCAAAATGGGCGATGCCATCGTGGTAAGGGCCACTTCCACCCGCCGCCAGGAATCGACAAATGCGCTGATCGCTTTTCAGAAAAATAACACCGCTCTGTCCAGCGGTCTGGCGGCTGATTTTATCCGCCGCACGCCTGACCGCAACACCGGCGAAGTGCTGAAGCGGGTAAGCGGTGCGTCAATACAGGACAACAAATACGTGGTGGTTCGCGGTCTTTCCGATCGTTACAACCAGGCCATGATCAACGGTGCCCAGTTGCCTTCTTCAGAACCCGATAAAAAAGTATTTTCCTTTGACCTGGTGCCCGCACAGATGGTGGACAACATCATGATAAACAAAACCGCTACGCCGGACCTTCCCGGTGAATTTGCCGGTGGCCTGGTGCAGATTCGCACGAAAGACGTGCCCACCCGCAACCAGCTTTCTGTTGGCGTTTCTGTTGGCTACAACACACAATCGACCTTTAAAGATTTTACCAGCAATCCACGTAACGAATGGGATTGGCTGGGTTTCGATAACGGCTCCCGCAGCCTGCCGGCTTCCATTCCTTCTACCACCACTTACCGCTCCCTGCCCGATGCCGAAAAGATTCGCCTGACCAAAGACCTTCCCGGTGATGTATACACGGAGAAGACGGTGAAAGCAGCACCCATCACTACGGTGAACCTCACCTGGACGAACTTTAGCCGCTCCAAAAAGAACGGGGGCACCTTCGGGTCCATTGTTTCGCTCTACCACCGCCGCGGCATGACCGTGTATAACGACGTGGAGCGGGGCCGTTTTGAGCAGGTGCGTACGCCTATCTTCAGCGGCAGCGAAACCCAGAACCGCTACAGCGTCAACGCCGGTGGACTGATCAACCTTTCCTATGTGAAAGGTGCTCACAAAATTTCCCTGAAAAACCTGTTCAACCAGGCTTATGACGATGTGTACTACACCCGTAACCTTGTGCACACCGGCCGCCTGCAGAACGTAAGCCTGCGCTCTTCATTCCTCAACCAGCGTTTCCTCTACAGCGGGCAGTTGGAAGGCGAACATGCACTGACAAAGTCCGGCATTCGCCTTACCTGGAACGGCAACGTATCGTACAACAACAAGCAGCAGCCCGATTTCCGCACGGCCCAGTACGTGCAGGCGTTGAGCGATCCGTCGTCGCACTACGAGATGGACGACGACGATACCCGCCGCTTTTTCTCTACCCTCAACGACTACAGCGTAGGTGGCAACGCTGCCCTGGCCATTCCCTTTGACATGGGTGGACAAAAACAAACTTTTAAAGCCGGTGGCAGCACCCTGGTGCGCTTCCGCGACTTCAAGTCCCGGGTTTTTCGCTACCGCCCGGCATCAACCGCTACCGATATCACGGTGCCGTACGATCAGGCCTTTCAGCCGGACAACATCGGCAGCAATGGTCTTTATCTCGACGAGCAAACCCAAAACACCGATAAATATTTTGGTATCTCCGCACTCAACGCCGGCTTTGCCATGTTCGATAACAAGATTGGCTCCGATTTACGGGTGATCTGGGGCGTTAGGGCCGAGTTTTTCGAGCAGTTCCTGCACAGCCGCGATCTTTCGCTGAAGCGCATTGTGGTAAACACCGAGAAATGGGACATTCTTCCCTCAATCAACCTGACCTACAGCCTGAATGCAAAGCACCAGCTTCGTGCTGCTGCCTCCAAAACCGTGGCCCGTCCGGAGTTCCGTGAGATCGCTCCCTTCCAGTTCTTCGATTACGAGCAGATTTGGGGCATCAGCGGCAATACGCACCTGAAGCGGACCGCCATCCTGAACGGCGACCTGCGCTACGAGTTTTACCCCCGCTCCGGTGAAGTGGTTTCGGTAGGAGCCTTGTACAAGCATTTCAACGATCCCATCGAGTTGCGCATGGACCCCGGCAGCAACAGCGACCGCTGGCTTTTTACCTACGCCAATGCCGACAAGGCAACCCTGCTGGGTGCTGAGTTCGAGATCCGCAAAGGGCTTGACTTTATCATCGAAGGCCTGAAGAATTTTACGTTCATTGGAAACGCTACGGTGCTTGATTCCAAAGTCACGCTGGCCACTACACAGGCTTCGGGTAAGGAAGCAGCGCAGGATCGTCCGTTGTATGGACAATCGCCCTACCTGGTGAACGGCGGTTTCCAATACACCACGCCGGTGTGGAATGCATCGCTGCTCTACAACCGCGTGGGTCCGCGTCTTTACCTCGTAGGTGATCCGAATGGCGCAGGCTTCTACGACATCTATGAAAAGCCCCGCAACCTGCTCGACTTCCAGGCTTCCCGCAAAGTATTGAAGGGGAATGGGGAGCTGAAGCTAACGGTGTCGGATATCCTGAATAACCAGTTCGCATTTTACGACAACCCCTCGGGAAAAGCGGGTTACCATTTTGGCCAGGGCGATCGGATCAACTATGGCTACAAACAGGGAACCACAGTCACACTCGGCTTCACCTACGACTTCAACCTAAAGACCAAATAAAACGAAAAAAGAACGCATTAAAATGAAAAGCATGAATACGTTGAAACAATTGTTGGTAGTACTTGCCCTTGCATTAACACTGCCGGCATGCGTAAAAGTTAATCTCGAAGATGAGGGCACCACCACGCCGGGTACCAACACCGATGATCCGAATGTTAGCCGTGTACTGCAGGGATCGTATAATCGTGACATCACTCTTACCGGCGGTACCTATACCATCAAAGGCTATGTCTATTTTACGTCGGGCACTACTATCACCATTCCAAAAGGCACGGTGCTGAAGAGCGATGTTTCACAAAAAGGAGCGCTTATCATCGAGCGGGGCGCCAAGATCGAAGCCACCGGCACGGCCCAGGAGCCGATTGTATTCACCTCGGGTAAGCCAGCTGGCAGCCGCCAGCGTGGCGACTGGGGTGGTATCATTATCCTCGGCAATGCGCCTACCAACCGGCCGCTTTCACCGGCACCGCTGATCGAAGGTGGTGTGGACCGTCGCTATGGTGGCACCAATGCAACCGACAACTCCGGAACGCTCCGCTATGTTCGCATCGAGTGGGCAGGTATCGCCGCCGAACCGGGCTCCGAGATCAACGGCCTGACGCTGGGTGGCGTGGGTGCCGGCACGACGCTGGAATACATCCAGGTTTCTTATGGTAACGATGATGCCTATGAGTTTTTTGGCGGTACCGTCAATGCCAAATACCTGGTGTCCTATGCCACTTCGGATGATGACCTTGACTTTGACTTTGGCTACACGGGTAAGATACAGTACGCCGTGGTGCAGCGCCGTCCGGAGATTGCCGATACCGATGCCGGCAACGGGGTAGAAGCCGACAACGACGGTACGGGTACAAGCGCCACTCCGTTCACCAAACCGGTTCTTTCCAACATTACCTGGATTGGACCTAACGGCGATGCGCAAACGCAGGCCAACCTGAACTTCGCCAACCGCTGGCGCAGAGCCGTTCAGTTTGAAGTACACAACTCCATTATGCTGGGTTTCCCCAAAGGTGGTTTTTCAATGGAAAGCGCCGCCACGGCAGAAGCATTTAAAGCCGGAACATCGGTTTTCAAAAACAACCTGGTACACGCCCTGGCAGCACCGTATAAAGTAGATGCCGCTGCAGCCGCAGTCATGAGCGAAGCCGAGGTAAAGGCAAAAGCCGAAGCCGCAGGCACGGTTACCTATAACAACGCGGCCGACATTATGCTGGAAGCACCCTTTAACTGGGATGCACCCAACTACCTGCCAAAAACCGGTTCGCCGGCGCTTAACGGTGCCAGCTACACGGGCCTGGATGGCTTTTTTACGAACGGCAGCTTCCGCGGTGCTTTTGGTACCACCAACTGGCTGACAGGCTGGGCTTCTTTCACACCACAGACCAACAGCTATAATTAAGAAATGTTCTGATCCATTTTGCAAGGCCGCTTTTCGGAGCGGCTTTGTTATTTCCGAAATTTAGAGCGATGATGAAAAAAGGTTTCTTCTTTCTTTTTGTGAGTACAATCTTATTGTTGGCGTGTAACAATAACGGCAACGACAACAAAGTTGGTCACATGGATACAACAGCAGCAAGAAGTCCAATCACCAAACGGGTAGTTGACCTGGAGCCGGCAATGGCCAACACCGACAGCCTGCAGGTATTGTTTTACGATGATCCCGCTGGGGATTCGTTACGCTATTCCCGCTTTTTCACTTACACCGAAACTGCAGATACAGCGCAGGTAAAATCCCTCTTACAGGAACTGAACCAGGTCTATGTGCAGGAGACCGGGGCAAGGCCATGCCGTTCGGAAGGCAAGCTATATTTGCTGAGGGGAGAGTATATAGTGAAGACGATTTATTTCTCCGCACGGCCGGACAGCTGCCGCTATTTTTATTTCATAAAAGATGGCGCCTTCATCTACCTTCCGTTGACTGATACGGCAGCAGCTTGGCTGGCAACGCACCGGAAAAAAGCAACAAAACCCAAACCGAAATAATTAAAAACAGGGTGGAACCAGTTGCAGTAAAAACGAAAAAAACCTTTTATCAAAATTCAAATAAGTAGAATGGTTTCCGCAATGGGAACCGTCTTACAGGCTGATCCGGCTGCCCCATTTTATCACCAAAGAAGCTGTTGAAAAAGCAAAAGAAACGGTGCTTGCCAAAAAAGGCCTGCAACTGGTTACAGGCGTGGAATTTTTTACCATGACCGAAGGCAAATCTGTACAAGTAGCACTTGGGGCCTTATGCTACCGAACCCCAATCCCTGCAAAAAATTGCGGAATTTTGTGCAACACACGGCTTGGAGAAGAACGGCCACCACCACGAAATTTATTTGTCTGATTTTCGAAAGACGGCGCCGGAGAGATTAAAAACAATTTTGCGGGAGCCGGTAAAATAACAGGCAACAAAAAAGGTATAGCTGGAAAGCTATACCTTCTATTCAATAAAATGTCTGCTTTTATAAGGTGCTTCTGGAGCGGCCGAAGATCAGCGACAGAACGAACAAAATCAGGAAGATAAAGAACAGGACTTTGGCTATTCCTGCTGCACCGGCTGCAACCCCACCAAATCCTAAGATGGCCGCTATAATGGCCACGATCAGGAAAATAACTGTCCAACGTAACATAACTTATCTTTTTAAGGTTATTAAATACAATTCATAATCTTTAAAGAACCGTGCCAATTTTATTTTGTGGAGACTGGTTATTCCCCAAAGTGGACAGGAAATTGGCAGGATGCAATGGGCAAAGGGGCAGAAGGATAGCAGCTGTTTTTACGTAGAAGGATACTGGTCACCGTAGCGAGAAATTTGTGGAAAGAAGGCCTGTTTTGTAGGTGAAATTTCTACCTTTTCATGCAAAGAATTTTATAACGGAATGGATATTCGGTCGGCACGGAATGGATCGCACCACCCGAATATTTGTTACATTCATTAACACGTTAAGCCCCTTTCCGTCATGCAAGCAAAAATCATTTCCCCGGCCAAAAAACTGGCGTTAGTGTTTGCCGCCACGGTTGCTTTTTCGGGAACCACACAAGCACAAAAGATACAGCGGCTCGATGGCAGCAGTCTCACCGCTGCACAAATGGACCAGGTTATTGAGCGCCTCCAAAAAGCGGGAAACGTTCATGGCATGGCCATCAGCATTTTTAACGGCGGCAAAGCCGTTTACAAAAAAACATTTGGGTACAGCCGGGTAGATACAAAAACGCCGCTGACACCGCAAACCAATCTTTATGGCGCTTCGTTGAGCAAGGCTGTTTTTGCCGTGCTGGTGATGAAGCTGGTGGAAGAAAGAATCCTGGACCTTGACAAGCCCCTGCAAACTTATCTGCCCAAACCTATTTACGATTATGTACCCGCCACAAGGTGGCACGACAACTACGCCGACCTGCGGATGGATACGCTGTATAGCAGGGTCACAGCCCGCATGTGTCTTTCGCATACCGCCGGCTTTCCCAACTGGCGCTGGGATGAACAGGATCAAAAGCTGCGGGTAAAATTCCGTCCGGGTTTCCGCTATGGTTATTCCGGTGAGGGGTTGGTGTACCTGCAGGTGGTGCTGGAAAAGCTTACCGGCAAGCCCCTGGAAACCCTGGTGCAGGAAAAGATTTTTGGCCCGCTGGGCATGCACCATTCTGCTTATTCGTGGAAGCCCGAATTTGAAAAAGCGTTTGCATGGGGACATAACGCCGAAGGGAAGACCTATGAAAAGGACAAAGACAACGAGCCCCGCTCCGCCAGTACGCTGGAAACAACGCTGGATGATTACACCCTGTTTACCGAAGCGGTATTGCAGCGCAAACTTTTGAAGCCGGCATCTGCCAAAGCCATGTTCTGGCCGCAGATACGGATACGCTCCGTACAGCAGCACGGTCCCCTGCGGTTGAAGGATTCTACTCTCAACGAGGGTATTCAGTTAAGCGCAGGCCTGGGCTGGTTGCTCCTGCAGTCGCCTTATGGTGTGGGTGCCTTTAAAGAAGGCCATGGCGATGGCTTCCAGCATTACTCTATCCTGTTTCCGGAGAGGGGCACCGGCATAGTGATCATGACCAACAGCGATAACGGTGAAAGCATTTTTAAAGCGTTGCTGGAGCAAACGATTGGTGATACCTACACGCCATGGTATTGGGAGAACTATATTCCATATGAGCAGAAAAACTAAGCGTACATCAAAACACGTCTGCTATTTGCCTGCTTGTGTTCCCGGTAGCAGAAAAAGAAAGCTGCAAGTGATGGGATAAATGCTTGTCTCATCAGCTGCGGGTTGCTTACAGCTCATTTGTTTTTATATCTGGTTAAAAAAGCGAAAGTATTTTTTGGAGAAGAAAATACCGAAAGCAGTGACTTGCTTTCATTTGCTGAAAGCCCTCCTATTTTTTCAACCCGTTTTTTCGACCCTTCATCTCTCTTTCTGCTCACTTCAATCAGCCTTTGCTTTTCTACAACGGTGGCTCCCCGTTAGATTCACCCTCTTTTGTAAACCCCTTAACCATCCAACATGCCACACGTAAAATGGAAATGGGCCATGGCCCTTTTTTTTGTCGCTTCGCTGACCGCCTGTAAAAAAGATCCCCCTGCGCCGGAAACGGTAGATCTTTCAGATGTTATCATGGAAACATTTCAACTGCAGGAAACCGATATCGCAGGCATCGAGATCACGCATCCTGTTTTGTACAATGGTGTGGAAACCGTGCCCGGAGAGATCCACGTAACAGTTCCCCGCGGCACTGTCCTGACAAGCCTGACACCGAAAGCGTCCAATTTCGCCAACAACGCGTTTACGGTATCGCCGGCACTGGGCCTGGCGCAAAACTTTGCCAACCGTATTGTGCTCTATTCCATCATTTCAAAAAAAGATCCGTCAAAACGGGTGCGCTATGCCGTTAGTATCGCTGAGGCCGCACCCGCACCCGATCCCCAAGCGGCATTGACCTCTTTCAGGTTTGAAAAAAGCAAGAACCCCTTTCTGCCGGCTGATGTAGAAGCAGCCCGGATCACAGACGGGGTGGGTACCATCGGGAAAGTGTTTGTATTTGTACCGGCAGGAACGCCGTTCTCCGACCTTACACCAACCATCGGCTTTAGCGGAACCGGTTTGTTTTATATGCTGGACGCAGCGGGCATCCCGGAGCAAAGTTCAACGGTCTATCCAACGGGTGGCCTGTCAGTTGATTTTACCTATCCCAAAGTTTTTTATACCGTGGTAAAATCCGGCGCTACTGTAAAAACCTACAATGTTATTGTTGATGTAAAAGCACCCATCCATTTCGACAATACAACGGTGGCAACAGCCGATGCACAGGTTGGTGTCGTGCGGTTCATCCAGGCCACTACGTTTCAGAACCGTGGCAATCACCCTATTGCCATTGCCAGTGTTGGGCACACCGACCACCTGCCCGCAGGCATACAGGTTGTTCGCGGTTCGGGTGGCGTACCCAATGGCGGTGTGCTCGCCAACAACCGGGGCGATGTATTTGCCACCATCAGTGCACAAACCTTTCCTGCGGGCAATTACGAGGTGACATCTGTTTTTAGGCCACGCCTGGTGGGCCACAACGAAGCAGATGACCTGCTGGAAAGCACCTCGCTGCGGATAAAGGCAAAGATTGTTGAGTAAGCCAACGAATTGATTTTTGATAAAAGGTATCTGCCGGCGTTGATAGCAGCCCTTGCAGATGCCCGTAAAAATGGGGCAGCAGGCAGCCCTTGCCTGCTGCTTTATTTCGTATAGTTTTACGCCGCCGTTTTTATAAGAGAAGGCTGTTGTGAACATGTTATACGAAGACAAAATAGGGCACAAGAATAACTTTGATTTTACCCGCTTCCTGCTGGCCATGCTCGTGGTGTTTACCCATGGTTACTTTGTGTACTTCGGCCCGCAAACCGCCCTCGATCGTGAACCGCTTTGGCAGCTCACCCGTCACCAGTTGGCCTTTGGTACGCTGGCCGTAAACTTTTTCTTTGTCATTAGCGGCTTTCTTGTACTGCAAAGCCTTGGCAGGAGCAAAACCTATTTTGATTATTTATTCAAGCGGGTGCTGCGCATTTACCCGGCTTTTGTTGTGGCCATTCTCCTGTGCGCCCTGGTGGTAGCACCACTGGGAAACGGAAGCGTTCTCCACCCGTTTCAAAACTTTTCTGATTATTGGAGCGAAATCAACCTGAAGCAACTGGTAAAGACCTGCCTGTTCCTGAAAGATGACCTGTATGCCTTGCCACCAACCTTTCAAAACAACCCTGCACCGCTGGACCTGAATACCTCGGTCTGGACGATCTCTTTTGAATTTATGTGCTACCTGGTCCTGCTGGGATTAGGCATCCTTGGCGCTTTCAAAACACACAAGCTTGTTCCGCTCGGGCTGTTCTTAACCATCCTGTTTTTGAACTGTCTTCATTTTGATGTTTACAACCATTACAACCTGACCGGCGAATTGCAAAAGGACGCCATTCCGTTTTTTCCTGCCCACGATTTCGAGGACTTCCTGAACATGGAGCACCTGTTGCTCTTTTTCATGGCCGGCACCTGTTTTTATTCTTACCGCAATTACATCCCCCGCTCACGATACCTTTTACTGCTGTCCGCTGCTGCAGTAGCCGGTTCTATTTATTGGGGCAAAGGTTTTGAGATCGTCCAGTCTATTTTTGGTTCCTACCTGCTGTTTTATTTCATTTTCAGCAACCGGATACGCCTTCACAGGTTTGCCCGGTACGGCGATCTTTCTTACGGCATCTATCTTTTTGGCTGGCCGGTTCAGCAATTGGTGATACTATACATTGGCAAAGAAATCAGCTTCCCCGTGAGTCTTTTGCTGACAACCGTCTTCCTGCTGCCGGTAGCGTTTGCAAGCTGGCACCTGGTTGAAAAGCCTGCATTGTCCCTGAAGAAAAAATCGTTTTTTGTACCGCTGGTAAGCAAACTAAAGCTGTCAATCTCCCGGTATTTGTAAAATAAGAAAAGCGGGCTTTTGCAAGTGCTATTACCTGCCACCTGGCGGTTGCGTCGCTATGTGATTGCTGAATTCTAGCTTTTTTTCGCCTGTTATTTAACAATCAGTTCATTTTTCCAGCACTTCATACGTCTTTTTTTCCCTTTTATGTAAACTGTCTGAAAGGGCATGTGAAATTTCATCAATTTACGACCTGTTTCGTATAATAAACCTCAACCGCTTTTATGAAAAATTATGCTTTACAGGGACTGGCTTTTTTACTCTTGCAGTGCCTGGCCTTGGTGTCGGAAGCGCAAACAAAGTCTACCATTGAAGGAACTGTCGGCGATAGCACCGCCGGCAAACCCTTGCAATACGTAACCGTGGAACTGCACAAAGGCGATGCCTTGTCGGCACAGGCCCTGAAAGTTGGCTTTACCAGTGACAAGGGAAAATTTAGTTTTAGCAGCGTTGATACCGGACGCTATACCCTGCTGCTTTCGCATACGGGCTTTGCCGAAAAACAGGTGCCCCTTACCGTTACCGAAGGCGGTGTTACATCCCTGAAACAATTGCTGCTGTCACCGGCGCCGGCAACCATGAAGGGAATTGTGGTAACGGCCCGCAAGCCGCTCATCGAGCAGCAGGACGACAAGATCATCTTTAACGTAGAGAATGACCCGGCTACCAAAACAGAAACCGCCATCGACATCCTGCGCAAAACACCATTTGTGAGTGTAGATGGTGATAACAATGTTACCGTAAACGGGCAGTCGAATTTTAAAGTATTGCTCAACGGCCGCGAAACGGGAATGTTTGCACAAAACCCAAAAGAAGCGCTTAAAGGTTTTCCCGGTTCCGTCATTACCAAAATAGAAGTCATTACATCGCCTTCGGCCAAATACGATGCGGAAGGTGTGGGCGGCATCATCAACATCATTACCAAGAAAAAAGTAGTGGGTTACAACGGTTCGGTGAACATCTGGGCCAACCAGATCGGCTGGTATAACATCAACACCAACTTCAGCGCAAAGTTTGGCAAGTGGGGTATGACGATGTATTATGGCCTGAACGGCGGTTCCAACGTGCCGGCCAAAAGCCGCATGGTAACACAACCCCTGGTGCCCGCTAATTTTACCCGCCGCGAACTGGCTGGTGACCGCACCATGAATAACCTCTGGCAGTTTGGCAATGCGGAGATCAGCTACGAAATGGATTCGCTGAACACCTTTGCTTTTTACGGAAATCTTAGTGGTGGCAAGAACCGGCACGTGCTGGACCAAACCATCACTACTTCGTACCCGGATGGTACCGACAGCATCAGTTATTATGACCTCGCCAGCGAATACAACATGCCTACCACCAGTGTTGGTGCCGATTACATCAAAAAATTCAGCAGCAACAAAGAGAAAGAATTCAGCATTCGCACCAACGCCGAATTTGGCATCAACAATACATTCCTGAACAGCGTGATGGATAACCAGGTGGCCAACGACCGCTATGTGATCAATAACAGCGAGGCGGTTAACAAGCAATACACAGTGCAGACGGACTATATTTTGCCCTTGGCGAAAAGCCAGAAGCTGGAACTGGGCCTCAAGGCAATTTTGCGCAAAGCCGAATCTGATTTTATCAGCCGCATTAAAACCACTAACGACGAAGACTACCAGTTGAATGCCAGCAATACCGACCGTTTCCGCTACGACCAGAACGTGTTGAGTGCCTACACCAGCTATAGTTTTAAAACCGGCAAAACCACCTTCCGACTGGGCGCAAGGGTTGAGCACACAACGGTTGACGGTAATTTTATTTCAGCCAAAACAAAGGTGAAACAATCCTATGTGAATGTGTTGCCCAACCTGCAGGCCACCACTAAATTCAGCAATTCGTTTACCACCGTAATTACCTACAGCGACAGGATACAGCGGCCATTTATCCAGAACCTGAATCCTTTCCGCAACGACAATGATCCGCGGTATATCACCTACGGCAACCCTAACCTGCAACCGCAAACCATTCACAGCCTGGCCGTACAGACAAGGCTGATGAAAGGCCGCACGTTTGCCGGCTTAACATTCACGGGTTCGTACAGCGATAACCTGATTGTGCAGTACGCCACCTTTGACGCACCCAAAGGTGTGACCACCACCACCAGCGACAACGTGGGCAAGGACTTTTCGCTTAGCGTACAGGGAAATTTCAGCACCAAGCTCAATAACGACTGGTCGGTGTTCCTGAACGGAAACGTGCGGTACAACCGCGTAGAAAATAAATTCCTTCCGGACCTGGTAAACAGCGGTATCAGCGGCAATGCCAACCTCAATACCAGTTATTCGCTTTCAAAGCGGTTTACCACGAGTGGCTTTGCCGGCTTCTTCCGGGCACCGGTAACCATTCAAACAAGCTATCCCCTGAATCTTTGGTACGGCATTCACATGGGCTACAAAATGTTCAATGAAAAGCTTACCGTATCGGGCGGCATCACCAACTTCTTTGAAAAAGAACGCAACTGGGAAATGCGCACCATCGATCCTTCGTTTGAATACGTTTCCAGCACCATCAGTCCGTTCCGCGCCATGTCGTTAAGCCTTACCTGGAACTTTGGCAAGATGACGGAAAGCGTATCGAAGAAAAAAGGCGTGACCAACGACGACCTGTTAAGCTCCGGCAGCAACAACTGATAAATTTCGTGGACATAAGAAACTCGCCTTCATCATAGGCGGGTTTTTATTTTATACACCAATCTGATTTTGGCAGCCAGTCATTATTTGGGCTGATACGCATAAGCGATGTGATAGGTTTTTTTATCGAGCTGCGGCAGCAACTGTCCAATGCGCAAGTCAACACCCTGTGGGCTGGGTTCGCATATCGTGTATTGCTTGCCGTTATAAGCAATGGTTTTGCCATAGGCCTTGTCAAACTGCACGGCCACCGTTACATGCTCGGGGTAAGTAAGCACAAGCATCGGCAGGTCATACAATTCCTTCACCAGGAAAAAGAAAAGCGCCGCCCGGTCTTCGCAGTCGCTGTACTCGTACAAAAGAGTTTGCTCGGGAGACAGGCGTTTTTCGGTGCCAAATACTTCGGTGTCGGGCTTGAATAAAAAAGCATAACGGGTAAAGCGCATCAGGAATTCCACACCGTCTTTTGGCTTTAATCCTTTTACCTGTTTTTTCAGCGAAGGAATCAGGGATTCGTACGTTGCCTTGCTCAGGGGCATATTGAACTGCAGGTCGTAATCCACCGCGGGGTAGTTGGTGAACAGGGTTTTTACCTGCGGGTTTACCTTGATGCGAAAAGCGTACTCCCGCAGCCCGTCGGAGAACTGTACTTCTTTTTCGGTATAGGCTTCGGCACTGAAATCCGGCAGGCTGCTGACCTTATAGGAGAACGGCCTGGCACCGGCAACGGCAAAAGGCGTGGCATCGGTAAACCTGGCCTGCTCAAAATCAATGCTGCCGTAATCGTGGTAGTTAAGACAAACGTATTGCCGGTTGTCTATTATCTTAGAGGGAATGTTGTAAATGCTTTCATCGCACTGCACATAAAACAGCAGGTAATCGCCTGCTACGGCAAGCCGCGCATCGTAGCCCGACTGCACCAGGAACCACCATTTGTAAAACGTGTATTGGTAATAGTTATCGGTTTTGGGGCTGATCTGCTGCGCCACTTTTCGAACCAGTTGGTAGTACAGCCAGTCGTCGGGATGGTGCTGGGCTTTGTAGGCCAGCAAAACGGCAAGAAAGGGTTGAAGCGAAGCTGTATCCAGTCCCTCCACATAGGTTTTGATGGAAAGGGTTGTCAGCGGGCCTTGGTAAGCCGTTGCTTTGTACGCCGGCACCTGCATGGAAACGCCAAAAAAATCCACGCTACCACTGGCCGTTTGGGCCGCGGTGTTTTGCACAACGGCCACTTGCAGCAAGAGGGCAACTCCTATCGTCGTTAGCGTTTTCAAGTTCTTGTAAGGTACGAAAGGATAACAGAAGGATAATATAGCATTAGCCAGAAGTCTGTTTGAAAGCGGGAAAACTCCTGTAGGAAGCGTTCAAGAACAACGCCGTTCCTTCAAATGCGGCCGCAGAAAAGCAAGGTGTATTGGAAAAGAAACCGGCTGGTTAAAAGGAAGGCAGGTTATCGATCGTTGTGTTTGTTACGCATTGATCATTTTCGCCACCATTGGTCATCCTCATCTTCTTCGTCATCCCAGGAATCGTTAGCGCCGTAGTCGTACGGATTTCTGTTTTCATCATCGTAGTCAGGATCCAGGTGGTAAGGATAGTATTTCATCCAGTCGTCATCATAGCGCCGTTTGAGGTGCTGAATTTCGATGTCAAGCATCCGCCGCCGATCTTCTTCTGGTGGCAGGTCTTCGTGCACCATGTCCTTAAACAATTCTGCAAAAAATGCACACTGGCAGTGTTCGCCCAGTGCACAGGCTTTGTGCACCGTGCCTGGCAGGCAGTGTTCAAAAAAGCCCATGTGCCGCTGTTTCACCTTTACTTCCTGCCGGAAGTTGTGGCGGATGGCCGCATACTGCACCCGCTCCGGTACTTCCGTTTGCAGTACATAATGACAGTTGTAGGCCCCGAGCATTTTCTTCAGTGCCTCCAGCAGGTGGTGCAACTGCACATCCGTTAGCAGTTCTGCCGGTGGCAGTTGATCTCGTGAAAGACCGGTCCATTCTTCCAGCAGCCGTAAGGGAGCCGTCGTGTCCTCTTCTTCCGGGGAACGCCAGTCTGCCAGGTCCCATTCCTTGTCAGTGTAAGGAAAATCGGCATTGGCCGTAGCAAATGCAATGTCATCAAGAAGTTGCGCAAGGTAGCGTTGCATAAAGCCTGTTTTTGGGGTTCGTTAAACCTGGAAACGTTCCTGCAGAAACACCAGCAATTCGCTAGCCTATTTAGCCTGCGGCTATGTTTTCTTTCAGGTAGCTGTTAAATTTCGGCTCCCGGTAATAAAACTGGTTTTTACCGGCTTGGGCAATGGCCAGTTTCAACATTTGATCCCCATAGGTTTTTCTCATCAGGGTCGCCAATTGGGGGAAATAAGTTTCGTCGTCATGTTTTGGTTCCAACCCGTAAGCCCAGCCATAAGCATCCTGTTTGTTGAGGATGGCCCGTAACAACCCTTGCTTATCAGCGGCCGCCATCGGTTCAAAATAATCAATGATTGTTTTAACCGGCGTTTCTGCACGGATGGCTTCCACCATTTTCTTGTGCCGTTTTTCGTGGTTCAGCAACCGGAAATAAAACTGTTCGCTGCCGGTGCGGCCGTACGCTGTCGCATTTTTTGCACGGGTGATGAGCTTGGTCCGCCATTTCTTTTTCTCCTCGTCATCAGTTTTGCGCTTGCTGAGGAAAAGGTAATCGTCAAAATCAAAGGTGTAAGGCAATAATTTTTCGATAATGTCGGCCAGGGCTTCGTCGTTTTTTTTACGGCGGTAGATCTCCTTCAAAACTTCCTGGTAAGGAATGTCGTACTCTTCGCGAAAGTTGCTTTCTATCTGGGCTTTGGCATAGCTCTCCGCCAGGTCCAAGGCGCCAGCCTCCAGCAAATTTTCCAGTAGCAAGGTGTTGAAGGCGTTGTCGTACCGGATGGGTTTAAACGTTGTGAGGTAACGGGATAAAAAGCCGTTGGCTTCCACAAACGAAAACAAGGTTTTGGTGTATTCATTACCGTTATACCGGCGTTCGGGCAGCGCTTTGTTATATTGTTCCACGAGCTTTTTCGTGCCCGCTTCCAGCCGTTCTGCAGAACTGATGGTGAGCACTTTTTGCAGATGTGCAAGATAGTGAATGCGAACGCCGTTGACGCCCTGCAGGATCTGTTTTTCATAAAAGCCAGTTGCGGTATCAAAAGCCTCGTTGGTGTACAGTTGCGCTATGGGTTCCGCGGCTTTGTCCAGCAGGCTTTGCACATAGTTCGGGATCTTTACACTGTTGGTTTGCACTTTGCCGGCAAACAGGAGGCAGGATTCCAGCACGGCATGAAAGGCCCCGAAACCTGCTTCGCCGGCTATGTTTGACAGGTAGGCGTCAACCACAGGTTGGTGCACGTCGGTCCACAACTCCACAATCTTTTTCAGCTCCGAAATTTCGATTCGCGTCCGGTTCTTTACAACGGACTTTATAGCCTCTGTGGTCAGCGCTTCGGCTTCCGCTTTTGTGTAAACAGTTTTCTTCTCTTCAAAGCGTTTTTCAAAAGCCAGTGCCAGGTCTTTGTTTTTCTCCAGCAACTCTTTTACCCAAGCTTTCAGGCTGTCGGCATCCGCTTCTTCCAGCAAGATCTCGGCTTTGCTCTGTTTGTTTTTTTTGCCTTTGATGGCCGGCTCCTTTTTTGTCATAGTACCGGCCAAGTACAGGAGCAGGGCAGCTTTGTGCCGGCAAAACGCTTCGGTGCCGCCGCAATCGCAGCGGTGTTCCGTTACGTCTTTTGTTTTGCCCAGGCGCAGCATCGCATCGTGGCTGTCCTCGCCTTCATCTACATAGGCTTCATAGCTGCCTTTGCCGGTTTCATCACATTCGCGAACAGCGCAGGTAGCTGCCTTGCGCAGCAAGGCGGGAGACAGGGTGGTTTTATAGTTAGTGAGTGAAAGAGGCATCGTGTTTTTGCTGTGTATGAATTTATTTCTTTTGAAACAAAAAATAAATAGCAGGCTTGCGGAGCTTTTGTCTAGCCTGCAAACTGCAAAAAAGAAAATTTGGTTGCTTAGGCTTCCTTTTTCCGGTCCAGCGTAAAACCAACCGTGGTACCCACGTCTTCTTTGCTGCGCACATGAATGGTGTGACCGTGCGCCTCGATAATGTGTTTGCAAATGGAAAGTCCGAGCCCGCTGCCCTTAACGTCTTTGTTTCGGCCACCGCTGGTGCGGTAAAACCGCTCAAAAATGCGGACCAGGAATTTTTCGGGAATGCCAATGCCGTTGTCGCTGATCTCTGTCAGGATGGTATTGTCATCGGTGTTGTACACGCTGGCCACGATATGGCCACCGGGTTTGCCGTACTTGATGGCATTGTCGATGAGGTTGTAGGCAACCTGCTGGATCTTTTCCTTATCGGCATAAACGCCAACGGGTTTTTCGCAGCCTTTTTTAAACGAAAAGCCAATGCCCGCTTTTTCGGCTTTGATGGAAAGGCTTTCAAACGCTTCGCGGATCACGTACTGGATGGCAAAATCCTGCTTCGATAGCTTTAGTTCCCCACGTTCGAGCCGGGAGATCTCGTCCAGGTCCTTGATAAGGTTTCCCAGCCGTTCGGCATTTTTGCTGGCTTTTTCCAAAAAGCGCCGGTTCACCTCGGGGTTTTCCATGGCGCCGTTCAGGAGGGTGTCGATATAACCCTGGATGGCAAACACCGGTGTTTTTATTTCGTGGGAAAGGTTTTGCAGGAACTCTTTGCGGTATTCTTCGTTGCGCTTCAGGATGTCCATCTCGCGGCTTTGCTGGGCAGCCCAGGCTTCCACGTCTTCCCGTACATCATCAATACTTTTTTGGGGGAGAATGTATTTATAATACATCTCCTCGCGGCGGGTGGCCTTTGTCTGGTGAATGAATTTGTAAATAAGCTTGATCTTGCGGTAGATAAAGTTTTGGATGATGTTGAAGACCAGGAAATAGCTCACCAGGAAGATGAGCACAAACGCCACCACCCCGATCAGCCATTGCCTTTCGAGCAGGTAAATGCCGCCACTGATGGGAATGGAAAGCGCCAGGGCCGTGAGGGCGGAAAGCTTGCGGGGCGAAAGATTTTTTGTCTGGAACATGGGGGGAGAAGCTGCTAGCTATTAGCTGCTAGCCACTAGCTTTATCAATCCGGCGAAGATACTTTGGTTTCTATTGGTGGCGAGTAGCCAGCAGCGAGTAGCGAGTAGCCTTCAGCCGTTCTCACAACTCAAATTTATACCCAACACCTTTAACTGTAGTGATACAGTCGATGCCCAGCTTTTGGCGGACCTTGCGGATGTGCACATCAATGGTGCGGTCGCCTACGATCACATCATTGCCCCAGACCTGGCTCAGGATCTCGTTGCGCAGGAACACCCTTCCTGGTTTGGAAGCCAGCAGGTAAAGCAACTCAAATTCTTTTTTGGCCAGGATGATCTCTTTTCCTTCATAGATCACCACAAACCGCTCGGGGTCTATTTCCAGGTCACCGGTTTTGATCACTTTGTTTTCCGATGGTTTTACACGGCGGAAAAGCGCATTGACCTTACTAACGAAAACCGACGTGCTTACCGGCTTGCTCACATAGTCGTCGGCACCGGTGTCGAAGCCTTTCAGTTGCGTGGTCTCGTCGTTCAGGGCGGTGAGGAACATGATCAGCGTATCCTTGAACTGGCTTTGAGCCCGCAGCAGTTCGCACACTTCCATGCCGCTTTTGCGGGGCATCATCATGTCCAGGACAATCAGGTTGGGAGAGGTTTGCCGGGCTTTGTGCAGGGCTTCGTCGCCGTCGCGGGCTGTGATCACCTCGTACCCTTCTTTCTCCAGGTTGTACTTCAGAATCTCCACAATATCCGGTTCGTCATCGGCAATCAAAACCTTGCGGTGCTTTGCTTCCATCGATCAATTGCTTTGCGGCAAACCTACAGGAAAAGCGTTTATGCCCACAGCGCTGCCTTTCCGGCGGCGGCAGACTTAATGATTACTTAATAAAGCCTTCATGATTTTGTTAGATAGAAATTGTTTCATGACAACCAAAAGAACCGCTGCCTCGTCAGCAAATGGGAAGATTAACCCCGCTTTCGCACTTCGGGTACTAAATTTGTTTTATGAGGCGCATGTCTTACTCTAACCGAACTGTTATCACTGTTTGCTTTGGTTTTTTTTCGTTCGCAGTTTCGGCTCAATCCGTTACCGATCTTGCCTGCAAGCCGCCTATCAGCCGCCGGCTCTGGCACGACAATGTGGACAAAGCCCAGGCCGCTGCCCTGAAGTCGGGCCTTGCCAAAGGCGACAATGACGACGTTGTACACTATGTAAACCATGCCTTGCTGCAGCAGATCAACGGCCTCCAGTGCCGTATCGACAGCGACAGCATGGGCGACCAGCGAAAGATCGGCTACCTGCGCGGCCTCGACCGGATGCTGCGGAAAGTTGCCAGTGATTACCGCAGCCGGGCCTTTACCCCTTCTAACCTGCCCATTTTACTGACGGCCTACGATGAGGCCATTCAGCAGGATAAAAAAATACAAAGCATTGAAGCCATTGTTGATCGCCAGGAATATGAAGTGGCCAATGTGCTGCTGGCCTCCCAGGCCTTTGACGGCAACCCGGGCCTGCGCAGTGCCCAGAACAAAGTGGTGCTGAAGTTTGCCACGCTTCATCCCGATAAAGTATTTATTACGCTAAAGGACAACCCGGATGTTCCCTTCCGCGACAGCCTGATTAAGCTTGCCGGTTATAACAACCCAAGGCAATTGTACGACTATGCGGCTGCCGACAACAAGCTGGGATACGCCATCCGCGGGTTGGACGATCCCTTTATCCGCACGGTTTCCCGTATGGCCAAAAGCGCCAGCGGGCAGCTGTACTTTCCTTTTTTGGACAACCTGATCAAAGGCCGCCAGACCATTGATGAAATTGACGCCGTTAAAGACGATCCTGTAAAATATTACAAGCTGCTGGTGAAAACCCGAATGGATTATGTGCAGCGCCAGCTCGAAGGTGAAAAGATCGTAGAGATGAAGGCCCTCCAGGCCATGCTGACAAAAAAAGGGCTGGAGAGTTTTATCAAAAGCATCAACGACCGGCACGAATCGGAAAATGCCGCTTACCGTTTTGAAGCCCTCAACCCGCTGACGGCCCAGGAACTTTATTACCTAGTGATCGCCGGCGAAACCGACATGTATACCTCCAGCTATACAAAAGGGGTGTACCCACGCCTGATGCAAAAGATCGGTAACCGGGGCGATTCGCTCCTGATGAGCGTGGGCTTTGACTATTTCAAAAAGTTCATCAAGGTGGCTGCCGGTTACAACACGCTGACAAACTTCCTGGCTTCTTTCCCCGACCGCGACCGGGCAAGGGTGCTGATGACGGCTTTTGTGAACAACCTGGATAAATCGGACGGGCTGGAAGACGGGGTGGATGTGGCTGACTCCTATGCCTCCATTGCCGAAACCATGAAGCCTGTGGCCGACCAGATGCTTGCCAACGTAAGGCTCAACTACGAAGAAGCCGCCCGCCGCAACAACAGGCGCGGTTTGGTGATCTACGACCTCCTGTATAAGCTATTCCGTTCTTCCGAGGATACGACCATAGACCTTTCCAGGGAGTTCAACATACCACCCGTGTACAGTGTAAACTATAAAACGCTGGCCGGTGGCAGCGACTCCGGCCAGGTGGTGATCCAGGTGTTTTTTTACGGCGATAAAGATGGCCGGATGAACTACGCCAATTTTGTTCCGCAGTTTTCTTCCAGCCTTTGGCGCCGGGAGGAGAATCGCCAGTGGATCACCTTTACCTCTATCAAGGGCCGGCCGATAAAGATCTTTGCCAACAAGCCGCTGGACGAAGTTTCGGGTGAGGTAGACCGGGCACAGGCGGCGCTGGGCGATTACCTGGCGGAAAAAGGGCTGGAGCCTACGGTGGTCATTCACCGCGGTCACAGTTATTATGCACCGTACACCATCGAGCAGTTGGCGCCATCTGCCAAGATCGTGTTCATGGGTTCCTGCGGCGGCTACAATGTTATTCATGACGTGCTGCAGCATGCCGAGGATGCCCACATCATTTCTTCTAAGCAGATCGGCAAACTGGTGTTTAACCAGCCGCTGATCGATATGATGATGGAAAACCTGCGCACAGGAAAAAACATCGACTGGATACCTTTTTGGCGGGAGTTTGAGCGGAAGTATAAGAACATCGACGGCTTTGGCGACTATGTGCCCCCGCACAAAAACCTGGGCGCCATTTTTATCAAAGCCTACAAAAATGCGATGGGCGGCGAGGAACGCGGAGCGTAAAGCCTATAGCTTTGCTCAGAAAAGTTTACCGTTTGCCGTTTGCAGTTTTCCGTTTGTAAGCGCAGCAACTGTAAACGGTAAACAGGAAACGGCAAACGAACAATCATGAGCACCAAAGGCGGGAAGAAGTCTTTTTTTGATTTTGTTTTACTCAACAGGGTTTTGGAATTTACCCGGCCGTACCGGGGCCGTTTTATCGGCTCTATTGTGCTGGCCATTGTGCTGGCGGCCTTTACGCCGGTACGCCCTTTTCTCATCCAGCTTACCGTAGATAAATACATAGCCGGCGCCGACCGCAACTTTGCCGAAAGCGCTATCAATGCCCTGGTATGGGTGATTGTGCTGCAGATCGGTTTTACCCTGCTGGAGACCGTGCTGCGGTTTTATTTTTCCTACACGACCGCCTGGCTGGGCCAAACCGTGGTAAAGGACATGCGGGTAAAAGTGTTTGGCAAAGTGCTCAATCTCAACCTGCGTCAGTTCGACCGTACACCCATCGGCACCCTTACCACCCGCACGGTAGACGACATCGAACGCATCAACGATATTTTTGCCGACGGCTTGATTCCCATCATCGCCGACCTGCTTTCCATTCTTTGTGTGCTGGGCATTATGTTCTGGACTGACTGGCAGCTAACGCTCATTTCCCTGATACCCTTTCCTATTATTATTATCGCCACGTATTATTTTAAGGAGAGTGTCAACAAGTCGTTTCATCGGGTCCGCAATGCCGTGTCGGCGCTGAATGCCTTTGTGCAGGAACACATCACGGGCATGTACATTGTGCAGGCCTTTGCCGCCGAAAAGCGGGAGCAGCAAAAGTTTGATGCGATCAACAAAGAGCATCGCAACGCCAACATCCACGCCATTTTTGCCTATTCGGTTTTTTTCCCGCTGGTAGAAATTGTGCTGGCCCTGTCCATGGGACTGGTGGTGTATTGGGTGGCAAAGGATTCACTCTCCAGCCAGGCGGGAGATGTGGGCAAGATCATTTCGTTTATCCTTTACCTCAACCTGATCTTCCGTCCACTCAGGGTGATTGCCGATAAGTTCAACGTGCTGCAGATGGGCATGATCGCCAGCGAACGGGTGTTTAAAGTGCTGGACAATACCGACGAACTGCCGCCTTCGCCTTCAGATGCTTATGCGCCGGCAACTGTGCAGGGAAAGATCGAGTTTGACCATGTTTGGTTTGGCTATACAGAAGACCATGCCGTGTTAAAGGATATTTCGTTCAAGATAGAGCCGGGCCAGACTGTTGCCATCGTTGGCCATACCGGCAGCGGAAAGACCACCATTATTTCCCTGCTGAACCGGCTTTACCAAATCCAGAAAGGGCAGATCCGCATTGACGATGTGGCCATTGAAAACTACAATACCGACCTGCTGCGCAAAAATATCGGGGTGGTGTTGCAGGATGTGTTCCTGTTTCCCGGCTCGGTTCTCGACAACATAACCCTGATGAACCCGGAAATTCCGCGGGATAGGGTAGAAGAAGCGGCCAAACTCATTGGCATGCACGAATTTATTTTGCAGCTTCCTGGCGGTTACGATTACAACGTGATGGAACGCGGCGCCACGCTTTCGCTGGGGCAGCGGCAGTTGCTTTCCTTTATCCGGGCTCTGCTGTACAATCCTTCTATCTTAATCTTGGATGAGGCAACATCTTCCATCGACACCGAAAGCGAATACCTGATCGAAAAAGCCATCAACCGACTGGTGGCTGACCGCACCTCGATTGTAATTGCCCACCGCCTGAGCACCATTCAGCGTGCCGATAAAATTATTGTGCTGGACAAAGGCGAATTGAAGGAAGTGGGCACCCACCAGGAGCTATTGGCAAAGGGAGGCTTTTACAGTAAATTGCATAAGATGCAGTTTGAAAAGAAAACCACGCTTGTTCAATGAAAAATAGCCTACAAAAAAACGAGCTAGAGGCCGCACAAAAAGCGGGAATAAGGTTTTACGCATCACCGGAAGAAAAGGAGTTCGCATATTTGCAAGAAGGAATGGCAAGAACGGACAAGGAAAAGTTCTTGTTCCTGATGAGCCTCATGCGGCTTCAGCGAACCATGCAAAGGGCCAAAGAGATAAAATAATGCATCAACATCCAAATGCGGTGCATGAAAATTATTCTTAGAAACAGGCTGTCAAAGCGCAATGCATAGATAAAAACAGATGCCCCTCTCTTTTAAATAATTTAGTTTATAACCAGGTGGTTGTCTTACCGACAAAAAAGTATGCAGTTAACAATCATGACTAAAATGGTATAGCATGCTGTTTTTTATAAACTGATTTGTTAGCAGAAATTAAAGCAGTTGGCATTCCAGCCTAAGCAACAGCGATAATGCCAAAGACGAGAACAGACCTGCTTTTCGTATCTTGTGAGGGTGAAAAAACGCAGACCAATTCCTTTGGATTTTCTTGTTGACAAGCTGACAAATTCCATTGAAAATGTGCAAACGGGTGACGTTTTTCCAACAAATATTGTTTTGTTGAGCGCCAGTGATCTTAAAACGGTTACAAAAAAGAACGCATGGCAATTTGATTGGAAATATGAGCTTAACCAACCGGGGAGAGAGGTTTACAAGCTGACTACACCCAATAACCTTTCTGTCATTCAAGGGCTTATCAGCCTGGAAATGAAAACAGACCATGTTTATATGCACCTTGTCGAAAGTGCGCCTTTCAACAAAGGAAAATTAAAAGTTTATGCCGGTGTGCCTGGAAACTTAGTCGCCTTCGCCTGTCGTCTTTCCTTTCAAAGAGGTTTTGAAGGCAATGTATCCTTCATCTCCAAAACACAACTGGTTGATCACTATACAAAAACATTGGGAGCTGTTCATGTTGGCGGACGCATCATGGTTATTGAAACAGGAGCGGCACTGCGTTTGATCGACAAATACTTTAAAAACTAAAAATTATGAAAGAACCTAAAAATGAATTGGACGTGGATTTCATTGGCGGTGCAACCCCATTAACTAAAAAGGAAGAACAAGCTATTAGTGAATTTATAAAAGCAGCGAAAGTGCAGGAGCAAAAGCGAGCATCAAGACAAAAAGCTCAAACTGCCAAAAAAAGTATCGGTGCAACCGGGGTACAATAGGCATGAGCTTTCCAGCCTGTCCGTTTTTCGCAGTTGCGGCCAGACGTTCACCGTCCAATTGTTGCAGTAGCCGCTCTGCGATTTCATATGCAGCAATACCTGAAAGATGGGATGGACTCCAGATGCTGGTTTTGTATTTCTAACAGCTTATAGCAAACAAAAAAGCTGTTGGCCGTGAAAAGGACCAGATTGATGTAGAAAAGCTTGAAAAAATCTGGTCTTTGCAACAAAGAAATAAAGGCTCAGATACACTGAATCCCAGCCGAAGCGTATAGAAATACTTAAATCTTACAAACTTTTTCCAGCACTCCCTCTTTTCGGCTATCCTCCTTATCTTTGCGCCAAATTTCAGAAAACGTGATGGCATCCGGACGATTCAAATCCTTATCAGTAGCGGTTTTCGGCTTATTGTTGATCCTTTTTTCAAATGCTTCTTTTGCACAAACTAACCCTGACAGGAACCTGCAGGCAGAAGACGAAGTGCACCACACCTCTGATGAGAAAGGCGGGGAAGGGCATGAAGAAAAAGGAAAGTTCGATGCCAACAAAGTGATCTTCGGCCACGTGATGGACGGTCACGAGTTCCACTTTTTCTCCTGGGAGGGCAGCGACGGTAAGCAACACCACGCTACGATTCCACTGCCTATCTTATTATATGAGCCCGGCAGAGGCCTTTCCCTGTTTAGCTCTTCCAAGTTTCACCACGGCGAAGACCCTTACAACGGTTACCGCATTATTACGGCGCACTACAAAGAGCAGTTAAAGGCCGAAGGCGTAAGCGATGACGAGATCCGCCTGCTGAGCGACGAACAGATCGTGGCGGTTGACAATGCCGGCCGTATTCTGCCCAGCGTGAAAGTGTACGATTTTTCGCTGACCCGCAACGTGGTGCAGATGTTCATTGCCCTGCTTGTACTGGTGCTGCTGATGACCTCCGTGGCCAAGCGTTACAAAACCGGCCAGGGACTGACCACTGCGCCCAAAGGCTGGCAAAACGCCATCGAGCCGGTGATCCAGTTTGTTCGCGACGAAGTAGCCAAGCCAAACATCGGCCATGCCTACCGCAAGTACATGCCGCTGCTGCTGACCATTTTCTTTTTTATCCTGATCAATAACATTTTTGGCCTGATCCCGGGTGCAGCCAACGTTACCGGTAACATTGCCTTTACCGCGGTGCTGGGCCTGATCTCTTTCCTGGTGATCACCTTCAGCGGTAACAAGCATTATTGGGGTCACATTTTCTGGCCTCCCGTGCCGCACGGCATTAAGCTGATCATGATCCCGGTGGAGATCCTGTCGATCTTTACCAAGCCTTTTGCCCTGATCATTCGTCTGTTTGCCAACATGCTGGCAGGACACATCATTATTATCTGTCTGATCTCGCTGATCTTCATCTTTGGTAACATGAGCGCAGGCATCGGTATTGGTTTCTCGCCGATCTCCATTGCCTTTGCGGTGTTTATTTATGTGATTGAAGTACTGGTAGCGTTTATCCAGGCCTTCATCTTTACCAACCTGACAGCGGTGTTCATTGGCCAGGCAGCCGAAGACCATCACCAGCACGAAGGCGATGCCCACCACGGCAACCCGCCAACAGAGCCGGTGATTATTTAAAACAGCTTCAAGCCACTGGCTACAAGCTACAAGCCTGAAAAACCAGCTAGCAGCCAGTAGCCAACAGCCAGAAGCTTTTACGACGTGATTTTTTTATCATCATAAACAAAACAAACATGGATCTTTTATTCACATTGTTGAGCGAAGTGCCTTGGGCTAATGCCGGTGGTGCTATTGGAGCAGGTTTAGCTGCCATTGGTGCTGGTATTGGTATCGGCCAGATCGGTCGCGGTGCAGTAGAATCAATTGCCCGTCAGCCGGAAGCTTCTAACGACATCCGCGCAAACATGATCCTGACAGCAGCCTTTATCGAGGGTGTTGCCCTGTTTGCCGTAATTGCCGGTATCCTGGCGATGTTCGTTTAAAAAAACAAAACTGCACTCAAAGCACAGGGCGGCGGGTGCAGTTTTAATTTAGCTAATTAGCCAATGTGCTAATGTGATAATGGGTGCTGCTGAAAGAGAACATTCATTATCAAATTATCGGATTATCAAATTATCACATTTCGTATATGAGACTACTTACGCCTGAATTAGGCTTGCTGTTTTGGACCTTACTGGCCTTTTTGATCGTATTTTTTGTGCTGCGCAAATTTGCCTGGGGACCCATCCTGAGCTCCCTGGACCAACGCGAAAAAAACATTGCCGGTTCGCTGGAAACAGCCGAAAGGGTAAAGCGTGAAATGGCCCAGCTGAAAAGCGAGAACGAAGAACTGATGGCCAAAGCCCGTGAAGAAAGATCGGCCATGCTGAAAGAGGCCCGCGATACCAAAGACCGTATTGTGGCCGAAGCCAAAGAGCAGGCTAAAGTGGAAGCCAACAAGATCATCCTGGATGCACAGCAGCAGATCAATGCACAGAAAATGGCGGCCATTACCGACGTGAAGAACGAAGTGGGTAAGCTGGTGATTGAAGTGACCGAAAAGGTGCTGCGCAAGCAACTGGCTACCCCCGAAGCCCAGGAACAACACATTAAAGGTTTGATCGACGATATTAAACTGAGTTAAGAACAGCCGCCAGCTGCAAGCTATTAGCCACTAGCCAAAAGAGGCTTTGCTAGCAGCCAGCAGCTATAAGCTAAAAGCTTGAGAACATGCCTAATCCCAGAGTAGCCTCCCGATACGCAAAATCACTGCTTGGCCTTGCCGTTGAAAAAGGACAGTTGGAAACGGTGTACAGCGATATGCTGTACCTGCAGCGCCTGAACAAAGGCAGCCGTGAATTTTTAAACCTCCTTCGCAGCCCGGTTGTAAAGTCCGAAACAAAGCTGAAAGCCCTGGAAGCGGTAACCGCTGGAAAGGTCAGCGACCTGACCACGGCCTTTGTTCGCCTGATGACAAATAAAAACCGCGAAGGTCTTTTGCCTGAGATCATTACGGCCTTTATCAGCCAGTACAAAGACGAGAAAGGCATCCGCGTGGTAAAGCTGACAACGGCTACACCGGTTAGCGCAAGCGTAAAAGAATCGATCATTGCGCAGGTGAAAAAAGCAACCAGCATCGAAAAGCTGGAACTGGAAGAAGTGATCAACCCCGATATTATCGGCGGCTTTATCCTGCAGGCCGGCGACCAACTGGTAGATGCCAGCATCGCCTACGACCTGAAGCAGGTTTCCCGCAAATTTGAAAACAACGACTTTATCTACAGGGTACGCTAAACCATGCCTTTACTGATTTTGACAGCCGGGTTAATCAACCCGGCTGTTTTTATTTTATGGGCAAGCCAAAACTTCCTACCTTTCTTTTACCATCCAATCGAACACTAACTTTTATGAAAAAACTACTGCCTCTCTTCCTGCTGCTGCCTTCCCTTCTTGCTTTTTCTCAGGACATAAAAATTACAAAGAACAAAAAAAAGTGCGCTACCTACGAGGTGCTGGAATCGTTTCGCAAACAAAACCCCGCTGCCGAAACCGACCAGCAGTTTGAGTCCTGGCTAAGCCAGCGAAAGCGCTTGCGTACGACACAGGAATTTGCCACGGTAACCTTACCGGTGGTCTTTCACATTGTATACAACGATGCTTCTGAAAATGTAAGCCAGGCGGCTATTCAGCAACAAATTCTGCAACTGAACAAGGATTTCAGTAACCAGGGTGGCAGCACCTATGGCGTGGCGTCCACTACTAACATCCAGTTTGCCCTGGCCAAAACTGATCCGGATGGTGCGGTGTTGGAACAGCCGGGTATCGATCGTATTCTTTACAGCACCAAAGGTTTTACAGCACCTCCCTATTCGGTGGGGATGGGCGGTTCAGCCAATTACCTGAATAATACCATCAAGCCCGCTACCATCTGGGACCCGGAGAAGTATCTCAACATTTGGGTTCTGCCCCTGGAAGGTGGCGTTTTAGGCGTGGCTACGTTTCCCACCAGCTCCGGCTTGCCGGGATTAAGTTTGGGTGAGAATGCCAGCAATGCCGGTGTGGCGGTTACGCCGGAAACCATCGGCAGCTTGTTTGCTCCCAGTGGCTGCGGTAATTATGGAAAAGGACGAACGCTTACCCATGAACTGGGTCATTTTTTTGGACTGCGCCATATTTGGGGAGATGCGTCCTGTGGCACAGACTATTGCGATGATACGCCAACGCACGAAGATGAAAACAACGGTGTACCCACCCACCCCAAGGCCAATGTCTGCGGCACTGCCGATGAAATGTTTGAGAACTTCATGGATTATTCCGATGATGTAGTGACCAACACCTTTACCGCCAACCAGGTAGCCCGTATGCAAACCGTGCTAACGGCAAGCCCACGGCGTTCTGCGCTCAAAACATCACCGGTGGTTACGGTGTCTTTTTCGGCATCCAACAGGCTTGCATTTACGGATTGTTCCGGCGTTTTCCAGGTAACCGAAACAGGATCGGAAGGCACTACCACCCGTTACCGCGATTATACATTTGTGCTGAATGTGGAAGACAAGGCAACCGGACCGGCAACGGTTACTATCAACCCAACCGGAACCGCTACCAATGGTTTTCACTACCAGGTACTGACTCCGCAGCTCCAATTTGCCACCGGCGACCAGTACAAAACCGTTACCGTGCGGGTGTTTGACAATGCGTTGGCAGAAAGTGCCAGGACAATTGAGCTGGGTTATGCTATCTCCGGTACAGGTGTGGCCATCGGTACCAACGCACAAAAAATGACCATTACCCTGCTCGACGACGACAACACAACGGTAGCACAAGGCCGCTTTACTGTTTTTTCGCAAAATTGGGAAGGAAGTTTAAGTGGTTGGAATACATTTAGCTCAGAAACGAGTTTTCCCAACAAGTTTATTATTAGCAGTAATGGTGATGCGGGAGGAAGTGGCAGGGTAGCGCACATCACCAGTAACACTTCAACAGCATTAAATGAATATGACAAGGATGTGGCGGGGTATTCCTTCATACGTTCGCCACTCATCAATGCCAGTGGCTTGTACAACATGGCGCTCAGCTTTAAATACAAAGTGTGGGGTGAAAACTATGAAGACGACGATGCCTATGATTATGGCGCTTTAACCTTTGCAACAGAAACGCAGCCAACAAACTTTTTCTTTGTCAATTCCCCTTCAGCTGGACCTTATGCCGGAACAACAGGCATTGTGAGCGGTACGGCCATGGTCAACCTTTCCAATACGAGTTTTGCCAACCGCAAATTTCACCTGGCCTGGTTATGGGAAAATGATAACTCAGAAGGCAACAATCCCGGGCTGAACATCGACGACATCGTACTAACGGCAACGGGCACACAGGTGGAAACAACAGTGAGCTCCAGCTACCGCTTCCCCGTGCTACCCGGCAGTGGTGCCAACTTTTTCCGCAGCACCAATAACAGGGCTATCGTGCAGTTGACCAACAGCAGTGAGTCCCTGGCTGGCGTCATGGCTGCGGTTACAGAGGCCGGCAACGGGCAGGTGGCCGTTACCACCAGCAAAGGAAGCTTCCAGCGAACACAAAAGGTTTTCAGCGTCGCTCCATCGGCTGCCACCACGGCGTCGTACCGGATCACGCTTTATTTTACCCAGGCCGAACTGGCTGCCTGGGGCGGCAACAAACTGGGGTTGAAAGTACTGAAGGTAAAAGAGGGCACAGCGCTCAACACCCTGCTCAATAGCAGCAATGCGGTACTGGTGACGCCTGTTTCGGCAACCGAAGATGCACAAACCGGCGTGATTGCTTATACAGCCGACTTTACCGACGGCTTCTCGCAGTATGTGCTGGTTTCGCAAAACTTTGCCCTGCCCGTTAACCTGGTAACCTTCGAAGCCAAGCCGTTGAAAAAAGAGATTGAGCTGACCTGGAAAACGGCTTCGGAAAGCGCTAACAAAGGATTTGAAATTGAACGCAGCACCAACGGCATCGACTACCGATCTATCGGCTGGGCCGATGGCGCCGGCACCACCAGCAATGCCGTTTCGTACCGCTTTACCGACAGGCAGGTGCAAGCCAATGTTCTTTACCACTACCGCCTGCGCCAAGTTGATCTGGACAACAATGCCCGTTATTCCGAAACAAGACAGGTGATGATAATGGCAAACGGTATCACCGTTTCCGTCAGCCCCAACCCGGCAAAAGGCAACATGAAGCTGTTTGTCACCGGTACAACAGGCCCTGTGGATATAACGATGGTCAACAGCAAAGGGCAAACCGTGGCACGCTGGCGGGCCGTAAATGCGGCCGCCGGTTACGAGGTTAACGTAGCCCGGTTGAGCAAGGGAACCTATACGGTTGTAGCACATTTGCCGGGAGGGCCGCAAAGCGTTCAGGTAGTGTTGCAATAAGCCCATTTTAAAGCAGAAATTCAGAGGCCGGGTATTCCCGGCCTTTTTGTTTCTACCCATTAAATATTTGTATTTTTTGGCAAAAACAATACCCCGAACACTTACCTTTGCGCCACTAAAAAATTTGTTTAATGGCAGATATTGAAATAAAACCAGATGAGATCAGTGCCATACTGCGCCAGCAGTTGAGCGGTTTCAATGCCGGTGCCGACCTGGAAGAGGTAGGAACGGTTTTACAAATGGGCGATGGGATTGCCCGTGTTTACGGACTGGGCAACGTTCGCGCCGGTGAACTGGTGGAGTTTGAAAACGGTGTTCAAGGTATTGCCCTGAACCTGGAAGAAGATAACGTGGGTGCGGTACTGATGGGTGAGATGGGAACCCTGCAGGAAGGATCCAAAGTGCGCCGTACCGGCCAGATCGCCTCTATCAAAGTTGGCGAAGGCATGGTAGGCCGCGTGGTAAATACTCTGGGTGAGCCGATCGACGGCAAAGGCCCCATCTCAGGCGAACGTTACGAAATGCCCCTGGAGCGGAAAGCTCCCGGTGTAATTTTCCGTGAGCCGGTAAAAGAGCCGCTGCAAACCGGCATCAAGGCCATTGATGCGATGATTCCCATCGGCCGTGGCCAGCGTGAGCTGGTGATCGGTGACCGTCAAACCGGTAAGACTGCCATTTGTATCGATACCATCATCAACCAAAAAGAGTTTTACGACGCAGGTAACCCTGTGTACTGTATATACGTAGCCATCGGCCAGAAAGCATCTACCATTGCGGGTGTGATGAAGACCCTGCAGGATGCCGGTGCCATGGCGTATACCACTATCGTTGCGGCTTCTGCTTCTGACCCTGCTCCGCTGCAGTTCTATGCGCCATTTGCGGGTGCGGCTATCGGTGAGTTCTTTCGCGATACCGGACGTCCGGCCCTGATCATATATGATGATCTTTCCAAGCAAGCCGTGGCCTACCGCGAGGTGTCCCTGCTGCTGCGCCGTCCGCCTGGACGTGAGGCCTATCCTGGTGACGTATTCTACCTCCACAGCCGCCTGCTGGAGCGTGCCGCCAAGGTTATTGCCAACGACGAAGTGGCCAAACAAATGAACGACCTGCCGGAGAGCATCCGTCACCTCGTAAAAGGTGGTGGTTCGCTGACCGCTCTTCCGATCATTGAAACACAAGCCGGTGACGTATCGGCGTATATCCCGACAAACGTTATCTCTATCACCGACGGACAGATCTTCCTGGAGTCGAACCTCTTTAACGCCGGTATCCGTCCTGCGATCAACGTAGGTATCTCGGTTAGCCGTGTGGGTGGTAACGCTCAAACCAAATCGATGAAAAAAGTGGCCGGTACGCTGAAGCTTGACCAGGCCCTTTACCGCGAGATGGAAGCCTTCTCTAAGTTCGGTGGTGACCTTGACCCGGCTACCAAGCTGGTACTGGACAAAGGTGCTCGTAACGTGGAGATCCTGAAGCAACCGCAATACGCACCGGTACCGGTAGAAAAGCAGGTGGCCATCATTTACCTGGGTACGCAAGGTTTGCTCCGCAACGTTCCGGTAAACCGGGTGAAGGAGTTTGAAGAGCAGTTCCTGATGGAATTGGAAAACAAATACCCTGAAATCCTGACCCAGTTCAAAAAAGGTGCATTGCCCGAAGATGGCATTGCCCGCATGACGGAACTGGCGAACAACATCAGCGCACAGTACAAAAAATAAAAAACGCCTGAAAGATAGAAGCCCCCTGCCATGCAGGGGGCTTTTTTTGTCGGTTAGTTTTCAGGGTTCATCGATAAGTAGAAAAAAAAGATATTATTTATTGTTGATGTCTTTATTTCGCCTCCCTAATTCAATATCTACTAAAAACTACTTATGGGAAGAGCCCTGTTTACCCTCATCCTGGGTGCGTTTCTGCTAATTTTCTCTTAACCTGAAAGCACAAGGCCCCGGCTATATTCTCCGGCAGGCCGGCACCACAAACCTCGGATCAGGCGGCACCACCAATGCATTCCCGGGAACAGCAACTGCTACCGGCAAGGAAATTTTAAACCCCGATTTTTGCTGCCAGCACTGATCAAAACAATTATGCAACCCAGTCACCGTATACCGGCTTGTGGACGCCACAGGATGATGTAACCGGGTCGGAGGTTGGCTACGCCGCCATTCCGCCGTATTCAGAAGAGCCTTATTCGGACCTGCGCAGGGGACCAAGCCATTTGTATTCTGATTTTGTACCGGGTGGCCGTCCTGCCGATATGGGCGCATCGTATTATATGTACTTCCGGTCGGTGGCGGGAAAAGAAGCACTTTGTTTTCGCTTGCGACTGGGTTCTATTATCCCCGGAGCCAAAGCGTACAGCATTTTGCTGGACGCCGATAGCAAATTTGGTGCAACGGGTCCGAATGCAGATCCCAACTTCCAGGCAGCAACAACAGGCATGAACGGCAACCCGGGGTTTGAACTGGAAGTAGACCTGTTCACCCAGGCTTCGGGACAAACCGGAATTGCCCTTTACAATGTTGACGGCACGTCTACCCCCGTGCTGGTATGGAGCGCCAATGATTACACCCAGTTTTCGCAACTGGTGATTGCCGGTACCAACGACAATGGCGATCCAGATTTTTACCTTGACTTTTTTATTCCCTGGAATAAAATCACCGGAATTACTTCCCTGGGCATTACCAACAGCACCATGTTGCGGTTTATTCCAACAACGGTGATGTCGCCGCAGTCGGCCATCGGTGGTCCCAAATCCGATATCTATGGCTTGAACGATGCGCTTTACGCCGATGCCAGCCTGGAATATGAAACCCTGCTTTCTGCCATGTCGGGATTTAGCATCACGCAGTTGGCTGGCACGCCAACCGGCGGCATTCCCGGGAGCGGAAACACGCAGTTTTGTACTTCGGCACCCTCCATTACCTCGGTTACCAATACCGGCGGCGCCCATAACAAAGGCGCGGTAACGGGAACCTGGAGCAAGCTATCCATTTCACCTGAAAGCACGGCAACCATAAGTGTAACGCACAACGGTACCTTATTAACCGGTACTGCCACCGCGACATCGGGCAGCACCTGGACCTTGACATCCCGGCTGCTGTTACCCTGGCTGCCAGCGACAAGCTCACAGCCTAGGCACAAGCCAATAACGAACACAAATGCCTGGCGAGCAATACGTTTATGGTAACGGCCTGCACACCCGCAAACTGGGCGGCTGCCAACCTGGTAGCCCCGGCCGGCGACAACAGCAGCAATAACTACAACTGTTTTATCGGCGCCACGCCAACCACAACAAAAGGAATTGGTGGCAGCAACCGTACGTCCGCTGCCTGGACAGTTTATGTAAGCCAGGAAACTACTACCGGCAATACTATCACAAAGAACAGCAATGTTGATAGAGGATCTGCCGCATTTACCAACGGTGGCACCACCACCTTTGCCCCCAGTACTACCCCCACCTGGTTTTTTTCCAATGGTTGTTCGGGCGGTTCAAACGTGGGCGCCGGCGTGTATGCTTTTTGGTATCAGGATGCCAACGGCTGTAAATCAGATTTCACCCCGGTATGTGTAACCGGCTCGGGTAGTGCCAGCACACAAGTAGCGGGTACCATCAATGTCGTACCAACGGTGTCACCTGCCAGCATTACCACGGCTACAACATCTGTAACCGTTACCGGTGCTGCCGGCTCCAACATTTCGCTTTATTTCAATGGCGAAGTGATTGCCAGCGGCAACATTCCCGGCACCTATAATAGCACCACGCCAACCAGCGGAACGCTTACCTTTTCAGGCCTGACCTTTAGCCAGAACGGAGTGGTTTCGGTTGCGTCAAAGATCATTGGTGCTACCATCAACACATCTTACTGCATCCGCAAAAGTGCTGCGCAGGTTGTAGCCCTTTGTACAACGCCTTCACCAGCCATTACAGGAAACAGTACCACCGGAATGCTTACGGCGGGCAACCCGATCATGGGCACCGGTCCTGTTGGCGCCACCATCAAAGTATACAATGCAGCCAACACCTTGCTGGCAACTACGGCCGTTGGTGTCAATGGCCAGTGGACGACCAATGGAGCCAGTTTTTCAAATGGCTTTATCGGAACGGCGGCAGCAGGTGTCAGCTATTATGCCACTGCACAAACTACCTGCAGTGTGAGTGCGGCATCTGTCAGCGTTACCACAGCCAGCGGCGTTACTGCCGGTCGCTGCGGTGCCATCACCACTACGGGTATTTCGGCTTCTACAACAGCTATTTCCGGCACACTGGCCGGAACAGCTGTAGCGGGTACGGTCGTAAATATTTAGGAAGACGGTTACCTGCTCAATTCCTTTACAACCGGCACCAATGCCTGGGGACCTGTTGACGTAACCAACAAACTGTATTCGGGCAACGGCACCACCACGGGGCTTTTGACCATTGGCGTGCAGGAGAGCGGTAAAGAAGAACAGCGGTGTCCCGCTACAACGGCCGTGAGCTGTACCGGTCCGCTTACGCCAAGCTACATGCAGCAATCAAGCAACGGAACCGTGGGCACGGGAGCAACCGTACCGGTTGGTGGAACGATGACCTATATCATCACCAACCTGTCACCCAATACCTTTTATTCGGTTGCCGATGCCGGCAACGGCAACCCGTATGCCAGCGGTGTTTGGACGGGAGGCACCGTCAACGCAGGCAGCAGTCTTACCATTACAACCTACCCTTTGGTAGCAACCGGTACCTATAATGGCGTGGTCAAAGCAACATCACTCAGTGCCACTTCAATGTGCTCTTCGCTGGCCCTGGCCTCTGCGTTTAGCGTACTGCCGGTGACCATTGTCGAATTCAAAGGGGCACACAACAACAAAATGAACCTGCTGACATGGAAGACGGCTTCCGAAGAAAAAACGGACCGTTTTGAAATTGAAAAAAGCGGTGATGGCAGCACGTTCCTAAGCATTGGCGCTGTGCGTGCCAAGGGCGTAAACAGCACCTATACCTTTACCGATGGGCAGGCCACGGCAAGCAGTTATTACCGTCTGCGCATTGTTGATGCCGATGGTACCATCACTTTCAGCCGTACCATTTTACTGAAAGAAAACGGCACCAGCATTCAGCTAAAAGCGGTTCGTCCCAACCCGTTTGTGAACGAGATTACCGTTTCCGTTACCGTGCCCACCTCTCAGGCAGTAACTGTTTCCCTACTGGACGCTACGGGCAAACTGGTTTCCCGCAAGCAGGTAAGGGTACAAGGAACCAGCGATGTAAAGGTTTCCGGTCTTACCGGCCTGGCCAAAGGTTTATACATTTTGAAAGTAAATGCAGGTGGATCGGAGTTCCAGGAAAAGCTGATCAAACAAGATTAGTTACCTCAGTAACCATAGTTGTACAAAAAGGCCATCTCCGCAAGAGGTGGCCTTTTTGCTTTGTAACGTTTCTCCCGGTGGAAAAATGGATTTGTTTGTGTGAACCGTTTCCAAACGGCTTTTCCGGTTTGCCAACAGCTTGTTGCTAAGCCATGGCCCCTTACATTTGCCGCATGCAGGAATTAATTAATGCAGTATCGCAGTTATACAAAAGCTGGTGCGAAGAGGAACCGGCAAGGGTTGATGTGCTGCCACAGTCGGGTAGCGACAGGCGCTACTTCCGATTGCACAACAAGGCCGGGAAAACCGTCATTGGCACCTACGGGCTGAACGTGGCGGAGAATGAAACCTTTGTTTATTTCTCCAACCAGTTCAGGCAAAAGTCCCTTCCTGTACCGGAAGTGGTGGCCGTAAGCTACGACAAGACCATCTACCTGCAGGAGGACCTTGGCGATGTGTCGCTGCTGGATGTGCTGGAAGAAAAAGGCTATACGCAGGAAGTGTACGACCTCTTTGACGAAAGCCTGAAGCAACTGGCAAGGCTGCAGGTAAAAGGTGATGAAGGACTGAACTACGAAAAATGCCTCACCAACAAAGAGTTTGGCAAGCAGGCCATCATGGCCGACCTGCTTTATTTTAAGTTTTATTTTTTGGATGCCCTGCGCAAGCCTTATGACAAGCAAAACCTGATAGACGATTTTGAAGCGCTAAGCACCTATCTTACCCATACCGAATACAAATACTTTATGTTCCGCGATTGCCAGAGCCGGAACATTATGGTAACAGCCGGCCTCCCCCTAACCCCCTCCGGTGGAGGGGGAACAGCCCACGCACATCCCTCGCCTGCCGGAGAGGTTAAACAGAACGCAACCACGTCGCAAAGCGGGGCCGGTGCAGTGGATCACTCCCACACCGGGGCAACCGCAGGTTGGGAGCGAAGCTCGGGAGGGGGCCATACCGTAAACTTCATCGATTACCAGGGCGGTATGAAAGGCGCCCCGCAGTACGACGTGGCAAGTATGCTTTGGCAGGCAAGGGCCAATCTGCCCGACGAATGGAAAGACTCCCTGCTGGAACGTTATATCGATCATTTTGAGGCCGTGGTGGAAAACGGCATCGACCGCGATGTGTTTCGCAGCCAGTACAACGGCTTTGTACTGATCCGCCTCCTGCAGGTGTTGGGTGCCTACGGCTTTCGCGGCTTGTTCGAACGCAAGGCGCAGTTTCTTACCTCTATTCCGCAGGCGCTGAAAAACCTCAAATGGTTTGTGGAGAATAACAGTCTTGGCATTGCCGTACCCGAGTTTAAGAAAGTATTGCAGTTGTGCATTGCTGATGAAGTGATCGAGCGATTCACGCCTATTCAAGCCGATGAAGAAACACCGCTGGTCGTAAAGATCTGTTCCTTCTCCTACCGGAAAGGCATACCTGAAGACAGCAGTGTGCACGGCGGTGGCTTTGTGTTCGACTGCCGCGGCATCGACAACCCGGGCCGTCACCAGGAGTACAAGGAAATCCATGGCCGCGACCGGCCGGTGATGGACTACCTCGAGCGACAAACCCGCATCCAGGATTTTTTGAACAGCGTATTTGATATTGTTGACATTACCGTGGAAGAATACATCAAGCGTGGCTTTGACCACCTGGCCATCAACTTTGGCTGCACCGGCGGCCAGCACCGTTCCGTGTATTCGGCCGATGCCATGGCCAAACACCTGCGCAGCAAATACAAAGTGAAAGTGGAACTGTGCCACAGGGAGCAGGAAGCGAAGGGGTGGAAGAACGGCCCCCTGTCCCCCGGTGGGGGAACCTAGGTGGTTGTGTCATTGAAGCCGGTGACTTTTCCTTTACAATAACAGGAGAAGAAACCAAACCAACCGGGTGAAAATCCAAAATGAAATGTCGCGGATTGAAAAACAAAACGATTGAGCTTAAGGAAATGACAGAAGATAAAAAAGAAAACATCGGTCTAAGTTCTCCCACCGGGGGACAAGGGGCCGGTCGTGCCATGATCTTTGCCGCTGGCCTGGGCACCCGTTTTAAGCCCTGGACCGATAAGCATCCAAAGGCGCTGGCCGTGGTGAATGGTAAATCGCTTTTGCAACGCAATGTAGAATACCTGCAGCAGTACGGCTTTACCGATGTGGTGGTGAATGTGCACCATTTTGCCGACCAGATCACCGATGCCATTGAAAAGGCAAAAGGCTGGGGCAGCAATATCATCGTCAGCGATGAAAGGGACGCTGTGCTGGAAACCGGCGGCGGCCTGCTGAAAGCAAGAGAACACTTGCAGGGCGGTACATTTTTAACCATCAACGTTGATATTCTTACCGATACCAATCTCAAAGCCTTCTTAAGCTTTCACCAGCAGCATGGAGCGGATATTTCACTGGCGGTGAGCGACCGGCCAACATCGCGGTACCTTCTTTTTAATGAATACAACCGGCTGTGCGGCTGGCGCAATACGGCCCCTTCGCTCATTGAACGCATTGCCGTGCAGGCCGATGCCTATATACAAAAAGCGTACAGCGGTATCGCCCTTTTTGAGCCCACCGTTTTTGATGCAATCACGCAAACGGGTAAGTTCTCGCTGATCGATGTTTATCTTTCCATGGCACCACGGTATAAGATCGCAGGCTTTGATCATACCGAAAACAAAGTGATCGATGTGGGCAAACCCGAAAGCGTGGCCATTGCCGAATCCCTGTTTCCCTGATGATAGGTAGCGCAGCGGCATGGATTTTTCATTGCCTTTACTGCCCCATTTTACGTAAAAAGTATTTAACCTGATGAGAAGAATCTCCCTTTTGTTGCTTGCCAATTTTGTTGGACTGGCCGCTTTTGCACAGCCATCGAAGTTTAACCCGAAAGAATTGTTTGCCCTTGATTTTTACCCCAACAGCGGCACGGTGTACCGGTCGGCCAACGGCTCACCGGGGCCGCAGTACTGGCAAAACAGTGCCGACTACAAACTGGCCGTAACATTGGATACCGCACAACACAAGATCTCGGGTACGGTGGACATTACGTACACCAATAACAGTCCGGATGCGCTAAATTATCTCTGGCTGCAACTCGACCAGAATATCTTCCGCAACGATTCCCGCGGCACCGGCACTGCTTCGGCGCCGGGCAGCGGCCGTTATGCCAACGCCGGCTTTACCCAAGGCTATGTCATCAAATCGGTTTCGGTGGAAGTGGAAGGCAAAAAATATACACCCAAAACCATCACCTCCGATACCCGCCTGCAGGTTTGGCTACAGGATGCCCTGAAAGCGGCCGGCAAAAAAGCCGTGCTTTCCATTGCCTTTGAATTTACAGTTCCCGAATACGGCACCGACCGCATGGGGCGCCTCAAAACAAAAAATGGCTGGGTGTACACCATTGCGCAATGGTATCCCCGCATGTGTGTGTACGACGACCAGCAGGGTTGGAACACACTGCCTTATCTGGGCGCCGGTGAGTTTTATCTCGAGTACGGCAATTTTGATTATACCATCACGGCACCGGCCAACCTGATCATCGTTGGGTCAGGCGAATTGCTGAATGAAAAAGACGTGTATACGGCTACGCAGGTTTCCCGATTGCAGCAGGCAAGAAGCAGCGACAAAACCGTCCCCATTCGTGCCGCTAGTGAAGTGACCGATGCAAAAAGCCGTCCTTCGGGTGGTAACCTTACCTGGCGGTTCCGCATGCAAAACGCAAGGGACATTGCCTTTGGCGCCTCCAAAGCCTTTGTGCTGGATGCGGCCCGTATCAACCTGCCGGGTGGCAAAAAGTCGTTGGCCATGAGTGCTTACCCGGCCGAAAGCATCAAGCCAAACGGCTGGCAGCGCAGCACCGAATTTGTGAAAGCGTCGATTGAACATTATTCCGAAAAATGGTTTTCTTATCCCTATCCCACGGCCATTAACGTAGCCGGTATTGTGGGCGGAATGGAATATCCCGGCATTGTTTTCTGCAGCTACATGGCCGCCGGCGCTGACCTCTGGGGAGTGACGGATCACGAATTCGGGCATATCTGGTTCCCGATGATCGTGGGCACCAACGAGCGTAAGTTTGCCTGGATGGACGAAGGCTTTAATACGTTCATCAACAGCCTGTCCACGAAAGCTTTCAACAAAGGCGAGTTTGCAGGCTTTTCCTATTTCAGCGGCGATGACATGCTGCGGTATACGTTTGGCGATAAAATGGAACCGCTTTATACGAAGCCCGACCAGATTGCCGAATTCAACCTTGGGATCGCGGCGTATGAAAAGCCCTCGCAAATGCTGATCGCCCTGCGGGAGATCGTACTGGGACCCGAACGCTTTGACGCGGCCTTCCAGGAATACATCCGTGCCTGGGCCTACAAGCATCCGACTCCCTGGGATTTTTTCCGCACCATGGAAAATGCCGCCGGCGAAGACCTTGCCTGGTTCTGGCGGTCGTGGGTGCTCAATAACTACAAATTTGATGTGGCCCTGAAAAGCGTAACGCCAACCAGCACCAAGCCGGAACAAGGCGTTGCCATTACCCTGCAAAACATGGAGCAGATGGCCATGCCCGTACAGGTGCAGGTTAAAGAAGCCAATGGAAAGGTGCACAACATTACCGTTCCTGTGGAATCGTGGATGAAGGGCAGCGAAGCCACCTTCTATGTTTATCCCGAAGGAAAGATCACCGAAGTGGTCATTGACCCCGATAAAAAACTGCCCGACCTGAACCGGAAGAACAATGTGTTGAAACCGGCGATGTAGGAAGCGTTTAAGGTTTACAGTTTCCCGTTTTCCGTTTACAGTTTTCGATGGTCGATGGTCGATGGTCGATGGTCGATGGTCGATGGTCGATGGTCGATAAATTTTTTAAGATAGGATAGGATTGGGCTGGATCTCTTTACACTGGAATGTGTACCGTGTTTGTAAAAAAGAATTGAACAGGAGAAGACCGGCTCCGTAGGAGCCACACCTTGGTAGAAAAAAAACAACACCATTTTCACCCGACCCCGTAGGGGTCGAACGATAGAGAGCAGGAGTGACGAATGTATAATGCCTGTTCTTCACTGGGAAAGCATCGGGCATTTTTTTTAAATTCTTTAGCGCTGCTGTTCGACCCACTTTGGGGTCGTTGTTCGGTATTGCTAACCATTCCCCGGGTTTCACCCGGGCTATTAACAGGTGACCCCTTCGGGGTCTTTGTCTGATGTTCGATTTTAATTCCAATTTGCTTTTATACCTTTCTTTGGCTTGAATCTATTGAGCTCTTTTCTTCTCTTTAGAAAATTTACTATAAACACGTGGCTTCTCGGGAGCCTGTTGCTTTTTATGTTTAGCCCTGAAAGGGCGACATATATCAGCCCGGCCTGCAAGGGCCGGGAATAGAAAATATGAATCGAAACTAAGCCATGAAAGGGCGAAACAGCAATCACCACACCGATCAAAAAACACAAAACAAAAGCCTGAACGTAATTGACAAGGGCTAACAATACGCAACCTGTTTCCTTCAATTAAAAACACAAAAAAAGCCACCAGCGAATTACAAACGCTGATGGCTTTTTTATGTCGATAGCAACCTACTATCTCCTATAGCTATGTCTTTCTTCCGAAACCATCTGCAGCATACTTTCCAGCTCCGCCACACGGGCAATTTCGGTTTTTAATTTACGGTTCGATTCGGCCATCGACTGCATGTCCGAATTCAGGGATTCGAGCAGTTGTACTTTCCGGGCCAGTTGCTGGCGCTGCAGGGTGGCTTCGGAAAGCTTTTCCTGCAATTCGGCAAAGCTGTCGTGCAGGCGCTGGTTTTCCAGGCTCAGGTCACGCAACTTGTCGTCTTTTTTTGCCAGGGATTCTTCCAGCCGCAGGGCTGTTTGCTCGCTGTGCTCCAGTTGAATGGTCAGCTCCGCCGTTTGCCAGGCCTGCTGTTCCATCTGCGCCATTTTTTCCTGCAGCGATTCAAATTCTGCCTGCACTTCCTCGAAGCGCTCCTGCATTTTTTGGGCGTAGGTTTCCTGCTGCTTCAAGCGTTGGATCTCTGCGTCCTTTTTTTCCAGTTGCAGGCGCATGCTTTCCAGCCGTTGCTGTTCGGCCAAAACCGTGGCGGTTTTTTCTTCGGCCACGGCCTGCTGGCCGATTTGCGCCATTTTCTGCAGGGCTCTTTCCAGTTCCTGCTGCTGCAGTTTTACCTGCTGCCGCAGTTCGCGGATCTCGCCTTTGGTGGCATCGGGGGACGTAGTTTCCGAAGACCGGAAGAAAACCCGGGCGGCTGGCTTTTCTTTTGGCGCTTCCGTCTTGGGAATGAGGAAGCCGCTGCGGTCGACCCCGAAGGGTAAAAGCTTGCGGGCATTTACGGTGCCGGGAAACAGTTCTGCGAGGCGTCTTCGGCTGTCCATAAAAAACCGTACGGCTATGATAAAAGCGACGACGGCAAAGCCAAAGATGGTGATTTCTAAAAGTCCGGAGGGGAGTGTAAAGATTAACATGTGGTGTGTCCAGTCAGTTTTGCGGAGGCAAGCTAAGGCTTTTCTGCAAAACTTTATACGTAATTCTCCCTCGTAAATTTACGCTCAGGCTGAAACCAATGTACCTACCTTCTCACCGGTTACTACGCGACGTAGATTTCCCGGCTTGTTCATGTCAAATACCACGATGGGTAAATTGTTTTCCATACACAGGGTAAATGCTGTCATGTCCATTACGTTCAGCTTTTGGGTGATACATTCCTGGTAGGTGATTTTTCCGTACTTGGTGGCATCCGGATTTTTTTCGGGATCGGCTGTATAAATGCCATCCACGCGGGTGCCTTTCATGATCACATCGGCCTTTATTTCGATAGCCCGCAGCGACCCCGCGGTGTCGGTGGTGAAATAAGGGTTACCGGTACCGGCACCAAAGATCACCACGCGGCCTTTTTCCACGTGGCGGATGGCCCGGCGGCGGATATAAGGCTCTGCGATCTGCTCCATTTTAATGGCGCTTTGCAAGCGGGTGTATACGCCAAACTTTTCCAGTCCGGCCTGCAGGGCCATGCCGTTGATAACGGTGGCCAGCATGCCCATATAATCGCCGTGGGCCCGTTCAATACCGGTTTCAGCCTCGTTCATGCCGCGGTAGATATTACCACCGCCAATAACGATGGCTACCTGCACACCCAGCTCGATAATGGACTTGATGTCCTGGGCATATTGATTGATAACAGCGGTGTCGAATCCGAAACTTTTATCACCCATCAGGGACTCACCGGAAAGTTTCAGCAGAATGCGTTTGTATTTTGGAAGCATAATTTTTTGTTAGCGGTGCGAAGATAAAGGTTTGGTGTTTGCAGTTGGGTGTTTGCCGTTATTTCGTCAACGCTTTGGATCTTTAATTGTTGAAACGATATGGGGAAAGTATATTCTTTGCAAAGTGTGCAAAAGGTGCCCGCAAGCCTCGACGAAGTATGGGCCTTTTTTTCAAACGCCACCAATTTAAAGGCGGTAACGCCGCCGCACCTTAACCTCAAGGTGACGAACAATGTATACGGCGAAGGCGTGTATGCCGGCCAGGTGATGACCTACAATGTAAAACCACTGCTGGGTATTCCGCTGGCGTGGATGACAGAGATCACGCATGTGGCCGAGGGCAAATATTTTGTAGATGAACAGCGCAAAGGCCCCTACAAGCTATGGCATCACCAGCATCATTTCAAAGCCATTGAAGGTGGCGTGGAGATGACCGACATTGTGCACTACCGCCTGCCGCTGGGAATACTGGGCAGCATCGCCCATGGACTGATCGTAAAAAATGAGCTTCAAAAAATATTTGCCTATCGCTACCAGAAAGTATCCGACTTGTTTGGGCGCTGGGAAGGTGAGGAGATGGTGCTGCGTTTTCAATAAGCGATTGGCAATATACAATGGGCAAGAAAAAGAAACAGGCAAAGGAGCGACCCTTTGCCTGTTGCCAATTGCTTATTGCCAATTGAACTACCCCGGTATCCGGGAAATGTATTTTTCGATCTGCTTGATCTGGTCAATAATCTGCGGCGTGGTGGGCTTTAGGGCTTTTGCCTTGCGGAAAAAATCTTTGGCGGCCCGAAACTCCCGCTTGTTCATCATAATAGAGCACATCTGGAGGTAAGCGGCGGCGTGGTTTTCTTTGTCGGGCAGACCTTTGCGCAGCGCCTGGCGGATATAGCTTTCGCCTTGTTTAAGGTCGTTTTTTTGCAGGGCCAGCATACCCATTTGCAGCAGGGAGGCCCCTTCGGCTTCTTTCATGGGCATACCCAGGTCGAGGCCTTTTTTCATGTTCTTTTCAGCGCCTTCAAAGTCCTGCTTCATCATGGCCAGGTTGCCTTTGAGGGTATAATACACCGATCGAATGGGCTTGTACAGCAGGTTGGGATATTTGATGGAGTTGACGATCCGTTCGGCTTCGTCCATATTGCCTTCTTCCATGTGCACCTGGATCAGGCGGAGCGGTCCAAAGAAAAAGTGACCGGCAATCAGGATAACGCCGATCAGGTAAAGCGGAAACACGGGCCAGAAGCCGCTAACGGAAAGATTCAGAGCCAGTCCAATCACGATCAGCGCCAGTCCAAGGTAAAGTCTGTATTTAATCAGCCAGTTGTAAAATTTCATAGAAATTTTTTGAGAGTTGGCAAAGATAAGACGAGCGGTGAACAATTCTTTGTTATTTTGCGTCCCGCTGAACAGTTCAAAGTCGGTAGTTCACGGTTCATAGTCAACGCTTTGCAGACTATGAACTGCAGGCATCGAACCCTGGACTAAGCAACGGCCCGGTAGTTCAATGGATAGAATAGGAGTTTCCTAAACTCTAGATACAAGTTCGATTCTTGTCCGGGCTACCTCATGAGAAGGGTGCGCAACCATGCCACCCTTTTTGTTTTTCCTACCTGCAAAAGTGCTTTCCTTGCAGCCTGCCGGCAAAGAAACTATTTGTATTGCGATGCACTACTTTTTTCCATTCTTACTTTTTCAGGAAAGAGAGAACGGCCAATAACCTGAAAAATGCATTCGCAGAACTATCAATGTCAACAAGGTGATGCACACACTTGATCACTCCACCCATTTCATCCCATCAACCCTCCTTTTCATCACATTTGGCCTTTCCCTCTTCCCCAATCAGTCTATCCTTGAACCGTGATTGCTGGAGAGCCTAACGCGGGCCTGTCCAGACCTTCTAACCCAAACAAAAGCGCCTGTGAACCGCCAAGCAGCCAGCCCAGAAAAAGAAGCCCTTTCCTACGCCTCCTTTGAAAGCGGGAAAACCGCACAGGGCAACCGCTTTTTGTGGTGGTGTGCCGGTGCCCAGCAGCCCTTGCTGGCCCGGTTTCCCGGTGAGCAGATCAAGTACAGTGGCCTGGGTGGCGTGGTGCTGGCCACGTTTGCGCTGGCGGCACTCTCCTCGGGCTATGCGTTTTATACCGTATTTGGTAACCTGTGGTGGAGCAGCCTGTTTGCCCTGCTTTGGGGCGCCATCATTTTTAACCTCGACCGCTTTCTGGTTGCCACCATGCGCAAGTATGGCGTCAGCCGGCAAAAGCAGCTCCTGATGGCAATGCCCCGGGCCTGCCTCGCCCTGCTCATTGGCCTGACCATTGCCCGGCCGCTGGAACTGAAGATATTTGAAAAGGAGATTACGGTGAAGATGGAAGAAACCCTGCAAGGCAGGATGGTGCGGAATGACAGCCTGCTCCACTTGCAAAGCAAGACGGTTACCGATGGGGCAAGGATAGAAAGAGAGCGGCTGCAGGCGAGGAAAAGGGCCATTGAAGACAGCCTTTCCCGCCTGCAGGCAGCCTACCTGCAGGAAGCCGATGGTACCGGCGGCTCTGGTCAACGGGGCATTCACCGGCTGACCCAATTAAAACAGCAGGCTTTTGCCAGCGCCAGCGAAAGCTACGCACCGGAACTGCGGTCACTTGACAGCAGCCTGCAGGCGCAGCAGGCCCTTCTTGCCACCGCCGCTGCTTCGCTGGATGAAAGGCGAAAGCAATACGAAACAACGGCCCGCAGCAACCTTGGTTTTCTCGAACGGAACAAAGCCCTGTCGGACCTGGCCGACGAAGAGCCCAGTGTGTGGTGGGCCGTCTTGCTGGTTTCGCTGCTTATCATCCTGGTGGAAACAGGACCCATTCTTTCCAAGCTGCTGTTGCCGGTAGGTCCTTATGATGTGGCGCTGGCCCGTGAAGAGCTCCTGCCCATGGCGGCCGATGAAGAAGTGATTCAAGCCACCCGGGGAACGGTGTACGAACGGCGGAATGCTTTTCGCCACAAGCAGCAGGAGGTGACCACGACGCTTACTGAAAAGCTAACGGCGATGCAGCAGCGGCAGATTGACGAGGAATTGCGCAAATGGGAAGAGGGAAGGTGGGAGCAGCGGGATCACCGCCCCAGCATGGATGAAGTGCTGCGGAAAATAAAAAACCAATACCTGTTCAAAGAAGACAACGGCTTGTAAAATAACTTCCGGAATGATGGATCGGGATATGACATGATGCTTTGCCTGTATAACGCGAAGACAATGCAGGCTATCAGTAATAATTTTCGTATAGAAGGGTTATGATGGGAAAACCTTTTTCAACAGGGTGAAGTTTTCTTTCGCAATAAACCCGGTACTGCTGATCTCCATCCAACCCGAAATCGCCGGGCCAGATATAAAGAAAATAATACTTATATTGTTGGTACCATGGAACTGCCAACAACCAAACTAACAGGCGCCTTATTTGCGTTGGCAATAGGGCTATTCATAACGACAAGCTTTTCGTGTAGCAAACCGGATAGGCCAACGGACACACCACCAACCCGCGATACCATACCAGTTGCACCCGCAACGCCATTACCGGGCGATCTAACGGAAAAGGTCACCTGTTCTGTGTCAGGTATTGTGATAGGGCATATTGGCGCTTCGGAACCTTTGGAAAATGCTACCGTTCAATTTGGCAATAAGAGTACCACCACTGATAAATTTGGCTACTTTTCCATACAACAGGCATCCGTCATTAAAGGCGGTGCGCAGGTGGTTGTTTCCAAATCAGGATTTCTAACGGCACGAAGAACGGTGATGGCGGAAGAAGGGGTTGCAAAATTCACCCGGCTTAGGCTCCATACCATCGTTTCTACAAACCGGTTTGCCGCTGCCAATGGCGGTACCTATGTATTGTCCGGGGAAGCTACCCTTGCATTTGCTCCCAATAGCTTCACGCTGGGTGGAGCCCTTTACCAGGGCGATGTGCTCATCCGGAGCGTAAAAGTCGATAAAAGCGATGATTGGCTGGATCAACTGGTAACCGGCGACAACCGAGGACTGGATACGCTTAACAAATGGAAGGCGCTGACTACCTATGGGCAGGTTGTGGTAGAAGCGACGGGCACGAACGGTGAGCCGCTGCAATTCAACGCCGAAGCGACCCTCACGATTCCGATGATTAGCGGTACGATTCCCGACACTACGCTTCTTTGGCATTTCAACGACACCCTTGGCGTTTGGAAGCAGTCCGGTGTAGCGGTCAAAAGCGGTGCTATGTATGTAACGAAGATCAAAAACTTGGGCACTCTAAATTTTGCTACCGCAGCAAATGCCGTTACCGTTAGCGGGAGGCTGCTCACAGTAGGCGGCGAACCGGTTCCCTTTGCCTACCTGTCGGTATCCAATCCCTCTGTTACTGCCCCTACCCGTCCCCTGTGGCAGTATAGCGACGGGGAGGGCAAGTTTGCAATTGCTGTACCGGCCGATCAGTTGCTTTCGCTGGATGTTTCCGGAAACGAATGCAATTCCCCTGGTTTCAGCAAGTCCTTTTCCACCGGTAAAGAAAACCTGGCGCTTGGTGATATTTCACTGCCGGCCGATCGCACCGTACGCATTACCAGTACGCTCCGTGCCTGTAACGGAACACCGGTCAGCAATGGGATTTTGCATATGTACTTTGGGAAGGGCAATGTTCCCATTTCCGCCGGCAACAATGGCCAGGTTCAGTTCAATACGATCGTTTGTTCCTTCACCCCCTATACCACGGCTATGTTTTTAGCGAAAGAACCTTCCACCGGGCAAATCAGCGACCCGGTTTACCGGACCTTTACTCCCGGGGTTAACGACTTGGGCGACGTATCGGTATGTGGCACCGCTGAATCAGTACCCCTTGAGGCCACCTTTTTGGACAACACCGGTGCACCCCTGCCGGATCTTTTAGTACAGATTGAGGCCAAGCGAACACCGGGTGAGTTCTTTACGGTAAGGACAGATCCGGCAGGTAAACTTTCTGCCAACGTATATCAAAATTCTGAGTTTTCACTACGGGTTTACGGGTCGGCCGATTGTGCCACACCGTCTTACACCACAACCTTTCAAACCACCAACCAAAAGCTTTCCCTGGGAACCAGGACTGTTACCGACCTGGTGAAGGCCACCATCACCGGGCGGCTGGTAGCCTGTAACAACTCGCCGGTTTCTTCCGGACAAGTTATCCTGCAGCGGGATGGCCAGAGCCGGCATATTAAAACGGACCAAAGCGGTAGTTTTTCGTTCCCTGTACTGGTCTGCAACAGCAACAGCCCGCAAACAGTCAGCATCATTGGCCTGGATCAAAATAATTTACAGACAGGTCTGCCCGTTACCCTGTCGATACGCTCCGGGACAATCGATGCCGGGGCGGTTAGTACCTGCTTTGACAATGCATCCGCACAGGAGTATCTCAACTGTACAGTTGGTAACGACGTCTTTTCCTTCCAGTCGACGCTGGATTCGTTTGCACATACCATTCAAAATGGAACGGGATGGCATGTTTTCCTGGCCGGCAATAGAAATTCCGTTTTTCCCGGCATTCATTTTTCCTGCTACCGGAATGCAGCCTTGGGTACGCAAAACCCCGGGCTGGACGAATTTGGTATTCCACCGTATTATGACCGGTACGCCGAAACCCATCCGGACAGCGTTGCCGTTACCTATACCGAGTTTGGGCCGGTGGGTGGCTTTATTGCCGGTCATTTTACCCTCAAAGTGGAAGCGCAAAGTGGTAGCGGTTCGGTGCATGATGCACGGGTGAAGTTCAGAATCAGAAGACGGTATTGATTTCGGGGAAAGGATGGGTGCTATGGCCTGTCTTGTGCTAAAATTGTCTTTCACAACTAAATGATAAATATGGGAAGCTTCAACCTGTTGGCAGATTCGCCACAGGCCAAACGCAACCCGGCAGTCAGCTTTTTTTGCCAGGCGCCCCTGCCAGCACCATGTACCGTATGTTCTTTCGGTCAGCCGTATACGTAATATGCACCTTTCCGTCCCTGGCCTGGATAACGGCCGGGTAGCTGTATTCTTCGGTGCTGCCGTTTTCCAGCACGGCCACGTCTTTCCACTGAACACCATCGGCTGAAAGGGCCACGTTCAGCTTCCCGCGGTTGTTCCACCAGTCCTTGCCCCTGACCGTGGGGTTGTACACCAGCAAATGCGCCCCGCTTTTGAGCGTTACCGCATCCACGCCGGAATTGGGGTTCAGTACCGCCAGTTTGGAGAACGGCGTCCACGAAAGGCCACCGTCGTAGGACCAGGCTGTCAGCACCCGGTCGGCATCGCTGCGACAAACGATCTGCACCGTATCGCCGCCGTGCTGCAACACGGCGGGCTGTATCACCCGGTAAGAAGACCCCGTATCCACGGGCACCCGGCTCCAGGTCGCGCCGCCATCGGCAGACCGCTCCATGAACACCTGCCAGGCCCGGTCCGATTCTACGCTGGAGGGACTGATGATGGTGCCATCGGCCATTTGCACCGGCTTGTTTTTGATCGGTCCCAGGATGCCGGGCGGCAGCCTGCGGGGTGCCGTCCAGGTTTTTCCTTCATCGGCAGAGGTGCGCACCATGCCCCACCATTCCCGCGGGTTGGGACCCACCTTGTAGAAAAGAAAGAGGGTTCCGCCCTTCGCTTCAAAAAGCACCGGGTTCCAGCAGGGATAACGCAGGCTGTCGCTGACAATACCGTCGGCAACAACAACGGGTTCCGTCCACCGGCCGCCCTTTTTGGCGGTCAGCCAGATGGAAACATCGGCCGCTCCTTCGCGGGTGCCGGCAAAAAAGCTTACGAGCACCGTACCGGAAGAAAGTTCAACAAGGGTGGAGGCATGACAAGCCTGGAAGGTAGGCTTAGCCACAACAGCCTCCCGGCCCGTTTCCTTCCAGGCGGTTTGGGACTGCCCGAACAGTCCATCAAAACAAAAAAGAAAAACGAAAAAGATTTTTTGCATGCAAAGACTTGGTGTGAAAAGAACGGCGAAGCGAAGTTGTTTCCCGCCGCCCGACGGCAGGGGCTTACGCCCATGCCTATTCGTAATTGATCTTTACTGTTTTCAGCGCCGTGGGCAGCCATACCTGCATGGGCGCCGCACCGCGGTTGTTCCAGGCGTGGTAAGGAATGGCGGTCACCTCTTTTTGCACGGTCACCACCGATTTGCCATCCGCAGCCGGTTCGGCCACGTTGGCCCTGAAGCCAATGGTGGTGACGCCGCCCAGCAGGTCGGGACGATAAGCGGTTTTAAATTCGGGCCGCTCCGGCATCACCAGGTTCCAGGCCTGGCCGCCGTTGTCGGGACCTTCCACGCAATACACCAGCGGGCCGTATTGCAGGGCCACCCGGTCGCGGTTCTGCGCCACCTCGGGCCGGCTCACCACCGTCCGTACTTCCATGGGAAGGTCGATGGTTACCTTGTCGCCTTTGCGCCAGGTGCGGCTGATGACGGCGTAACCGTCTTTCTCGGTATACACCACGGCCTTTCCGTTCACTTTTATGCCGGGCTTGTGCGCCTGCTGTTCTTTGTAGCGGTAGAGGTCTCCCGGCACGGGTTGGCTCAGCCAGCCGGGAATGCGGATGGAAAGGTCAAAGGCTTTCTTTTTAGCCGGGCTCACGGTAAGCGTTGTGCTTCCCTTCCAGGGATAGCCGGTTTGCAAATCAAGGGACACATCGGTGCCGGCGGTTTTCACCCTGGTGTTGCTGCCGATAAACAGGTTCACCCAGATGCCGCTGGCCGACGTGCTGTAAATGTAATTGCCCACCGAAGCCACCAGCCGGGCAATGTTGGACGGGCAGCAGGCCGTGCCAAACCACTGGCTGCGGGTATGCGTACCCGTGGAAGCCAGGGGATTGCCGTAAAAAAAGCGGTCGCCGCTGAGCGAAAGGCCGTCCAGCGCGGCGTTGTACAGGCTGCGCTCCAGCACGTCTATGTATTTGCCATGGCCAGATAACATGTTCATGCGCTGGTTCCAGAACACCATGCCTACCGAAGCGCAGGTTTCGGCATAAGCGTCTTCGTTGGGCAGGTCATAGTCCACGCCAAAGCCCTCGTTGCGGGCCTGGGCACCGATGCCGCCGGTGAGGTAAAGGTTGCGGTACACCACGTCTTCCCAGATGGCGTTCATGGCGCCGATATAACCGGCGTCGTTGGTAACCGCCGCCACATCGGCCGCCCCGGTGTAGAGGTACATGGCCCTTACCGCATGCCCCGTAATTTCTTTTTGCTCTTTTACCGGCAGGTCGTCCTGGCAGTACTTAGGGTCTTTCCAGTCGTCCCAGATCTTGCCCTTGCCATAGCCCCGTCCCCGCTGCGCCAGGAACCACTCCGCCAGGTCCAGGTAGGCCTTGTTGTTGGTGTGATGATAGAGCTTCATCAGGGCCAGCTCAATCTCCTGGTGACCCGAGACCCAGGGCTTGTTCTGCCGGCGGAAAAAAGAATCGATATGGTCGGCAAAGCGGATGGCTACATCCAGCAGCTTTCGCTTGCCCGTTGTGTTGTGGTAGGCAATGGCGGCCTCTATGAGGTGACCGGCACAATAGTCTTCGTGCCTTTCCATATCGGTCCAGCGGTTCTCGATGCCGGTAAGGGTGTAATAGGTATTGAGGTAGCCATCGGGCAGTTGGGCCGCGGCAATTTTTGCGATCCACTCATCGGCCTTGGCCTCCAGGGCCGCATTGGGATGGTTGCGCAGCGAATAGGCCATTGCTTCCAGGGCTTTGTACACGTCCGAGTCATCGTAATAGATGCCTTCGAAGGGGCCTTTTTGGTGGGAAGCGGCCCGTTCAAAATTGCGGATACGGCCGGTTTTGTTCTCGGTATAATCGATACAGGCTTTGAGCGTGGTTTCGGCTACGGTTTTGAGCCGCGGACTCCAGAAAGCATCGGTGATGGCTACCCCGGAATACGACACGGGATAAAGTTTTTGCAGCGATTGCGCCGGTGCTGTGAGTACCAGGAACAGCAGGCAGAGAAGAGCAGAAAAACGTAACATAAAGGCGTTTGTTTTTGGATGAAATGATCTGGCTGTGATGTGGTTTTGCAAACCGGCTTCAATTCAAGGTATGGCTAGGATCAGCCATAAAGTAAGTGTATTCTGCCTTTATTTGACACAACGTTCTTTAACGGACCACAATTACAGACTAAGGCCAATTAGGTTGAACTTTTCTGCCGTTGTTGGTGTTGAGGCGCAGCTTTGTAGCGCAAGCCCACCAACAACTGACCCGGAGCCTAATCCCGCAGGTGTGTCAGGAATCCCCAGTTGTCGATACCGGTATGGTAAAAAAGAGCGGATGAGTACTTGTATTCTTCCGGCCACCGGCAAAGACCTGCCCTTACCGGATTCAGGTGAATGTATGTCAACTTTTGCAGCACTACCTTTTCGGTCCAAAGCTCCACAGACAAAGGATTCCGCTCCCAAAACTGGTACTGCCTGTCCTTCGCCTCTACCCGAAACTGCTGTAAGACGGCCGGGTGGAGTTTTGCCAAATCTTCTTTGATCCGCTGCGCCGTAAACTTCAAGAAATCACGTTGCACCTCTGGACGTTTGCGACCAGCCTTCAGGTGCCATACCACGTGGATGTGATTAGGCATAATGACAAAACCATACACCATCACCCGCTCGTCTTTTACCAGAAAGCGCAGGCTGTCAATAAGGATGTTTTTATACTTATCGGGTGCCAATAGCTTATTCCACTCAAGACAGGTGGCGGTAAAGAAGTGCGGGTATTCCGTGATGATGGCGGACATGCTTGATGAAAGGTAAAACGTATCACGGGTGTTGTTGGTGGGCCAGCGCACCAAAGCCTCGCCTCAACACCAACAACGGCAGTAACTGGTATTCGCTCCACCAGTAACCGTTTTCTCCTGCCCGTTAGCGGGGGACGCCAACGGGAGCCGCTCAAACAATTTGTTGCAAGGTTTCGAACACCAGTAGTCTGTGACTAAGGCCTATCTTGACCAGCCTGTCAGCAAAAAGAAAAACGGGCCATAGACCCAAACCACGTCCAGCCCCCATCACTCACTTATAGCCGTATCTACCCGCGGAATGGTGTAGATGTTTTTTTGGCGGCCGCTGATATAGCGAAACGTTTTGCCATCCCAAAAGCCGTCTTCCTCCAACATGATACGGACGTCTTTTTTCCATTCGGGAAGATAGGTGGTTGCATTCAGCTCAATGCTGTACGCCGTGGCCGGATAAAGCGGGTAATCGCCGGCGCCGGGCACACCGCCCTGTTGGTCCCACAGGCCAATGGTAGGCCCGGCAGCGTGGCCGTGCAGCCCCAGGGGGTGGGTGTAAATGCTGGGACGGATACCGGCTGCTTTTGCGTCCTGTAAAGCGCCGGCAAGGAGCTGGTTGCCGGTAGCGCCGTTGCGGAATTGCCCTGTTAGAAAGTCCTGCAGCCGGCGGGCAGCCGTCATGGCCGCCCCAATCGATGCGGGTACGGCGGTTTCGCCGGGACGCAAGACATAGGCGTGCTGCTGAATATCGGTGTTGAGGCGCAGGTAGGTAATGCCGACATCGCAGTGCAGCAGGTCGCCGGGCAGAATCACCTGGTCGGCCGGCCTGTTAGCAAAGCTGCGCAGGTGTTCGGCCGACAGGCTGTCGGAGCGTTGCACGTCCACCGAAGGATGAAACCAGGTGGCCAGCCCCAGTTGGGCAAACCGTTGCCGGAACCACCACACCACATCATCGGTGGTGGTAATGCCCGGTGTAATGACCTTTTCGGAGAAAGCCTCCGCAATGAGGCTGTGGGTTAACTGCACCAGGCCCGGGTAGACTTGCATCTCCCGGCTGGTGCGGGTTTCCAGCCAGCTTACCGCCAGCTTTTCGGCCGAGGTGATCTTTCTTTTTTCTGCGGCCGGCAGGTGCTGCAGCAGTTCCGTGTACTCGGTATGGGTAAGGCCATCGGCATGGCCAAAGTCGGCGGAAAAATTAAGCCCGATCTTTTGCGGGTTGCGGCTGGTGATGATATCGACCAGCGCCGCCCATTGGTCGGGTTGCTTCTCCGGGTTCCAGGCCGACTGAATGGCGGTGCCCACATTGTAACGGGCCACCGCCAGCTTTTCAAACAGGCCCTTTTTCGCATCCCGATAAAACACGAGTATCGTACGGCGGCGGGCCGATAGCCAGGTAGCGGGCAAAAAGGTTTTGATCACCGGGTCTTCGTTGTACTCGCGACTGATGATCACCCACATATCAATGCGGGCCCGGTCCATCAGGCCGGGCAACAAATGGTTGATCCGGTCGGCAAGCATTTCATCGACCACCCGCGCCTGTTCGCGGGGCGAAAGCACCTGGGCATGGAGGCCCGTAAGGGAGAAATGGAGGAGAAGGAGGAAGAGGTACCGCATACAGCGAATGTAACGCAATTGCGGAGGAGCCGGCAGCCATTTCAGCCGCAGAAACACCAGGGCGGTACAAGCCCTTGCTATCCGTCGTTTTCTTCAAATTATAGGCTTGCTGGCCCCGGTTTTTGAACCCAGCTTCTTCCGTGCGAACAGCGTTTTGCAAAGGCTTAAGCAGCAGGCCTCAAACGACAGCCAACATTCACCTTATTCAAAATACGTATCAAAGGTTTTCACATCATCGTTCAGCGCATGCGAGGCTGCTTCCGCATCACGGTTCTCCCGTAACGCCTGCACGTGTTCTAAAAAAGGCGCTAACCAACGGTGTAAGGCATCATGGTCCGGGCCCTTCATGCGGCAATCCTTAATCAGGTTATCAGCATGTTTTTGCAGCTCTTTTCCACTGAGCACACCACCCGCATGCGAAGCCTGTGTAATGTGTGCTTTTATTTCGCTCATGTGCTGCCTTGTGGCGGCATCCAGCTTCCATTTTTGACCATTATTCAGTTGCAGTGTCGCCGGCTGTGCGCTTACGGTCGCAGGGTGGCCGGCTGTACTGTGTTCGCTTGTTGCCGGGTCGTTGGCGCAGCCGGCCAGTAAAAGCACCAGGAGCGGTAGAATGGTTTTAAGCATAGCGATTACGTTGTAAGGGTTGTTGTTGACTTTTCTTTTGCGTAACCCCAATGTACGCAAGCCGTCCTGGTAAATCCATGAGAAAAATCATCCGCCGCTTTATCGGTGGGCAGCGGTCAAAATCAAATTTTTGGTGCCGAATGATGCTTACCTTGATCATTGAATCGCAAGCACAAACAGCATGAGCAATAAGATCACGATCGACAACTACCTGGACAGCCATTATATCCATCGCAGCAACTGGCTGCGGGCCGCCGTGTTGGGAGCCAACGATGGCATTATTTCCGTTTCAAGCCTGGCCATTGGCGTGGCCACCGCCAGCACCACCCGCGACCCGATCTTACTGGCCACCATTGCCGGGCTGGTAGCCGGTGCCTTGTCCATGGCGGCGGGAGAATATGTTTCGGTCAGCTCGCAAACCGATATTGAAAAAGCAGACATCGAAAGGGAGAAACAGGAACTGGCAGAAATGCCCGATGAAGAGCTGCAGATCCTTGCCCAAATCTATGAAAGGCGGGGGTTGCAAAAGGAGACAGCCCTGCAGGTAGCCAAAGAACTGACGGCTGTGGATGCCCTGGGTGCCCACGTCAGGGATGAACTGGGCATTACCGAAATGAGCCAGGCCAATCCCATACAGGCGGCGTTTGCTTCCGGCGCCGCGTTTACCGTTGGCGGCCTGCTGCCGCTGCTGGTGACACTGTTTGCGCCTGTAGAGACCATGGAATATTTTCTTTATGGCTTCACCATTCTTTCCCTGATGATACTGGGCGCCGTATCGGCCAAAACAGGCGGTTCCGGTATCCCCAAAGCCATTCTGCGTATCGTGGTCTGGGGCACCATTGCCATGGTTTTGTCGGCCTTTGTGGGTTATCTTTTTGGCGTGCAGGTGTAAAGGTGGGAATGTTCAGGCATGGTTAGGGCTTATGTGTTGGAAAGCTTTGGGAGGAGTAAAAGAGGCGAAAAGAGGTGTGCAGTTTTTTGCCATTGCAGGTTATGGCTGTGTTCTGCCGTTGTGGGTGTTGCGACGCAGCTTTGCAGCGTCAGCCCACCAACAACTGCCCCGGAGCCTAATCACGCAAGTGCGTCAGCAATCCCCAATCGTCAACACCTGTATGGTGGAAAAGAGCGGATGAATACTTGTATGCTTCCGGCCACCGGCAAGCCCTGCCCTTACCGGATTCAAGTGAATGTAGGTAAGCTTTTGCAGCACCACTTTTTCGGTCCAAAGTTCCACGGATAAAGGATTCCTCTCCCAAAGCTGGTACTGCCTGTCCTTTGCCTCTACCCGAAACTGCTGTAAGACGGCCGGGTGATGCTTCAACAAGTCTTCTTTTATTTGCTGCGCCGTAAATTTCAGAAAATCACGTTGCACCTCTGGACGTTTGCGACCTTCCTCCAGGCGCCACACCACGTGGATGTGATTAGGCATAATGACAAAACCATACACCATCACTCGCTCGTCTTTTACCAGGAAGCGCAGGCTGTCGATAAGGATGTTTTTGTATTTATCGGATACCAATCGCTTTTTCCGGGACAGGTGGCGGTAAAGAAGTGCGGGTATTCCGTGATGATGGCGGACATGATAGTGTAAGTTACACTACCCCTTCTGTTGTTGGTGGGCCAGCACACCAAGGCCTCGCCTCAACACCAACAACGGCGAAAAAGGCCCTGCCAGTGCCGTGTGTGTGGCGGCTGCTTCCTGTTGATAGGAGCCCGGCGGAGCCGTTGGCAAAACACAAAACGTAGAGACGGCAGGCTGACACCCGGGGTCGTGCCACGGGGCCAGCCACAAGGCTATCCGCAAAGACCCCGGTCGGACGGCGAAACCATCAATGGCAGGTGTAATAAAAGTTTGTTTTGCCGTAAAAAGCCGCCAGGCCTTGTTGTAGATCGCCGGTGGCCTCACCACTGACAAGGTATCCTTTTGCATTCACTTTGTAATTGCCATAATCGGTGGTCCAGGTGTCAATCTCGGCCTCGATCGCCGGGTTATAAATGCGGGTAACAACACGGAGTAAAGGGTTCACTGCTTTTTTGCCAAAGTTCAAAGCAGTAAGGTAAGGATACCCCTCGATGCCATCGGGAAAAGTGTAGATCCAGTTTTTGATGGTGACGTTTTCGTTGTACCACAAGCTGGCATCGAGCACCTTCTTATTTCCGGCACTGGGAGAGGTCATTATGCATCGCATGAGGCGGCCGTTTGCATAGGTGTAGGCCGTACTGAAGTTGGCTTTTACCGAACCGTTGATAAACAGGTTTTTGGTGGCAAGATAACCACTCGTGTTGTAGTGGTATTCAAACAAATGGTGATTGGCTTTTGAAGGATTTGTCATATCACCTCTTGTTACAAAGCGGACAACCCTTTTCTGGCCGTCGAGCAGCAGGTACTGGTAGGCGTCTATCCGCACCGAGTCGGCAGTCACATACGTAAAGCCAGCTTCAAAACGTTTGGCCTTTGCTACGCTATCGTACACCATGATCTTTGTAACGTCGTTGTTACTGTTATACGACACAACCACAGACGATTCGGCGCCGTTGCCGCTGTTGACCTGTGAGACGGCGCTGATCAAACAGGTGGTGTCTTTGCCGGAAGGGCCGCCACCGGAGGTACTGCCACCGCTGCCTCCGCCCGGAGAGGGTGAATTCTCACCTTTACTGCAACCGGCCCACGCTGCTGCCAGCAAAACAACAGACCCAAAAAAAATGCTTTTTATCTGCTGCCTCATAGAATAATGATGGTTTGCTGAGCCGATCTGTCGTTCACGACTATTTTGACAAAATAGGTTCCCTTGCTGGTGAGGGTAACCGGAATTCGGATCTCGTTTCCAAAGAAAACCAAACGGCTTGTTTGCAACACCTGGTTGCCATTGGCATCCAGTACCTGCACAAATGTTTTTACCGTGGTGGCTTGCGGCAGCTTTACATACACCGTAAACCGCCCGGTGGAAGGGTTGGGATACAGCATCGTCGTCAACGAATCTGACAGGGAGGCAGGGTTAACGAGCAAAGGGTAATCCAGCGAAGGGACCCAACAGACCGTATCCGTGCTGGTCTCTACGCGGTACCACCCAGTGCCCCGGAGGCGCAGCCGGTTGGTGCGTTCGTTGGCCACCGCCTGGTTATTGTAAAACCAGCGATAATGGTTGGCGCTTGAGCTAACCAGCACCGTATCCTGCTGAAGAAAAAGGTAAGGCACCGGTGCGTTGACCGAATCGCAGGTAAAAACAAAGGTTTTTATGGAATCCACACCACCGGTGGTTTCAACCTCGATCGTTCCGGAGGCACCATTCGCCACAACGGCTGTTACCGTAGAATCGTTCTGCACGGCAAAGGAAGCGGCCGGCGTACCGCCAAAACGCACCACCCGCGTACCCAGCAGATTTTTACCCCTGAGTGTCACTTTCGTACCTACTGAGCCACTGGCCGGCGTAAACGATTGTAGTGCCGGTTGTAAAGAAGGGGCAACGGTGTATTTGGCAATATAGTCACCCACGCCGGGCAAACCCGAAGGTGCAGCAATGTATAAATTCCCGGCCCGGTCGGTACCCAACGCCTGTCCGCCGGTTTGCGACCAGTCGTTGGGCGGCGGCAGTCCAAGACCTACCCAGGTGCTGCCGTTCCATTTGCGTACAGGGTCGCCGCTTTGCAAATGATTCATGTTATTGACATAAAGCGCACCGGCACTGTCCACCGCCAGCACAGGTCCCATGCTGGCGGCATGCGCTATTTCCTGCCAGGTGGTGCCATTCCATTTGGCGATATAACGCATGCCGGCGGCATTTACAAAGTCGCCATGCACATACATGTTGTTTTGGGCATCCAGGGACAACGAATAGATGTAGTTGAAGCGGTTGGGGCGAAGCAGGTTGCCGCTGTTGCCGATCGCGGTCCAGGTGGACGTTGCCGGCTGGTAGCGCATCACTGCCACCTGGCCATCATTTTCACGCAAAGCAATGAAAGAGCCATTTCCATCTACATGAAACATTCCGGCGGATCCAAGGTTTTGGAACCAGCCCCAGGACTGGCCGTCCCACATGGCATGGGTGAATAAATGTTGTTGCTGGTCTTTAAACAGACCGCCTATATAAACCTTATCGTTTTTATCGATAACGATCGAACCGATACCCGCACCGGGCACTGTATTGTCAAGGCCCAGGGTATTGGGGGTTGTTTCCAGCATTGTCCAGCGATTGCCGTCCCATTTCAACAAACCAGCATAAGAACCGGCGGTGCCCGATTTGCGACCCGGTACGTACAAAGCTCCTTTGCTGTCCACTGCCATCGTATGCACATCTAAGAGGTAAAGCCCGGATGTATCGGGGGGCACCAGTTCTTTCCAGCCCTTTCCATTCCAATATTGAAGGTAGTAATAGCCACCCGCGTCATGGAAGCCGCCCGCCACATATACATTTCCTACTGCATCGCCAATAATCTGGCGGATCCCCCAGGAACCAGAATAAAAGGGATCGCCTTTGCCTCCTAATTCGCTCCATCCCATCCCATCCCAATACCCCACAAACCGGTGGCCGCTTTTGTTCTTGAAATCGCCGCCGGCCGCAAGGTTACCGCGGCTGTCTACAGCAAGGCAGTGCACCCTGTTAAAGGATAATAACGGGCTTCGCGGATTGTTTAGTTCTGTCCAGGCCGTGCCGTTCCATTTGGCTATATAATATCCGCCAATGGAATTGGTAAAAATGCCAGCGACATAAATCTCGCCGTTATCCCTCATCGCAATGGAATTGATGGCGTCATTTGCCTGCAAAGCCTGTGTGCCGCTGCCTACTTCGGTCCATGTTGTTCCATTCCACCGGGCCAGGTAACATTCCTTTTGTGTGTTGCGAAAACCACCACCGGCATAGACCATCCCATCTTTACCGGTGGCCAGGCAACGGATGTAGGCATTGGCATTTAGGGCATTGGCACCGCTACCGGCTTCGTTCCACGAAGTGCCGTTCCATTTGGCAACGTATTGTTTTCCGGCAGCATTGGTGAATTGTCCCCCGGTGTACACATTTCCTGCCGAGTCGGCGGCTAGCGCATAGATGGTTGCGTTGGCATGTAAAGCGTTGGCACCAGAACCCATTTCATTCCAGGTTATTCCATTCCATTTGGCTACATAATTTTTGTCAGCCGCGTTGGTAAAAGCGCCGGCGGCGTAGAGATTTCCCTGCTTGTCGGTTGTGAGGGCATAGATAAAGCTGTTGGCGTTCAGGGTGCCGACCTCTGTCCAGGCGGCGCCATCCCATTTTGCCACGTAGTACTTACCAGCCGCATTGGTAAAAGCGCCGGCGGCGTATAAGGTATCACGAAAAGAAGCAAGCGTAATGACCGCGCCATTGGCTTTTAGTGTAGATGCGCCGACACCCAGTTCCGCCCAGCTTCCGTTTTGCCACCTTGCAACAAAACACTGCCCATTGCTGTTCCGAAACAGGCCGCCAGCGTAAAGCGTACCCGAAGCGTTGAAGTGGGTAGCTTCAATCGCATCATTAAACATGTTCAAGGGCGGATTCAGGGCTTCCCATTTCTGGGCCTGGCAGAAAGAAACGATTAGTAGGAAAAGAATCAAGGCAAAGCCATAGCCGAATAGCCTCATAAGCGTAGTTTCCGGCTAAAATAGTAGAAATGGCGACATAGTGTGAGCCTTTCCTCAACCTGCTGTTCATTTATTGTTTTGTCGTTGCTGGTGTTGCCGCATGGCTTTGCAGCACCAGACCACCAACAACCAGTCCGGAGCCTAATCCCGCAGGTGTGTCAGAAAGACTTTGCCATTCCAAACCCGGACAATAAAAAATGCCGATGAACCGGTGTGGATCCGGCCATCGGCACATTACTTCCTTGCTCCATCTTGTTGAAATGGGAAGATCATTTCCCTGTTCCTAACGCCACCGGCTAACAGATTGCTGCCTATTTTTCCAGTTCCAGCACCCACATCCGCATGGCGGGTATCACCGGTGTTTCAGCCGTGGTTATTTTTTCCCCGGAAAGAATATTCCTTGCCGTAGCAAAACCGGTTGTCCGTTCGGCGTATTTCGAAAAATCGATCGTTCGTTCTTTGGTGTCGGTATTCATCACGCACATGATTGTTTGCTTCCCGTCATAGCGGAAATAAACATACAATCCTTCCACCGGTACATAGTGCATCATCTTACCGGTTTGTAAGGCCGATGAAGTTTTACGGAAGGTGCCCAGTTGTTTTACCGTTGCCTGGATCATCTTTTCATCTTCCGTCAGGCCCTCGCCGGTAAAGGCATTTTTTTTATCGCCGGCCCAGCCCCCGGGAAAGTCGGACCGCACCAGGCCATCGGGGTTGGTAAAGCCTTTCAGCAAGACCTCCGACCCATAATACATCTGGGGCACACCCCGGCAGGTGAGCAGCCACTGGTAACCCATCTTTTGTTTCTCCACGTCTTCGCCAACAAGGGAAAAAAACCGCGGCTCGTCGTGGTTGTCGAGCAACAACACGTTCCTGGTGGCATCCTTGTTCAAAAAGTCGTTGCTTAGGGTGTTGTACAATTTGTTCACGCCTTCCGTCCAGCCAAAGGGCTGGGTCAGTGCCGGTATGATGCCGTAATACAGGCACTGAAAATCGACGGAGCCCTGCAGGTTGCTTTTGTACGGAATGTCCAGCACATTCTGGTTAAAATAGGCCTGGTTGACGGTGCCAAATACCCTTGTTTCGCCAAAGAGGGTCATGGCGGGGTATTCGTCCATGATGGCTTTGTTGCAACGGTTGGCAAATTCAAGATCGCTGTAGGTATAAGTGTCGATCCGGATGCCGTCCACGCCAAACTCCTGTATGTACCAGATCATGTTTTGAATGATATAGTTGGCCATAAAAGGATTGGCATGGTTGATATCGGGCATGCCGTCGTCGAACCAGCCATCGCTCATTTTTTTGGTGTCGGAAGGTGCGGCGTAAGGATCAAAAAGCGTTTGCTCCTTGTAGGTGGTTTGGGTAAACGTGGGCCAGCGGTGCATCCAATCTTTTGCGGGTGGGTCCAGCTCAAGAAAGTGCTGCAGGCCTGTATGGTTGTACACGGCATCCATCACCAGTTTCATGCCGTTGCGGTGCAAGGCATCGCTCAGCTCTTTATAGGCCTCGTTGCCGCCAAAGCGGGGATCGACCTTGTAATGATTGGTGATGGCATAACCGTGTTCGGTTCTATTGGGCCGGTCGTTTTCCAATACGGGCAGAAGCCACAAAGCCGTTACGCCAAGGCTTTTAAAATAGTCCAGGTGATTGCTGATCCCTTTCAGGTCGCCGCCATGGCGCAGGTACATCGAGTCGCGGTTCAGCGACTGGTCACGCATGCCGGCGACGCGGTCGTTAGAGGTATCGCCGTTGCTAAACCTGTCGGTGATGAGCAGGTTGATAAAGTCGGCCGAGGTAACGCCCTGCGCATACAACGTTCCTTTTCCCGGCCTTTGTTTGTCAAGGCGCCAGGGGATTGTTTCTGACCTGCCGTTTCCTTTCACCACAATGGGCACCTTGCCCGGTTTGGCGGCAGGTGTGATTTCAATATCAATTGCCAGGTAACGGGCATTGTCGAACCGGTGTACCTTTTTCACTTTTATCCCCGGATAAGGGATAGTGACAGACTGGCCGGCGAAGGACTCGCCTGTGCTTCGCACCAGCAATTGAATCTTGTTCATTTTCATACCCGTCCACCAGTTGGTGGGGTAGATGTCAATGGCCTGGGCGCCCAGGTCCGTGGTACAGAAGGAGAGGCCCAGGAGCAGGCAGGCAAGGAGTTTTTTCATATGCAGGTTTTGTTTACAGATCAATTTTGGGGGAAGGTACCGGCTCCGCCTACAACAAAAACAGCCCCAGTACAAACAGCAGGTTTTCCTTTACAGACAACAGGTTTTTGTAGAAGGAATACAGCCGGTGTTTGGTATGTTCGCCAATGGGAAGATGTTGGATTAAGCCATAAATTGTTTGCCACAAGCCACTATGGACAGGTATTTTACTTCGGGGGGAGCGATCAAAAAACGGTTTTACCTGCTGTACTGGGCTTGTTATGTGCTCTTGTTTTCGCTGGTGCAGAGCATTCCTTCCGAAGATTTTCCCACGCCGTTTTACAATGAGATCATCAGCCTGCCGCCCAAGCTGATCTTCGTTCACCTGGTTACCGGCCGGCTGATGGACCGGTATTTTTTTAGGGGAAAACGGGGCCGGTTCTTTGCCTTTTATCTTGTGCTACTGGTGCTCTTTGGCGTTGGCTTACGGGTGATCGATAATTACGTTATTCTCCGGTACTTCCTTACCGACTGGACCCAACAACCCCTCCTCAATGTGCCGCCGCTGCTGTACAATATTTTGAAGCTGCAGTTTGTGGTAACGATCCCTTTTACCTTCCGGCTGTTTTACTCCTGGGCCAAAGAAAGCAGCAAGCTGCAGCAGGTAGAGGCGGAAAAAGTGCAGGCCGAACTGGAGGTGCTGCGCAACCAGTTTCATCCCCATTTCCTGTTCAATGTGCTCAACAGCCTTTATGCAAAAATCCTTGACCGTTCGGACCAATCGGCGGAGCTGGTGCTGAAGATCGCTTCGCTGCTTCGTTATTCGGTTTACGAGTTTAAGAATCAAACCATCAGCCTGCAAACGGAGCTTGACTATTTGCGGGACTATATCGAGCTGCAGAAGGCCCGTTTTGATGACCAACTGGAAGTCAGCTTCTCCGTTACCGGAGATACGAATGGTAAACGCATACAGCCCTTTCTGATCCAGCCTTTTTTGGAGAATGGTTTTAAGTATTGCATGAATGATGCGCAACACAGCGGCTGGATCACCATCTTTCTTGCCGTGGAGGAGGCCTGGCTCACGGTAAAGGTGGAGAACAGCGTGCCGGTGCAACAAACCGCCGGCATGCCTGCCCGTAAAAGCAACACCAACAGCAAAGCAGGACTGCCCAATTTACGCAAGCGCCTGGCCCTGTTATACCCCGGCGAGCACTCTTTAAAGATCATCGAAAATGAAGACAGCTTTTTTGTTTCTTTAAAAATCAGGATCGATGGCTGACCCCACTACCCGCTGTGTTATTATTGAAGACGAGCTGCCGGCGGCGGCCGTCCTGGAACATCATATTGCCCGGTTCCCCTCTCTGCAGTTGAAAGGAAAATTCAGGAGCATCCATTCGGCGATGCCTTTGATCCATTCCGGCGAGATTGACCTGATCTTTTTAGACATCAACCTGCCGGGTACCTCGGGAATTGAATTTGCGAACACGGCTAACCCCTTGCCTGCCATCATTTTTACCACGGCTTACCCTAATTATGCCCTGGAAGGATTTGACGTGGGTGCTGTTGATTATTTACTGAAGCCCATCTCATTTGACCGGTTCAGCAAGGGTATTCAGAAATACCTGAAACAAAACCAGCCGGCAACAGAGCGTTTAAAGACGGATGAAGACCGGCTGTTCATTTTTGTGAAGTGCGACCGTTTGCTGGTGAAGCTATACCTTGACGAGATCCTGTACCTGGAAGCGCAGCGAAATACGGTTGTGATCTTTACCCGCACGGAGGTATACAAGACCTACCTGTCGATTGCGGAGATGGAAGAAAAATTACCGTCAGGCCTGTTTCTTCGTGTGCATCGTTCCTACCTTGTTTCCTGCGATAAAGTGGAGCGTTTTTCGGCAAGCGCTGTCACCATTCAACAAACCACGATACCGATCGGGCGGTTGTTCAAGTCCTCTGTTTTAGAACGATTAAAAGGACCGGAAGCCGGATGGTAGATTCTACGGGTAGCCATGCCTGTTTTTTCTGCCGGCAGGATTTCGGCTGTTGCTGTTCGTGAGCAGGTTGTCTTCGCCGTTATTGGTGTTGAGGCGCAAAGGATAACGGGGATTGGCGCAGACGCCAATAGGAGCAGGTTACAATCGAAGGCCAGCAAGATCGATCATTCTTTTTTGGTTAGAAGACTAAGGAGAGCGTAGGGAAGCTGAAAGTGCCCTTCCGTAGCAACCAGCACGATTACAGGCGCCACCCAAAAAAGTACCGCCGCAAGCGACAAATGGCGGAAACATTCTTTGGCCAAATGACCGATCAGTTCAACGTAAAAAGAAACTATGCAAAAGTTATGACGGGCTACAGGCAAGGCTTTCCTCAAAACTTTCAGCCATGTCGTTAACTACATCAACTTTCAAAACGGACGCAAACTCTCTCAAATTAAACATGCACTCAGCTTTCAATAGCACAACACGTTAATAAAATGTCTTTTGGGGCAGGTTTTATTCCTTCCCGATGCATGTTTGCTCATGCGGCTTAACCCGTTAAATGGTTGTGATTTATGCTGCTTTGAAGAAGAAGTTATCCTGCTCAAAAGAATTATAAAGCATTGAATACAAAAGAAGTAAATATTAGTAATTAAACAAAACAGATAAGCAATACCAGTTATTGCTGTTATGGTTATGAAGTTCTATCATGGAAATTAATAAGACAACTATGCAGAGATATATTAATCAAAGCGGGAGGAAGCTAACAGCTCTGAATACTGCTTCCCAAACGTTTCGTCTGTGTACGTTATATTAATGCTAAAATCATATATGTCATGCTTCCTGTAATACCACAGCGTATGAAGAGTTACGTTATTGCCCGGATAATAGGTCTTTATATAAAGCCGTTCAAAGCGAAGCCCTCCTATTATTTCCGTGCCGGCTGCGGTATCCAGTACCTGCATTGCCGGTTTCATGGATTCAAACATACTTAGCAAAACTATTTTAGAAGCGTCATACGATTGCTGCCAGTCCATAAACGAAGTGGAATCATAATGGTTTATTTGCGCCGCGATAGTGTTATACAGCCTGCTTCTAAACAGAAAGAGCGTCTTTATTTCCGAAAAGGGAATCTGTATTGTATTGTAACGCTTCAGCTTTGCATTTGTTTCCTTCTGCAAGGAATCTATTTGGTATGAGGGGACAATATCAGAGTTTAGTGGAACAGCCAGTGTCCAGCCTACTTCTTTGAAATAGAGTTCTTTTGTGGTTGTTTGTCCGGCACCGACACAAGCCCAAAGGAGAGCGCAATGGAGTATAGTAAGCTTAAGCTGCATACAGTTAGTTTATAAAGCGTGTGCTAATTTCAGCGTTCTTCAACTGCTAATATACATATCCGTGTTACTGGAAAATAAATAAACATGGCTAAATAAGTTGCAAAATACACCCAGTGCAATCGCGGATAATTCTGCAGACGTGTAAGCCTTCCCGGTTTTGTATTAACCAGATTTCTTTTTGTTTGACGGGAGCTCAAAGTTGAACAACTCATTATGACTAATACCAAGAGCTTCTACTATGGCGACTGCGATGCTGATGGTTGGATTGGTACCCAGCTACCCGTACTGTGCTCCAAATCAAGGGATGGCTGGCCTGTGCCGATAAGCGTTCGGGATGCCTTCCTGTTGCCATTTGCTGGTGGGGTGTCTACAACAGCACAACGCATGTAGTAACCGGAAAACCGCCTGTCCCGAAAGGGTAAGCTTGCCCCATTTGTTGGCAGGAAAGTATCGTAAGCTGGCTTGCTGTCATCCAGGGTATTTGGTGACAAACTTCTACTCTTTGTTGCACTGATCAACAGCGATGGCAAGCTTACTGCCATCAGCACCCGTTTTCTTCAGCCTGCACGAAAAGCTCACGGTACTTTCATTTTCTGTACATGTCTTGGCAAGTGGTTTGTTTTATACAGGGTAAATCGTGTATATGAAATTCGTGAGCCTTGTGATAACTACCCTGGTCCTTACCTTGGGTGCCGATGCACAAACCGTTACCGACAAGCGGGAAAGGACAACCGTTGTCAAACAGCAGGAAAAGCCAAAGAGGAAGAAGGCCGGATCGTCCCGCACAAAATCTACTGCCGCAAACGGCACGCAACGTATCCAGCTGACAGATGAAAGGTCTTATCAGGCCAAATGGACGTTTGAAGAAATGCTCAACAGGTACCTCCAGATGAATGCAAAAGACGCGGAAGCGGTAACCAGGCAGTAAAAAGGAATGACAACCAGCGGCAATGAAAGTTGCCGTTGTACACAAACAAAAAGCTGCCTTGCGGCAGCTTTCCTTTATTGCTGTTTCCTTAGTCTTTTTTCTGCATTCGCTTGCCCATGTCTTCGTAATAGGTATTCATGGCTTTTATTTGGTCTGCCGACAAAAACTCAGCAAACTTTTTTTCTTTGGCCGCTTTTAATTCGGCAATTTTTGTTTTACGGTCGGCTTCCGGCAGGTCTTTTAATTCAGCTGCTGCCTTCATGCGCATTTCGTAATTCAGCTCGATCACCTTGTCGGCCTGCTCTGCGGTGAGGCCTACTTTTTTTACCAGTCCCGGTCTTTGTTTTTCTTTCATCTGCTGCAGCATGCTGGGCGGATCGCCGGCCGGTTGTGCATACGCGTTAGTAGAGACGAGTGCACCCAGGACCAGGGCCAGGAATAAGATCTTCTTCATACCATAAGTTTTAATTGGTGAAGCAAAAAGTTATTCTATTCCCCCGTTAACCAACATTAACAACTGTACAAGCGGCAGCCGGTAACGGGTGGCAAAGAGGGTCGTGTTCGTTGGTAACAGTGATGAAAGAAATTTAGCGTGGCGGATTTTTACATAAGGACAGGTCTGGGTAGCGGAGTGGAGAAAATCGTTTTGTCAAAAAGCTTACTGAAGCCTTTCGCCGGGGACGTGCGCCGGGCATCTTATCGCTAGCCCAAATGGAATAACTTGCCCGCAAAAAGGATCATGGACGGAACCGTCAGGGCAAATATTAAGCGTGGTATGTTGGTGGCCATTGTTTTAAAAAAGGACCAGCGCACCGGCACGTTGACAGAAGGTTATGTAAAAGACATCCTGACCAGTGCGCCGCACCATCACCGCGGTATCAAAGTGCGGCTGGAAGATGGCCAGATCGGGCGGGTGCAGGAAATTTTGGAAGAGGAGGACTAGAAAGGACAAGTAACCGTTGTTAACAGATGTAGCAAAAACGGCAAGCCGCTTTCGATCTGGTTAGAGTGCTCTAATCAGAAGCGAAGCTTTTCACCTGCGCCAGCTTATTCCGCCTGTCTTCCCTCTTCCAGCCTGAAAACCTTGTCCACGCAAAGCGGTATCTCTTCTTTGTAATGACTCACATAGATCACCGTGGTATTGCTCTCCGCACAAACCGCGTCTACCAGGTCCTTGAACAAGGCCACCTGCCCCTCGCTGAATCCCTGGCAGGGCTCATCCAGAATCAGGAGCGGGGGGCTTTTGACAAATGCTCTTGCCAGGAGGCAAAGCCGCTGGTTAACGGCGGAAACCTGGTAGAGCGCCTTGGCAGAAAGATGCGCCACACCCAGCAGCGCCATCCACCGCAGGGCAATGGCTCGCAGGTTCGCATCGCTGGGGCGGAAGAGGCCAATGGTATCGTAAAAGCCGGATTCCACCGCATCGAGGCAGCTTGTCTCCAGCGGGAAGTACTGGTACAGTTCAGGCGAGAAAAAGCCGATCTTCCGCTTGATGTCCCAGATGCTTTCACCGCTGCCTTTCTTCCGGTCGAAAAGAATGATGTGGTTGGCAAAGGCCTGGGGATTGTCGCCGCTGATAAGCGAAAGCAGGGTGGATTTGCCGGCGCCGTTCGGTCCCAGCACCGCCCATCGTTCGCCCTGTTTCACCGTCCAGTTGATGCTATCGAGCACCCGCTTTTCACCATATTGGATGCTGACGTCTTTCATCACCACGATAGCATTGAAGTCCGGCCTGTGGCCAAGGGCCAGCAGCGAGGCGACTTCGGACCGGGAGACCCGGTGCTCTTTTTCCGGGTTGCTATTTACCATTTCCGCAGCGCCTTTCTCAAACAAGGTGATGGTGTTGTCCTTTTCAAAGCGGGCAATGTGTGTAACGGCTTCGGGGATCTCGGTGGGAGAAGTGGACAAGACAACGGTAATGCCGGAATCCGCCACGTGGTTGATCAACTCCCGGAGTTCGGCCCTTGTTGCCGTGTCTAGGCCGGCAAAGGGATTCACCAGCAGCAGGAGCACCGGGTGGCGCAACAGGGCTTCTGCCAGCAGCAAGCGTTTTGTTTCGCCGTGCGATAGCTTGATAAGGCTTTTGTCGAGCAGGGGCGCCAGTTTCATCCGGTTTATCATCGCCGCCACTTCGGCCTCGTCAGCGGTGGGGTGAAGGTATTCCAGGTAGTCCTGCACCGTAAGGCTGTCTTCCGAATCGGCTGAATTGAACCGTTGCTGGTAATAAAACTGGCTCACGTTGGAAAGGTTGCGGAAGCTGTGCCGGCCGGCAACTGTTGCCACAAAGCGGTGCGGCGAAAGAAAAGGATCGTCCCCGGCTGCTTCTTTGTAGGCCTCGAAAAAAGGGTAGTCGGCCTCGCCGCCAAGAAGGGCCGCATTACCGCCCAGGGCATCCAGCAAGGCGCCTTTCAGCGCTTCTCCTTCGCCCACAAAAGCCCAGTGCTCTCCCTTTTTTATGGCGAAACTGATGTTGGAAAAAGGCCCATCATTGGGCACCCGGATCGTAACGTCGCGAAAAGAAAGCAGGAGGTCTGTCACCACACAAAATTTAAACCGTGCAAAAACCGAAGATAGTGTTTCGGCTTTTGCCTTAGTGGGTAACACACAAGTGGCAAGCGCCAGAGTGGCCTTCAAGCCGCGTTCTTCCCATTTCTAAAAAATAGTTTGGCGCAACTGTGATTTTTCAAACTTGCCGTACACTAATATAGCGAGAACAAAAGTTTATACGACCCCTGTGGACAAAAAAGAAACATTCCTCGAAGCCTTACGATCGAATGAAGGATCGCTCTATAAAATTGCTTCCGTTTATACGAATGGAGTTGAGGAAAGGAACGACCTGGTGCAGGAGATCATTTACCAGCTTTGGAAATCCTTTGATGCGTTCAGCCAAAAAGCCACGTTAGGTACCTGGATGTACAGGGTCGCCATGAATGTTGCCATCTACCATCTCAAATCGGCGAAGCGACGGTTGCCAACAGAACCCATCGAGGAGCAGCATTTGAACTTCAATGTTAGTGACAATAGCCAGGAAGAAGAGAAGTGGAAATTGTTGAAACAATCCATTGACGGCCTCAACCTATTGGAAAAAGGTATTGTGATGCTTTACCTGGAAGAAAAAAGCTACGAGGAGATAGCAGAGATCACGGGCCTGTCCGTAAGCAATGTAGGAACAAAGCTGTCGCGGATCAAAGAAAAACTAAGAAAGCAAATTTCAAAACAAGCATAATTATGGAACTCGACGATCTTAAAAACATGTGGAAAGACACAAAAAGTCCGGCATCGAAACAACCAGCATTCAATCCTGAAACAGTAGAAAAAATGACGAGAGCTCATTACCGCTCCAAAATGAAAAAAATCATATTGCCTGAACTGGCAGGAAGCGCCGTTTGCCTGATGGCGGCTGTTTTTATCGGGCTTAGTTTTTACAAACTGGACACAACTCTTTTGCAGGTAACAGGTATACTCTCCATTCTTCTCTTGTTGTTACTACCGGTCATCAGTACACTAAGCACATGGAAGCTGGGCAGGATCGGCAATGTAAATAGTTCCTATGTTGAGGCGCTCCAATCGTTTGCGGTACAGAAGATCCGGTTTGTTAAGTTGCAGAAGCTCAATATCACCCTAAGCTATTTGTTATTGGTGACCAGCATCGTTTTACTTGCCAGGCTGTTCAACGGAACAGACCTTTCGGGGAATACGTATTACTGGCTTTTGTCTTTTACCATTGGCTTTGTTTTCCTGCTGTTTTATTCCAAATGGGTGGAAAGCCATTACCGGAAAAGCCTGCGTCAGGCCGAAGAACTATTACAGGACCTGGCTTCTTAACACAAACGACTGCAACAATGCTTTAACCTTGTACGGCATGTGGTAACAACGCTCAACCGAATAGCAGTTTTCAGAAAGCATCGTGCAGAAGGGCACAAGCCTGGCTGGGCAATTCTGGAAAATGGCGCACAAAACGTTTACCTTTAAAAAACGACCCCCTGATGCTTTTTGTCCACCCGGGAACAAAACCTCCTAAAAACAACTGGCATGCGAACGTTCTTTTTCCTGCTCTTCCTGCTCCTGTTTTCAAAAGCGGCCGTGGCGCAAACACAGAAAGTGGAGTTATACGATCTCCTAAAAAAGCTGGTTGCCGACAGTACCGGTTATGAATCCGTAGGCGATTGGGCGGTGGGAAAGGCGCAAAAATACCCCGTGAAATGGAGGGCCGACAGGCTGGAGATGAGCAACGATACCAGCATCAATTTTTTCCGGCAGGGAACCGCCGATATCACCCTTAACGGGAAAGGTTATTCCAATGCAGGCAAGCCGCTTACCTGGCAGGTGCTGCTGAAAGGCCCGCGCATGGGCTATGCCTCTTTTAGCATTGCCAGCGCCGGCAATGCCGCCTTACCACCCAAGCCCACCCTCGACAGTTTGCTGGGTAAGCGCCCCTACAAAGCAGCGCTGCTAAAAAGCTGCGACAACGACCCCCTCACCGGTTTTTACTATTACTCCCTGAAGCTGCCCAAAAAAGACCTGGTCTATCTCAGGGTAGGTTGGATCACCGTTAATGGCGTTACGGCCCTGCGCTTTGATGGGTACGATAACTGGAGCCAGTACGCGGCAAAGCTTGCCTGCAAAAACTAGCTTTCTTTTTATCAACCCGGTTATACAACGAGTTCAGCAAGTGGTGTGCTTGCTGCCTTTTTCAACCAATCCGGCCCGTTCATTGTTCTGCTTTGGTATGCAAACCTTTCTCCTTGTCCTGGCCTTTTCACTCAGCCTTTCGCTCACCCGTTGCGGCACTGCCGGGCCACCCACCGGGCCGGGTAACGATACCGCCTACACGTATAAAACGCCGCACCCCGATGGTACCGGTAAAGTGTTTATGGGCCGGGAGATCGCCCATGTGATGAGTGCCGGCGGTGCCGGCTGGCTGGAGCGCAGCACACGGCAAGAGGAGGAAGACGCCGCTGCCGCCATTGCCGCCCTGCCGCTAAGCCCCGGCAGCGTGGTGGCCGATATTGGCGCCGGCAGCGGGTATTATACCTTTCGCATGGCCCGGCGGGTGCCGCAGGGAAAGGTTTATGCCGTAGAGGTGCAGGACGAATTTATCGCTTCGCTGCAGGACCGGGTGCGGCAGGAAGGGGCTACCAATGTTTCTGTTATCAAGGGAAGCGAACAGCATCCCAACCTGCCCGACAGCTCCGTGGACCTGGCCATTCTGGTGGATGTGTACCACGAGCTGGCTTACCCGCGGGAAATGCTGGCAGCACTTCACAAAGCCCTTCGCCCCAACGGGCAGCTCCTCCTGCTGGAGTACCGGGCCGAAGACCCCGCCATTCCCATCAAAGCCCTGCACAAGCTCAGTGTGGCGCAGGCCCAAAAAGAGCTGGCGGCTAGCGGGTTCCAACTGGCCGAGAACGGCCGGTTCCTGCCCATTCAGCACTATCTTCTTTTCCGGAAAAAGCAGTGAAGAAGCCTTTGGTCTGCGTTATGTTTCGCATGGCGTAAACGAGTTGCGGCCTGCCTTGTTTTTCTAGTGATACACGGCAACAGGACCGCTGCCCGGTGCGATGCTTACCCGTTTGTGCAGCGTGCCATTGCGTGGCTGTAATGCATCATCAACATGGATTAGTGAAAATTTTTATATAACGAGTGGAAAGCTCTACCTTGAAGACTATTCCTTCACCAAAACCTCACTCGCATGAAAAAAGTTTTCCTTCTCCTGCTGCCAGCCGCCTTTTTGTTTGCCTGCAATGCCGATGATGCCACGGTAAAAGGCACCACCGACTCCACCACCACGGTAACCACGGAACCGTCCGCCGAATCCGAAAATGTTTCCCTGCCTTACACGGTGGCCAAAACACCGGACTGGGAGCGGGGCTCTCTTGCCAACGTAGCCCTGGCCATGAATACCCTAAAAGCTTATGTTGACAACAACCTCACCGGTATCCGGCAATACCTGGCCGATTCGGTTGAATTTTATGCCGACAATGTTGCCTTTAAAGGAACAGGCGACAGCCTGGTGAAATTCTTTACGGCGCACCGCAGCAAGATGGACACCATCGCCGTTCGCATGCACGACTACGAATCTGTGCGAAGCAAGTCCCGCGGTGAAGAATGGGTAAGCCTATGGTACACCGAAACAAACCGGCCAAAGGGCATGGCCATGGATTCTGCCATGGTCATGGACGACATCAAGATTGTGAACGGCAAAGTGGCGGTTATCGATTCCAAGGGACGACGGCTGGTAAAGAAATAAGCCTGTCTTTCCTGCTTTAGCAGAGTAGCTGCTGCGCCGTGATGACGGCGCTACGATCGGCCGCTTCAGCACAGGGCCAAAAAGCAAAGAGGTTGAACACCCGTTCAACCTCTTTGCTTTGTATGCGGTTATGCCGTTACTGCTTTACCAGTCGCCCGGTTTTCACCACTTCGCCTTTTATTTCTACCTGGTAAATAAGAACACCGCTGGCAAGAACTTCTGGGGCAAAATAGTTGGTTCCCGGCTGCACCGCCTTTTGCAAAAGCAGTTTGCCTTCTGTTGTATAAAGCCGCAGCAGGGCCTGTTCGCTGCCGTTGTGCTGCAGGTAAAAGCCCTGGCTGAAAACCGTTGGGTAAACGGAAAGCGAACGATCGTTGCCGCCAACGCCCCAGGCTGTGTTGCTGTATTTTACCTGGCCGCCGTCTGCTGTTATTTTCAGCCGGTAAAAAACCTTCCCGGCACCCGCTGCGTCATTGTACGTGCCGGTAGCAGCAAAGGGCAAGGTGGCCAACGGTGAAAACAAAGCGCCATCGGCAGAACGTTCAACAATGATCTGTTCGGCATTTTCGGCAAGGATGTTCCACCGCAGGCGGCTGGTGTTACCTGTTTGCTGCAGGGAAAGCCTGGCCTGGTACACCGGCAGCGTAGTGTTGGTGTTCAGCACGCCAAAAGGCGAAAAAGAAGAGTAGCCACTGCCGCTCCAGGTGTAAGGATTGCTGCCGCCGGCCGCGCCGGCTGCGGCCAGTTGCCAGCTTCCGGCCGTGTAGTGCCCAAGGCGGCTTTGTGTTCGGTCAAAGCCGGATAATTCCTGGCCTGCATTCCATTGCAGTTGAAGAGTGGCGTTGGTGCCGCCGGCAGTGCCTTCAGCAACAAACCAGGTGGAATTAACCGCACCGCCGGTAAACTGCCCACCCGATGGCGTTTCGCCGGAATAGCCGTTGTACAGCCGCGGCTGCACACGTACCCGGAATACATCGGCTGTGCCGGTGTTGGTAAGCACAACAGGGTTGTAATCGCTGGCGGTACCCACGGGAAATACGACACCGCCGCTGCGGCCACCGCTTCCGATGTTTTCAATGGCCAGCGTACCGGTGCCGTTGGTAACAATGTAATTGGTTTCGTTGGCGATAAGGGATGAAGCCGTGCCGCCAAGCACAATGTTGGCGTTGTTAGCCATAAGCCGGGCATTGTCGGAAAGGTGCAGGTTATTGGTGACCGTTAGTTGCCCCGAAAGGGAAGCACCACCCTGGATGTTTAGGTTAGCAACGGCAAGCGGGGCGGTAAGGCGAACCGTACCGCCGTTAAAATTTTTGGCGACCAATACGCCGTTACCCGAAAAGGTGGCTCCCTGCAACTCTGAATGAACAAACAGGCTGTCGGTGGGTGTGGCGAGATTCACGGTGCTGCCTGCCTGCATCACCAGGTTGCCGGCAGCGGCCGGGCCACCTTCAACGTTTGCGGTGAACCCGCTGTTGATATAGACGGTATCGGTAATGCCTGGCGTCAGCATGCTGTTCCAGTTGGCATTGTCATGCCAGCGGCCGCCTTCCAGCGAGCCATTGAAGGTCATGTCGCCGTTATACTCATACAGGTTTCTGCCGGCATACGAATCGGAAAAGAAATAAAGCTTGTTCTCTCGAACAAAAAAGCCATAGGGATATGAAGGCATTTCTCCTGGTTGCACCTCGAGGCGCTTGGTGTTAGCTGCCGTGCCGTCGCTGCGAAAAGGTTCGCCGTTGGAAACATTGTCGGCATTGCGGGCATGAAACCAGGCGGCGTCCTTGTAGATCTTCAGGTATTGGGCATTGCTCAGCGAAGCGGTGACTCTTGTTGTTCCCGCCACGGTGCCATCGCTGCGGTATAGCTTTTGGTTGCCCCCGATCCAGTACAGGTAATTGTTGTTGATATCGGAGTAGCTGCTGCTGAAGTTTTCTTCGGTCACCAGTCCATCCGGTGTTAGCTGGATGGTACCTTCTTTGGTGCCGTCGGTGCGCCAAAGGCTTTTGCCACCCACCGATTTGTTGCCCATAAAAAAGCAGTACTTGTCGTTAAAACGAAGGTGGACGTTTTGCTCGCTGGGTGGTGTGCCGTTGCCGGCGCCGGGGTTTACATCGGCCAGCATAAAGGTGCCTGCAGGTGTGCCGTCCGTTACCCAAGGCTCAATGCCATTAACGGTGTTGGTGGCAAAAAATACGATCTTGTTTCCGGCCCTGCCCACGTAGGGCACGGCAAAAAAGGGCTCCGGTACGGGTACCTGCACAGTTCCTTCGGCTGTTCCATCGGTTTTCCAGAGCTTTTGCTCCAGGTTAACCGCGGCTGCAAAAAAATAAACGTCCGTGCCCAGGGCGATAAAGCTGCTGGGATTGGAGGCGGCCGTGCCCGCACGAATGTCTTTTACCATAAAGGTGCCGGCGTCGGTACCATCGGTGCGCCACAATTCCTTGCCGTGGGTGGCATCCCAACCCATAAAATACAGCACATCACCCACCACCGAAAAGTTACGCCGAAGGTTTTTATCACTGGTCCAGCCAACACCGGAACTAAAGTTAAAGGGGTTGAACGGCGGCAGCGCTTTTACCAGCAAGGTGCCGGCCTCTGTGCCATCGCTTTTCCAGATCTCTACGTTGTTGACCAGGTTGGGGTAAGCGCCGGAGCTGCGTTCGGTAATGATGTAGATAAAGTTCTCTGCCGGCACGGTAAATTGAAAAAAATCAGCATTGATCTCCTTGAGAAGTCTTGTACCGGCTTCTGTGCCGTCTGTTATGCACAGCTTTAGCGGCGTGCCGGTTCCCTGATAAAAGAACTTCCCCTTCCATTCATTGTTTTGCCAGATCTCCTGGTCTTTGTCGTCGGGCTGCAGCACGGTACCACCCACGGCTTTTACCATGCGTGGGTTTTGGGCAAAGGCTGCCGGTAAAAAAAACGCTGACAGAACGAAAAGTAAAATTGCTCTCATAAACAAGTTTGAATTAGTGGTAAAAGAAAGCGGTTAAACGGCATCCAGGCCACTGGTATTTGATGGATGGATTGCCCGTGTTATTTTGCAAGGCGTAAAACTGGTCAAATTTCAAAGCCCCCCAATACGATGGATTGCGTATCTTTTGAATATTATTGCTCTCTTATTTGAGTACCTTATGCTGAAGCTGGCTGCCTACTTTTTCTTCTTTCTTCTAACCCTGGTAACAAAGGCGCAGTCGTTCTCCATTTACCAAACCCTCAACACAGGCCATGGCCTGCCAAGCAATTATGTATTTGCCGTTACCGAAGATGAAGCCGGGTTTTTTTGGGCTGGTACTGACAAAGGCCTGTGCCGCTACGATGGCTTTCGGTGGACAGTGTGGGACCGCGACAACGGGCTCCCGGGCAATTACATCAACATGGTATTGAGCGATAAAAAAGGCGGGCTTTGGCTGGGCATCAGCGAAAAAGGCTATTATCATTTTAACCCGCAAAATGGCAAGTTGCGGCCTCTGGATCACCCTGAGTACCTGCTGCCTTACACCCTGCAAACCGACAGCGAAGGAGCACTGTATGCCGAAGCCGGGCAGGGGGATGTTTACACCGGCTACCGCTTCCGCCCGGAGGCGATAGCAAAGCCGGAAATTGTTTTTCAGTACCGCGGAAAGCAGTCCGTTATCCTCCGCGGTGATGCCGGTAAAGAACGGGTGTACGGCCTGCTGACCAAACAGGCAGACAGCACCGCCCTGAAAAAAGCCCTGCACACAAAGTGGCCGGTTCACTTACGCAAGGTGACTGAACCCTTTCCCGAAATAAAGACTGTCTATTACCTTTCCGACAGCGTGGTGGTGACCAACACCGCTTATTTCCGGTTTGGCCGGTCGGGGGAGGTGCAGCAGCAGGCCAACCTGTTTGCGAACGGCAACAGCTATGCGTATGCCTGCGCTACCGGGCAGGGATTGTTTGTGTACGACATCAAAACCGGTTATTATCATTTTAATGCTACCCGCCCGCCGGCATTTTATAACCACAGCAGCGGCCTTGAAACCGATTATGTTAACCACATTTACGAGGCAAAAGACGGAACCATTGTCATCGCTACCCTGGGTGCCGGCTTAAAGCTGGTAAAGAACCGTTACCGCAAAACCTTCTTCCTCGATCATCAACCCGTTCGCAGCATTCTGCCCCTAGGCAACGACTGGCTCTTGCTGGCTGGTGAAACGGTGTACAAAACCAGCGGTTCGGGTCAATCCCTGGCAGCGGTAGCCACCGCGGGTCCCACCGCGTTTAGCCTTTGGCAAAACAAGGATACTGTGCTGGTGGCCACACTCAAAGGAGTTGCTTTTTATGCCAGCAAGGGCGCCGCTTTGGAGCCCCTTCGGTTTTTAGAATGTACTGCTGGCATTTCTTCGGTTATCAATACCACCGGTGGTTACCTGGCGGGAACCTACGGCAGCGGCCTGGTGCAGTTCCGCTACGGAACCGTTCTGCAAAAACATCTTGGTTACCCGTTTCGCATCGTTGAAAAAATAGTTCCCCTGCAGCAGGGGTTTGCCGCCCTGTCGCACGAAGATGGTGTGATTCTCACCAACACGGCCACCAGCCAAAACAGCCATCTAACCCAAAAACAAGGCTTGCTGAGCAACAGCGTTTTTTCGCTTTACCAGCGGGGTGATACGGTATGGATAGGTACCCGGGGCGGCGTGGCCCTGTACACCGCCAGCCGGGTGGTGCAAACCCTGCGGTTTCCCCCGTCTTATGCGCAGGAAAAGGCGCTGGCTGTTTTTTTTGACCGTGCCCACCGGTTATGGACGGTGAGCAACCGCTGCCTGTACCTGCAAACGGGCGGTGCCCTATTGCCAGTGGCTTCTTTCCCGCTGGTAGAAAAAGACGATGCCGTTACCGCCGCCGCTTACAATCCCCACCGCAACGAAGTGGCTATCGGGTCTGGTAAAACGTTTTCGATCGTACGGCTTGACGCGGTGGTTGCCAACCAACGGGTCACAAAACCGGCTTTGCTGAAAACAGTGCTGGATGGAAAGGAAGGGGCGGATCTGCCGGGGGGGATTCCTTATCATTTCAACACACTGAAATTTGTCCTGGCGCCTTTTTTCAACACGCTGTTTGCACAGCACGAGCTTTATTACCAGTTACAGGGTTTGCACAACGACTGGAAGCCACTGAAAGATTCGCTGGCAGTATCGTTTACCGGCCTGCGGCCTGGCAACTACACCCTGCTAGTGAAACCGGTGAATGCTGATGGCTACGGGAGCGGGCCGGAAGTGCTGGCCCGGTTTACGGTGCAAAAACCGTTTTGGCAAACAGCGCCTTTTATCCTCCTGCTCATTGGCATCACAGTAGTGGTTACCTGGTTGGTAAGCAAGGCGGTTGAAAAGGCCAACCGCCGCAAAAAAGAAGCGGCGCTACTGTTGCAGCAAACGCTTCACCGCGAACGGGAACGCATTGCCAAAGACCTGCACGACCACCTGGGCGCCAACCTAGCCACCATCATTGCCCAAACCGACAACATCGAAACCCGCCTTTACCGCGGCGACTGGCAAACAGCCAGCCAAACGGTGCAGCATCTTTCCGCACAAACAAGGGAAACCATGAACGTGCTGCGGGAAACCATTTGGGCCGTTCAGGAAACGGCGCATTCGCTCAGCGAATTCCTGCTGCGCATCCGCACGTTTCTGCAACGCCATTACGAAGGAACTTCCATAAGCTGGGAGGTGAAAGAAACGGCCGTTGAACCCCGCCTCCTGTCACCGGCGCAAACCCTGCACCTGTTTCGTCTTGTTCAGGAGGCCTCGCAGAATATTTTAAAGCATTCCGGTGCGCAAAAAGCCACTTACACCTTTACGCTGCAAGAGCATACCCTTCACGTTCAGATAGCGGACAACGGCCGTGGGTTTTTGCTGCCCGACAGGGCTACCAACGGCCTGGCCAACATGAGCGAACGGGTAAAGCTGCTCAACGGCACGTTTACCCTTACGGCCGCCCCATCGGTTTGCATTGAGGTGGTACTCCCCTTGTAAATACGCTTATCATCGTATGCGAACGGTGTAAAAAAAGCCTGAATTTTAAGTGATGAACAAAGCCATCCGCATTGCCATTGTTGACGACAGCAGCAGCCTGCTGGCGCAGTTGCGCCAGAACCTGCAGGCATTTGACGGCGTGGAGATTTTGTTTGTGGCCGGCAATGGCCTGGAAGCCTGGCAGCAATTGGAAAAGCAGCCGGTTCTGCCGGAGGTCATCCTCATGGATATTGAAATGCCGGTGATGGATGGCATTGAAGCCACCCGCATCATTACAGCAGCAACCGGGATAAAAGTGCTGATGTTGACGGTGTTTGACACCAATGAAAAAATTTTTGAGGCCATCAAGGCCGGCGCGGCCGGTTACCTGCTCAAAGACAGCAAGCCGCACAAGATCATAACGGCAATAGAAGACGTTATGGCCGGCGGGGCCGCCATGAGCCCCGATATTGCCTGGAAAACCCTGCACCTCCTGCGCAAAGCCACCCACCAGGAAACCATGCCCACGCCGGGTGATTACGACCTGTCGGCAAGGGAAACCGAGCTGCTGCAATTGCTGGTGGAAGGGCATACCTACCAGCAGATTGCCGACCGCATGTTCATCAGCCACGGAACGGTACGCAAGCACGTGGAGAACATTTACACCAAGCTGCACATCCACTCCAAGGTGGAAGCCGTGAACAAGGCCAACGCTTACCGGTGGTTCAGCGGCAAGCCCGGGAAATAAGGAGAATTTTTGCTGGCGAAAAGACCTTGCGCCAGGGTTTACAAAACGGCCGTCTGCTGCTTTGCATTATCCTGCTGATCCGGCAATAGGATGCGTTTACCGGCAGGATTGATACAAGTTTTTTTTATGCAGCAGCTGTCTGCACGCTTCCTGCTTTGGTTTCCCATGTTCAGCCCTGAAAGGGCAGCATAACTAGCCCGGCCTGCAAGGGCTGGGGTCCCAGAACTGAATATGATACAGAGCCTTAAAGGGGAGACACAGCAAAAAACACCCGGCTAATTGGCACCACCAGAATAATTTCCACAAGCGGCAGCACAACTGAAACAGGGCTTGCTTATATTCATAAACCAATTAAAGCGTATGAAAAGAGTGATTGTTTTGCTGCTGCCTTTTGTGGCAGCCGTTTCTGCACAGGGCCAGATCGATGCGGGCCTGTTTCGCTACCCCGATGTATCGGCCACGGAAATTGTGTTTACCTATGCCAATGACCTGTGGATCATGCCAAAAACCGGCGGCACCGCGGTCAAGCTGAGCTCACCGGCCGGCGTGGAAAGCTTTCCCAAATTTTCGCCCGATGGCAAGCGGGTGGCCTTTACCGGCAACTACGATGGCAATGCCGATGCGTATGTGATTGCTACCACCGGCGGTGTGCCGGTTCGCCTGACCAGCCATGGTTACCCCGACCGGGTGGTGGACTGGTCCCGCGACGGCAACAGCGTTTTGTTTGCCTCGAGCCGCGAAAGCGGGAAAGCCCGGTTCAACCAGTTTTACACCGTAGCGGCTTCGGGCGGCCCGGCCGAGAAGCTGCCGCTGGCTTATGCCGAATACGGCTCGTTCTCTCCCGACGGCAAAGACGTGGCCGTGGTGATCCGGAGCGAACGCCTGCGCAACTGGAAACGTTACCGCGGGGGCAATGCAGCCGATATCCACATTTATAACATTGCCAGCAAAACCTCGCAAAACATTTCAGCGGCCGATGATGCGCCCTATGATTTCCCGATGTGGCACGGCGGAAGTATCTATTTTCTCTCCGACAGGGGCCCTGAGCTGCGGGCCAACATCTGGAAATACGATGTGGCCACCAAGGCCATGACACAGGTAACTAAGTATACCGATTACGATGTGCATTTTCCCTCACAGGGACCGGAAGACATTGTTTACGAAGCAGGGGGGAAGCTTTATATCCTGCCTTTTGCCACGCTGCAGCCCAAAGCCGTTGCCGTAAACCTGGTAACCGACAAGGCCCTCCTGAAGCCTCGGCTTGAAGCGGCCGATAAGCAGATCCAAAACCTTGCATTGAGTCCCGACGGGGCCAGGGTTTTGGTAGCAGCCCGCGGCAATATTTTTTCGGTGCCGGCCGAAAACGGGTTTGTGAAAGACCTGACCCATACCTCCGGCGCAGCGGAACGCTACCCGGCCTGGTCGCCGGACGGCAGGCAGATTGCTTACTGGAGCGACAAAGGCGGTGAGTACGAGCTTTACGTGATGCAGCCGGATGTGGAAGGTTCGGAGCGCAAGCTGACCAGCTATGGTCCCGGCTTCCGCTACAACCCTTACTGGTCGCCCGATAGCAAAAAGATCGCTTTTATTGACAAGGCAATGAAGATCCAGGTAGTGGATGTGGCCAGCGGCCAAACGACCCAGGTAGACCGCGGCCTGCGCCTGATGCATGGCCAGTTGAATGGCTTTACCGTGCGGTGGTCGCCCGACAGCCGTTATCTTACTTACAGCCGCGACCTGGACAATTACCAGCAGGCTGTTTTTATTTACGATTACAACAACAAAAAGCTCCACCAGGTCACCTCTGGTTTTTACAGCGCATCCAACCCTGTATTCGACCCGGAAGGAAAATACCTCTACGTGCTGACCTCCCAGTCGTTCCAGCCCATTTACAGCAGCATCGACAACTCGTTCATTTATGCCAATTCGGGCCAGGTGGCGGCCATTGCGCTGCTGAAAACAACGCCTTCCCTCTTGTCGGCAAAGAACGATACCGTGGCGCTGAAGCTGGATGCACCGGCCAAAAAAGAAGAGCTGATCAGCAAGGCGGAGAAGACCCGCAAGGACACTTCCCTGGCGGTAAAGCCCCTGCCTTCGGCCACCAATGTGCTGATCGATTTTGACGGCCTGGAGCAGCGCATGGTGATCCTGCCGCTGTCGGCCGGCAACTACGGGCAGCTGAACGCTGCCAAAGGAAAGATCCTTTACATGAAATACCCCAACACCGGCACTACCGGCCAACAGGGTGCTATCAAATATTTCGATACCGACAAGCGGGAAGAAAAGACCGTCCTGGAAGGGGTGACGGGTTACCTGCTGTCGGAGAACAAGGGAAAGATCCTGGCCGGCCGTCCTAACAACCAGTATGCCTTGCTGCAGCCTGCTGAAAACCAGAAGTTTGAAAAGCCGCTGCGGGTCGGCGAAATGCAAATGCTGGTGGACCCTGCGGCCGAATGGAAACAAATCTATACCGATGCCTGGCGCATCCAGCGGGATTATTTTTACGACCCCAACATGCACGGCGTGAACTGGGCCGGTGTGCGGGAACGCTACGGCAAAATGCTGGATGGCGCTACCACGAGGGAAGAAGCCAACTTCGTGATCGGTGAAATGATCGGCGAGCTCAATGCCTCGCATACCTATTTTGGCGGCGGTGACCTGGAGAAATCCAAGTCACAAAACACAGGCTACCTGGGTGTGGATTACGAAGCCGACGGCGAGTATTACAAGATCAAAAAGATCATTCGCGGTGCCGACCATGATGCGGAGGCCCGGTCGCCGCTCGACATTTCGGGCATCGATGCCAAAGAAGGCATGTATATCCTGGCGGTGAACGGTGTGCCCATCACCACGGCGCAGGATCCGTATGCTCCCTTTGAAGGCCTGGCCAACAAAGCGGTGGAGATCACCTACAACACCAAACCAACATTCACGGGCGCCAAAACCGCGGTGGTGCAAACCTTGGGCGATGAATACCGCCTGCGCCATCTTTCCTGGATCAACGACATGGCAAAGCGTGTGTCCGAGGCCACGAATGGCGAGGTGGGTTATATCTATGTTCCGAGCACGGGTGTGGACGGGCAAAACGAATTGATTCGCCAGTTCAATGCGCAGTGGCAGAAAAAAGGGCTGATCATCGATGAGCGGTTCAACGATGGCGGGCAGATCCCCGACCGCTTTATTGAATTGCTGAACCGCGACCCGCTGGCTTACTGGGCCATCCGGGATGGCAGCCCATGGCCCTGGCCGCCCTATGCGCATTTTGGTCCCAAGGTGATGCTGATGAACGGCTGGAGCGGATCGGGTGGTGATGCCTTCCCCGATTATTTCCGCCGGAAGGGCCTGGGCCCGCTGATCGGTACCCGCACCTGGGGTGGACTGATCGGTATCTCCGGCACGCCGCCGCTGATCGATGGCGGCAATGTAACGGCGCCCAGCTTCCGCATGTACAATCCTGATGGTACCTGGTTCAAGGAAGGGCATGGCGTGGACCCGGATATTCCTGTTGATGAAAACCTGGGCTCAATGGCCCGCGGGGTAGACCCGCAACTGGAAAAGGCCATCGAAGAAGTAAAGAAGCTGATGAAAACAAAAGAGTACAAAAAGCCCCAGCCACCAACGGTGGAGAAAAGAGGCATTTAAGCAAAGGCTCTCTTTCGCATAAAAAAACATCCGGGCAAACCCCGGATGTTTTTTTTATGGTGCAGGTGCTACTGACTTCCTTCACTTATAAGCCGCCTTACAGCTATACGGGCAGTAAAATGCGTTGAAAAAAACAATTCAACAACCAAGAGCTACCAAGCGGCAATGCGGGTTAGCTAAAATTGTCCAACACGAGCACCGGCCAAAAAGAAGAAGCTGCCTCAATTATTCGTTGAGACAGCTTCTTTTCTTACACTCATTTTTACTTCAGTTCAACCACTGCTAATACAGGAAAATGATCTGAAGGATACTTGCCGAAATAGGTGTCGGTTAAGATCCCCCACTTGCTTGTCGCGAACTGTTTCGTTACGAAGATGTGGTCTATCACTGCATTGCTACGGGGTGTTCTGAAACCATTCATCGATGAGTTGTTGGCATAGGGAAACTTCACTTGCGTGTAGGCATCGGTTAACAGCGGCGACGTTGCCAATGTTTGGTACCATTCGCTTTCGCGTCCGCCATTGAAATCTCCCGTGAGAAGAGCCGGTGACTGGCCGGCAATTTCCTGCATTTTTGCAAGGATCAATTTGCTGCTTTCTTTACGTGCCACTACGCCCTGGTGATCGAAGTGCACATTGAACGTATAGAACCGCTTTTTTGTCACCTTGTCTTGCAGGTACACCCAGGAACAAATCCGGTTGCAACAGGTAGCATCCCATCCTTTACCCGGTTGATCAGGCGTTTCTGACAACCAGAAATCGCCGCTTTTCAACAGGGTGAAACGATCTTTTTTATAGTAGATCGCTGAATGTTCACCGGCCTCCTTTCCATCGTCGCGGCCTTTGCCGTAACGGGCATATTCTGGCAACGCCTCCGAGATATCGTTCAGTTGATTGATCAATCCTTCCTGTACGCCGAGGATATCAAACTCGTGAAAGCGAATAAGATTGGAAACGATGGGCGCCCGGTCGGCCCATAAATTACCGGTATCGCGGGTGTTGGCATAGCGAATATTAAACGTGCCGACAATGATCTTCTGCGCATTTATATTCGATACCATTAGGAAAAAGAAAGCGGCAACAAGCCATTTATGGATTTTCATTTTTTGATTTTAGGGTTTTTGAATTTTAGTTCCAGCCTGGATTTTGTGTGAGTTTCGGATTACGTTGCAAATCGTTCAATGGAATGGGATACAGGTAATTTTTTTCGTGCCATTTCCGTTGAATCTCATTCATCCAAATTAACTCACCCGACGTACCGTTTTTGAGTTGTAAGGAGTTTATAGCCGTACCAATTTTGGGTGAAACATCAACATAGGTTACCCCATTTAACGCTGGCGAGGGGCGAGTGCCCTGGTAAAAAACCACATCCAGTATGCCATCCTCGTTCAAATCCATTGGCGTGTTGAGCGAGGGCACATAAAACCCGTTCCATTCTTTTTCCATCAACTCTCCTCGTTTCCACCGCAGCAGGTCAGGAAAACGGAATCCTTCCAAACTCAATTCGATGCCTCTTTCTCTCCTGATCTCCAGTATCGTGGGGTCGCTGATATTCGGAAAATAATTTGCTACGAGGTAAGGATCGGCCGTAACGGGCTTGGTGGTTAAGCCGCCGGTTATACCTGCACGGGATCGTAGTGCACCGATAGTAAGTGCCCAATCTGCATCGGTCAGCGTGCCCAACTCAGCTTTTGCTTCCGCATAATTTAATAACACTTCGGCGTAGCGAAACAAGGCTACTGCATTCGTGTTTAAATTACCAGCATCAAAATACACATCGTCTAACGTCCATTTGATCGGCTGGTAGCCCGTAAAGGTGTAAGAGAAAACGGGTGGCGCAGGCAATTGTTGCCCATTGCTGATCCGCTTGTAATCGCCCATCCGAATGGTCTGCTTCAGCCGCAGGTCCCGGTTTTTTACCTCGTCTTTAAACACCATGGTTGGGTAAGCAGGGTTATTGGTAAAAGGGGTCCCGTCGATGTTTAGATACGTATTGATGAAAGAGCGGGTAAGACTGGCTTTTGCCCCGTAGGTACCGCTGGTCCACCACCAGTTTGCATCATTCAATACATTCAGGTTCACATCGGCAACAGCTGACTGCAACACCTCATTGGCCAATGGGGTGGGGCTGATAAATAGCTGGCGATAAGAGACCCCCGGGCCGCCGGCCGTATTTAGGGAGTAGCCCCCGTTTTTAATGATCTGCTCAGCTGCCGATGCGGCTTCCTCCAGCCATTTGTTGGCTGTACCCATCAGGTTTAGCTCCGTATGATATTTTCGGTAGGTTCCTTCAAAAAGACAAACCCTTGATTTAAACGCATAGGCAACCCATTTGGTAATGGTTGTGCGGCTTGGGTCATTGGTAGCCGTTATGTTCGCCGTAGCATAATCAAGATCAGCCAATACCGAATCCATCACCACCTCACGCTTATCACGTCCGGCATTCAATGCCGGGTCATCTATATCCAGCGGCTTTCCAATCCAGGGAACATCGCCAAATCGCTTTACCTTATCAAAGTAAAAATAGGCCCTGAAATAGCGGGCAATTCCCTGGTAGTTGTTTCTGACAGCTTCCGGTACGGCCGGGTCATTATTATTCTGAATAAAATAATTGATATTCCGCAAGTCCGTCCAGCTCCATCCCGAACTTGTGTTAGCGCCAAAGCTGCCTTCCCGAATAAAATTGTCGACTGCTTTTACCGCCAGATAGTCTGATAAGACATCCTCCCGGGTTGAGTTGCGGGGAAGAAAACCCATTCCATAAAATGAATTGGTATATAATTTCAATCCGTTTTCTGATCCAAATACAGCGCTCTTCGAAGCGGTTGATTGCGGAATCTGATCCAGTTTTTTACAGGCTGTAAAACCTGCACTGCTCAGCAAAATTCCTATAAGTAATTTTTTCATGTTCTCATTTTTAATTTTTAACTGACAGGTTGCACATCCATTACGGGGTTAAAACCCAAGGTTAATACCAAATGAAAAGCTCTTTAACAAGGGATAATTGTAACCATCACCCGCATTGCCGGAATTCAGGTCCTGGTCGGCAGCAACGGCATTTTCTACATCGATCGTATTTTTTACAATCTTGTACATGGGCGAGTACGTCCAGAGATTTTCTCCCGAGAAATAGATTCTTATATTGTTGGCACCAATCCGGTTGACCCAGCTTGCCGGCAGGTTGTAGCCGAGCTGGATATTTTTCATTCTTACATACGCCACATTTTGCAGGTAGCGGGTTTGCGCTACACCCAGCGTTCTGGTTGTACTGTTGGAAGCGGCTCTTGACATTGTTCTTGGAAAATAGGCATTGACATTTTCCGGTGTCCACATATTACCCAAATGAAACGTTGGTATGTTGTTGTAAGGACGATTGTACTGCCCCCAAAACATTTCGGCTTCGGTACTGGGGTACCATTGTTGTTTGCCCACTCCCTGGAAGAAGGTAGAAAAGGAGAAGTTGTTCCATTCCAGGCCCAGGTTGGCACCAAAGCTGTACCGTGGTGCCGAATTGCCGATAATTCTCCTGTCGCCGGAGTTGCCAACTTTGTTTTCTCCGATGTTGATGAGGCCATCCTTGTTCAGATCTCTCAGCTTGATATCACCGGGATACCATAAGTTGCTGGGTGATGCCCTCATTTGCGGGTTTTGTTTTGCATGCGAAGCAATATCCGCCGCATCAATAAAGAAGCCTTCGGTTTCATAGCCCCATATCTCACCCAGTGTTTGTCCTTCGTAATAATCACTTAACAGCTTGTCGGGGTTATTGTACCGGTCTATGGTTGATTTATTGTCTGATAACATCAACCGGACATTGTAGCTGATTGGTTTTTTGCTCGGACCGAACCGGTCGTTCCATGTCAGGGAAGTTTCCCAGCCGCGGGTCGTAAGGTCGGCAAAATTGCCTTTTGGCGTAGCGGCACCAAACACGGCAGGCGGTGTAAGGCCAAACGTAAACATGTCGGTGGTTTTGCGGATGTACGCATCACCGGTAAACGTTAAGCGGCCCGAAAACATCGCCAGGTCTAAACCAATGTTGCTGGTAGTAGAAGTTTCCCAGGTTAAGCCTTGTGGCACCACACCCGGGTTGCGGGTCGTTTGCGGCCTGGCTCCTTGCAAGATCACGCCTGACTGGCTGATGTTAAATACTTCCTGGAAAGCATAGGAGGCAATGTTACCGTTACCAAGCGATCCGTAAGAAGCCCTCAGCTTAAGTTCGGAAACAACCCTGGTAGGAACGTTCCAGAACGATTCTTTGTTGATCTTCCAACCGGCAGAAATGGAGGGAAAGAAACCATATTGCTGATCGAGGGGGAATTTTGAGGAACCGTCGTAGCGGGCATTCACTTCTACCAGGTAACGATCTTTAAAGGAATAATTCAACCGCGAAAAGCCGCCAAGGATGGCCCATTGTTCATAACCTCCGCCGGTTGTGATCGCCTGTCCCAACGCAAGGTTCAGGTCATTGGCATCTACAAAGATCAACCCGTTGCGTTGCAGGGCAACACGGTTGTAGGTAGACTGCTCATAGTTGTAACCAACCATTGCTTTCAGGTAGTGGTCAGCACCGAAATTGTTTTCGTATTCCGTATAAACGTTGGTGGCCAAATACCGGGTTGTACGGTTATCCGACGAAAGATCATTGGTGGTTGTACCTACATAAGACGTAACTCCCTTGAAGTTACTGTAGGGCACCTGCACCCGTTTTTGGTTTCTGTTGTCAGCAGAGTTACGAAACGTAAAATCAACGTTTACCCTGAATTTATTATCGAAGAACCGGCTTCGCAGGCCCGTAATATTTCTCAACACCTCACGGCGGGTATCAATTCCATTTTTACCATAGATAAAATCGCCAACGGTATAAACGGAAGAAAAGGTTAAGGTACCGTCCGGGTTAAATAAAGGCATGGTAGGATGCCCCTCATCGGCAATGTTTCGCCAGATACCGCCGCCTTCACCAACGTTGATGGGGTTATGGTAATTGGTGCTGGAGTAATCCAGATTGTTTTCAACAGAAAGCCAGGGGAACACCTCAATGGTTCCTCTTGCCCGGATATTTTTCATATCAAAATCATCCGAGTTGTAACGGAACAATCCATCTTGTTTTGAGAACCGGCCCGAAACCAGGAAGGTAGCTTTTTCACCACCTCCGCTTATCGTGAGGTTGTTATCAAGGGCGCCCAGATTTCTTTTGTACAACGCTCCATAGTAGTCCGTACTGCCATAATAGGTGTATTCGCCGGTTACAGGATCCACTTCTACCTCGTTGTAAGGCAGACCAGATTCTTTTCTTCTCTTGAATTCGTCGAGGTAGGCCTGTGAAAATTTCTGCGTCTTATTCGCATTTTGCGGAAAGGCACCATCACCATTGATGAAAGCTTCTGAAAACATTTTTGCCCACAGGTAACCGTCTGTTACAAAATCAGGCCTGGTGATGGGCGATTTTATCGCGTAGTTGCTTGAAAAGTTTATGCTGGTACGGCCCTTCGCACCCTTTTTGGTAGTGATCAACACCACACCAAATACACCCCTTGCACCGTAAATAGCGGCGGAGGCGGCATCTTTCAGGATGGAAACAGACTCCACATCGTTTGGATTTAATAAGCTGGGATCTCCCTCGAAACCATCGATCAAAATCAGCGCATTTCCTCCCTGGCCAATAGAAGTGGCTCCCCTGATGTTATAGCTGGGCGACTGGGTGGGCTTGCCATCCATCATTTTCAGGTTAAGGTTTGGCAACATACCCTGCAGACCCTGCGTGAGGTTCGGGATTGGCCTGTTTCTTAAATTTTTTGATGTGATCTGGTCAACAGCACCGGTTGCGTTGGCTTTTCGTTGGGTACCATAACCTACCACCACCACTTGTTCCATCTCTTGTACATTCCTGGCTAAAACCACCTGTATGGAATTGTTGTTTCCAAGTTCAACCGTTTTGGCAAAATAGCCGGACATGGTAAATTCGAGTGATTTGGTTTGCGTGGGTACGGTGATTGAAAATTTACCAGATTCGTCGGTAACCACCTGCACGCTACGGTCGGGAGTAGCCACCGTAACACCCTGTAAAACGCTGTTTTCATCCTGAACGATTCCCGTAACCTGTTTGGTAGTTGGCTGCGCCAGTAGGGGTTGGCACAATCCCTGAAGCAAGAGCAAAAACAAGACTGCTCCCCTCAAAAGAACAGAGGTTTTTTTAGTAAAGATTTTCATCTTTTGAAGTTTAGTAGGTGAAAAAAGATATTCGTAGCAAGCCTGCACTATCGTGTATAAAGCAGCGGAAGCTGCAAAAAGGTCAACAGCCCGGAGATAAACCCTTTACTGTGCATTTCTACGTTAACCCGGGTGAAAATGCACAAAAAAAAGAAGAAACAGATTTCGGATGCGTTCGACAAAATGAATAACGAATAACATAACAAAAGACTTGTAATAATTATATCCCGTTGGGCGTACTCTCGTTTGATCCGCTGGCATAACCCGCGGGCCTGTGGTCGCTGCCGTAGCCCAGTTCAGCGCCAATGGCACTACAATGACCACTATCCTTGTTGATCACCACGCCATCTACTGCCACGAGGGCTTCGTTGTCGCCGGTAAGAAGAACTTCCCTATGGAGGATGATTTTGTTTGCGCCTCTGGAATCGCTACTGGACCGGCCGGGGTTTCGTTCGGCCACTTTGCCCGGTAACGCATCCGTCCTGGCAAATAGAAAAGACTTGCTTCGCAGCCAATAGCCGCATGGTGATGATCCTTGCAGGATTGTAGCAATAGGTCTCAAACGCAAAATCCAATTTTGAGAGTGACGAGTATGTAAATTTTCTTTCGAATGCATGCTCCAAAAAAGATCAGCGGATAGATTTCGAAATCGGTAAAGCAGCCATCTGCCCGTCTCCTTGTACAGAAATTTTCCGGCTCCATTAAAACGGGCCGAAGATAGACCGGCCGTTGCCGCAGATAGCCAGCACGGCCGTTTGTTAACCAACAGATAATACGGGGGAAGCCAGTTGCTGCCCGGTCTTTTTTGCTGGACTTTCTTTACTTCCGGATGGTAAAACAGCAAGCTAACGCTGCTCACAACAGTGCCGCATAAACGTGAATCGTTTTGCAACATCGTTCTGGTATGTTTTGCACAGACAAGGGCAGCCATGGCTGCTTGTTTCTGCACAGCAGGTTTTGCATTTTTTGGAACGCTCATATAGCAAGTCGGAGCGGTTATGATTCTATTTTAAAATATTCTGGTTCGCAAGTTTACCGTATTGCGCAATTCCTTTTTTTATCCAGGCCTTTTCTTTCCCCGGTTTCGCCGCTATCAGCCGGGCCACTTCGGGACTGATTCGGCTGCTTGCATTGGCAATGCCGGCAACAGCGCCCTTGCCTGTCTTGATAAAACATCCTCGTAGCGCCACCAATGATGGGGATGTCCCGGGTGATGGTTGTGTCGGTAAGCCGCTTTAACTGGTCTTCTCTGCAGGTGTGATTATTCGCAAGCAATCCTCCTTTTCGTTTGATTTTATTCCGTTGTTTGTCTAAGATAACAAAAGCCAAATCAATGATAAGAATGTTTTTGAAAAAGAAAAAGCAATGAAATAGAGTTGCCGTTTTCTTTTCTGCAACAGGATAGCTTCTCTCTTGCTTTTTGCCAATACGTTTCAGCCCTGAAAGGGCGGCACATACTAGCCCGGCCTGCAAGGGGCGGGCTACTCATTTCGATAAAAAAACGAATCCCTGAAGGGGCGAAATATACAAGCCGGTTGTGCATCTTTTCCATTTGAAAGTGTTGCCTGAATTCTAATCTGATAAAATGATTTCGTAAACTGTTCGGCAGCGTTGTCAAGTTTTGTTGCCACCCTGATCATTCCGATAGAGGCAGGCACAACCAAGCGTATAAACTATTCTATAAGCCTCTGCGTCACCTGTCATGCGTTACCCCATGAGAGATGGTTTTGTTAACCCCAGCCTTCAGGCTGGGGGCCTTGCTGTCATAGGCTGAAGCCTATAACCCTTTACAAACACACATCCATCAATCCCCAGCCTGAAGGCTGGGGTTAGCAAACAGGCATCTAAGCATTCTTTTTATAGAATAGCTGCAAATGAAAAGTAATGTGGACCGTCATACAAGTGACAGCCTTTTTTCCAAGCAATCAATTTATCTTGATAGAATCTAAAAGGATGCAATGCGGGATGGTTAACTGTGTCGCTCTTTCGGCCTCTTTTCTTTATCGGTTACTCTTTTACCCAGGGCTTGCTCCCTGGGCTATTCTATGCCGCCCTTTCAGGCCTTTTTTCAGTGCTATTAATTCGCATGATAAACTTGTATAACGTTAGTCGTACTGGTTTTTATCCCTAATGCCGTGCCCGAAAAATCAATAAGAGGGCACTGGCCCTCCAAAAACACGCGGAGGTGCAATTGCCGAACAACTCAACGTTAATTACCTTTAAACCAACCAGGAGGCAAACGAATGACAGCATGCCGGTACTTCGGAAAACCTCTTCACACTAATTACCCACTGTATGAAAGCTTTGTTTCTTACCCTGCTCTTCTTCCCGCTTTTTGTCGCCGGCCAGGTCAAAAAGGAAGTGGTCTTCTACTGCATCGATCACCCGGCCAAAACCTTTTATTACAGCAAGGGAAAAGCAGTGGTAAAAAAAGGCCTGGAACGAAAAGATTACTACCAGTACGGCTTTTTAAAATGGAAAGGATGGATCAACAGGAGTTGGGCGACGCTGGACTATGATCTCCGGTTTGTAACACCTGCGGCCGGCAAACGAATTCATGCATCCTTAGATTCGCTCCTGGCAAACTACCGGGTGGCTGGTTATACGCTTGAAAATGTTCCCATGCCTTATCCCATGAAGCCTTTTACCGGTTACAAAAAGGATGGTACCAATTAGCGGTTATCCTTGCCTGTTAGGCCTTCGCTGAACTGTTTCTGCCTGTAAAAACAATGTTACTTTGGCCCGCCGTGTTTTCGCCTGCCGCCAAATGCTGCCTTTTCCGTTTCTCTTTCTTCACCAAAACCCGCCGGCATCGTATATTTAAGGGGATACCGGTGTAAACCCGAACGTCCTGTCCTGCAGCAAAAACAGCGCAGGCAAACCACCAATTATGAATGAGAAGAAACGCAGCGGGAAGCTGTGGCTGCCTTTTGTCCTTTTGTTGCTGGCCAGCTGCAACCACTCCGGTGAAGGGGGAGGTGACATGCCGGCGCTGCTGGCATCGGTGGCAAAAACGGCGTTCAACAGCGCCAACAACTTTGCGCCAAGGGCAGCGATCCTTCATCTTGACTCCTTGCTTTCAGCAACCGCCAACCCCGAAGCGGTCACCGGTTACCTCCACCGTAAGGCCCGTGCTTACCTGCAGGTAGGGAAGGAAGACTCTTCCCGGGCCATTCTTGAAAGCCTGTTGCAGAACAATCTCCTGCCGCTTTACGCCGATCCCGTAGCGGTAAAAAAAGACCTGGCGCTGACCTACCTGCGCATCGGCGAAAAAACAAACTGCACCAACAGCCACAGCGCCGAGTCCTGTGTTTTTCCCATCAGGGGGCGGGGTGTTCACCACGACAAAACCGGGTCGACAAAAGCCGCTGAACTTTACCGGTCGGTGCTGGAGAAAAACCCCGGCGACCTGGAAACCCGCTGGCTGCTCAACATCGCCTACATGACCATGGGCAGCTACCCGCAGTGTGTGCCGCCCCTTTTTCTTATCCCCGGTCTTGACACCGAAAGCGAGACAGGAATAAAGCCTTTTGCCGATGCCGCCCTTGTTACCGGCCTGAATACACAAGACATGGCCGGTGGCAGCATCATCGATGATTTTAACGGTGATGGTTACCTGGACCTTGTGACCTCCGGCTGGGACCTGGCCAGTCCCATGCGCTTTTTCGTGAACAAGGGCAACGGCACCTTCGAGGACCGCTCGGAGGCATCGGGACTGAAAAGCCTGACCGGTGGCTTGAACCTGGTGCAAACCGATTATAACAACGATGGCCTGAAAGATATTTTTGTGCTGCGCGGCGGGTGGAAAGGCAGGTTTGGCAAAGAGCCCAATTCGCTCCTGCGCAACAACGGCGATGGTACGTTTACCGATGTAACTAAACAGGCCGGGTTGTTATCGTTTCACCCCACGCAAACAGCTACTTGGAATGATTTTAACCGCGATGGCTGGCTCGACGTTTTTATCGGCAACGAATCGTCGGACACAGCCGACAACAATGTTTGCGAGCTTTATATCAACAACGGCAACGGAACCTTTACCAACCTTGCCGTGGAAAGCGGTGCCAACATCAAAAGCTTTGTCAAAGGTGTTACCTCCGGCGATTATGACAACGATGGCTGGCCCGATATCTTTCTTTCCACCCTCAATGACACAAAGGTGCTGCTGCGAAACGAAGGGCTGAAGAACGGCGTTGTGCAATTTACCAATGCTACCGGCAAAGCGGGATTGCTGGGCTGCACGGCCAAAACCTTTGCCACCTGGTTTTGGGATTACAACAACGACGGCTGGCTGGACCTTTTTGTGTGCAACTACGACTTTAATGCCTCCCTTGGTATTTATGCTGCTGCCGAAGCCCTGCAACTGCCCGCCGGTGGCATGGCCAGGCAATACCTCTACCGCAACAACGGCAACGGCACCTTTACCGATGTAGGCGAAGCCTCGGGGCTGGCAAAAGTTGCCTTTGCCATGGGTTCTAATTTCGGCGACATCGACAACGACGGTTACCTGGACGTTTACCTCGGTACGGGCAACCCGCATTACGAGTCGTTGGTGCCTAACAAGCTTTTCCACAACAAGGGCGGGAAATTTTTTGCCGATATCACCGCTGCCGCCCGTGTGGGCAACCTGCAAAAAGGCCACGGCGTTTCGTTTGCCGACATCGACAACGACGGCGATGAGGACATTCACATAGAAGTAGGCGGCGCTTACGAAGGCGATGCCTACCAAAACTCGCTTTACCTCAACCCGGGTCAAAACAGCAACAACTGGATCAATGTTTCGCTGGAAGGGGTGAGCTGCAACAGGGCTGCCATCGGCGCCAGGCTAAAGGTCACGTTTACCGAAAATGGCAGGGAGCGGTCGGTGTACCGCGATGTAATTTCGGGCGGCAGTTTTGGGGCCAGTCCCTTGCGCCAGCACATCGGCATAGGCAGGGCCAGCCGCGTGGACCGCATCGAGATCACCTGGCCGGTAAGCAACCAGGTACAGGTGCTGACAGCGGTGCCCGCCGGCAGCAACATTCTTGTGAAAGAAGGAGCGCCGTCGTTTACCACCCAGCGTCTCAGCACCTACAACCTGCTGGCAGGAGAGCGGACCGTGGTGCGGTGCGGCGCCCCGCTGTGAGTTTTCTTATATGAAAAACAATGACCCTAACAGACGAACAAAAAGCCATTATCGCTTCGGACGGCAATAGCAAGATCAACGCGGTGGCGGGTTCCGGCAAAACCACCACCATCATTCAATACGCCGCCAGCCGGCCCGCGGGTTCCCGCATTCTTTACCTGGCCTTCAACAAATCGGTACGACTGGAAGCGCAGCGGCGCTTTGCCGATCTGGGCCTGCACAACGTAAGGGTAGAAACGTCGCACTCGCTTGCCTACCGCCACATTGTACCACAAAAAGGCTACACCATCTGCCAGAACGGTTACAAAACCTACGAAATAGCAGAGGCCCTGGGCCTGCAGGGCAGTGGCGAAAAACACGGGGAGTATATCCTGGCCAACCATATCAGCAAGTTCATGGCTTATTTCTGCAACAGCAGTGCGGCCAAAGTGCAGGACCTGGACTATCGCGACCTGGTGACCGATGAAAAAGCGAAGGCTTTTGTCACCAATTTTTACGCACACATTGAGCACGGCACCCGACTGCTGCTAAGCAAAATGCACAAAGGTGAAATGGCCATCACCCACGATTTTTACCTGAAGCTTTTCCAGTTGTCGCGGCCCAAACTGCCGTACGATTATATGCTGTTTGACGAAGGCCAGGACGCCTCGCCGGCCATGCTGGATGTATTCCTGAACCAGACGGCCACAAAGGTGATCGTTGGCGATACCCACCAGCAGATCTATGGCTGGCGGCACGCGGTGAACTCGCTGGGCAAGGTTGATTTTACAAGCTACAATCTTTCCACCAGCTTCCGGTTTGCGCAGGACATTGCGGACCTTGCCAACGCGGTGCTCGACTGGAAAAATCACCTGCAGGAAGTAGCGCCACTGGTGATAACGGGCAAGGGAAAAGCACTGGTTGTCAAAACAAAAGCCACCATTGCCCGTACCAACCTTGGGCTGCTCCTGCGGGCCATCACTTTTATCACCGAGCACAAAGACGTGGACCGACTTTACTTTGAAGGCAACATCCATTCCTACACCTATGCCGATGATGGCGCTTCGCTTTACGATGTGCTCAATTTGTACAACAGCAAGCGGGATCGCATTCGCGATAAACTTATTGGTTCCATGGCCAGTCTCGATGACCTGGAAGACTACATCGAAAAAACCGAGGACGTGCAACTGGGCATGATGGTGGAAATTGTAAAAGAGTACGGCAATGAGATACCGTCGCTTATTCAAACCTTAAAGAACAAGCATGTGGGGGATGAAGAAAAGGCAACGGCCGAAATGATCTTTTCCACCGTGCACCGCGCCAAAGGCATGGAGTACGATGCGGTGCAACTGGTGGAAGATTTTATTACGGAGGCCAAGCTGGAAAAGCTGAAAGAAGGCAAAGAGCCCGATGCGCTGAACCTGGCCAAATGGAACGAAGAGATCAACCTGTTGTACGTAGCCGTTACCCGTACGCGGGGACAGCTGCGCATCCCCGAAAGCCTGCTGCCAAAGAACCTTCCGGCATCGCCCAACATACAGGTGCTGAAGCCCGAAAAAGAAAAAGTGCCGTATGAAAACGGGAAGGCTTCCTTTGCTGCGAAAAAGAGGGGCGCCACAAAAAAAGGTCAGCCCGAAACCTCGTATACCGAAAGACGGCTGCAGCAGAAAAATGCCTACGAACGCTGGACGCCGGAGCTGGATGCAGAGCTAAAGCGGCTTTATTACAGGGGCACACCGTTCGCGGCGATCGTTGAGCTTTTTGGCCGCCGCGAAAGTGCTGTTTTATCGCGGCTGAAAAAGCTGGGTTGCGTGGATTATGAGGACTAGAGTTGGGTGAATTTTGATGGTAGCGAAAGGGCGTTTGAGTAAGGCCTGTTGCTTTGGTTTTAAGCCCAATAAGGTTTGAAAAAAAATCAGCGGCAACGGCTTTGGCGGTTTATTAGTAGTGGCTCAGGTGAGAGATGGGAGCTACTAAGATTGGTATAACAACCAGGAAGCCAGAACGCCGGCACATCCGGCCAACTGAATTTGTAAGCGATGGGAAGCAATGACCCCGAAGGGCTTTCCCCTTGAATAGCCACTGGTGCAACCGGTGGAAAACGATGATGAGATGCTATCGGACCCCGGAGGGGTCTTTTGTTAATAGCCCCGGGTGAAACCCGGGGAATGATAAGCAATAACGAACACCGACCCCGAAGTGGGTCGAACAGCAGCGCTAGCGAATAGAACAAAATATAACCCCGGAGCAAAAAGCTTCGTGTTGCCTGCTGCAGAAACATTTATGTCACCCGTTACAGAAACACGGGTCACCTTCGGAGCCCAATTCTATTCTTTTGTTTTTCTATAAACATGTGCTCCTCCGGAGCCGGTTGCTTTCTTGTGGTCTTAACTGGTTCTTAAAACGAGGCTTTCTTGAATCATTGATCTTCCGAACGCCCAGACCTGCTATTGGCCTTTTTGATGTTATCGCTACGAGGTAAATCAGGCAGGCGCCTTTAGTTGCTAACGTTACAGCCCTGGAAGGGGGCACAAATCAGCCCGGCCTGCAAGGGCCGGGTAAGAGAGATAGAAGCTGCAAACAGAGCCCTGTAGGGGCGACACAGGTTATTGCATGCTTCTCGCTATTTCACCCATTCGGAGCTTTTCGTAAGCGTTTATGCAAGGCTGGTAAAATTGGTTCACCTGGTTGGGTCATTCATTCCTTTGGTTTGTTTTCCACCTTTTCTCTTGAAAGAAAAGGTGGAGCCAAAAGTTCAAGGAAAAAGCAAACGCTCCGCTGCTTTTTCCAGGGCCAGCGCACAAAGGCCCTTCATTACAGGTTGCACTATTCTCTTTGCATACAATTCTTCTCTTCAACTTCATTCTTCACTGCATGTTGCATGATGCAATAATCTTGGTCGGCCTATAATGCAATAATCTAAAGGCGCTGTATTGCGCTAGCCTTTTCCTAAAGCAAATAGAAGCGTTAGCCAATGCGCAATAAGGCGCTAGACGAGCGGGATTGGGAATGTTAGGAAGCGCTGTTTTCTTATTTGAGAATTGAGCATTGCGTATTGAACATTTGTATTTACAAATATTGAGCTGTTATTCCATTGGTATTTGAATGATTTCAACAAGCCGTTTGGTCTTGCTAAAGCAGCCATTCCCCTCCCCGGAGGGGCGTTCTAACGATTGTTGCTGCTGTAAAGACATGGGGTTGGTCTGCAAAGGCTGATCACCTTTCAAAATAATTTACGAAGCCCGTAACAAAACCAGCGAACGCCAGACGGGGAACGTAAAACGCCAGACGGAAAAACGTAAACGGTAAACTGTAAACGTCAAACGTCAAACCTCAAACGTTAAACCTTGCCCTTCTACGGCGTGAACAAGAGCGGGAAAAACGGGCCTTCCATTTTTTCACCGGCCGGTATCGGCGGCACGCCATTCAGCAACACATCGCCTGAATTGGATTGGGTGCCATCGGCAAACACGTTCAGCACAAAGGCCCGGCGTTGCCTGTCCGAACGGTTCTCGTAAGAGCCGTGCACCATCAGGGGGTGGTGAAACGTAGCATGCCCTTTTTTCAGTTCGATGGGCACGGGCTTGAAGTCCGCCTTTTGTTCTTCGGTGAGGTATTGCTGCAGGCCTTCCATGTCGCCGGCAAGCTCGGGCTTGTCAAGCAATCCCCAGCGGTGACTGCCGGGTACATAATACAGGCAGCCGTTTTCGGTGGTGGCATCGTCGAGCCCTACCCAGCAGGTCAGGTGCTGGATGGGCCCCGTGCGGGTCCAGTACGAATAATCCTGGTGCCAGGCCACCACGCCGCCGTGTTTTGCCGGCTTGCCAAAAAGCTGGTCGTGCCAGAACCGAACGCCCCGGTTGCCGAGCAACTGGCTGGCCGCCATCACAAAGGCCGGGTTCCAGAGCACATCATGAAAACCTTCGGTAATGCGCCAGGCGCCCAGGGCATGAAAAAGCACCGTATCGGCCACGGTGCTTTCGTTGCTGTGGTATTCGTAAAACAGGTGGTGACCCGGGTGCGAAGGATCGGCCAGCAACTGCAGTTCTTCCCTTAGTTGTTCCACCTGCGCATCGTTGAGCAGCTCTATGTTGCTGATGTAACCATATTCGTCAAAATGCCGGAGCTGCTCCGGCGACAATTTGTATTGCTCCCATTCCTCGGCCGATTGCGGCCATTGAAAAAGCTTCCCGATCAAGTGGTGGTAAGAAGAAAGGTCTTGGGGAGTGGTTGCTGTTGTCATATAGCGTTATTTCAAATAGTGATAGCCGTTAGGTTGCTGTTGCTGGCCCCGAAAAAGCGTTGGCGTTCTTCAGCGCTGGTCGTCGGTTTCCCGCTCCACGGTGATGGTGTAATCGCCCATCAGCGCTGCCAGTCCGCCCACGGCCGCCAGCACCGGTGCAAACAGCACTCCCACCACGCCTACCGTCAGCGGGAAGCTCATGAGCTCTTTACCGCTGCTGTCCTGGATGATGATCTTGCGGATGTTGCCTTCGCGGACCAGTTCTTTTACTTTGTTCACCAGGTTTTCGCTGGTGACCTTAAACGATTCGTAGGTGGTTGGCATGGGCTGGTTTTACCCTTAAAACTACGGGTTTTGTGCCATTCCCGGCAGGGGCGGAAGGAGCGTAAACAGCTCCGGCCAAAAAGCGGTGCGGAAAAAGAAAAGGGGCAGGCTTTTCTAAAAAAATCTCGTTTTTGTTTTCGGCTGCTGACATAGGGTTGTCACTAGTGCCTGTGAACTTTGTGACAACAAAACAGGATACATATGCAAACAACCATGGCACACACAAAAGAGGTGATTACACAGGAAGAATTATTGCACCACTGGCAGGGCCACCGCAAGCTGACCCGCCGGGTGATCGAAGCGTTTCCGGAACAGGAGTTTTTCAACTTTTCCATTGGCGGCATGCGGCCCTTTGGCGCTATGGTGATGGAGCTGCTGGGCATTGCCGTACCGGGACTGCAGGAAGTTGTGACCGGCAACACCACGAAGCTCAACGAGCAGTTCGACCACGGGAATCAAAAAGCTAAATTGCTGGAACTGTGGGATGCCGCCACCGTTGAAATCGATGCGCTGTTCCGCCAGATCCCCGCCGAACGTTTCCACGAAACGATCAACCTGTTTGGCATGTATGAAAATTCGGTCTGGTCGTCTGTTTATTATTTTATCGACAACGAGATCCACCACCGCGGCCAGGGTTATGTATACCTGCGGGCCCTGGGCATTGAGCCGCCGCCGTTTTGGGACCGCCCTTAAAACCATTCGTATGAAAGAGGTGTTTGTTTTCCGCACGTCGGTTACCAGCCCGGCCGACATTGCCGGTGTGCAGGAAGGGCTGAACCGCCTGGTGGGGGGCGGGGGCCGCTGGAACTTTGACCTGGAGGATTGGGAGCGCATCCTAAGGGTAGAAACCACCGGTTGCCGGCCGGCGCAGGTGATTGCCGCCCTGGCCCAAAAAGGCCATCGTTGCGAAGAGCTGGAGGATTAGGAGAGAGGCACAACGGCTTTGTGCAGCACATTATTGGGACCAGGTCTCTGCCGGTTGAAAAGCCGGGCAGGGACCTGGTCCTTTTTTATTTTGAGGACAAAGGTTAGCTATACCCATTTTGGGTTATTTTAAAAATTGTATATGAAGGGAAGCGTATATTTAGCAACGTTAGATAGACCAGGACTATTAACTGCTTTTACAAAGCTGCATAAACGAGAGCGAACTGCTTACATATGGATTCATTAAAATCAAAAAAGTCAGCTATTGGGCTGTGGGTATGGGAAGATCGATAGAGCAATAAATAGTTTGATTTTGTAAAAGTTTGTATTTCTGCGGGTGTTGCTTAGCCGCATTTATTTTTCCTGTTCGTCGATATTAAACTAATAGTAAGCAAACCAAGTTTGGCTACAATTAGATTGTCAGCATTTTGATGAAAATACGCAAATTGATATGCCATTAGAAACGAAAGACTTAATAACAATAACCTTAAGTTCTGTAGCCGTTTTACTTTCCTTGACAACATTTTTTGTCAATCTTTTTCACAAGCAAAAAGACAATCTCAGAACATTTCGAAAAGAACTAACTGACGTAATGAAAGAAATTGTAGAAACAAATATCGCCATTGCCAAAATTGAAATTGAAGGAAAGGTATTAACAAATAAGATTTATGATCTTAGAAGAACCTACAACCTTCGTAGGCGATATTTAATTGCAAGGGCAGAATTTTTAATAAAGGATATTCCACAGTATATAGATCATATTGATTTATCTACAATTGCTCAAGCATGTATTTCTGGTGGTATGCACGACAAGGCAAATCAGTATTTTTTGCAAGCTTTACGGAAGTCTCCAAAAAGTATTGAATTGATTTTCAATGTTCGTGGATATGCTCGTTTTTTATATGTGAGCGGCAATCAAGGAGATGGTGGAAAATACTTTGAGGATGCAATAAATATGTTGGACACCAATTCAATCAAAGTATCAAACAGTGTTAGATTAAGAGAGCTTTGTGACACGTATATAATGTTCTCTAGATCAGAATTTTATTTTGGTAATAGAATAAGTGCGAAAGAGTTATATCTCAAAGCAAGGTCTATTCTGACTTTAGTAAAACAACCGCTCTTATATAACGAACTTTCGTTGCTTCTTAACGAAAACTCTTATTTGGAAGGGGAAAGCTTTACTGACAGTGAAGTTGTTTCAAATACGGCTTAGCAGCAGCAAGCAGTGTGTTTATGATTGTGGCTAAACGTTAAGGATTCGACATCAAATCGCTATTTTGCTTTTGTAGTTAATTGAATTTGATTTTTTCCAAATAACACAACTTCATTGACACTTTAACGTTACGCATCGTTATTTCAAACTTACAATAATCTCAAACAAGCCAAAAATGAATTCAATTCTAATTATCGGAGCGAGTAATGCCGGAAAATCGTCTACTATGAGTGCAGTTTGCAAAAGATTGAAACCAACAAAGGTATTCAGACTTATTACCGATATCAACAATTACAAAAATAGTAAACTTGAAGAAGCTGAAGTTGGGTCAATTTTCAACAATACTTTTATTATTGAAGTTCAAGGAAAATTAATATTAGTTTGTGCCGGAGCTCCAACTGAACAAGGCATAACGATTTTGATACTTATTGAAATTTGCATCAAAATAAAAATCGAAATTTCCTTTTTGCTTGTATCGATGCGTTCTTTTGAAAAAAAGGTAGGTTTTGACACGCCAAAGCAACTGGCAAGTAAGAGTAATATAGTTCTAACCAAAAGAATTTCTAGAATTGAGGAGAAGAATTATGTAGAAACGGCAGAATGGAAAAATAGAATTAAGGATATATCAGCAATGACACTAGAATATCTATAACAAATACACAACTAAAGTATCGCTGCGAGTGGAATTAGACATTGAAATGTTAACTATGTGCCACTTCGGTAGTAGTCTTGGCTAAACGAATGAAGCCGAGCAAGGTTCTTAACGTTATAAACAAAGGAATAACTGTTTGCGGTAATGTACTGACTGATTAAAAATATTCCAACAGTAGTAATACTTGAACATTAGCAACTATTCATCAAAAAGCATAATGACATTTAATGAATACATAAACAGGCTGGGTTTTGATGTAAACCCATTCCAGTTTTCCAATGCAGATAAAGAGGTTGATTATTTAGAAAGCTACTTCATAAAGCCTGACTACTTTGAGGATATATGGGGCAATCCATACTCCCCTGTTTCAAGTATAGTTTATGCACCAAGAGGTGCTGGAAAGACTGCTCAAAGAATTATGGTTGAAAAAAGAGCAAGAAGAACATCAGACATTCTAACTGTATCATATACCAACCATGATTTGACTGAATTTAAATCAATTGATGACATCACCCTTGCATACCATTTGACTTATTTAAATAGATTACTATTACTTGCATTCTTTAAAAGAATTGAGAAGCCTGAGTTTAATTTCGATTTCACGTTTTCGTTTGTTGAGAGGCAATTCATTTATAAGGTTGCCAGAATTTATCTTTACGATACACCAGCTTCGTTCCCAAATCAAGCAATTTCTTCGTTGAAAACTATAGAAGATTATGCAATTGATCTTTGGAAAGGGTTCAAAGAGCCAATAGTTAATGTCATTAAACAAATATCTAAGAGTAAGGGCTTAGAAGTTGATTTATCAAAAATTGAGATTGACAAAAAACTACAATTGAGCCATAAAGACAATTTTATAAATATTATCGAGCTCATCAAAAAGACAGGGACAGCTACAATATTCATTTTGGTAGACAAGGTCGATGAACAAAGTTTGACCGGAAATAATCCTGAAGCAAGTTTTAAACTTATCTCTGAACTGATAAAAGATTTGGAATTATTAGAGATACCTGGTATAAGTTTTAAGTTTTTTCTATGGGATGCTTTAAAACAATTTACAATCATTTCAGCTAGGCCAGACAGGGTTTTTTCATATGATCTAATTTGGGATTGGAAGCAAATCCGTTCCATGTTAGATAAACGTATTGAAACATATAGCAATGGGAAAATTGTTTCTTTTCAAACTATGTTCAGTGATTCAAAATCCCTAGGAAGAATTATACTATTTTCAGAGTTGTCACCTAGAGATTGCGTCCGAATTTGTAACAGAGTTTTATCGGAGCAATTTAAAAAGAACCCTGACAGTGATAAATTCGAAGAAGATGTTGTCAATACCGCAATTACTCATTTTTGCCTTGAAAAAGGATCAGAGTTGATTATCAATAGCAGCAATCTCAATCACTTAAAAAAGACGAATCAAGTTTCATTTACGATTGAAGAACTTGTAACTAATAAGGTCGCGGCGGATAGTCCGGCAATCAGAAATATAATAAACCCATGGACAACTGCTGAATATCTAAAGAAAATCGGACTTGTCTATCGAAAAACTGCAAAGGCGGTGAATGAATACGCTTTTCAAGATATTAGATTAGCATTTTTAGCTTGCCCAACTTTAGACATACAGACGTTCCTCGACAAAAAAGTGCGGAGATGCCCTGTGGAGACTTGCAAAACGATTTTCTATAGGGAGTTCGATAAAAAAAATTACCCTTGCCCGAAATGCAACACCGAAGTGAACTAAAATCAAGCCGATGACAGTATATTGGAGCATGCCCTGCTATCAGTAGTATTCTTCAAATTATAGGATAGCTGGCGTGAGACTTTGTCTCACGTCTGTTCAAAAACTTTAATAGCAACGCCAAACAATACCAAAGCAACCATCACCCTTGCTTGTAATGCCGCCCTGCCCACTGCCTGTTCACCCATCCTAACTGCCCCCGCCAAATGCGCCCAATCTCCAATATATTTGCCCTTTTCACCAATCGACTACCAGCAGCTTTGGCTTTACGCAGAAAAAAAACGGGTGCAACAAAAACCTTTGGCAGGATCGTTCTGCCGGGTATCCTGCTCTTTTTTTCTATTGTGCTCACCCTTGTTGCCTGGTTCATTTCCCGCAGCAACCAGCAGGAAAAAACAAGGTACCGCTTCGACTACGCGGTGGACAATATTCAATCGGCCATTGGGGTGAGGATGACGGCCTACGAGCAGGTGCTGCGCAGTGCCGTGGGCTTTTTTTATTCCTCGGATACCGTTACCCGGTCCGACTGGAAGGCCTATGTGCAAACACTAAGGCTGCAGGACTATTACCCCGGCATACAGGGACTGGGCTATACCGCACGGGTCCTTCCCGAACAAAAAGAAAGGTTTGTCAACAAGGTAAGAGCGGAAGGTTTCCCCGGTTTCGCTATATGGCCCGCCGAACCGAGGGAGGAATACCACGCCATTGTTTACCTCGAGCCGTTCAACGAACGGAACGAACGGGCTTTTGGCTACGATATGTTCACCGAAGGCACCCGGCGCCAGGCCATGGAGCGGGCCCGTGACAGCGGCAACCCGGCCCTGTCGCAAATGGTAACACTGGTGCAGGAGACCGGCACCGACGTGCAAAAGGGCTGCCTGCTCTACCTGCCGGTGTACAACAACCGCATGGGACTGGTCACCGTGGAAGACAAACGGGCCGCCCTGGAAGGTTTTGTGTACAGCCCCTTCCGCATCAACGACCTGATGCTGGGCATCCTGGATTCGGTGGCACCACAGGTGGCCTTCGAGATCTATGACGGCGACAACGTGGACACGGCCAGCCTGTTTTATACCAGTCCCGGCTACCCGCAGCAGGTCGACAAAGCCGGTCTTTCGGTTACCCGGCCAATTACCGTGGCGGGGCACAACTGGACGCTGGTGTTTCGGGCAAGGCCGCATTTTGTATCGGCCAACGAAGTGAACGTTCCCAACGTGATTGCCATTGCCGGTGTGGTGGTGAGCCTCCTGCTGCTCTATATCCTGGTAAAGATCAACCGGCTGGGCAGTCGCAACCGGGTGCTGGCCGAGCAATACAAAGCCGAAAAAGACCGCTACGAGATCGTTTCGCTCAGCACCAACGATATTATCTGGGAATGGGACCTGGCGGAAAACCGTGTCAGCAGCAACAAGAACACGGAAACCGTGCTGGGTTACCCGCAGCCTGCCAGCCCCTTGCCGTATGCGGAATGGCTCCAGCGGATCCACCCCGGCGACAGGGACCGGGTGGCCCAAAAAATGAAGGCGTTTGTGGCGGCGGAAGACCCTTTTTGGTCGGAAGAATACCGTCTGGTGAAAAAGAGCGGCGAGGCCATCGATATCCTGGACAGGGGCCGGCTTGTTTACGATACGGACGGCATACCGGTGCGGATGGTAGGCTCTATGATCAACATCACCGAACGCAAACGGGCCGAAGAAGCGCAGCGCCGGTTTAGCGAGGAACTGGAAAAAACGGTGCAGGCCCGTACGGTAGAACTGCAGCGGTCCAACGAAGACCTGGAGCGGTTTGCCCACGTGGCCAGTCACGACCTGAAGGAGCCGGTGCGCAAGATGCGTACGGCCATTGACCTGTTCCGGTCGCGGTACGTGCCAAAGCAGGAGGACGACAGTTTTTTGCTGGACCTCCTGGCCCGGTCGGCATCAAGGCTGAACAGCATGATCGAAAGTATCCTCGCTTATTCCACCGTTAAATACGAGCCCCAGGGTGCCGATCGGGTGGACCTGAACGGCGTTCTCCACGATGTGTGCGACGACCTGGAATTGATCATTACCGAAAAAGGCGCAACGGTCTCTGTGGAGCCCCTGCCCGCCATCGAAGGCAGTTCGGTGCTGCTGCACCAGTTGTTTTATAACCTGGTGAACAATGCGCTGAAGTTCTCGCGGCCAGGCGTAGCGCCGGTACTCACCGTTTCAGCCCAGGAAAGCGGTGACAAGGTGGAGATCACACTGGCCGACAACGGCATTGGCTTTGGGCGGGACGAAGCGGAAAAGATCTTCCAGAGTTTTGTGCGCTTGCATTCAAAAGACAAATACGAAGGCACGGGCCTGGGCCTGGCGCTTTGCAAGCGCATTGTGGAGCGGCACGGCGGCACCATAACGGCAAAGGGCACCCGGGGCGAAGGGGCGGTGTTCACCCTGAGCTTTCCCAAAAAACAGCAGGGCGGGACGATTTGAGCTGGGTTAGGTTCTTAAGGGTGTCTGTCCGGGGTCTCCCGTTGTTCGATGTTTGATGTTTGATGTCCGCTGTCCGCCCGGGGTCTTCGCGGGGCAACTAGCGCCGGGCCTAAAGGCGAGATTCTGTGTTACCAGCCAAAAGATTTGACTTTATTATTTTCGTGTTTTAGGCGGCCTTGTGCCAGCCTGTTTAGGGAGTGGCCATGCTACTCTCTAACTTTTTAAAAAAGTTCTTATCATA
>JABUMY010000029.1 GCA_013327885.1 Flavisolibacter longurius | reverse complement strand
ACGGCTGAAATGAAAAGGAGCTTCACCAGAAATCACTTCTGACTCTCCAATTTCAGCAGGTAAATCAGGGTAAAAGGTAAATATCATCTTACTTTATAGGGAAAGGTTGAAATAACTTCGGCTAACGAAAAGGGGATTTAAGAAGTAGCAGCATTTGAAAATATGTCGCTTCAACCTTGCACCACTGTCCATTTTTATTGTTGGTTTAAATTTAGCACTTCAGCCGCTATTTTTTAAATCCCATGTTACCTGCCGTGTGTTACCGCTTGCCTAATCCTAATTCATGGAACGCATTTGCAATTAATGCTACACCTACGAAGGAGGCAATAGCTAATGCTGCAATCAAATAGCCTTTAATCTTTTTAGCTAAACCCTGCTCTTTCTGCCATTTTCGCCTGAAATCTCCGATCTTGTTCTTCATCCATTTCTCTATAAGGGTGCCCAAAATAAGAGGTGTTAATATAAAAATAGCTAAGGCAGTTCCATTCTGCATTCCTAAATAATTCAGACGAACCAACCAATAGCAGGTCAGCAGCCCAACGAATAGGAACATGAACATTAAAACGGCTGCTGCAAAAGTTTCAGGAACTGTTGTCAACTGGTTTTTCTTGTACCAAGAGTAAATCCGAAAATATGTGTAGTAAACAATGTTCATTCTTCTCTCAGAATAGCAGACAGTTTGACTATGGCAGGTAACAATAAATAACCCATTTAACATGGGTTTTCCAGCTGACAAATAAAGCGCTTTTGGATTGATTCTCAACGCCGCTACCCCTACGTTTTGTGGGTTTTTCAGCCTGCAAACGTAGGGTGTCATGCCAAGTAGAAAACCCCAAAAACGTAGGTGAGCGCTTAAAAGTTCAGCTTATCCAGTGGACTTTGTATGCTTTCTATCTTTAGCCGGCTCACATGCGTATAGCGCATCGTGGTTTGAAGTGAGTTATGGCCCAGAAAAGCCTGGATATAGCGAATGTCGGTACCACTCTCCAAAAGGTGGGTGGCATAACTGTGACGCAACATGTGAACGCTACCCTTTTTCTGGATACCCGCCTTCATTTTGGCGCTTTTTACAATGGCTTGGGCGTACCGGGTGTTGTATGGCTGGCCCGGTGCAGACTCAAATAAGTAAACCACAGGCCTGGCTTCTTGAAAATAAATCCGAAGCGTCTCCAGCAGCTTCTGAAAAAGCGGCACCATGCGGTCTTTTTTTCCTTTTCCCGCCCGCACATGGATCAGCGTTCGTTTCGAGTCCACATCTCGTATCTGGAGCGATACCAGTTCACTGACCCTGAGGCCTGCACTGTAGGCCGTCATGAGTAAGGCCCGGTGTTTCAGGTTTTCTGTTTTCTGAATAAGGGTGATCATTTCTTCTTCTGCTAGGATGGAGGGCAGCTTCTGGGGCTTTTTAGGTCGGGGCAGATCATAAAACTCACGCCCCTTGCCCTCTACCTGCTCGAAATAAAACTTTAGGGCATTGACTGTGGTATGGACATGCATTTCAGAGTAGCCCCGCCTTTGCAGGAGCCACAACAAATACGCCTGCACTTGTGTTTTGGTAAGGGTGGTGACAGGCACTTCTTTTAGCAAGCGAAGCAGGCAGTGAAATTCAGTGCAATAGGTTTTCAGTGTGGCAGGGCTGTAGCCCTTTAACACCAACAAGTGGCGAAACCTTTGAAAAGCCGAAAGGTTCTGTGAACAAAGGGGATGGTTGAGCAGCAAGGCAGCACCTTTTTTGGAAAGGGTTTGCTTAGGTGCCAAAGGCACAACCGCATTTCGTTGTTCCAGGTAGCGGCGCAGCACGGCAGCATTTAGGGCTGCTTTGTCTGTGAGATGCTCTTTTAGGCATTCATAATTCTCTCTGTTTAACGGCAGGTACCACCACCCTTTTTCTCCACACCAGCGAATGCCTTTTAGCTTTCGTACGTCTTTTTCCAACATCACTTCCCCACCCAAGTCCAGACCGAGTTGCTCTGCACCGCGGTAGTGAAAGGGCCGTAAGGTGATCGTTGGCACCATGGCAGCAGGTTTTGGGTGAAGCGATGCTCTACTAAAATTATTAGTTTTTTAAAAATCCACCAAATGGAGTTGGGTTGGTAAGAAAAAAACACTGCCTGAAACTATCTCGACAAGCTGAGAATGCGCGTAAGATTTCCGCTAATGACCAGGGCTTGCGGCTGTCCCGCACTCGCAGGGGTGAACCAGTTTAAATGCAACGCAGGTTTTAATTTGGCCGTTGGGTTAGACATTTGACCCAAGCAACCACAGGAGAGCAAAGCGTTGCTCCTCTCACTAACAGTGAATGCGGGTAGAGATTCACATGCAGAAAGAAAGGCTGGTGCGGTTATGTTTTCTCTAGGCAGGCCCATTGCAGGGGCACTGGTCAAAGACATTGACAAAACAGAGCACAAAATTATTCGGCTGCAGGGCACAAAAAATACCCCTTTGGGGTAAGAGAGCACTACCCCTGACGCTCTCGGAGGCTAATTTATTCGGTAAAGATCACGTCATTTGATGCTTTCTGAAAGTTGTGAACGACTGCCCCAGAGCTATTGTTACAAATTTTTTTGTAGCAATACATTTAGTCGATAAGCGACCGCGGATGTGATGTTATCTGAAAGAAACATTTTTGGTTGTTTCCATTCAACCCAGCTTTCCTACAAAGTGAAGAGTGCTTATCTTTGAAATAGTTCTTTAAAACGGGTCAAAACGACGGAAAACGCGGGTTGTTCACCCTCCTGTCACGTATTTATTTTTTGCAAGTGTAATCAACTGATCTATAACTACTTACCTTAAAAGGTTCAAGTCCCTCAGGATCCACTCAGTATCAAAGGGTTGCGAGTCGTTAGGCTTGTAACCCTTTCGGCATTTGCAATCAATCATCACACTTTTACTTGAAAACTTTACTCAATTCACTCAATGAAGGGGTGATAAAGGCTTTTCAGCTCGCCGCAGGGCAGTCATCAAAAGGGTTTGGATTAAATAAACTAAACGAAATAGAGAGCGATGACCTACAATTTATTGTTGGCGGATAACAAGTGGCCAAGCTATTTGTCGAATACTTTGAACGTTTTTAAATATTACCATTGGCCAACATTAGCAAACACGACTGTTTCGTTTGCAAGAACACTGACCCCCAAATTGCGTACTACGATGAATCATAGTTCGAAAAGCTCGATTTTGCCCTTGAGGCAAGACCCAGACACCCATCAGAGGAACAGGGGTTTAGTTACTCAAACCCGAAGATTAAATCTTGAATCAGTCATTCTCTTGCACTCCTACCAACTAAATACATCGTATATCTACAAATCAGGTGGAGAATACCGGAGTCGAACACAAATTTACTCTATTCCATGCTAATGGCGGAATCGAGCGCTTTGACCTTCGATAGATCGTAGGCTGACTTTTCATTCTAAGGTGTAAATGGTTACATAAAAGGCCAATGTTGTATTTTAATGTAACACTCATTAAGTCGACCTCAGGCATATTAGATGAAACTATCAGCGATGTACGCCGCACTGTAAAATGATATTTCTCTAATCGATATAGCTGCATAGCAAGGCCCCGCAGTGGCGCCAAGAATTTATTTAACCTTGCGAAATCCCGTTTTCCGCCCAGTATTTCTGCGCTGCTTCAAGCATTCCCGTGAAATCACGAGAAAACAGCGCCTAGTTTTCACGAGAAATCACAAGAATTAAAATGGAGCGCTGCATGTACCCTGCGCTTTTTCGTGTTTTCTCAAGCTTTCCTGCGTTTCCGCTGGTTTTCTTTTCTGCCAATCGTCCTTTTTCTGTTTTTATTTTTGCGCCTTTTTTACGAACCCCTTGCGGGGTTGGCGTTTTCAGTACCTGCTTACATTCAAATACAACCTGCACTTAGCTAAATAAAAAAGCCTCCCGGTGGGGAGGCTGCATTTTGGATTAGTGATAGGGTGACTTATTCTGCTACCCCTTGCTTGCGCTGCCTTTCTATCATGAGCGCACGCTGCCGGAGGTAGTGAAGCGTTATCGCTGAACAGGTGACACTGAGAATAACGACAGCACCTACCAGCAGTTTTTGGGTGTGAAGCGCCCGGTTTAGGGCCAGGCCATCGCCTTGAAGTTGACGTAAAAAGGAATGGTTGTTATAGTACATAGGATTCTCTTTTGATGGTGAAAGTTTGGTCCCGCTGCTGCTTTAAGCGGTGATAGAGAAACAAGAATATGAGCAGTCCTTCTTCTTTTTGCAGGCCAAGTGCTTTGTCCAGCTGTACACCGTACTGGTTGAGCTGCTCCACGGTAACGCATGTCCCATAGGTTGCTAGCAGGTTGTCCAGTTGCGCGGTTTGCTTTTTTTGGAAGGCCACAAGTTTTCGATAAGGCTCGTCTGCTTCTTTGCGCTTGTCTGCATTCCTGTCGTCTTTACAGCTACCAATGGACCCGTCATCATGCACAACGCGCTCACAGTGGGTGCGCAGCTTGTGCTCCTGGTCAGCAATAGGTGTGTCACAATGTTTACAGACTCGCCCTTCACGGTAGGTGAGCTCTTGGACGGAATAAAGTTGTTTTGGTTGCATAATTAAAATTGGTGCTGCTCCTTAACAGCATTTATGATTAGAAAAAATTTGAAAATATCTTGTTTACTTTCTGTGCTCTTCTTAGCCAAAGCCCAACTTAACGCACAGTACTGCCTTCACTAAAGAGCCGTTTATGGCTTCTTTTTTTTTTCAAGTGTCTCTATTTTAAATACCGCTGTCCTTTTTATCCATATGGATTGATTAGCGCCTCGCCTTGCCTTTTGTTATTCAGCAGCGCAACGATAGAGCGCTTTTCTACCCGTATGCTATAAAGTAGCTGTGCACCTCTTGCCTGCGGCTTGCGCCTTGGCTCTGGAGGAGCAAAGGCTACTTGTGGCCGCAGGTACCAGCTAAAATCATAGCGACCACGCTCCCACTGGTGTGGGGTTAGCACCTTATAAAGGGTTACTATTGCTGGCAATTGGGCAAACAGGGCTACTTCCCGTTTTTCCATCATGGCAAGGCAGGTAGTGTTCCCAACTAATTTCTCCTTAAGCAGTCGTAAGTGATACTGGCGGACCTGTCCCATTTCGTAGGCCAACCGAAGGGCATACCAATACACATCGGTTTTGAGCAAGTGGGCGTGTTTAAAAAAGTCGTGCAGCCTGCTTTTTGCACTTACTTCTGGGTGAAACACCACTTTCGTTGCTGCTTGCAATTCGGCCATTGAAAAGTAAGTTGGTGGTTCTGCTTTCCACCACTCAGAATTTAGCTGGCCTGTAATCTTGCTTTTGTTTTTCATTGTTATTTAGATTAATAAGTAATTGACTATTATTGCTGTATTCGAATGAATCGCTTTATTTGCATGCTTGCAAACACTCCTTCCCTGACCCTCGCTAGTCAATCATAGGGCGTTACCCTTCCTTTCTGATCACTTTAGATGGGGAAAAGGAGCAGCTTGTGTTCCAGGTCTGCGATGGGTTTACCGCAGCTTTGACACAGGCGGCCTAAGAGATAAGTTTTCTGTTGTTATTGCATATTGTTTGCGTTTTGGTCGCTTACCTAATAGAGAAAAAGAGGGAGATAATTTTCTAAGCCCTCCCGCTCAACTTGATCTTTAGCGAGCCATCCATTGTCGGAACAGCATACTTTTTAATAAAGGCCAACACGTCTGAATAGAGGTAGTAGATCTTGCCTCCAATTATTGAATGCGGGATCATGCGCATGGCCCGCCAGGTGGCCGTCGTGCGTTTCGATACATTCAGTCTTGCGCAGAGTTCCACGTCATCCAGGATCTCCTGGTCGGCGGGTCGCTTGATCTGCTCTATTTTCTTATCCAGCTGTTGAATTTTTCCTTCTAAATCGATGCATAGCTTTTGAAATCGTTCATAAGACATGGTCGTTGAGTTTTGGTTCGGCACAACGATAGGCGCTGTTTTGTCAAAAACAAACTTTTTTCGGCGACTATATCCAATAAACTATTTACATACTATGTATGTGGATAACTCATCAACTTTTTTTAGGTTTAAAATGATGGTTTATCCACATGTGTTTCCTTTGAGGGTAACAAAAAAGGGCTCAAAACGAGTTGTCCACACTCATACTGAACCCTTCTTTTGACACGCTTCTTGGCATCTTTCCTAAAAGTCCAAAAGGAAAGATTGTTCAGAAAACCCTTCACAATCTTCCAAACCTTCAGAAAACAACTTCATAACCTTTGCCTACCCTGCTTGCACGCTCGTTGCATGCAGATTGCTTCCCTTACTGAAACAATCCTTTGATGCGCTTCATGTCATCTTTTACCTTAGAGGCGATGATCTTTGCGTAGTGCTGCGTTTGTTTCAGCGAGGCATGACCCAGCATTCGGCTGACTGTTTCCAACGGCACACCATTGGAGAGGGTAACGGTGGTCGCAAACGTATGCCGACTTAAATGCATATGTATGTTTTTTAATACACCTGCCTTTTCTCCGATCACTTTCAGCCGCTGGTTCATCTTTTGGTTAGTGGAGACCCGCCAGCGAAAATCTCGGAAGTCATCCGAGGGGCTATACTTCTTTAGGATGTTGATGGCGGAGGGCAGCAAGGGAATGATGCTTTCCTGTCCTGTCTTTTGCCTTGGCTTGCGTATGTAATAACTCTCGTCTTCGCCATCATCTTTGTGGATGTGCAGGCGCGATAACTGCTTGACATCTGTGTAGGCAAGACCAGTGTAGCAGGCAAAGAGGAATATATCCCGGATGCGCTGGAGCTCCGGGAGGAGTTCTGCTGCACAGAGTTTGCCTAGTTCTTCTTTGGTCAGGTAATCCTTCTCTACTGTTTTCTGCTGGTATTTTACCTGCTTGAAGGGGTCATCCTTGATGATGCCGGATCTGAGTGCTGGCATCAGGATGGTTTTAAAGAACACCACATACTTTACGGCTACATTGTGTGACACCCCTCTGGTGCCCCTTAGGTACTGAAAGTACTTTTCCAGGAAATCGGCACTAATCCTTGCCAGCGGATAGTTCTTCACTTTATATTCAGTGGTAAGAAAATGCTGCACGTGGGAGGCGCTACGCCGGTACTTGTCATAGGTGGCTGGTGTAATGTCAATGCTCACCCGCTTTTTGATGCGGGCCTTCTCCCCTTCCAGGTAGTCCATGAGGAGCTCTGGCTTTTCTTCTTCGCCTTTGATCTTACTCACCAATTCATCGATCGTGAATTGAAGGCCAGAATACTTCAGCCCTTCAAACACCTCGTAGGCTTTGCGCTGGATCAGGTCCAGGTTGTCATTGATGGCTGCACAGGTTTTGTCCAGGCGGTACAGGCGAATGGTCGCTGGGTTCCACTGCTGCTTTTCACAATAAAGGCCGGTAAAGATGTCCCTTCGTTCCTTACGTAAACTAACACGTAAAACGATAGGATGCTTACCCGCCACACTGGTACGAGTGGTACGGCACAAAAACGAGAAACGAACATGTAATAGTTCCATGGTATGCTTTGTTTATGGTTGCGAAAACAAAGCTCTTTTTCAGGCGTGACTTTCAGGATTGCATTGTAAAGCAAAAGAATGCAAAGGATGACAGGGGTTCAAAAACCTTGGTTTTGGTCTCTGAAAGTACACCAAAACAGGGGTAAAATCTTGCATTCATTTGCACCCATTTGCAGAATTCATAACGTAAAAAAGCCTGCAAATCAATCATTTGCAGGCTTTTGCAGCGTTTCTAAGCGGAGAGAGAGGGATTCGAACCCCCGGACCTGTTACAGTCAACGGTTTTCAAGACCGCCGCATTCGACCGCTCTGCCATCTCTCCGGCGCAAATATAGAAGGCGGATAATTACCAACAAAAATTATTCAGCCTTTCTCTAAAAAATTCAGGTTGAAAGCGTTGAGAATTTTGTAAATTTCTGGTGTAAACGATGATATATGAAAAAAGTAAATGATATCCTCAACCGGAAAGGCCGTAACATGATTGCCGTGTCGCCACAAACAACTGTGATCGAAGCCTTGCAACTGATGGCGGAAAAGAACATTGGGTCTGTATTGGTAATGCAGAACGAACAATACGCCGGCTTAATGACCGAACGCGATTATTCCCGCAAGGTTGTGCTGAAAGGAAAAGCATCCAACGATACCCTGGTTGCCGATATCATGACCACTGACTTGCCTTCTGTGCATCCCTCCGACTCCATCGAGCATTGCATGCAGCTCCTGTCGGAAAAGCATATCCGTTACTTGCCTGTTTTTGACCAGGACAAACTCTCCGGCATTATTTCCATCAATGACGTGGTAAAAGAGATCATTCTTTCGCAGGAAGAAACCATCAGTAACCTCAAAGATTACCTGTATTCAAACGCTTGATACTATTCCGTTTTATCGCGAATCTTCACCAGGTCAGCAAGTTCGATCTGCATGGGTAGCAAGCCAATCTTAACCACGGCTTTTTTACCCCGCAGTTCCATGACCTCTCCTACCTGCAGGTTGCGTTTCATTTTTACTTTGTCGCCAACAGCAATGTCGCCGTTCACTTCTTCGTAACGGCTGTCGAGCAGCTTTTGCTTTTTGCTGGCTGTTTTCTGATCATTTTTTTTGCCAAACAAAAGCGCAGCCATTTCTTTTACGGCCTTGTCCTTGTCCTCAGTTTTTTTCCATTCCACCACCATGGTGCGCAGCTTCCGCTCCATGTCTTTCAGGTTTGCCAACCGGTCTTCCGTAATGCGGTTTTGTTGCTTTAGCAACTCTACCTGCTGGCGGTGACGCTCCCTGTCAAGCACATGTTCCATCTCTTTTTTCAACCGTTCGTTTTCTTTCAAAAGGCGTTGCAAGGTTGCTTCTTTCTCCTGCACTTTTTGCAGATCCTGTTCGGTTCTGTTGAGGAGTTTATCAAGGGTAAAATGGTTTTCATCCACCAGCGATCGGGCTTTGCTGATCAGGCGCTTATCGAGACCGATACGTTCGGCAATGGCAAACGTATACGAACTACCGGGCTTGCCTACCGTAAGTTTATACAAAGGCAACAGGTTCTTTTCGTCAAATGCCATGGCACCGTTGATGATGCCCGGCGTTTTATTGGCCATCACTTTCAGGTTCAGGTAGTGGGTGGTAACAATGCCATAAGCATGTTTGCGGGCCAGTTCTTCCATAATCACTTCGGCAAATGAGCCACCGAGATTGGGATCACTTCCGCTTCCCAATTCATCAATAAAGAAAAGCGTTCTGCCATTGGCCGTTTCCATAAAATGCTTCATGCTTAGCAGGTGGCTGCTATAGGTACTCAGCTCAAACTCCAGGCTTTGCGTATCGCCAATATGGATCAGTATCTGCTTAAAAATGCCAAACTGCGAAGAAGGATGCACCGGCACCAGCAGCCCGCATTGCACCATAATTTGCAGCAAGCCAACCGTTTTCATGGAAACCGTTTTCCCACCGGCGTTAGGACCGCTGATGACCAGTATCCGCGCCTTTTCATCCAGCGTCAGGTCAACAGGTATCGTTGCTTTCCCCGACCGCTGGTTGTAGAGGTACAGTAGAGGATGATAGGCTTTCACCAGGTGAACATGGGCTTTGTCGGTAACCACCGGGTATTCGCCATGAATATCAATGGCAAAAACGGCCTTGGCGCGGATAAAATCAAATTCGCCAACAATGGCGTGGTATACACTTAGCAAAGGCGCATGCTGCCGCAGGCGCTTTGTCAGGTCACGCAAAATGCGGTAGACCTCTTTTCGCTCGGCATTCTCCAACTCATGAATATCGTTGTTCAGGTCAATGGTTTCTTCAGGCTCTATAAACGACGTGCGACGACTATCGCTTTCGCCATGCAAGATCCCCTTTACCGTCCGCTTTTGTTCAGCGTAAACCGCCAGCACACGCCTTCCATTCAAAAAGCTTTCTTCAATATCGGCCAGGTAGCCCAGCTTGTTCAGTTTGGAAACAATGCGGTCGAATTGCCTGCGCAGCTCATTGCGTTTGCGGTAAAGCCCCATGCGAATGGCAAATAATTCCTCGGAAGCATTGTCCTTTACATTGCCCGACTCATCCACCACCTCATCTATCAGTTCCTTGATCTTTTTCTCGTAATACGTGCCCTTGATCACATCTGCCATGGCATCGTAGGCTTCCCGCCTTTCGGCATCAAACCAACGAAAGATCTTTTCCATGCTTTCGGCCAGCTTGCGGATGTCAATCAGTTGCTCACCGCTCAACAGCGAGCCTTCAATGCTGAGTAACTGCAATTCTTTTCCCAGGTTGAGCACATAATCGTTCGGGAAATAAATGGCGTTTTGCTGTAGCTGCCTGAATTCGTGAGTTTGTTTCAGTTCCCGCTCGATGTAATCCTTGCGGGTATGAATGCGCAGGTCGGCCGCTTTGGCTTTGGCATATTCGGTGCGGCATTTTTGGAGTAAGAGATCTTTGATTTTATCAAATTCCAATTGCACTAACGCTGAATCCGGGTAAACTTTCATTAACTTCCTCGCTGTAATTTTTGTCCAAAGGTAGACGCAAAAGGCCATCCAGAAGGACTCAATATCTTTCAAAACGCTGTGTTAAAAAGGGTATGTTGGCTTTTCGTTTTATCTTTTGCGACTCAAATTTGTAAACTAACCTCTCATTATGTTCACGAAACTGTTGATATCGGTCTTTAGCCTCTCGGCGCTGTTTGCGTGTAATTCTGAAAAAAACTACCAAGTCATGAGTACGTCCTTCAATACAGCAATGAACCGGATTGATGCAGTAGAGACGGCCACCTTTGGTACGGGTTGTTTTTGGTGTACAGAAGCCATTTTTGAGCAACTGAACGGGGTGCTGAAAGTGACATCGGGTTACATGGGCGGACAGGTCAAAAACCCGACCTACAAAGAGGTTTGCACGGGTGAAACCGGACATGCCGAATGCGTACAGATCGTTTACGAACCGTCCAAAATCTCTTATGATGAGCTGCTGAAAGTATTTTTCCAGGTTCATGATCCTACAAGCCTCAACCGGCAGGGTGCCGATGTGGGCACGCAATACCGCAGCGCTATTTTTTACCATACCCCTGAGCAAAAGTCTAAGGCAGATTATTACAAGAAGGAGCTGAACACTAGCGGCGCTTACGATAAACAGATCGTAACTGAGGTAACGCCGGCATCGGAGTTTTATGTGGCGGAAGATTACCACCAGGAGTACTACCAGAATAACAAAAACACCAACCCTTATTGCTCCATTGTGATCCGTCCAAAGTTGGAGAAGTTTCAAAAGGTATTTGCCGACAAGCTAAAAAAAGAAGTTTATTAAAACATATAAAAAAGACGCCGGTTAAATGGCGTCTTTTTTTTGTTACCAGCAGCAGGAAGTCGATTAGGCTTCCGTTGCGTCGCACTCTTGTGCGGTTGGTAATTTTATTCAGCTTTTTTTTGAACCGCAGAGAAAAGGAGAACACAAATAACCACGGTGTCCTTCCGTGCCGCTGTGTCTCTGTGGTTCAAAAACACGTTATACATTCAGAAGGCTTAGCAAAATCCATTTGTAACCCGAGCACTCGGTTGTTCGACCCCTACGGGGCCGGGTGAAAATGGTGTTGTTTTTTTCTACCATGGTGTGGCTCCTTCGGAGCCAATGAAACCTAACCAATCCTATGCTACCTTAAAAGGTTTATTCCAAACTCCAAACTCCAAACTCCAAACTCCAAACTCCAAACTCCAAACTCCAAACTCCAAACTCCAAACTCCAAACTCCAAACTCCAAACTCCAAACTCCAAACTCCAAACTCCAGACTCAA
>JABUMY010000028.1 GCA_013327885.1 Flavisolibacter longurius | reverse complement strand
TTATTCGATTTGCCTATGGAGAAAAGGACCTCTTGAGAATGTAAGCGCCAACCGTGGCAGAGAAACTACCAAAAATTTTATGATCAATTTCTACTCGTTTATGAAAAAAACAAACGCTTCAATTTTCAAACACGCCGGGCAAGTTGCCAACCGCCTGCTATGGGTGGTGGCCGTCTGCCTGCTGGGCACCATGCAACTGATGGCCCAAACAACAATTACCGGCCGGGTGACCGACGAAACCCAGAATGCTCTTTCGGGAGTATCGGTTGTGGTGAAAGGAACCAGCAACGGTACCACTACGGACGCCAACGGTAATTTCACCATTTCTGCCGGACCCAACAGCACCCTGGTTTTTAGCTATGTGGGATACGGCACCATCGAGCAGCGGGTGGGCAGCAACACCACCATTAATCTCAGCCTGGTGCCTTCCGCACAAAGCAACCTGAATGAGATCGTGGTGATCGGTTACGGAACGGCCGCCAAACGCGATCTTACCGGCTCCATTACCAAGGTTTCGGGCAAGGAAGTGCAGGACCGTCCGAACACCAACCCCGTAGCATCGCTGCAGGGAAAAGTGGCCGGTCTTTCGGTTGTTAACTCCGGCACACCCGGGCAAGAACCCGACATTCGCATTCGCGGTACGGTAAGTATCGGTGCGGTAAAGCCCTTATACGTGGTGGATGGTATTTTCCAGGACAACATCGACTTTCTGAACCCCAATGACATTGAGTCGATCGAGATCCTGAAAGACCCGTCTTCACTAGCCATTTTTGGTATCCGCGGTGCTACCGGCGTTATTGCCATTACCACCAAGCGGGCAAAAGCCGGCCAGTTGCTCATCAACTTCAACACCAACTTTGGCGCAAAGAAGATGGTGGACAAGATCAAGATGGTAGACGCCGCAGGATTTAAAACCCTTTTCCAGGAAGAAGAGATCAACATTGGCGTTCCTGTGCAGGAGCGGTTTGATTTTTCCAAATGGAACGGCAATACCGATTGGGTGGATGCACTGACCCGCACCGGTCTTTTCACCAACAACAACATCAGCCTTACCGGCAGCACCGACCGTAACCGCTTTTACATGTCGGGTGGCTATACAAAAGAGCAAGGCATTGTTCGTCGCCAGGAACTGGAAAAGCTCACGCTTTCCATCAACGACGAATTCAAGGTAAGCAATGCGCTGAAGCTTGGCTTCAATCTCAATGGCATGCGCCAGGACCTGCCTTTCAGCCAAGCAGAAGGCCTGCTGTTTGATGCCCGCCGTGTACTGCCCATTACACCTGCGTTTAGTGAGCAGCACGGGGTTTACACTGAACTGGCCATCCAGGCAGCGCAGATGGGCAACCCGCTGATGAACCTTGAAAACAAATGGAACAAAGAGAAAAGAGTGGAATATAGATTGGTGGGTAACATCTACGCCGATGTGACCTTCCTGCGCAACTTTAATTTCCGCTCTACGTTCTATGCCGACCGGTCGAATTTGGACGAGCAGCGTTACAACCCGATCCTGTACACCTACAACCCGGTGCAGGATGCGGTATATGTAGACCGTAACAACCGCACGACCTCTGTTAACCAGAACAGCCAGCAATGGCGCAAATACCAGATGGACCACATCCTGACCTATCGGAACAGGTTTGGTAGCCATAGCCTGACAGCTACGGGAGGTTTCACTACGTTCTATAGCGACTATACCGGTCTTTTTGCATCGGTTAGCCAGAATGCAAGCGGCGATCCCATTCCAAACGACCCGCGTTTCTGGCATATCAACAACGGTTTCGGCGACCAGTCGACCCAGCGTTCTTCATCCGGACAGTGGGAAAAAACAACAGTGTCGGGTCTGTTCCGCGCCTTGTACAATTACGACAACAGGTATTACCTGAATGCATCGTTCAGAAGGGATGCGGCTTCGCAGATCTCTCCGCAAAACCGTGCGAAAAATTTCTATTCTGTTGGTGCTGCCTGGGAGATGACAAGGGAAGCCTTTATGGCCAACCAGGATATTTTCAACTTCCTGAAATTAAAAGCTTCATGGGGTGTGCTTGGCGGACAGAATACTTATGGGTTTGATTATCCATTCTATCCTGCTTTGCAGAGTGGTAATACAGCCGTTTTCGGCAACATCCTGGCACCGGCTTACTCGCAGGCCTATAACCCAAGAGCCGACCTGACCTGGGAAACCAACATTGCCACAGAAGTTGGTTTTGAAGCAAGGGCCTTTAAAAACCGCCTGAGCTTTGAGATGGCTTACTTCCACAAAAAGACCGAAGACGTAATGACCCTTATCAACGATGGTACGGGCCGTTTGCGCCTCGACAACGTGGGTGAAGTGCTGAACAAAGGCTTTGAATTCATGTCTTCGTGGACACAGCGCATGAACCGCGACCTGACCTTTACCATAAGCGGTAACCTCACAACGTTCAACAACAAAGTGCTGGCACTGGGTGGCGACCGTATCGCTGCCAGTGAAGAGCGTCCGAACCAAACCGAAGCCGGTTACCCGATCGGTTATTTTTATGGTTACGTAGTGGAAGGCATCTACCAGAGCTATGCCGATAAGCTGAAATCACCACCAGTGGTAGGTTACAGCTATGGCCCCGGCGACCTTAAATACAAGGACGTGGACGGCAACGGTGTAATCGACTCCAAGGACAGGACCATGATCGGTAATCCAACGCCTGATTTTTCCTATGGTATTACGTTCAATACCGCTTACAAAAACGTTGAGCTGAGCATCGACATGAACGGTGTGTATGGCAACGAAGTGTACCGCTTCTGGGGTTCTTCCGAGCTGCCGTTTACCACCTTCAACTACCCGGCGTTCAAAATGAACCGCTGGACCGGCGAGGGAACATCCAATTGGGATCCGGCACTGGGTGCTAACCGTGCTATCAACCGCCTGCCTTCTACCTATGGTATCGAAGACGGCTCTTATTTCCGTTTCCGCAACATCCAGTTGGCTTACAGCTTTGGCGCCGGCAAACTGGGTAAGGCTGTGAAGTCGCTCCGTGTTTTTGGCAACGTGCAAAACCTGAAGACCTTCAAGCGCAACTCGGGTTATACACCTGAATTTGGCGGAACCGCAACATCGTTCGGTATCGATAACGGAAACGGTTTGGTGCCGATGGTGATCACGGGTGGCATTAATGTAAACTTTTAAGTAAAAAACAGAGAACATGAAGATGAATAAAAAACTATTGTGGAGTTTGTGCCTTGCGGCATTAAGCTTTACAGTCTTTACCGGTTGCCAGAAGTTTCTTGACAGGAAACCGCTGACCGCAACCCTGGATGACCTGAACCAGGGCGGGCTGGAAGGCCAGATCTTTGGTCTTTATGGGGCCATCCGCAACACGGCCGTTGCCGGCGATGGCTTTGGCTCTATTGCCTCCCTGGCCCTGCACAACTTCCGCTCCGATGATTCGGAAAAAGGCAGCAGCGCTTCTGACGGTGCCGACTGGGGAGTGATCTATGACGAATTCAAATACGTAAAGGACCACTGGAGCAGTACGGTTTACTGGGACCAGCACTACGTACTGATCTCCCTGGCAAACACGGCCCTGCAAACAGCCGATTCGCTGAATCTTTCGAGTCCGGCAGATATGGTGAACAGGGCAGAGGCCCGGTTCTTCCGTGCCCTGGCTTATTTTGACCTGGTGCGTACCTACGGACAGGTGCCCAAGATCGATTTCCGCATTTACAACCCACAGGATGCCAACAAGCCAAAGGCGCCGGTGGCGGAAATTTATGCGCTGATCGATTCGGACCTAGACTTTGCCGGCCAGCATCTTCCGCTGAACTGGAACAATGCCGCCGGGCAAAACCGTTTCCCAGGTCGACTGACCTCGGGTGCTGCCAAAGCACTGGCCGCAAAAACAAAGCTTTATCGCCAGGACTGGGCCACGGCACTGGCACTGACCCAACAGGTGATTGCTTCCAGTCAGTATACGCTGGAGCCTGATTTTGCCAAGATATGGACCAATGCCGGTGAAAACGGCGTAGAATCGATTTTTGAGATCCAAGCATATATGGGTGCCAACCGCACCGATGATTTTACCAACAACTTCGCCAGGGCGCAGGGTGTACGTGGTTCGGGCGACTGGGACCTGGGCTGGGGATGGAACACACCAACACAAACACTGGTGGATGCTTTTCCGGCAGGTGACAAGCGCAAAGACGCCACAATCCTTTTCTCCGGACAAAATGACGGCTATGGTCGTGTGCTGCCAGCGTATCCAACCATTCCGCGCCGGTACTGGAATAAAAAAGTTCACCCGGAGCCATCGATGCAAGCCTTTACCGGCGAACGCCAGGCTGCCTGGGTCAACCAGCGTATTCTCCGTTATGCCGACGTACTGCTGATGGCAGCCGAAGCGGCTAACGAAGTAGGTGGCGCTACCAACGAAACCCTGGCCGTTAACCTGGTAAATGACGTCAGGAACAGGGCCGGTCTTGCCGATATCAGCTTTACCAGCAAAGCGCAAATGCGTATGGCCATTCAGAACGAGCGCCGCTTAGAGTTGGCGCTGGAAGGCGAACGTTTCTTTGACCTGGTGCGTTGGGGACTGGCTGAAACAGTGCTGGGCCCACAGGGTTATACCAATAAGAACAGGTATTACCCGCTTCCGCAATCAGCCATTGATCGTGCCAATGGTGTATTGGTACAGAACCCGGATTATTAATCGATAGGGACCGCTGAAGGTAATGGTTCAGTGGTCCTTTCTTTACAATCAACAGAAAATAATTCAGTATGAAATTGAAACACATCACAGCCTCAAAATGGATCATGGCAGCCTCGTTTGGCATTGCCCTGGCTGGCTGTCAAAAAATGGATCGTCCAGCTTTGAGCGAGTATCCAAAAGATACCAATCCTCCCGGCGGACCCCTGAAGTTTTATGCATCATTCGACGGTACTACCGCCGATCCTATCATGAATGCGGTGGATAGCATTCGTGCCAACTTTCCGGCAGAAAATCCGTTGGCATCCATCGATGGTGTTTCCGGGAAAGCGGTTCAAGGCGATGCCAAAAAGTTTATCAAGTATCCTTCCTTTAACGATTGGACGCAAAGCAGCAGCTTTACCATATCCACCTGGTTAAAGAAGAACGGGCAAACAAAAAACAATACCGGCGGAAACGGGCCGGAATACATCATGTCTATGCGCTTGCCGGATGACAAGATCAACTGGAGCAACGGTGCCATGTTTGTGTTGTTTGAAGGCGACAACGCCGCCTGTGCCATTAAGGTAATGTGTGTGAGTACTGACCCTGCCGATCCTAATAAGTACATGGACAAATGGTTTGAGTGGGCAGGTGGCCAAAGCATTGCCGGAATCCTGGATAACAACTGGCACCACATTGCGCTTGTTTATGATGAAGCAACAAGCGGTATGAAGCTTTATATTGACGGTGTTGCCAATCCCAATGTAAAAACCTGGGATGGTCATGGTGCCATGCGGCTAGCCGCGACAAAAGTGGTTGAATACAGGGTTGGCCGTGGTCCGAGAAACGACGGCGATGGCGACGGTGAAGGCGGGTGGCTGCAAAGCTCCTTAAAAGGAAGTTTGGATCAATTCAGGCTTTACGGCACCGCCTTAACGGCCGACCAGGTAAGGCAATTGTTTACAACCAAGCAGTAAACAGTCTTTTCGCTTGATATTTTATAATGAAGAGGGCTGGAGCGTTTCAGCCCTCTTTATCTTTTCCTCCCTGAAAATAGTTTCAATCCCTTCATTCGTTCATGAACAAACGTTTTTTTCTTTCCTTTTCGGTTTTACTGCTGCTGGCGTCCTGCCGGCAAAAAAGCGGGGGCCTTTTTACACCGCTATCCTCCTCCCAAACCGGCGTTAGCTTTGCCAACCACCTTGAACAAAAGGACCGTTTCAACATTCTTTATTACCTGTATTATTACAACGGCGGCGGCGTGGCCACAGGTGATATCAACAACGATGGGTTGCCCGATCTTTATTTTTCCGCCAACCGCAAAGGCGGCAACAAGCTTTACCTCAACAAGGGAGACTTTACGTTTGAAGACATTACCGAAACCGCCGGCGTGGCTGGAACGGCCGACTGGTGCAGCGGCGTGACGATGGCCGATGTAAACGGCGATAGCTTGCTGGATATTTATGTTTCCGCAGTGAGTGGCGTATACGACTTAAAAGGCCACAACCTGCTTTACATCAACAAGGGCAACAATCAATTTGAAGAAAGTGCAACGGCGTACGGCGTTAATTTTTCCGGTATGTCAACGCAGGCTGCTTTTTTTGACTACGACCGTGACGGCGACCTTGATTTTTTTCTCCTTAATCATTCGCAGCAACCTCACGCCAACATTGTGGACACGGCCAACCGGCGGAAGCAAAGCCCGCTTTCCGGCGACCGCCTGTACCGGAACGAGTTGAACACCGGTGCCGCCAAATTTGTGGATGTTTCCGGCGAAACCGGCATTTACCAGAGCAACCTTGGTTACGGCCTTGGGCTTGCCGTTGGCGATTTCAACAACGATGGCTGGGATGATGTATATGTAGGCAACGATTTTCACGAGAACGACTATTATTACCTCAATAACCAAAAAGGTGGGTTTGTGGAAAGCGGTGCCGCTCATTTTGGGCACTACAGCCGCTTTAGCATGGGCAACGACGCCGCCGATTTTAACAACGACGGGCAACTGGATATGGTAACGGTTGACATGCTGCCGCACGAAGAAAAAGTGCTGAAAACCTACGGCAGCGATGAGAATGCGGACATCTATAAAATGAAGCTGGCGGCGAACGGTTACCAGTATCAGTATTCCCGCAACATGCTCCAGCGCAATAATGGAAGTGGCAGCAGTTTTAGCGAAGTGGGTTTACTAAGTGGCATTTCCGCTACGGACTGGAGCTGGAGCCCGCTTTTTGCCGATTTTGACAACGACGGCTCCAAAGACTTGTTTATTTCCAGCGGCATTGTAAAGCGGCCCATGGACCTTGATTATATCCGCTATATTTCAAGCCCGCAGGTAAGCCAGGGACTGGCCAGATCAGACCAATACGATAGAGAAGCGCTGGATAAAATGCCTAATGGCGCAGCGCATCCCTTCTTTTTTAAAGGCGATGGTGATCTCCGCTTTACCGAGGTAAGTGAGGCCTGGGGAACGGCCGGCCTGGAAGGTTATTATAACGGTGCAGCTTATGCCGATCTGGATAATGATGGTGCGGTTGATGTTGTGATCAATTCCTTAAATGCCGAAGCCATCATTTTAAAAAACAATTCACCGAAAAAAAATTACCTGTCCATCGATTTAAAAGGTGAAGGCGGCAACCGCAATGGCATTGGCAGTAAAGTTTACCTGTTTCAAAAAGGCCGGCTGCAGTATCAGCAGGTGATGGCCACCCGTGGTTTTCAGTCGGCCTCCGACACCCGCCTGCATTTTGGCTTGGGCGATGCGAATACGGTTGACAGCTTGCTGGTGGTTTGGCCCGATCAGCGGTTCCAGGTTATCAAGAACGTACCGGCAGGCAAGCCTTTGATTCTTCAACAAGGTGCTGCTTCCGGGCAGTTTGTATACCCCAGTTTTTTTGGTCATGAGAAACAGGTCCTGCACCAAGCCCCTGTCGGATTGTCTAGCTGGCTGCATCGCGAAAATGATTTTGTTGACTACAACATTCAATACCTGATTCCGCATGCACAATCGACCCGCGGGCCAAAGCTGGCTGTTGGCGATGTAAATGGTGATGGGCTGGATGATCTGTATGCCTGCGGTGCAAAAGGGCAGGAGGGAACCCTGTTGATCCAATCTGGGAACGGGTCGTTCGCAGTGGGTGGCGTCACAGCGTTCATTGCCGATGCAGCATCGGAAGATGTGGATGCCGTTTTTTTTGATGCCAACGGCGACAAAGCCCTTGACCTTTACGTCGTCAGTGGTGGCAATGAAGAAACCGGTCAGCGGCCCACTTTGCTCGATCGGCTTTATCTCAATGATGGTAAAGGATATTTTACAAAATCCCCCCTGCCACCTGTTTATGCCAATAAATCCTGTGTGGCTGCCGCCGATGTGGATGGTGATGGCGATACCGATCTGTTTGTAGGCACACTTGCCGATGCCCGTGCTTACGGTGTGGCACAAACGTCTTACTTGTTGCTCAATGATGGTGCCGGTATGTTCACGGTTGCCGGTGCGGACAAAATGCCTTTGAATGATTTAGGTATGGTCACCAGCGCTTTGTTTACCGACATAAACAAGGATAACCAGTCTGACCTTGTGGTAGCCGGTGAATTTATGCCGGTGACAATTTTCCTGAATAAACAAGGCAGTTTTGTAAAAAGTGCCGTGCCGGCTTCCACCGGCTGGTGGCAAACAATGCTTACCGATGATGTAAATGGCGACGGCCACATGGATATACTAGCCGGTAATTGGGGCTGGAATAACAAGTTTTGGAGCGGCAAGAATGGTCCTGTAAAATTGTATGTTTCGGATTTTGACAAGAACGGCAGTATCGATCACCTGCTTTCGTACACCATCGGCGGGAAAGAATATCCATTTCTCGCCAAAGACGAAGTGGAGCGATCGCTTCCTGTGCTGAAAAAACATTATCTCAAGTACGAAGAGTTTGCCGGACTTGAAATGAAAGATGCCTATTACGGCTTTGCCGAAACCGTGCAGCCCCTGCAGGCAGAGCGCCTTGGCTCCGCTGTTTTTTACGGTGATGGAAAAGGTGGTTTTACCATCCAGGACCTGCCGGCACCACTGCAACAGGCACCCATTTTTTCGTTTCAAAAAATAGAGGCGGGTGGCAAAAACTATTTCCTGGCGGGTGGCAACTTTTTTGATGTCATTCCCTACGAAGGCCGGTACGATGCCCAACCGCTTGCTCTTTTTGAAGCAACAAAAGAAGGGATTCGTTACATACATCAATCCAACCTTTCCGGCATCATGGGACAGGTCCGTGATGTAAAAATGGTCAGGGGAAAAAACAATGCCGGTAGCATTGTTGTGGCCCGCAACAACAGCAGTCTTTTATTTTTTAACCCGAAACCATGAGGAAGAAGCCAGCCCGTTATATCCTTGTTAACTACAGTCTTTTTATGCTGCTTTCCGCAGGCCTTGTTTTTTGCAGCAAAAGCGGTGGCGAACCACCGCCACCGCCGCCGCCTGCACCACCGCCACCGGCTGCCCTTTCGCTCAGCTATTGGTACGTGGGTAAACAGCTTTCGGCCACCACGGTTTACGATGTGCCGGTGCAGCCACTTTTACAATTTGCCTTTTCGGCACCGGTCAGCCGAAGCACCATCACCACAGGCATCACCCTGACAGAAGCCAATGGCGCTGCCATTCCTGTTACCGCCAGCTTTTCGGCAGCCGACAGTGTTGTGACCCTGACTCCCGCAACGCCGTTATCTTACCTGCGCAAATACAACATCTCGGTAAGCGCAGCACTGAAATCAGCAGCTGGCGGAAGCTTTACTACGGCAAGAAATATCAGCTTTCAAACTTCTTTGGATTCTAACCGCAAATTCCCGCTGATCACCGATGAAGAATTGCTCACACTTGTGCAAAAACAAACCTTCAACTACTTCTGGGATTTTGCCCACCCGGTCAGTGGCCTGGCAAGGGAACGCAATACGTCTGGTGATGTGGTCACTTCCGGCGGATCGGGTTTTGGCATTATGGCCATTATCACCGCCATTCACCGGGGTTTTATTACAAAAGGGGAGGGACTGCAGCGGCTGCAAACTATGGTTTCGTTCTTAAAAAATACGGCGCAAACCTTCAAGGGTGCCTACCCACACTGGCTGCATGGCACCACCGGTTTGGTGCAACCGTTTAGTGCAAAGGACAATGGCGCCGACCTGGTGGAAACCTCTTTTTTACTCCAGGGCCTTTTGACGGCAAGGCAATATTTCACTGGTACCAATGCGGCAGAAACAACCCTGCGCAATGATATCAATACCATCTGGAATAAGGTGGAGTGGGACTGGTTCCGGAAGGGCGGCGAGAATACGCTCTACTGGCACTGGAGCCCTAATTTTAACTGGGACATCAACATGCCCATCAAAGGCTGGCACGAAGGATTGATCACTTATGTGCTGGCGGCAGCATCGCCAACGCATACTGTTCCCAAAGTGGTGTACGACGAAGGCTGGGCTTCCAGTGGTGCCATGCGCAACGGCAAATCGTTTTACGGCACACAGCTTCCGCTGGGTCCCGATTATGGCGGACCGCTTTTCCTTTCGCATTATTCTTTTCTGGGCATCGATCCACGGGGACTGGCCGATGCTTATGCGCCTTCGTACCTGGCACAGAATGTGGCGCATGCCCGCATCAATCACCAGCACAGTCTTACCAATCCCAACAAATTTTTTGGCTACAGCGATTCTACCTGGGGACTAACGGCATCCGATATCCAGAACGGGTATACGGCTTCGTCGCCAACAAACGATGTTGGTGTGATTGCACCTACCGCGGCACTTTCTTCGTTTCCGTACACGCCAACTGAATCGATGAAAGCGCTGAAATTTTATTATTATGTACTGGGCGATAAGCTATGGAAAGAATACGGTTTTGTCGATGCGTTTTCACTCCACAACAACTGGTTTGCCAGTTCCTTCCTGGCCATCGACCAGGGTCCGATCATTGTCATGATCGAAAACCATCGCAGTGGTTTGCTTTGGAACCTTTTTATGAGTGCTCCCGAAGTGCAGCAAGGCTTGAAAAAGCTTGGCTTTACCTCGCCGCATATCCGAGGTTAATTTTGATGGAAAGAGTTTTGCTGCCCGGACCCTGGAAATATTTATTTAAACGATTGCCGTTATGCCAAACCCGTTTTATTCTTCTTCGCCTTACCAGGTTCACATTGGTATTGCCTTGGTACGTATCATCACCGGCGTGTTGATGATCTATCACGGCCTTGAATTGTTTGACGCTGAAAAGATCAGGAGCTACGGCCAGTGGCTATCCGATCTTACCTTTCCGGCGTCCCTCCTGATGGCCTATCTGGGCAAAGGCGCCGAGCTGGCGGGTGGCATCATGCTGGTGCTGGGACTGTTCACCCGGTCGGCGACCCTGCTCATTGCCGTTGCCATGCTCACCGTTTGCTTTTTGATGGGCAAAGGGAAGGTGTTTACCGATGACCAGCACCCGTTTCTTTTTGTACTGCTGGCCGTTCTTATTTTTTTTACGGGTCCGGGCAAATGGAGTCTCGACCATTTTTTCTTTACGCATAAAAAATAATTGCGCTGATGATCAACCCAATCAAATCATTGTTTCTTTTCCTGCTTTTCACTGTCCAGTTTTCGTTTGCGCAGGCGCAGCAAAAAACCTATTGTAATCCTATTAACATCGATTATGGTTATACGCCTATTCCCAACTTTAGCGAATGGGGCCGCCACCGCGCCACGGCCGACCCGGTGATCGTCACCTACAAAGGCGACTACTATCTTTTCAGTACCAACCAATGGGGCTATTGGTGGAGTTCCGATATGCTGAACTGGAACTTTGTTTCCCGTCTTTTTTTGCGTCCCTGGAACACCGGCACTTATGATGAGCTGTGTGCACCCGGCGTGGGCATCTTTGGTGATACAATGATCGTGTTTGGCTCCACCTATACCTCCAATTTTTCTATCTGGATGAGTACCGATCCGAAAAAGAACGAATGGAAACCGCTGGTAGATTCGTTCGAGATCGGCGGATGGGACCCGTCATTTTTTACCGATGACGATGGCCGTCTTTACATGTACAACGGTAGCAGCAACAAGTGGCCGATGTATGGCATTGAGTTGAACCGCAAAACCTTTCAACCCATTGGTACAAGAAAAGAAATGTATGTGCTGGAGCACTGGCGCTATGGCTGGCAGCGCTTTGGCGAACACATGGACAATACTTTTTTGGATCCTTTTATCGAAGGCTCTCATCTCACAAAACATAATGGGAAATACTACCTGCAATACGGTGCACCGGGAACAGAATTCAGTGGCTACGCCGATGGTCTCCTGGTAGGGCCCGGCCCTCTTGGACCCTGGACGCCGGCTTCGGACCCTTTGAGCATGAAGTTGGGAGGCTATGTAAGGGGTGCCGGTCATGGCGCTACGTTCCAGGACAACAACAAGGACTGGTGGCATGTGGCCACAACGGTGGTTTCGGTAAAAAATACCTTTGAGCGCCGCATCGGCATCTGGCCCACCGGTTTTGATAAAGACGGTGTTATGTGGTGCAATACAGCCTTTGGCGATTACCCGCATTATGTTCCTTCGGCAGTTGACAAAAATCAGGCGAACGAATACGCACCTTCGCGTTACTTCACGGGGTGGATGCTCCTGAACTACAACAAGCCAGTGCAGGTTTCGTCTACACTTGGTGGTTACCTTCCCAATGGTGCGGTAGACGAGCTTACCAAAACTTATTGGAGTGCAAAAACCGGCAATGCCGGTGAGTGGATCCAGACGGACCTGGGAAATGTATCCCGTGTCAACGCCGTGCAGATCAACTATGCCGACCAGGACGTGGACAGCAACCGGCTGGGAAAGATCAATAACCAGTATCACCAATACAAACTCATGTATTCAGTGGATGGCAAAAGCTGGAAAACGCTGGTGGATAAAAGCAAAAACAAAACGGACGTGCCGCACGATTACGTGGAGCTGAAAACGCCGGTGCAGGCCCGTTACATTCGGCTGGAGAATGTGCACATGCCTACCGGTAAATTTGCCATCAGCGGCCTGCGGGTGTTTGGGCATGGCAACGGGCAAAAGCCCGAAGCTGTTCAGGGATTTGTGGTGCTGCGCACCGAAAAGGACAAACGCAGTGCATTTTTGAAATGGCGGCCCGAGGACAATGCCTTTGCTTACAATATTTATTACGGTACTGCACCGGATAAATTATACACCTGCATTATGGTGCATGCCAACAACGAATACTGGATGAAAAGTATGGACAGCCAGGTGCCCTATTATTTTCAGATCGAAGCCATAAATGAAAACGGCGTTTCGGAACGGACAAAGGTGATGAAGGTGGAATGAGGACGTGAGACGAGAAACGTGAGACGAGAAACGGTAAACGGTAAACAGTAAACGGTAAACAGTAAACGGTAAACAGTAAACGGTAAACAACTTTTCAGACAAAAAATAGAAGCATGATGAAAAAGATGGTTTTTGGAGCTTTGTTGCTTTTTACGCAACAGGTGATGGCACAGGTGTCGAATACGCAAAAGATGAACACCTTCATCACCAACCTGATGCGGCAAATGACGCTGGATGAAAAGATCGGGCAGTTGAACCTGGTAACACCCGGTGGTGGCATTCCTACCGGCGCCGTGGTCAGTACCGATGTAGAATCAAAGATCAAAGCGGGCAATGTGGGCGGACTGTTTGGTGTGATTGGCGTGGACAAGATCAGGCAGGCGCAGGACCTGGCCGTGAAGGGAAGCCGGTTGAAGATTCCCCTCATTTTTGGATCGGATATCATTCACGGGTACAAAACAACGTTTCCCATTCCGCTGGCACTTTCCTGTAGCTGGGATATGGCCATGATTGAAAAAACAGCCCGTACAGCGGCTGTGGAAGCGTCGGCCGATGGTCTTTGTTGGACGTTCTCGCCCATGGTGGACATTACCCGTGACCCCCGCTGGGGCCGGGTGGCCGAAGCTGCCGGCGAAGATCCCTACCTGGGAAGCCATATCTCAAGAGCCATGGTAAAAGGCTACCAGGGTACCGACCTAACGGCCAACAATACCCTGATGGCCTGCGTCAAGCATTTTGCCCTCTATGGTGCAGCAGAAGCCGGCCGCGATTACAACACCACCGACATGAGCCGCCTGCAGATGTACGAGTATTTTATGCCGCCCTACAAAGCGGCCGTGGATGCAGGCGTTGGCAGTGTGATGACCTCGTTCAACGAGATCGACGGCATTCCGGCTACCGCCAACAAATGGCTGGTCACCGACCTGCTGCGCCGCCAGTGGGGTTTCAAGGGTTTTGTTGTATCGGATTATACCGGCGTTAACGAAATGATCGATCACGGCTACGGCGACCTGCAGCAGGTTTCGGCCCTTGCCGTACGTGCCGGTGTGGATATGGATATGGTGGGAGAAGGGTTCCTTACCACGCTAAAAAAATCGTTGCAGGAAAAAAAGATCACACAAAAAGATATTGACGACGCCTGCCGCCGGGTGTTGGAAGCAAAATACAAACTGGGATTGTTTGATGATCCTTACCGTTACCTTGATGCCGGCCGTGCCACCCGCGAAGTGCTGACAGCCGACAAACGGGCCGCTGCCCGGGAGTTTGCCACCAAATCCATGGTGCTGCTCAAAAACAACAATGCCGTTTTACCCCTGAAGAAGAGCGGCACCATTGCCCTGGTGGGACCCCTGGCCAGCGACCGCAATAACATGCTGGGTACCTGGGCCGTGAGCGGCAATGCGCAAACTTCTATCCCTGTTATTGATGGAATGAAAAGCGTAGGCGGCAGCGAGGTGAAAATTCTTTACGCAAAAGGCGCTAACATTACCGACGATACGGCATTGGCAAAAATGGCCAATGTGTTTGGTGAAAAAGTTTCCATTGACAGCCGTACACCGGCGCAAATGATCGAGGAAGCGGTAGCCCTTGCGGCATCGGCTGATGTGGTGGTAGCAGTTTTGGGTGAAGCCTCCGAATTTAGTGGCGAAGCCGCCAGTCGTTCGGATATTGGCTTGCCCGCCAGCCAGAAACGCCTGCTGGAGGCGCTCACCAAAACCGGCAAGCCCGTGGTGCTGGTGCTGATGAGTGGCCGTCCGCTTACTATTGCCGATGAAATGGACCAGGCCACGGCCGTGCTGCAGGCTTGGTTTGCCGGTCATGAAGCCGGGAACGCCATTGCCGATGTATTGTTTGGTGCGTACAATCCTTCTGGAAAACTGACCATGACCTTCCCCAGAAATGTAGGGCAGGTTCCCATTTATTACAACCACAAAAGAACCGGTCGTCCGCAGGCAGAAGGGGCACCCACGCAGAAGTTCCGCTCCAACTACCTGGACGTTGCCAACAGCCCCTTGTTGCCGTTTGGCTATGGCCTTAGCTATACAAGCTTTGGCTACAGCGATATAAAGCTGAGCAGCAGTACCATGACGGCAACGCAGCCCATTACAGCAACGGTTAAGGTGACCAATACCGGGAACTTTGATGGCGAAGAAGTGGTGCAGCTTTACATCTGGGACCAGGTAGCATCGGTAACGCAACCGGTGAAAAAGCTGAAAGGCTTCCAAAAGATCTTCCTGAAGAAAGGGGAGAGCCGGGATGTGACCTTCCGCATTACGACGGAAGAATTGAAGTTTTTCAATTCTAACCTAAAATGGGTGGCTGAACCCGGTGACTTTACGCTTTATATCGGGACAAGTTCGGCAGACGTGAAAGAAGCAAAGTTTACACTGAAATAGAATTCTTACAACTTGAGAAAACCGTGCAGGCAAAGGTTTGCACGGTTTTTTTATGCCACCAAGCGATCAATAAAAATATTCTGGCCAATTATAAAATGTGTGTTCCCATCGATTTTGGCTATTTAATTTCATATCTTTTCAGATTATTTTACAATAATTCAAGGAAAAGGAGTGATTTTACGACGGTTACGCAGGATTTATACACATTAAAAAAATAAATATTTGTTTTTAATTGGTGGATTTTTCTACTTTAGTCCTGTTGAAAGACATTGCTTGTTAGAATACCGGGAAAAAGTCCCGGCTTTGAAGCAATGTCTTTTTTTATGCGGGTAATACCGCTGCCAGTCCAATCGACCCTGTAAAAGCAATGCCTTTGCGCATGGAACAATAACAAACAAAATACAAAACCACAAACTATGTCAGTAGCAAAACTTGAGTACATCTGGCTCGATGGTTACAAGCCAATGCAAAGCCTCCGCAGCAAGACAAAGATCGAACGGGATTTTTCCGGCAAGCTGGAAGATTGTCCGCTTTGGTGTTTCGACGGCTCTTCTACCGAGCAGGCGCCCGGCGGATCGTCCGACTGCCTGCTGAAACCGGTGTACCTGGTAAAAGACCCGCAGCGCCGCAATGGATACCTGGTGATGTGCGAAGTATTAAATCCCGATGGTACGGCGCATATCAGCAACGGTCGGGCCCTGATCGAAGATGATGACAATGATTTTTGGTTTGGCTTTGAGCAGGAATATTTCCTCTGGAACACAGAAACGGAAAAGCCAATTGGTTTCCCAGAAGGCGGTTACCCGGCACCGCAAGGCCCGTATTATTGTTCGGTAGGTGCCCGCAATGCTTACGGCCGCCAGATGGTAGAAGAGCACCTGGATGCCTGCCTCGATGCTGGTTTGAACGTAGAAGGCATCAATGCTGAAGTGGCCACCGGCCAATGGGAGTTCCAGATCTTTGCCAAAGGCGCCAAAGAAGCCGGCGACCAGGTATGGATTGCCCGCTACCTCCTCGAAAGAATTGGTGAGAAATATAATATTGCCATTAACTGGCACTGCAAACCGCTGGGCAACCTCGACTGGAACGGCAGTGGCATGCATGCCAACTTCTCCAATACGCTGCTCCGTACCTGCGGCAGCCGCGAAGTGTACGAGCGGGTTTGCGAAGCCTTCCGTCCGGTGGTTAGAGAGCACATCGAGGTGTACGGACCCGACAACCACCTGCGCCTGACCGGCAAGCACGAAACAGCAGCCATTCATGATTTCAAATACGGCGTTTCCGACCGTGGCGCTTCAATCCGCATCCCGATTGGTACGGTAGAGCGTGGCTGGAAAGGCTGGCTGGAAGACCGTCGTCCGAACAGTGCCGCCGATCCTTACAAAGTAGCGGCCCGCATTGTAAAAACGGTAAAATCCGCTGAAGTGGAAACAGTAGTGGAGATGGTCGAAGAAGCAAAAGTTGCCTGACGATATCTGTTATTTTGGGTTTAATGTAAAATGTGTAAAGGGTTGCTTCGGCAGCCCTTTGCTTTTAGAAGTGGGAAACGAGCAGCAAGAGAATGCGTATAGGAATTGAATTTATAAAGTGTAGGAGAGAAGAAGAAACTATTTTAACTACTACCGGAAGTGAATAATAAAGGTCTGAAAGGGCGAAACAGGTTACAAAATTCGTCTTTTTGTTTCGCCCTTTCAGGTCTCAGTTTCTTTCTTGTAATGGAAAACCCGGCCCTTGCCGGCCGGGCTAGTTTATGACGCCCTTTCAAGGCTGCATATTTACTCCTAGAAAAAATTCATTGCTGGAAGATTTTGGGAAAAATCTGGACTGGTTGAAAGCATCTTCGCAAAACAATCTGCGCCTGTTTCAAAAGAAAATTTGCTGGCTGAAATGATCACTCATTTATAGCTATCACTAGATCACCTTAATCTCAATACGACAATTCCACTTTGTAAACATCCGTTTCATTGCGCCAGATCTTGCCCGAATAAAACCCGCCCGGTTCATCAATGATCTCCATAAGGTGAAAGATCTTGCAACCCTTGCTCAAACCTTCGAAAAGAAGCGTAAAATGGACATAGCCATCACCCGAAATAAACCAGGTCCAGTCGGGCGCCATTGAAATATTAAAGGCTTTAACGAGGGGCACCCTCCGGCCGTCTTCTTCCATCAAAAAGGTTGAGTTCCAAATGCGGGCAAGCGTGGGCATGGAAGATTGCAACTGGCAGTGAACGATCGTTGTCCGCTCTTCCTCGGTTTGCAGGTAAGTCAGGATCTCCTCGTCAATCTTTACGGCTGTTTTACCACTAATAGATGGCATGGTATAGGGTTTTAAGGTTGCAGTCACCAAAATACTGTTTTCCGGTAACGAATGAAAGCGCCGGGGCAGATTCTTTTTCAGATCAGGTTTTTTGTCGTTTCTGTCGAAAAACGCTATCGCGAAAGATGATGTTCTTTACACAAAAAAAATTACGGAAATACATCCCAGCCAATACAACGGCATCTGGTCACAACGTGCACAATGTCAACACAAAGGACACAACGTAACGTCCCTCTTAACTGCACAGTCACTTTCTGTCTCACATTTCCCGTCTCTCGTCTTTCGTTTCACTTTTCACGTTTACCCTTTCACGTCTCTAATACACCACTGTCACCGTGCCCTTGTGCTGGAACACCTGGTCATTGCAGGTAAGCTCGGCAAAAAAGACATAGCTACCTTCCGGCACCCGTTGTCCCCTGTGTCTGCCATCCCAGGCGGCGTTGGCATCATCGGCGGCAAAATTTTTCTTTTCAAAGACCAGTTCACCCCAGCGGTTATAGATCCGGAACGATTTCACTTCCTTGATCCCTTCGGCACGAATGCGGAAGCGGTCGTTTTTGCCGTCGGCATTGGGTGTAAAGGAGGTAGGAATAAAGATCCGGCTGTCGCTGCAAAGCAGCCGGACCGAAACCGTATCGGAGGCCAGGCAGCCTGCCGCGTTCTTTACCGAAAGGGTATAGGTCAGGCCGCGGAAGGGTTTTGTTTCCGGTGCCGGACAGGTCGTACAGCTCAGGTAATCGGCAGGTGTCCAGTTCCAGGAAACCACGTCGCTGCTGGCTGTTGACTGTAAGCGGCCCGTTGTGCCCGCCAGTACGTCCAGCGAAAGTCCAGCGTCCACAGTGGGAAGCGGAATGACCCTGACATTGACGGTTGCCGTATCGGTAAAGCAATTGAAGGCATCCCTTCCAACCACCGTGTAAACAGCGGTGGCAAGTGGGCTGGCGACAGGATTTCCGATCGTAGTATTGTTTAGTCCTGCTGTATTTCTGATCCACTGGTACTGTGTAGCACCTGACGCTGCAAGCGTCACCGTGCTACCGGCACAAACCTGCGCTTCCGGTGCCAGTTGCACGGCAATGGGTTGTGCCACTTTTATCTTGATCGTTTCTGCCTGGCTACAGCCTTTGTCGGTTGTGGCCGTAACGGTATAGGTAGCATCCTGCTGCGGTGCTGCCAGTACTGTGCTGCCGGTGCTGGCGCTCAGGCCTGTTGCCGGCGACCATTGGTAGGTGGCGCCACCCGAAGCGGTTAATGTATAAGCCGAGCCGCGACAAAGCAGCACTTCTTTTTCTGCGAGGATATTGAGAGGGTTTGCGTTTACCGTCAGTGTTTTTGTAACCGTATCCTGGCAGCCGTTGTTGTTCACCACCAATTTTACAGTGTAGTTACCAGGCTGGTTATAGATTTTTGCCGGCGGGTTTTGCGCATTTACGGTTGTGCCGTCGTGATAGAGCCAGGTCCACTGCGGGTTGCCGGGCAGGAGGGTAGCGCCCCTGAATTGCACGCTGCCGTCCTGGCAAATGGCATCGGGGCCATTGATGGTGGCGCCAAGGCCTTCAAAAGCATCAATGGTTTTGGACGCTTCTTTCCGGCAGCCGGTATTGCTTTCTACGGTAAGGCGGACCGTGTATTTTCCGGGATTGGCAAATGAGAATTCAGCCTTTTCCAGGTTGGACGTATCGCCGGCGACAGAGGTTCCAAAATTCCAATGATAGGTAAGTTTAGTTTGTGATGAAGCGCCACTGATGATGGGCTCAAAGCTGATCTTTTTGGGCGTGCATAAATAAGCGGGAAGATCCCTGATGCCTACCTGCAGGGCATCGATGATGATTTTTTCACCTTGCGGAACCGTGGCGGTGCAGCCGTTGGCGTCGGAAACGATGAGTTTAGGTTGGTAGGTGCCGGCCGTTCCGTAAAGGTGCGATACCGAATTGGCCGATACCGGTGTAACAGTGCCGTCGCCAAAGTCCCACCAATATTTTTCCGTTTCATTACCGGTAGCCTTAAACGAAATTGTTTGCGAGGTGCAACCGCTTGTCCGGTCAACGGAATAAGTCGCCGAAGGTGCTTTTATGAAAACAGAATCCAACGTCGTGTATACGGTGCCGTTATCGCTGTATGTTTTTACCCTAACATAATACTTCCCGGGCTTGGTATACAAGTGGCTTGGGTTATAATGCAGGGATGTCGTACCGTCGCCAAAATCCCATTCAATGCGCCTGATGTTATACGATGTATTGGTGAATTGAACCCGCACCGGAGGACATTGCGTAGCCGTAATGGCTGTAGTATTAAACGTAAACGCGGCATTGACATATTTCACCGTAACCGTTACCGCGGCCGTATCGGAACAGCCCCTGACCGTATTGGCAGCTACCAGTTTTACAGTGTAGACGCCTGGGTTGGCATACAGTTTCGTCAAATCATTGGTGGTTGCGGTGGTGCCGTCGTCAAAGAGCCATTTATAGGTTGTGTTATCGGGTTCAGAGCTGATTGACGTGTTTTGAAAATCGATGGAGGTGCCCGGAGAGATGTTGGTTGCGGACGGTAAGAAGGAGGCTTTCAAGGTATTATGCTGTGCATTTACATACTGTTCATAGCTGGCGCTGCAACCCTCTGCATCCGTAGTTTTTACGGTCACCCGGTAAAACCCTGGATAAACATAGGAATGCCTGAATTCGGCATTGCTGTTATGAAATCCGATCTGCCCGTCGCCGAATTGCCACTCCCATAATTGGATCGGTACGCCGTTCTGGCTTCGCGACTCATCTTTTAAGAAAACAATATTTCCGTTCTGGCAGGGTTTGGTCACTGTCTGAAAGTACGGTGTAGGACCTTTGACCTTCAATGGTATCCAGTTTGTTGTATCACTGCAATTAAAGTAAGCGGAGGTAACAACGGATCGCAGTCCTTCCTTTCCGGGAGTGAAATTATAAAGCGTCATAGAAAACGGAGCCTGTGTAATGTCGCCGCCTGAAGTACTGCCCGGTGCCCAACTTCCATCTTGGTGATACAAACCCGTTGTCCAGTACCCGTAGGCCCCATTATAGGGATTCGGATTATTCTCAAGATCAGTGATCGTTATGTACAAAGCCCCTTGGCCGCTACATACCTCGGTGTTGGCTGCCTTTAGCTTCGGAAACTGCCTTAGCAAAACGGAAACATTTACCGAATCTTTTACGCTGCACTGCCCATTGGTTGTTGTGAGTATCACTTTATACCAACCTGTTTTTTTGTAGGTATGTTTTACTTCCGGTTGATCTGAAGTAAATGACTGGGTGGTGCCATCGCCAAAATCCCAGTTCCAGGTGTTTGCCATACGTGAAGTTTGTCGAAAGGTGACCTCGCCCCTTGTTCCATCGCAGGTGTTAGAAAAGCCAGCTATCTTAGGAAAGGGCGGCGCTACTTTTACATACGCCTTTTTTACGATGGTATCGGCGCAAATAAGGTTGGTTGCAATCAGCCCTATGTCGTAAACCCCTTCTTGCTGGAACTGGTGCGTGAAGGAGTGGAATTGCCCTGAATTCGAAGTAAAATAGCCATTGCCCAGGTCCCAGTTGTAATACACAGCCGCACTGGATTTATTGAAAATCGTTACAGGTGTGTTGCCGCAAATATCTGTTTGCGAAATTTCGAAATCAGCTTTTATCTTGTCGCTGATCGTAACGCCATATCGCAAGGTAGCCGTACCAAAGCAACCTTTGTCTGTAGTGTAGTGCAGGCTTACATTATAATGGCCTGGCGTGGTATAGGTATGCCGGGGCGATGCGTCTGTTGAGGTGCTGCCATCGCCTAACTCCCAGCGATAAGACGTGATCATCTGCGAACTGCTTGCTTCAAAAGTAAACGTACCCGGACCGCAGGAAAGCACTTGATCGGACCCTGCCTGTTGTGGTGAAGTGATCACAACCGAAGGTTTAGCAATATAAATCGCCTGGCCGTAAGTAGCCTTGCAACCGTCGGCATTTTCCACTTCCAACTGCACCCAAAAACCGTTGTCATAACTGTATAATTGTGAAGGCGCCTGTACCGCAGAAGTGGTGTTATAATTCCCAAAAAACCAGTTCCATTTTACGGCACCGGGGGTTGTGTCTTTAAAATTCACCAGCACCGGTGCACCGCATTCGTTTTCAGGTTCAGCAACAAAACCTTTTATCACCGGTGGCGCTTTTACCGAAATGATTTTGGTAAGGGTGTCTAGACAGTCGCCAAATTTGTTTTCTATTTTCACCGTATGCGTGCCTGTTGTATAGAATGCTGCATAGAGCGAAGGGGAATAGGAGTAAGCCGGCTGGCCATCCACCTCCCAGGTTGTGCTTGTGGGTACTGGCGTACTGGTATTTTCGAAGGTATTACCGGACCCCTGGCATATTGGAAGCGGTACCGTAAAATCAGTTTTAAACGAGGCTACATTCAGGTAGTTGGAGGCCGTAAGGGTATTGGTGCAACCTTCGCTGCTGTTGACCGTTAGCTTCACCGTGTAGATGCCTTTTTTGTTAAAAGCATGCTGCGGGTCTTTTTGTGTTGATGTTTTCCCATCGCCAAAATCCCAGGCATAGTTCAGGGTTCCCGGTCCTTTGCTTGCGTTGGTTAGTTGCACTGCATCGGTTTCGCGGCAAAGCACTTTCTTTTGTGCCGAGAAATCTGCGGTAAGCGATTCCCTGATGTCGATAAGCGCCGATTTGGTGGCCGTCTCAAAACATCCCTGGCTATTGGTAACCGTTAGCGTAACGGTTGCGGTTTGTTCCGTTTCATATTGGTGCCGAATTTGGTTGGCGGCACTGTTCCCGGTTGACCCGTCGCCAAAATCCCAGTCGTAACCCACAATAGCCCCGCTGCCGGCCGTTGCATTGGCGGTAAAATCCACCGGCAGGGGAGCGCAGCCTTTTTGCAGCGAAGCAGTGAAATCAACCGTTGGTTTTTTGTAAACTGTGATCTCCATTGTTTTCGAGCTGCTTTGGTTGCCGTCACGCACCGTGAGCTTTACCGAATAACTCTTTTCTTCTGTAAAAATGGCGCCAGGATTTTTTAGGAAAGACGTGTTGCCGTTGTCAAATTCCCACTGGTAGCTGGCGCCGGCCGAAGTACCGGTGGTGGTATTGGTGAACTGTACAAGCAGGGGCGAGCAGCCTCCCACTTTATCAACGCTAAAATTGGCGGTTAGCTGGGCATGGGCAGCGCTGCAAAACGCCAGCACAAAAAAAAGCACGGTTAAAATTCGGATCATGTACGCAGTTGTCTTGGTTGTAGACAAGGAGCACTTGCCAATAAGACGGTTCACGAAAATAATTTTTCTTTTCGGACTTCCCTAATACCGGCAGCAATTCTGCGAATTACTTGGTGGAAATATTCCAAAATTGAAAAAGCCTTCAGCCAATCGGCAACAGGTTCGAAAGGTTAGGAAAGACCACATTCGGCGAGAAATAAAGTACAGCGATCGGTTAAAAATGTATCGTTGCTGTTGCCGGGTGACCGATATTTTTGTTTGCTTACCGTTGCGGATATTTTCGCTACGGCTGACAACTTATTTTTCAACCCCTATTTCATTTGCATGTTTGTTATCTGTCGCTTATTGGTACTTTGTGTTTTGGTAGTTTCCGCGGCCTGTTCAAAAAAAGCAACACCTTCGGGCACGCCGGCACCGCAGCCCCCGGCGCCTGTTCAACCACCTGCGTATGCAATCAATCCAGGCCTGGTGACGGCCAGCCCTACCAAAGAAGCAACGGCTCTTTATGGCTTCCTGCGCAACAACTACGGCAAAAAAATATTGTCGGGTGTGATGACCCTTAACAGCTTTGATGAAACGGCCTGGTTAAAAGCTTCCACCGGAAAGGAGCCGGCTATTGTGGGACTGGATTTCATGCATTGCAACCGGCAATACAACTGGTACGATAACGAGCAGCCGATAAAAGACGCCAAAGCCTGGTGGGACCGCAACGGCATCCCGGTTTTTTGCTGGCACTGGCGGGATCCTTCCCGTGCAACGGAAGAATTCTACACCAAAACGGGCAGCAAACCCAATGGAACTTCCTTTGATGTAAGCAAGATCAATGACCCGGCTTCGGAAGAATACAAGGCTATGTTGAGCGACATTGATTTTGTTTCGGGATTACTGAAAAAACTCCAAACCCAAAACGTACCCGTGATCTGGCGGCCCTTGCACGAAGCAGCCGGCGGTTGGTTTTGGTGGGGTGCCAAAGGTCCGGAGGCCTGCAAAAAGCTTTACCAGGTGATGTACGACCGGATGGTGAACCACCACGGCTTAAAAAATCTCATTTGGGTGTGGACCCGCGAACCTTCCGACAATGCTTGGTATCCCGGTGACGCATACGTGGATATCGTGGGAAGAGACCTGTACAAGCAGGGCGATCATTCCTCCCAGGTAGCCGAATGGAAAGAAATGAATACGCTGTATGGCGGCAAGAAAATGGTCACGCTTTCCGAAGTGGGTTCAATACCCGACGTAGACAACCTGGTAAAAGACAAAGCGGCGTGGTCGTGGTTTATGCCCTGGTACGGCGATTTTACCCGAAACAGCAGCCACAATTCGCTGGCGCTTTGGCAAAAAATGTTTGCCAGCGATTATGTGATCACCCTGGATGAAATGCCTTCACTCAAATAAAGTCTCCCCTCTGTTCTAAAAGGGTTTGAAATGGCTTTCGATCACAAAGCTGTTCCATGCCCTTTTCTTGTTTGCATCTCACCATTGGAGCAAAGGATTTGCAGTACCGATATCCTGTCTCAATTTTGAAAAGCCCATATGGGCTAATCGCAAAAGATAACGCATGAAGCAACCCTTGCACTCGGTTTTATTTCGCAACGATTTTGTCAGCAATTTTCCCGGCGACGACAGTGGCAACCGGGAGCCGCGGCAAACACCGGGTCTCTTCTGGAGCAAGGCGGAGCCTACACCGGTACCCGAGGTAAAGCTGCTGGGCTGGAGTGAAAACCTGGCCGAAACACTGGAATTACAGTACCCGGGAAAAGAAGATACGGAGATACTCGGCGGTAACCTCGTAACTGGCACCATGCATCCCTATGCGGCCTGTTATGCCGGCCACCAGTTTGGTTCCTGGGCCGGGCAGTTGGGCGATGGCCGTGCCATTACCCTGGGCGAACGGGTAACGTCGATAGGGGAAAAGTGGGAACTGCAACTAAAAGGTGCCGGGCAAACGGCCTACAGCCGCCGTGCCGATGGCCGGGCTGTGTTGCGGTCCTCGGTTCGCGAATACCTGATGAGCGAAGCCATGCACTGCCTGGGTGTGCCTACTACCCGTTCTTTAAGTTTGGTGACAACCGGACAGCCTGTGTTACGGGATATGTTTTACGATGGCAACCCCGCTCACGAGCCTGGGGCCATTGTGTTGCGTGCTGCACCCACGTTTTTGCGCTTTGGCAATTTTGAAATGCCTTCAGCCCGCGGCGAGTTGGAGAACCTGCGCAAACTGGTGGATTGGACCATAACCCATTATTTCCCGCACATCAGCGGTGAAGATAAAATACTGGCCTGGTACAAAGAGGTGGTGGACCGGACAGCCTTCCTGATGGTGGAATGGCTGCGTGTTGGCTTTGTTCACGGCGTCATGAATACCGATAACATGTCCATACTCGGACTGACCATCGATTACGGTCCTTACTCGTTTGTTGACCAGTACGACCCGCTTTTTACTCCCAATACCACCGACCTGCCGGGTCGGCGATATGCATTTGGGCGACAGGCTGCCGTGGCCAAATGGAACCTTGGTTGCCTGGGCGGTGCACTGGCGCCGCTTTTCCCCGATACGGAAGAATTGGTAAAGATCATCGACACCTATGACGATGTGTACTGGCAGCAATTTTACACGATGATGGGAAAAAAGATCGGGCTGGATAACCTGCGTGCCGAAGATGCCGGGTTGCTGAACGACCTGGAAAAAATGTTATGTACTGTGCAGCCGGACATGACCTTGTTTTTCCAGGCGCTGCAAACGTTTTCCATTGACGCTACGGATAAAGCAGGCATAGTTTCTCATTTCAGCGACAGCTTTTACAAAGAACCAACGGAAGACGAAGCGGCATCGTTAGCAAATTGGCTGGAAGCTTACCAGCAACGCATGGCAAAAAGCAAAAGCAGCAGGGAAGAATCGCTTTCACTCATGCAATCGGCCAATCCAAAATTCATCCTGCGGAACTATCTTTTGCACAGTGCAATTGAAGACCTGCAAAATGGCGATGATGCAGCTTTCCGAAAACTGGAAAAGGCGATTCAAAAGCCCTACAGCAATACCTTCCCCGAACTGGAGGGCAAGCGGCCGGATTGGGCCAATGAAAAAGCCGGCTGCTCTATGTTAAGCTGCAGCTCCTGACGCGACTTTTTTCTAACCTATAAATGGCAGTGATGACACAGGTAAAGATTAATAACGAGGAAATATTATCGCAGCAAAAAACAGTTTTAAAAAAGGTTGATTTTTCTATCCGGCAAACAAACGGCGAGTGGCAGCAACAGGCGCGGGAAGTGTTTGATCATGGCGATGCGGTAACAGCGTTGTTGTACAACAAGGAAAGAGGAACCGTGCTGCTGACGCGGCAGTTCCGGATTGCCACCTACCTCAATGGAAATGCCGACGGCATGTTGCTGGAAGCCTGTGCAGGCCTGCTGGAAGAAGGCGAAACACCGGAAGAAACGATGCGGCGTGAAATTGCCGAAGAAACAGGGTATGAGGTAAATGAGTTAACCAAATTGTTTGAAGCCTATAGTTCGCCGGGAGCCTATAAAGAAAGAGTGCATTATTTTACGGCGGCTGTCAGCGATAGCCAGAAAAAGAGCGAAGGCGGTGGCCTGGCAGAAGAAGGCGAGGATGTAAAGCTGGTAGAGATACCGTTTGCCAAAGCCCTTCAAATGGTGACGGCAGGAGAGATCAGGGACGCAAAGACCATTGTGCTGCTTCTCTATGCGCAGGCAAATAATCTCTTGTAGCAAATACAGAAAGGCATTAAAACAGAAAGCCGGGAGACGAACTCCCGGCTTCTTTATGCAAACGTACTCACTAAATTATTGTTTCATCACTTTCAGGGTTTCGGTCGTTCCGTTTTCCTGGCTAACGCGGATAAAATACATGCCTTTACCCAGGCTGCTCATGTCCACGGTGGTTTGGATAGAACCACTTGCAGGCTGAATGTTTCTTACTACAC
>JABUMY010000027.1 GCA_013327885.1 Flavisolibacter longurius | reverse complement strand
AACAGCGTTTTGCTGCAATGGTGGCAGACGAATAAATTTTAAGCAACAGTTATTCTAATCTACTTTAGTGCAAGCGTGAAGCTGTGAAGCATTGAATGCCACCACTGACAGCAACACGTTTTCCGTTAGCGGCGTTGGAACATACCTTTAAAATGAAAAACTACTTGGAAAACCGAAAACTTGCCTTGTTAGCATCTCTCACCTATGTCAGCTTGGCAACGCTTGCTGTTTTATCTGTCTATCCTGGGGATGCATTCTATGGAAAGTGGTCCTTATATGGATTGATATTTACAATTCCAGTTTCATTTATAAGTTTTGGTTATAGATACGCAGATTCAACATTGCAGAATACTTAATAGCATAATGGCTAATGTTTCGGTTATGCTTAACAGTTGTAGTAGGACGCATGCTGAAAAGCAGGCCTTTTGATTAACGAAAAACTGCAACAGAATTTGTTGGCTGTTTCGATCAAATAAGTACGGCTGCATGCCAGGTGTAATTCGCTACTTCCGGGACGCCATCAACCAGTGCCGTATCAACGTCAAGTGTTAGCGAAAAAACAGTTGGTTCTTTTGCCAGCAGTCCATGCATGCTCACCAGCGGAAATTGTGTAATTTTCCCTTCGCTGCATCTTAACTAAAACTTGCTTATGCGTATCCTTTTTTGTCTGACTGCTTGCTTGCTCTTATGTGTAAACCTACCAGCACAACTGCCGCAACTGACCGCTGCCGATCCTGCCTCACCCATTTATCTCAGCAACCTATCCATTGATGTCCGTGTTATCGGAAACAGGGCGACAACAACGTTTACCATGGCTTTTCACAACCCTTCTGAGCGTGTCCTGGAGGGCCAGTTTACCTTTCCTCTACCCGAAGGAGCCAATGTGAGCCGCTACGCATTGGATGTAGCGGGCAAAATGCGGGAAGGCGTACCGGTTGAAAAGGTAAGGGCGACCGAGGTCTTTGAAGCCATCGAAAAGCGGCAGGTGGATCCAGGGCTGCTGGAAAAAACAGAAGGAGCTAACTTCCGCACCCGTATCTACCCGGTACCGGCCGGCGGGGAGCGAAGGGTGATCCTTGGCTTTGAGCAGGAGCTGCTGCTAACCAAAAGCGGAGAATTGGTCTATCAGCTTCCCCTCGAAGCAAAGGAGGTGCTACGTACGCTAAGCATAAACGTCACTGTCTTGCAACAAGAGCCTTCGCCTTTGGTGGATGCTGTACCCGTTGGAAGCCTGGCCTTTACCCGGAGCCCTGAAGGCTACACGGCCCGCGCAATGGGTGAAAATGTTCGTTTGCAAGGTTCACTTGCCTTCCGCATTCCCAAAAACAGCAGCAGGCCTGAGGTCTTTGTGCAAAAGGGCGACGGCAGGCATACCTTCTATGTGCATATAGCTCTTTCCGGTCCTGCAAAAGAAAAGGTGTTGCCCAAACGAGTGGCCGTAATCTGGGACAATTCCCTCAGTGGGCTTTACCGCGATACCGCCAGCGAGTTGCAGCTATTGAAAAACTATCTGACCGAGTGCCGCAATACAACCGTTTTGCTTTATAGTCTTCACCACCGTTTTCGGGCGGAAGGTGAGTATGCCATCCGGGAGGGCAACACCACGGCGCTGCTTCAAAAGATCCGCAGCCTTCCTTATGACGGCGGAACGGATTATAGCAAGGTCCGCCTTCCAAAGGTGGAGGAAGTGCTCTTTTTCTCCGATGGCGTGAGCACGCTTTCCGATTCACCCTTTCAAGCTTCTCCCTGCCCCGTGTATGCGGTATCGGGATCGTCACGGGCCAACCACGGGACCCTTCGCTCCATTGCCCAGAGTAGCGGCGGCATATTCATCAACTTGAAAAACACAACGCCCGAAGAGGCCGTGGAAAGCCTGCGCAGCCAGTCCTTCTATTTCCTGGGTGTGAAGGGGGGAAAAAAATCCCTTTCGTTTTATCCCACACACCCTTCCCCGGTTGCAGCTGGCTTCACGTTGGCTGGTGAGTATGACGGGCGAGAGCAGAGCATTCGCCTGCAGTTTGGGTATGGCAGAACCGTTACCACCGAAACGGTAGTGCGTCTTCCGGGTAGTGAAAACAGGCTTTCCTCTCAGTGGGACCTGCGCCGGCTGGTGGCACAGAAGCGTGTCCAAGAACTTGAGAGCGATGAAGAAAAAAATAAGGCAGAAATTCTTCGCTTAGGCCGGGAGCATTCCCTGGTCACGAGTTTTACGTCGCTGCTGGTACTGGAAAGCCTCGATGATTATGTCGAGCACGAGATTCAGCCGCCGGTGGAACTGCTAAAGGAGTACAACCGGCGCCTGCAGGAAAAGCGCAGCGAGATCACCGAGCGCAGGAAAGAAACCATTGAAAATGCCCTTGCTTACAGCAACAAGCTGCGGAGGTGGTGGAACACCCGCTTTTTAGGGCTGGCAAAGCCTGTGGAAAAGCTAACCATCGCGCAAACCGTTACCAACCGTGATTCGGCCACCATCCATCCCCGTACCCTTGCCCTGCGTGCACCGGTGATCAAACGCGATGAAGAGGTGCGCTTAGATGCGAATGCGATTGCGAATACGAATGCCCTGCCATTACCCTTGCGACAAGCTGAATCCGTTCACAAAGCACTCACCGGTAGCGTAGCCGGAGTTCAGGTTTCTGAGGTGGTGGTAACAGCCTATAGCAGGAGTGTGGTGCGCGTTCGCGGGCAGGCAGCAACCCAGCCAGGAGTCGGTGAGCAACTCCTGGTGGTGGATGGAAAGCTTGCCACCGCTATGCCCGACAAGGACCAGATCACTAACGTAGAGGCGCTGTCCGAAAGAGCCGGTATTGCCCTTTATGGTGCAAAGGCGATCAACGGGGTCCTGCTGATCACCACAAAGGCTGCAGGGGAAGCGGCTGACGAGGTAGGCGAGGGTACCAAAGGGCCACAGATTCAGCTCATGGAAAAGGCCTCCGGTGCAGCCTATATGCAAAGCATGGCGGCAGTGCCTTCCCACCAGCAATACGCTACTTACCTTAAACTGCGGGAGCAGCACCTCTTTGATCCAACCTTTTATTATGAGATGGCGACCTTTTTTGCAAAGGCAGATAAAGCCCTTGCGCTGCAGGTGGTAACCAACTTGGGAGAGCTTGATTTTCAAAACCATGAACTCTACCGGCTGTTGGGTTACAAGCTCCGCGAGTTGGGAGAAGGGGAACTGGCAGCCTACGTCTTTAAACAAGTGCTGCAATGGCGGCCGCAGGAGCCACAGAGTTATCGTGACTATGCCCTGGCGCTACTTGATAACAAAAAGTTCCAGCAGGCGCTCGATACGCTCTACCGGGCGCTTTCCCATCCCTATACCAGTGAGGTGATGGAGGATATGGATGGCATTGAAGAAACCATCGTGACCGAACTCTCGCACCTGGTGCACCAGCACCCGGATAAAGTGAATACAGCCGGCATTCCGAAGGGATTGTTGCGCAAGCTGCCCGTGGATGTGCGGGTGGTGCTCAACTGGAACATGGATGATGTAGACATTGACCTGTGGGTGACGGATCCGGGAGGGGAAGTTTGTGATTACAAGAATAACGAAACAAAGATTGGCGGGCGGCTGTCTGATGATTTTACCAACGGGTATGGTCCCGAGCAGTTCCTGCTAAAAAAAGGGGTAACAGGCACTTACAAAGTGCAGGTACACTACTATGGCGAGAGGGGCGTAAAACTGGCTGGCAAAACCACACTGCTCGTGGAGATTTATACCAACTATGGCCGGAAAAATGAAGAGCGTAAGCTCATCACCCTTCAGCTTGATGACGATGAAAAGGAGGGTATCTATGTGGGTGAGTTTACGTTTTAATCCCGAACGAATGGACTGTCTCTGCAGGTGTTTGGTTCTGTCAGAACTCGAACTAGCCTGAAGAAAAGCCTATCTGCCAGTTATTTATGTAGCTAATGCAAATTAATGGTGACAAATGAGCGAAGAAGTGCACCTATGATAAAACGAAGTCGCTAGCGCTCGATTTTGCCTAAAATAGATTATAATGTGGGTTTAATTCCTACTGGGGCTACCCAACCGGAGTTTTTGAAAAATACTTCAGAAATTCTGGTTTTTTTCCCTGAAAAGCCCTTCTTGCGGGCGATTAACAAGAATACAGCATTGATTTTTGTGGTTGGTGTTTCCCTTTTTTCTTGGAATAAAAAATTCCTTCAGGAAAGATGGTTCTTTGTAATTCTTGTTTGTCCTTGTAACTGCTGGAAGCGTATAGCGACGCGAGTTCTATGAGATATTAAGTAGAGAGTTCGATGTATTTTTTAGGTTTGAGTTACTGTATAGGGTTAAGTTAGCAAACGCATTCAGATCCTCTCGTTCCTTCCGGTATTTGGTTGAGTATTTCACGTACAAATCGGCTTTTATTTCTTCATTAATTAACCGGATAAAAGAAAAGAATGCAATTCTATAAAATGTCAGAACGATTTGATGACTTTCTGTGAAGAATTTTGTCGTATTTATTAACTCAACTTACGCGGCAACACTAGCGTCTATGGGGTATGGGAAGAGTTGGGGTGAGGAATTTGTATGTGGATTATGTGCTGAGCGGTAGTGAGGTAATCAGTGCGGTAGACTTGAGTAAAGCGGTAGGTGGTCGTATCAGCCATGATCAGGTGAGCCGGATGCTTTCGGGAGGCGAAGTAGATGATCACCTGCTTTACAAAAAGAGCAAGGCCCTGGTAAAGAGCAAGGAGGTAAAAGGCGTAGTCACCCTGAGCATTGACGACAGTATTGCCGAAAAGCCGTACAGTGAGATAAATGGGGTGGTGAACTGGCACTACGATCACACAAAAGGCTGCAGTGTAAAGGGCATCAATTTTGTTTCTGCTCTGTGGAGTGATGAAAAGGTGAATGTGCCGATGAGCCTTCAGGTGGTGGAGAAACAATGGAAGTGGAATGAGAAAAAGCAGGTATGGGAGTGGCAGATAAAAAGGGGCAAAAACGGGATCTTTCAGCAGATGGTAAAAAGACTGACCCAAAGCCGGAGGATGGATTATGTGCTCTCGGATAGCTGGTACAGCAGCAAAGACAACATGGATTACGTCTACAAGGTGTGCGAAACAGACTTTGTTATGGCCTTAAAGAGCAACCGCCTGGCAGCCCGCAGTGAAAAAGAGGCAATGCAAGGGGCCTTCAAGCCGCTTGAGAAACGAAAGCTGGGTAAGCGTGCCGCGAAACTTTACCTGAAGGGACTGGATTTCCCGGTTCTGGTGGTAAAGAAGACTTTCAAACACGGAAGGAAAAGTAGCGGTACGCTGTACCTGGCAACAAGTGATCTTCAGTTAGGCTATGAAGCTATCTTCGATCTATACAAAAGACGGTGGAGGATCGAAGAGTACCACAAGTCCCTGAAAAGCAACTGCTCCCTGGAAAAGTGCCATAATTGTGTGCACTTCTTCTTGATAAGGAAGTTCTTTAGATGGCGAATGGCTTTGACATAAATTTTCTTTGTACCAATAGCTAGAGTTTCATTGTGTTCAATGGCTGATGTATAATACTTATCGATGTAGTCTATCACCAAGGGGGCTTCACGTTCATTACGCCCAAGCAAAAGTTACGAATACTGGTAGCTGAATGGCGATTAATCGATCGCCCGTTCATGATGATGAACTCATCAAATTCTTTTGAACGGAGTTGATGATTTTGTTGGATTTGTGTTTGACATCTGTCAGTCGCATGGTACGTTCATCCCAAAACAGCCTTTCTTTTTCTAAAACATCTGCGTGATAGAGACGGCCTTCTGCCTTCTTACCATTCAATCTTACTCGAATGTAAACGGGAATAGTTCCAGTGCGTTTGTTAGTCTTTTCTTCATTTAAATAGAAGTACAGCGATACTTTCATATGTTCTGATTTTTGGTAACGAAATTGATAAAACTGGTGACGCTCCAGCGGACCAAAAACCGACGAAAAGTGACGTGTTCTGGGGGATATAAAAGAAAAATCCCTTGCTCATCTATCTGATTTGCAAGGGATTGACTGATTTTGAAACTTACTCTGTGAACCCGCTGGGACTCGAACCCAGGGCCCATACATTAAAAGTGTATTGCTCTACCAACTGAGCTACGAGTTCAACCCGTTTTGTGATTGGGAGTGCAAAAATAAGAGCTAAGCCATTTGCTGCCAAAACTTTTTGAAAGAAAAATTGATTTTTTTCTGCTACGGCAGCAACTGCAGCAAACGGTTCAACATCGTCATTTGCTCCTGCAGATGACCATGCTCCGCCTCCACATTCACATACCGGATAGTTTGCCGGCTGCAATAGAGGCTCAGTGAGCCGTCGTCTTCAACTATATCAACATCTTCCAGCACCACATTAAAATTGATTTCCCGCAGGCGATCAAAGAGCACTGGATCGTTGGTCAGGAAAAAATCATCCGGGTCGTGTTCGGGGTTGATGTGTATAAGAGCACTGTCGGCTTTGTATTGCAAAATGCTGAACCGCTCGTTGGTATTGTTGTGCAGGGCAATCACAATTTTGCCCGTATCGATGAGAGTAAGCAGTGTATCGCGAAAGCCTTTTATTGCAGCAAAGGCGTCATCGCTTTCCTTGTTGAGAAGTTTGATTGTTTTTTGAATGCCCGAGTCGCTGAAGATGCGGTTAGGATCAAAGCGAAGCACCTGGTTGTTCTGTCGAAAAGAAAGCAGCCGTTCCTCGCCATTAACAATGCGCAGGAGCGGAATGCCTTCTTTAGGGGCAACCTGTTGCGCTACGTCTGCGGCGGTAAGTTCGTTGGCATGCAGGTGAACAAAAAAATAGGGGGACGTAGAATCAAAACTGGTTTTCTGCACGGTGATGGTAGCATCGCCAACCGGTAACAGGTGTTCCGTTACCCGTGGTACAGGATAAGTTTCCGGCTGCGCACAGGCAGCCAGGAAAAAACTGCTGTAAACGAAAAAGAGGCTAACCGCTTTCAAACTGCTTATGCTTCCAACTCTTTTTTGAGTTTTTGCATTACGTCTGTTTCTATCATCTTTTGTGCCAGCGCCAGCATGTTGCGAAAGGCAATGCCTTTTGATATGCCGTGGCCGATGATCACCGGCTTGGATACACCCAGTACCGGCGTGCCGCCGTAGTTTTCAAAATTAAAGCGGTCGAAGTATTCGTGGTTGATGCCTTTGCGGCGGGTGATCTCAAAAAGGCTTTCCGCCATTTTCAACAAGATGTTGCCGGTAAAGCCATCACAAACCATTACATCGGCTTTGTCAACAAACATATCCCTTCCTTCGGCGTTGCCCACAAAATTGATATGGCTGTTTTCTTTCAGCAATCCATAAGCCGCTTGCGCCAGCAGGTTGCCCTTGCCTTCTTCTTCGCCAATGTTCATCAGGGCCACGCGGGGATTGTCGATGCCAAGAATGGTTTGGGCATAAACCGAACCCATAATGGCAAACTGGTTCAGGTGTTCGGGTTTGCAGTCGGAGTTAAGGCCCACATCCAGCAACAGGCCGGTCTCGCCGTTTTCTTTGGGTACAATGGTGGAGATGGTAGGCCGCAGCACGCCTTCCACAGGCTTCAGCGCATAGTGGGCACCTACCAGCATAGCACCGGTGTTGCCGGCGCTGATAAAGGCGTCGGTTTTGCCGCCGGCCAGCAGGCCAAAGCCAATGGCAATGGACGACTGCTGCTTTTCTTTTAATGCCCGGGTGGGGTGCTCGTGCATGTCAATCACCTGCGGTGCATGCACCACGCTGTAGCGGCCCTGGGGCAGGGCACTGTCCTGTAACAGGGGATTTATCTTTTCCTCATCGCCAATCAGCACAACCTGTGCGGCGGTTCCTTCAGCGAGAAATTCCTGTATTCCCTTGATGACTTCCGTGGGTGCGTAATCGCCGCCCATCATATCAATGCCTATCTTCATGTTGGCCCAAAAATAAAAAATCCATTATCCCGCCAATGAGGGGGAGAATGGATGTTGCAAAAATATTTTTTGCTTACTTTTTAATCGGTGACGTTTCTGCAACAACCTGTCCTTTGTAGTACAGTTTGCCTTCGCTAACGTGTGCACGGTGGCGAACGTGGATCTCTCCCGTTGCTTTGTCCGTAGAAAGCGTAGCCGCTACCGCTTTGTAATGGGTTCTGCGCTTGGCGCTTCTTTGTTGCGAATGTCTGCGTTTCGGATTTGGCATGACTCAGTTATTTACGTGTTATCTGTTTTTTATTTAATTGCTAGAGGCTGAATATAGAAAAGTGTCAAAAATAGAATTTCTCTTTCTGCGCTTTTCTGCTTTTTGCCTATTCTTCCAAATTTTTGAACTTGTCCAGGCCTTTCCAAAGTGGGTTTTCCCTTTCTTCTTCGGCCTGTCTTAATTTGTTCAGCATTTCACGGGCGGCAGGATTGCAATGCGGACCGTCCATATTCTCAAACTCACATTCCTTTTGCATGGGGATGCTCAGGTTAATGAATTCGTAGATCATAGGGGCCACGTTCAGATGGCTTTCGCCGCGGGAGATGTAATACACATCCGGATCTTCTTCTGTGTCGTTCATTTCTTCGGGGTTTTCAACGGCCTTGATGGTCACGTTAAAATCCTCGAAAAGAGACATGGGAAGATCAGCGCTGCAGCGGTCGCAAACCAGCTTCACCGTACCACCAACCTGAAAGCGCAACATCATAAAGTTTGTTGTTTTTTCCAGTAGCAGCTTAATGGTCGCTTTGCAGTCCCAAAAATCCTGTTCGCCGTAATCTTCAAAGAAACTATCGCTGATCTCGTAGTTAAATTCATGAACGCCCGGCTTCAGACCCACGAAAGCAATCTCAAATTCACGCCTGCTGCTCATGACTTTTAATTTAAGAGTTTGCGAAGGTAAAGGAAAACGGCTGAAATAGCCTATTTTGGCGAAACATTTTAACGAATCGCCCTGCAAACTACATGTTCAAAGCCCTTTTCCACGACCGGTTTCTTCTTTTGTTGTTGCTGGCTGCCGTGGGAATCAGGCTTTTTGCCCTGAACGAAGGTTGGGTGGAGCAACACTACAGCCTCGGTTTTTATCCTTTTGTATCCACATCACTGCGTTCTCTTTTTGGCTGGATACCCTTCAGCGTCGGCGACCTGCTTTATTTTTTGTCCTTTGTTTGGGTAGTGCGAAAGACCTGGAAGCTGCTGCAGGTTTTCCGCAAGCGACAGGCCCGCAGCTACCTGTCGTGGGTTTTGCTGCGCAAATACCTGAAGCTTTCTCTTATTATTTATATTGTATTCAGCCTTTTCTGGGGACTCAACTATTACCGGCAGGGCATAGCCGCACAACTTTCCCTCCAACTGGAGCCTTATTCGGTGGAAGACCTGTTCAATCTCACGCTGGCGCTGCAGCAAAAGCTCAATGGCTACGCCGAAAAGGTGGATTCCGCGGAGCGGGCCCGCTATACCAACAACCTGCTGTTTCAAACCGGGAAGGAGGCTTACGAAAGGGCAAGCAGCCGATATCCTTTTTTCCAGTACAATCGCATGTCTCTCAAACCTTCGCTTTATACGCCGGTTGGTCACCTGGTGGGCTTTACCGGTTATTACAACCCGTTTACCGGTGAGGCGCAACTGAAAACAAGCATCCCGGTTTTTTTAAAGCCTTTTGTGGTACTGCACGAAATTGCCCACCAGCAAGGTTATGCCCGGGAGAACGAAGCCAGCTTTGTGGCCTACCTGGCCAGCCAGGCTTCGGCGGATGCGCATGTGCGATACTCTGTTTATTTTGAATTGTACCGCGATGCCATTTTTGAATGCCGGCAAACACCCAATGCGGCGTTGACCGAAACCATCCGCGCCAACCTGCACAGCCGGGTGAAGAGCGATTTGCGTGAACTGCAGCTTTACCTGTTGCGCAACCAGAATTTTGTAGAGCCCTTTATGTCGGGTGTTTATGACCGTTACCTGAAGCTGAATAATCAACCCAAAGGCAAAGCCACTTACAATGAAGTGATCGCTTACATGGTGGCCTACATGAAAAAATTTGGACCAGCCTCGCTTTAGCCGGCCCCATAGTTGCATATTTCCCGGGTATGAAGAACTGGATGAAACTTTTGATCAGCATTGGCGTGCCCGTTGCGGTTGGTGCAATCGCAGGCTTTTTTACTTCCACCGGCTCTAACAGCTGGTATCAAACCATTGAAAAACCTTCCTGGCAGCCACCGGGTTGGTTGTTTGGCCCCGTTTGGACAACCCTTTACATTTTAATGGGAATTGCCTTGTATTTGGTATGGAAAAGCAGCGCACCGCCAAAGATCAAGCGCATAGCCATTACGCTTTGGATCATTCAACTTGTGTTTAATTTCTTATGGTCGTTTATATTTTTTACCCAACACCAGATCGACTGGGCCCTGGCGGAAATCCTTGTCCTTTGGTTTTTTATCCTGCTGACCATTATTTATTTCGCAAAAATCAGTAAGCCCGCCGCCTGGCTATTGGTACCCTACATTAGTTGGGTATCGTTTGCCAGTATGCTTACCTATACTATTTATAAATTGAACATGTAGGGTGGAAGGTATGCAGGTAGTTAGGTGACGTTCCAAGAAAAGCTGCTACCTGCCTGGTGTTTTGTTCCATTCCCAAAGGCCCCATTTGAGGTCTTCCGGAATTTTCTGGCCGCTTTGCTTTAGCGTCAGCAAGATGTTCCCGCGGTGGTGCGATTCGTGGGAGATGAGGTAGGAAATAAAGGGAATGAGCCCGGACGAAAAAGAAGGCAGCTTGCCGCCATTCTCCCAACTGCTATCGATTACTTGCCCGAAAAGGGCCGTCGATTGTTCAAAGGCATCGCTTAATAAGCTGGTATTGCGTGACGATTCTTTCGAAAGCAGGAGGTCTTTTTTATACAAGGTTTTGGCCACTGCTTCTATCCATTTCAGCCGGGTATTGTGCAAATGAGCCAGTTGTTCGCCAACCGTACGGCCACGGGGAGAAAGCGAAGCACTAAGGCTTGTTTCGGTAAGATGGGAAAGGAGGAGAAGATGATGACGGTTATGAATGTTCCAGGCTAACAGCAATTGCGCTTTCATACAGGGCAAAAAAAATCCCCGCCGAAGCGGGGAGCTTTATTTAGGAAGCTTTTTTGACTTTCGTTGCTTTTGCCGGTGCAGCGGTTACGCTGTTGGCATCCACCACTTCGCCAATGATATTAACCTGCTTGGGTTCGTCAATACCGGCCAGCTTAATGTAAACAGGCTTGGTAAAGGTTCCCATCGCTGCGGCATTGTAACCAACTTTCAGCTTGGTGCTGCCACCCGGTGCAATCGGCTCTTTGGCATACTCAGGCGTTGTACAGCCGCAGCTTGCCCAGGCATTCTCAATCACCAGGGGCTTGTTGGTAGTATTGGTAATGGTAAACGTAGTGGTTACCGGTACGCCTTGCTTGATCTTTCCAAAATCATGTTTTTCGGAATTCATCTTGATCAGGTCGTCGGCTTTTTGCTGAGCCATGGCAGAGATGCTTACCACGAAAGCGGCGGCGATAAAGAGTAGCTTTTTCATTTTAGTGCATTTGTTGTTTTAAAAAGTTAACCGAAGCGTTGGCAGGAGCGGAACCCACGGGAGCCCGCCATACGTTGCCCTTTATAATGATCTGTTTTGTGCTGTTTCCGTTGTATTGCACCGTTACCATTTTTTCAAACGGTCCTTCAGAGGCGGCATTGTAACCAACTTTGATGGTGCTTGTGGCGCCGGGTGCAAGCGGTTCGCGGCTCCATTCGGGAGTGGTACAGCCGCAGGTAGCGTTTACATTGTCCAGTTTTACCGCTGTTTTCCCTTTGTTCATCAATTGAAACGTATGATAAACCGGCTTGCCCTGCGGGATCGATCCAAAGTCAAAAGAAACTTCCTTCAGCTCCAATGCATCGGTGGCCGTTTGCGCCATCGCTGCTATCGAGAGCAATAGAAATGTAGACAGGGAAAGGAGTTTCTTCATATTTCAGTGGTTCAAGTCAAAAATAAACCAAAGATTTATCTTCTGAAAGATATGGGCACAATTTGAATTTATTTAACGGTGGGTGAACCGCAGAGAAAGGAGAAGCAGAGGGTTTCGCAGAGAATTCTGTTTCTTTTCGCTAACCCCTTCTAAAAGCTCTAAGTTGAAAATCGTCTGATAAATACAAGTCCTCTCTGCGAATGCCTCAGCCCCTCCTGTTCTCCGCGGTAAAACACGAACCCCTATTTTTGCGGCATGGAAAATCTAACGGAAGGAGCCGGGTCGTTGGAGCAGTTGTCGTTCGATCACTTTCGCAACGAAGTGTTACAGGACTACCGGGTAGCTTGCATCAGCCGTGAGGCCAGCCTGATGGGACGAAAGGAAGTGCTGACAGGAAAGGCCAAGTTTGGCATTTTTGGCGATGGAAAGGAAGTGGCGCAGGTAGCAATGGCCAAGTTTTTCCAGCCGGGTGATTTCCGTTCGGGGTATTACCGCGACCAGACCTTTGCTTTTGCCACCGGGCAGGGCGCTGTGCAGGAATTTTTTGCGCAGCTCTATGCCGATCCTGATATTGCCCATGATCCTTACAGCGCCGGCCGGCAAATGAGCTCGCATTTTTCTACCCCTTTTGTTGATGAAAATGGCGACTGGTTGCCACTGGCACACCGCAAGAATATCTCTGCCGACATTGCCCCAACCGCAGGGCAAATGCCACGTGGCCTTGGCCTGGCGCTGGCTTCCAAAGCCTTCCGCAACATCGAAGGGCTGCAGCAGTTCACCGATCTTTCCAACAACGGAAACGAGGTTTGTTTTGTGACCATCGGCGATGCCTCCACCTCGGAAGGGCATTTCTGGGAAACCATTAACGCAGCCGGTGTGCTGCAGGTACCCATGGCCGTTTTTGTGTGGGACGATGGCTACGGCATTTCTGTTCCCAAAAAATACCAGACAACCAAAGGCTCCATCTCCGAAGTGCTGAAAGGCTTTCAGAAAGAAGATGGCACCAATGGTTTTCATATTTATAAAGTAAAGGGCTGGGACTATGCCAGCCTTTGCGAAACCTTTGAAGAAGGTATTCGCCTGGCAAGGGAAACGCATACACCGGTCCTTTTTCACGTGGAAGGTTTGACGCAGCCGCAGGGCCACTCCACGTCGGGCAGCCACGAACGCTACAAGTCGAACGACCGGCTGGCCTGGGAGCGTGAATGGGATTGCATCCGCAAAATGCGGGAATGGATCCTGGCCAATGCCCTTGCGGCCGAAGAAGAACTGGAGATACTGGAAATAGAAGCCAAAGACCATGTGCGTTCAGCCCGGACCCAAGCCTGGGAAGGATACCTGGCGCCCATCCGCCAACAGGTGGTTAAGGCGGTAGAACTGATGAACGACGTGGCGGCAAAAGCCCCGGCGCTGGCAGGTTCCCTGGAAGCACTGGTGAAAGAGCTGTCGGCTATCCGCGAGCCGCTCCGCCGCGATGTGATGCGCATTTTGCATGCTGCCGTTACACTGGCGGGCAGCAACGAAGCCGCTTTCTGGCTGAAAGATTTTTACAGCGAGCTGCAGCAAAAAGCCAAAACGCTTTACAACTCACACCTGTACAACGAAGGTCCAAAAAGTGCCCTGAAAGTAGGGGAGGTGGCAAAAGCCTACGCGGCCGATGCGCCGATGGTAAACGGCTTTGAAGTGCTGAACCATTATTTTGATGCGCTGTTTGCTGCCAACGAAAAAGTGGTTGCTTTTGGCGAGGACCTGGGCAATATTGGTGACGTGAACCAGGGATTTGCCGGCCTGCAGGCAAAATATGGCGAAGAACGCATTTTTGATACCGGCATCCGCGAGCTGACCATCATGGGGCAGGGTATTGGCCTTGCCATGCGTGGACTGCGGCCCATTGCCGAAATTCAATACCTCGATTATTTGCTCTACGGCCTGGAGCCGCTGAGCGATGACGTGGCCACCCTGCATTACCGCACGGCCGGCCAGCAAAGCTGTCCCATTATTGTGCGAACAAGAGGGCACCGCCTCGAAGGCATATGGCATAGCGGCTCGCCTATGGGCATGGTGGTGAACTCACTGCGCGGCATGTACGTTTGCGTTCCCCGCAACATGACGCAGGCCGTTGGCATGTACAACACCTTGCTTCGTGGCAACGATCCGGGCATTGTGATCGAAAGCCTGAATGGTTACCGCCTGAAAGAAAAATTACCCTCCAACCTGCTCGACTATACGGTTCCACTGGGTGTGCCGGAAGTTGTAAAACAAGGTGCTGATATTACGGTAGTGAGTTATGGTTCTACGCTGCGGATAGTTACGGAGGTGGCACAGGCCTTGGAAAAGGTTGGAATATCATGTGAGGTGGTAGACGTGCAAACGCTTCTTCCGTTTGACATTCACCACAAGATTTTAGACTCGTTGAAAAAGACCAACCGCATTTTGTTTGTGGATGAAGATGTGCCGGGCGGCGCTACGGCCTACATGTTTCAGCAGGTGATGGAAGGGCAGGGCGGTTACCGCTGGTTGGATGTGGCCCCGCGAACGCTAACGGCCCGGGCCCACCGTCCACCGTACGGCAGCGATGGCGATTATTTCAGCAAGCCCAATGCCGAGGAAATCGAAACCGTGATCCGTCAGATGATGGCGGAGTAATAGGCGGATATGCAGATGGGTGGATATGCTGATATGCGGATGTGCGGAAATGCTGATAAAAAGACCTAAAGCCAATTACCAATGATACTGACGATCTACCAGGTTGATGCGTTTGCCGAAACTGTTTTTAAAGGAAATCCCGCTGCCATTGTTCCGCTGGAAGACTGGATAGAAGACAGTCTGATGCAGCAGATAGCGATGGAAAACAATTTGAGCGAAACGGCTTTTTTTGTCAAAACTGATACCGGTTACAGCATCCGCTGGTTTACCCCGGAATACGAGATCGATCTTTGCGGGCATGCAACCCTTGCATCGGCCTACGTCATCAAAAACTTTTTAGAACCGCCTATCCAGGAGATCAATTTTACCACGCAAAAAGCAGGAGAGTTGAAAGCAAGTGCAAAAGATGGTTTGTACACGTTGAACTTTCCTTCCCGCATGCCGGAGCCTTGCGATACACCGGATACACTCCTGGCAAGTTTGGGAATCAGTACGGCAGTAGAAGTGTTGCGTTCGCGGGATTATTTTGTGGTGCTGCCCAATGAAGAAGCAGTTCGTAATGTGGAGCCTGATTTTACCCTGATGAGCGAGCTGGATGCCATTGGCGTGATTGTAACGGCCAAAGGGCACGAGGCCGATGCAGTGTCTCGTTGCTTTTATCCCGGTGCCGGTATTCCCGAAGATCCCGTAACCGGTTCGGCGCACTGCAATATTGTTCCCTACTGGAGCGAAAAATTGGGAAAGAAAAAACTTTTCTGCCGGCAGCTTTCGGCCCGTGGTGGCGACCTTCAATGCGAACTGGCCGGCGACCGTGTGCTGATGAGCGGGAAATGTGTGTTGTACATGCGGGGAGAAATTACTGTCTGAACCATGATTTTTAGGATGAATGGGATTTATTGGATAAAGAAAAGAGTCGTTCATTGAACGACTCTTTTCTTTATGGTACCGGTTTAAATCCCATTCATCCTGATCATCCACCCCAATCATGGTTCAGACAAGAAAGCGGCTTCGCACATCCGGGGTTGGAACCATGCAACTGTTTCGCTTGCCAAACCAGATATACCGGTTATTGGAGATGAGTTCATAAACAGCGTCCCGCAATAACGGGGGCACAATCCAGAAAAGTTTTGTCCACTTCCAGTACCAGGGAAGCTTGCCGTAAAGACGAAGGCCGGCGGTTGATTTTTTATATGCTTTCCCGTTTTCGATAAAGACAAAAGATTTTAAGTACTGCTTTGGAAAATGGTATTGCTGCAACAGCTTTTGGCCGGCTTCTGATTGCATGGCCGCAAAGCGAAGAACTTTTTTCTTGTCCTGTTTGATGAAGAAGTTCACCATGCCGTTACAAAAATTGCATTCGCCGTCAAATAACACGACCGGGTTTGTCATAAACCTAAAGATAGTGCCAGGCAAAAATCTTTGGTAACTTTAGTACATGAACAGCAGAGACATTCCGGCGGAATGGTTGCCCAGCTATACCTACCAGGATTATGAAAAGTGGGAGGGAGATTGGGAAATGATCTACGGAATCCCGTATGCCATGAGCCCTTCTCCGAAAAGAGCACACCAGCAGGCAGGACGAAATTTTATTTTACTTGCGCAGCAAGAATTGCAAAAAAGCGCCAACAGATGTTCATGCGGAATATTTTATGAATTAGACTGGATTGTTGATGATACAACAGTAGTAAGACCAGATGTGATGATAATCTCTGGACCATTTGTCGATGATTTTTTACGTTTCCCGCCATCTCTTATTGTAGAAATTACGTCAAGGCGTACGCAAATGGCTGATCGTAACGTGAAGTTCAAATTGTATGAGAGTAACAAGGTGTCTTTTTATCTTATTGCGGATCCAGAGCGGCAATCAACCGACATATTTGTATTGGTCAATGGCCAGTATCAACTTACACAGCAAAGTAAATTTGATTTGGGTGAAAACTGCCATATTCAATTGAATCTACAAAAGTTATGGAGCGGCAACTTTGGAGAATACAATGAAAGCTAAACATATTCGAACGCTGAACAAGTTAAAAACAAAAACCCCGCAATCGCGGGGCTTTTGTTTATTGTAAGTTGTGAAACACTTTCTGTACGTCTTCGTCCTGTTCCAGCTTGTCAACAAGCTTCAGCACTTCTTCTGCTTGTTCTTCCGGCAGCGAAACCGTTGTCATAGGGATCCATTCCACTTCGGCGCTCAGCGGCGTGATGCCTTTTTCTTCCAAGGCTTTTTGCATGGCGCCAAAATCGGTAAAAGCACAACGCAACACCAGCACTTCTTCGCCATTCTCGCCAGTGCCTTCTCCCATTTCTTCCAGGCCGTGATCGATCAGTTCAAACTCCAGTTCTTCCTGGTTTTGCCCCGCAGGGTTCAACTTAAACACACCCATCTTTTTAAATTGGAAAGCAACCGAGCCGCTGTTACCCAACGCACCGGCGCCTTTGTTGAAAATGGATTTTACATTAGCAACTGTACGCACATGGTTGTCGGTGGCGGTTTCTACCAGCACAGCCACACCGTGCGGACCGTAACCTTCGTAAAGGATTTCGTCGTAGTTGGAGGTGTCCTTGCCTTGTGCCCGTTTGATGGCTGCCTCTACGCGGTCTTTCGGCATGTTCACCGCCTTGCCGTTCTGAATGGCGCGGCGCAGGGCCGGGTTGGTAGCCGGGTCAGGACCGCCGGCTTTTACGGCAATGACGATCTCTTTTCCAACGCGGGTAAATTGTTTGGCCATCCGGTCCCACCGGGCAAACATGGTGCTTTTTCTTACTTCAAATATGCGACCCATGAAAAGTTTATTGTTTAAAGTTTATTGTTTAAAGTTGGCTAGTCCTGTATTTGTTTACAGTTTACAGTTTACAGTTTTCGGTTTACTGTTTATCGTTTTCCGGTTTCCGCTCACGGCTCCTCTCAAGGGCGCAAATGTACGACCTGGAAAGAAAAACCCCGCACAGGGCGGGGTTTGTATGGGGTTGAAAAAATTAATCTCTTTTTTCAAAGTCTGATGCCGTTGGAATTACATCCGAAAATTTACGGAGTTTGCTGTTTCGTTTGCTGTAAGCAAAATAAACAAACAAGCCAATGATCATCCAGATAAAGGCAACCAGTAAGGTGCGTTTGTCAATGGCGACGATCATACCGGTACAAATAACGGCACCCAGGATCGATACAACCGGGGCGGCCGGCGTACGGAACGGACGCTTGATGTTGGGTTCCTTGCGACGAAGAATCAACACGCCTAAGCTCACCAATACAAACGCAAACAGGGTTCCAAAGGAGGTGAGGTCACCAGCAACGTGGCCGGGTACAAACGCGGCAAACAAACCCACAAATACAAACAGGATCCAGTTGGCCTTGTACGGCGTTTTGAATTTCGGGTGCAGGTCACCAAAAGCTTTCGGAATCAATCCGTCCTGGCTCATGGTGTAGAAAATACGGCTTTGTCCCATCAGCATCACCAGGATCACCGAAGAGAAACCGGCCAGGATGGCAACGGTAACGGCGGTTGACAACCATTCATACCCTGTCATGTATTGCGAGATGGCATAGGCAACAGAAGCTTCACGTCCTTTTTCAGGATCAACAAAATCCCGCCATGGCGCTACGCCGGTCAACACATGTCCAAAAAGAATATATAAAACCGTACAAACCACCAGTGAACCGAGGATACCGATCGGCATGTCACGCTTTGGATTTTTAGCTTCTTGCGCGGCGGTAGACACGGCATCAAAACCAATAAAGGCAAAGAACACAATGGCAGCGCCACCCAGCACACCGCCCCAGCCATGACGGAATACACCGGTGTATTCGGCAATCACTTCACCACCTTTGGTAACAGGTGGTGTTCCTTCCGGAATCAGGTAAGGCGTGTGGTTGGCAGGATCGATAAATTGCCAGCCGATCACGATGAACAGGATAACGATGGCCACTTTCACCACTACGATAATGGCGTTTACCATCGCACTTTCCTGCGTGCCTTTGATCAGCAGCATGGTCAATAATAAAAGAATGATAAGAGCCGGGGCGTTGATGATACCCTGGTGAAGCACACCAGCAGAATCGGTAAAGCTTTCAAACGGCGAGTGCGACCATTCGTATGGAATGCCCCCTCCCAACAGCTTGTTTAAATATTCGCTCCAGGCAATAGAAACCGTTGCAGCACCAAGGGCATATTCCATGATCAGCGCCCAGCCAATGATCCAGGCAATCAGTTCACCCATGGTAACATAAGAGTAGGCATAAGCACTACCGGCGATGGGGATCATCGAGGCAAATTCGGCATAACAAAGTCCGGCAAACGCACAACCAATAGCAGCAATAATAAAGGAGAGGGTAACGGCAGGTCCGGCGGCTTGACCGGCAGCAGCAGCAGTCCTTACAAACAAACCGGCGCCAATAATGGCGCCAATGCCAAGTGCAATGAGATTGCCTGCACCCAGCGTTCGTTTCAGGCCTTTTTCATTGTCGGCAGCTTGTGCCAACACCTGATCAAGTGATTTTCGAACAAATAAACTCATAAAGGAGATTTAGAATTGTGGTTTTTTGAGGTCGTAAAATAAAGGAATAAATTTATTGCAGCCTGCAATCTTTTGTTCAGGCTTTGCTTTCACCTGCTGTAAGGAATTTGTAAAACTTGTAACAATGGTTTTTTTTTCCCGATATTCGGCCCCTGTTTTTAAATACGCTGTATGACGAAGGGAAACCGGCTGACTTTTTACATTATTCTCTCTATGATTTTAGGCGTAGCAGTAGGCTACCTGATTCATACATCCAGCACGGCCGAAACGCAGGCGAAATTTGCCACCAACATTAAATTATTCAGTACCATTTTTATCCGCCTGGTGCAAATGATCATTGCACCGCTGGTGTTTACCACATTGGTTGTGGGCATTGCCAAACTGGGCGACCTGAAAACCGTAGGACGTGTGGGCGGCAAAGCCATTCTTTGGTTTATCACAGCATCGTTGGCATCCCTGCTGATCGGTCTTGTATTGGTCAACCTTTTTGAACCGGGTAAATACATCAGCCTCGATCAAAAAGACGTGGCCAGCCTGCAGGACCTGGCAACCAAGCAAAAAGGATTTTCGCTCCAGAACTTTGTAGAGCATGTCATTCCCAAGAGCTTTATCGAATCCATGGCAACGAATGAGATCCTGCAGATCGTTGTCTTTTCCATCTTCTTTGGCGTGGCTGCAGCTTCTATTGGCGAATACACAAAACCGCTCATCAAAGCCCTGGAAGTAGCCTCGCATGTGATCCTTAAAATGGTGAACTACGTGATGAACTTTGCGCCCATCGGTGTATTTGGCGCTATTGCAGCCGTTGTGGCCGCGCAGGGATTGGGGATATTCAATTTCTATCTCAAGTACTTTATGTTCTTTTTGATTGGGATCGCCATTTTATGGGCCTTGCTGTTGTTGGTAGGGTTTATTATCCTGGGTGGCCGAATGAAAGAACTGATGCGCCGTATCAGCAGCCCGCTGCTCATTGCCTTCAGCACCACGAGTAGTGAAGCTGTTTTTCCAAAACTGACCGAAGAACTGGAACGATTTGGCTGCCGCGATAGGATTGTTGCCTTTGTGCTGCCACTGGGTTATTCTTTTAACCTGGATGGAAGCATGATGTACATGACCTTTGCCTCGCTGGCCATAGCACAGGCTTATGGCATTGACCTGCCGCTGGCAACTCAGTTGACCATGTTGCTGGTGCTGATGCTGACCAGTAAAGGCATTGCCGGTGTGCCCCGGGCTTCGTTGGTAGTAGTACTGGCCACCTGCGCTATGTTCGACATTCCACCGGAAGGCGTTGCCCTGATTCTGCCGATCGACCACTTTTGCGACATGTTCCGTACGGCCACCAACGTTGTGGGCAATGCGCTTGCTACCAGCGTGGTAAGCAAGTGGGAAGGTGAACTGGACAACGGCTGATTGTTTGCGCCTGGATTTCTACCCTAAAAAAGCGTGCAGTAACTTATTGTAGCGTTATTAAGAATTTTAGTCATGGCAATATTAACCGATATCGTTTTGCTGGCCGGGTTTCTGAACAACCTGGTAGAATGGATCCTGAACAACGGTGGCTTGTTTTTCCTGCTCTTTATAGTATTTGCCGAAACCGGGTTGTTTGTCGGCTTTTTCCTGCCGGGCGACTCTCTTCTTTTTGCCGCAGGCATTTACCTGAAAAAATTTCCCGAAGGATTTTACAACCTGCACTACATGGTTGTGGTGCTGCTGCTGATTATAGCATCGGTTGTTGGCAACATGGTAGGTTATTGGTTTGGCCGAAAAACCGGTCCGCACCTTTACCAGCGTACGGATAGCTGGTATTTTAAGAAAAAACACCTGATGCGTGCACAGGAGTTTTACGACCAGTATGGCAAAGGCACCATTTTCCTGGCCAAGTTCCTGCCCATCATTCGCACCTTTGCGCCCATTATTGCCGGCATTGTAAAGATGGACCGCTCTACCTTTTTTCTGTACAACGTGTTGGGTAGCCTGGCCTGGGTTTTTTCGATGGTCTTGGGTGGCTACTTCCTGGAAGCCTGGATGCTGAAACAATTTGGTTTTTCGCTCACTGATTATATTGAATTGATTGCGCTTGTGATCATTCTTATCACCACGGTGCCGGTGTTTTATAAATTATTCTTTGCGAAGAAGCACGTGGTGCCAAAGTCTGATGACGATCCGAACGCCGTATTATAAACTATGACGCCATCCACTGCCAAACCATCCAACAGCATCTTTAACCTTGCTGTTGTTGTTGCTGCTTTAGGTTATTTTGTCGATATCTACGATCTGCTGCTCTTTACCATCGTCCGCGAGCCTTCGCTGGAAGGCCTGGGCATAAACCTGTCCGATGCGCCGGCGGTGATCGCCGCCAGCACAAAGATCATCAACTGGCAGATGGTGGGGTTGCTCATTGGTGGTATTTTATGGGGCATTATGGGCGATAAAAAGGGCCGTCTCAGTGTGCTCTTCGGATCAATTCTACTTTATTCCATTGCCAATTTTTTGACAGGTTACGTAGTTACCATCGACCAGTATGCTTATGCACGGTTTGCGGCCGGTATTGGCCTGGCCGGCGAACTGGGTGCAGGCATTACGCTGGTGAGTGAACTGCTGCCAAAAGAAAAGCGTGGCGTGGGTACATCGCTGGTGGCCGGCATCGGGCTGTTTGGCGCTGTCTTCGCTTATTTTACCTACGACTATACCCAGGACTGGCGGCTTTGCTACAAGATCGGTGGTGGCCTGGGCATCGGTCTCCTGCTCCTGCGCATCGGCGTGGCGGAAAGCGGCATGTTTCACCAGGTAAAGCAGGCGGGCATCAGTCGTGGAAACCTCCTCCTGTTCTTTACAAAAAAGAGTCGCCTGCGCAAATACATCCTGGCCATTTTAATTGGGTTGCCTACGTGGTACGTGATCGGCATCCTGGTGAACCTAAGTAACCGCTTTGCCGGCAACCTGTACGGCGACAACGCCATCATCAGTGGCAAGGCCATTATGTATGCTTATATTGGTATCGCCTTTGGCGATATCCTCATCGGGTTGATCAGCCAGTATTTCAAGAGCCGCAAAAAAGCACTTTACCTTTTTTATGCGCTAACGATACTTTCTGTTTCACTTTTCTTCAGTCCCTGGAACAACAGCGATGGCCGCATGTACTTCATCTGCGGGCTGATGGGTTTTGCCACCGGCTTCTGGGCCATTTTTGTAACGATGGGGGCGGAGCAATTCGGTACCAACCTGCGGGCCACGGCTGCTACAACTATTCCCAATATGGTTAGAGGTGCATTGCCACTGATCAACATCATGTTCAAGGAAGTTTTTCAGGATAGCTGGGGCTGGACGCTGGTAAAAAGCGGTATCATCACCGGTATCATCGTCATTAGCATCACCCTTGTTGCTGCGTATTTTACCGAAGAAACCTTTCACAAAGACCTCAACTATGTCGAAACAGACGAAAACTAAACAAGGTTTTCCAGGGATTTGGCCAGATAGCGCCGTAAAGAAAGGAAATGCCGGATTGGAGATAATTCGTGTAATTCGCGTTTCAATTCGTGTTTAAATGAAATTTCTCGTTATCCGTTTTTCTTCCATCGGTGATATTGTGCTGACAACGCCTGTCGTACGCTGCCTCAAAAGCCAAGTGCCCGGTGCGGTGATTCACTACCTGATAAAGCCGCAGTTCAAGATGGTGATGGAACCCAATCCCTACATCGATAAATTTCATGTGCTGCAGAATGACTGGGAGGCGATGATAGAAGAATTAAAAGCGGAGGGTTTTGACCACATCATTGACCTGCACCACAACCTGCGCACTTTAAGGGTAAAAAAAGCACTGAAGGTTCCGGCTTATTCTTTCAATAAACTCAATATTGAAAAGCTGGTTTTCGTGAAGCTGAAGTGGAATGTGATGCCAAAGCTTCACATCATTGACCGCTACCTCGAAACCGTTGCGCCGTTTGGTGTAAAGAACGATGGCGAAGGCATGGATTATTTTATTCCGAATGATCAGCGGGTGCCTCTCAGCGATATTCCGGCTTCGCACCATGCCGGCTTTCTTTCCATCGTCATTGGTGCTTCCTTCTACACCAAAAAATTACCGGTATACAAACTACAGGAGCTTTGCAAACAAATTAATCACCCCATTATTTTACTGGGTGCCAAAGAAGAACGGGAAGAGGGTGAGGCCATTGCTTCGGTAGATCCCATTAAGATATACAATGCCTGCGGCAAGTTTTCGCTGCACGAAAGCGCCGACCTTGTACGGCAATCAAAAGTGGTGATTGCGCACGACACAGGCCTGATGCACATTGCTGCCGCATTGCGCAAGCAAGTGATCGCTATCTGGGGAAGCACCACCCCTTCGTTCGGCATGGTGCCATATTACGGGAAAAACTTTTTGCAACGGGTGCAGCCTCCTTCCGATGATGTGCAGGTGCACAAACTCTGGTGCCGGCCATGTACAAAAATTGGCCGCAACAAATGTCCGCAGGGACATTTTAAGTGCATGAAAAACATTTCCATCGACGAGATCGTGGCCAATGTAGAAAAGCGGTTGCGACACCAATTCTAACCTTACGCCTTGCGTTTTTGCAGTGGTTCTTTATCGTGAAGAAGTATTCCACAAACTGTGGAATCTTTGTTTTGGTTTGATAATTGTCTTTACTGTCGTACAAAACATTTGTCATATGAAAACAAGAATTGTTGTTTCCGGCGCCCTGGCGCTGGTGATCGGATTAAGTGCCTGTTCCAATGAAGAAGGGCGTTATTTAAATCTTACCTCGGGAGAAGAAGTGGATATCGTTCGCAATGACGATGGTGAAATGGTCGACCGCGAAACCAAAAAGCCGGTATTGCTTTATGTTGATACCAAAGAAAAGGACACGTTTTACGGTATCACCGGTGAAAAAGTAAATGGTAACCTGCATGTGCTTGATAAGGACGTGTATGTTTACGAAGATGGCGATCAGCAGGTAAAGATCGATGGCGATGAGTACAAGATCCTTGACGGCGATGCGAAGATCAAATGGGATGCAGATGGCAGTGAGTACAAGTACAAAGACGACAACCTGAAGGTAAAAGAAGAAGACGGTGAGCTAAAGATCAAACGCGATGGCTACAAGAAAAAAGTTGACGAAGACGGCGACATTAAGATCGAGACCCGCGACAAAAAGATCAAGATCGATGGCGAAACCGGTGAGCGGAAAGTGAAAGAGCAGAGCATTTTCAGCAAAGCCAAAGACAAAATCACCGGCGACAAATAAGACAGTTTTTCTGTTTGATTGAATTGGTAAAAAAGGAACGGAATTGCAATTGCAATTCCGTTCCTTTTTTTGTGGTAGTCCCAGATAAGGACTTATTTAATTTCGATCATGCGCGGCGGTTTTTGCCGGGCTTCTTCGCGTTTGGGAATGCGCAAACGCAAAACGCCGTTTTCGTAACGGGCTTCAATTTGTTCAATGTCCACCACATTTTTGGGCAGGGTAAAGCTGCGCTGGAAAGACTGGTAGCTGAACTCGCGGCGGGCATAGCGTTCGCCTTCATTCATTTGGTTGCTGGTTTCAAATTCGCTGCCGATGGTTAACTGGTTGCCATCGAGTTCCACTTTAAAATCTTCTTTGCGCATGCCCGGTGCGGCCATTTCCACCTCAAAGGCTTCACCGGTTTCTTTGATGTTCACCGCCGGAATGGTGGTGTTTGTGTTGGAGTTGTTGGCCAGTCCCCAGTTCAATAGATCCCTGGAAAAGAAATCGTCAAAAAGGGTAGTCATTGTGTTACCGTTGTTCCATTTTGTTAGTGACATAAGTACCTCCTTTGGATTTAGGTTAAACAATAGTCTACACCATCATTTTCAACATCGGTACCAAACAAAAAATGCTGAAAATTTTTCAGCATTTTCGAATTTCTGACACCTCTTTCCTGCAAAATTTGCAAGGCGCTTCACCAATATCTTACTACCTCAATATCCCAATATCTGATTTTCCATTAAGCCCCCGAGCGGTTCTCATTGGGCTGATCCGTATCGGTATCGCTTTCGCTGTAGAGTTTGTTTTCTTCGTCGCCCTGGCCCATGGCATCAGTCGCTGTGTCTTCCGTGCCTGAATCAATATCCAGGTCGTCGCCAGACAAACTTTCCCCAAAGCTTTTTTCGTTCAGTGGTTCGCCCTGGAAGTCTGTATTGTCCATGCGTGCCTGCCGCAGCCGGTCCTCGTCGCGGGTGGGCATGTAGTTAGCATCCCGCAGGGCTGCTCTTTCTTCCGGGGTTACATCAGAATCATTGCCCGGCGTCAGGTTTTGGCTGTCGTCCTGGTCAAAAATGCGGCGCCCTTCTTCATCGTCCGATGAAGCCGTGGTGTCGGCCATTTCTCCCAGGTTGGGCACATGCACAAACTCCTGTCCCGGGATATCTTTTACATCCGGCAGATCAATAGTCGTTTCTTCAGGCTGCAGCTTTTCCCTGTCCTGCGGGCTATCTGGCAGGTCGCCCGGAATGGATGATTGTCCTTCCAGCCTGTTGTTCGTCATATCTCTTTCCTGCCCGCTTGTATTTCTTTCGTTCGCCATAATTAAGTTGTTTCTTTAGCTGTTAAAAAATTTGTGCCGTTTCAGCCGGCTTGCTCTTAATTCGCCTTCGGCACAGCTTTCGCGGCAGCTTTTAAAAAAGAAATGAGTAAGTATGTTTTTAAAACAAACATCAATTGTATTGGCTGTGCGTCGCAAATAAAGCCGCACCTGGATAAGCTGGAAGAAGACGGCCGTATCCGGCATTGGCATGTGCATCCTACCGACCCGGACCATACACTGGAAATAGAAACCAGCAAAATGAAAGAGGACGAAGTGGCAGCCTATATTAAGAATGCCGGCTTCATGGCAGAGCCAAAGGTCAATGCTTAGCGGGATACTTCCGCAGTACAAACAGCCTTGAACCGCTCCAGCAGTTCAAGCGTTATTGTTTTTTCGCGGAAAGGAGTTCCGTCCACCGCAGCCACAGGGAGGATTTGCTTGGTGGTGCTAGTAATAAAAGCTTCTTTGGCGGTTTGAAGTTCTTCCAGCGAAACCGGTCTTTCTTCTACGGTTAAAAATTCTTTTGCGATGGCCAGCACCTTGCTGCGTGTAATGCCGGCAAGAGCAGTTGTGGACGGGGTTACCAGCTTGTTTTCATTTGTAATAACAAAAAAATTGCTCCGGGGGCATTCGCTGATCCAGCCGTTTTGCGCATAAAGAATATCATCGGCACCGGCCCTTTCCCGCTCCGGTTGCAACCACACCGCCACCTGGTAGTCAATGGATTTTATCTGCGGCAGCGGACGCTGGTAATTATAGGAGAGTAGGCGGATGCCTTTTTGCACTTGTGCTTGCGCCGGCAGCGAAATGATTTGTTGGGAGATGAGGAATGAAGGCTTGCCGATGGTATAGCCGTCTTCGGAATAGCCACCGCTAAGGCTGATGCGAACGCCGCTGTCGGGCAGATCGTTCTTTTGAATTAGGGAATGAATGGCTGTTTCCAGTTCGGCCCGGTTCAGGGCAACAGGCAGGCGCATAGCCTCCGCCGAAGAATAAAACCGCTGAAGATGGTTGGTCAGAAAAAGCGGCTTGTCGCCGGCCAGCCGCAGAAAATCAAAGACGCCGTAACCGCGTTGAAAGGAGAGGTCCTTGAAGTGGATCAGTGCTTTTTCTTCTTCCAGGAAATCGTTGTTGTGAAAAACCCATTTAGCCATACGTCAGGCAAATGTAACACGGCAGAGGGCAAACCAACGACCTGCCTTCCTTTAAAATCTTGCACCGTTTCTACTCTTGTTTTAGTTTTGTGTTTGCCAATAAACTTCTAAAATCGGATTTTTTTTTCGGCACGCTATTCCGATTCAGCATTTTTCCCCTACCTTCGCCGTCCCAAAATTTAAGGTTCGTAATGCCTACTATACAACAATTAGTACGTAAAGGAAGAGAGATCATTCGTGCAAAGAGCAAGTCAAGAGCGCTGGACGCTTGTCCGCAGCGCCGTGGCGTTTGCACCCGTGTCTACACAACTACACCTAAGAAGCCTAACTCAGCGCTTCGCAAGGTAGCCAAGGTTCGTTTGACCAACAAAGTAGAGGTGATTGCCTATATCCCTGGTGAAGGACACAACCTGCAGGAGCACTCCATTGTGTTGATCCGCGGTGGTCGTGTAAAAGATCTGCCGGGTGTACGTTATCACATCGTTCGTGGTTCATTGGATACAGCCGGTGTAAAAGACCGCAAGCAAAGCCGTTCCAAATACGGAACCAAGAAGGAAAAAGCCGGTGCCAAAGGCGCTGCTCCTGCCAAAAAGAAATAAGTATTTGTAATATCGGCCGCGGTACAGAGTAAAGTTTTAATACTTGAAGACATTCTGCCGTCGCGGTGACGTAAAAATTAAAAACACATGCGTAAAGCACAAGCCAAAAAGCTTCCCCTCGCTCCAGACCCTCGTTACAACGACAAACTGGTTACCCGTTTTGTAAACAACATCATGTGGGAAGGAAAGAAAAGCGTTGCCTTTGATATTTTCTACAACGCTTTGGACAGAGTTTCTAAACAAACAGGTGAAGAAGGTTACGAAATCTGGCGTAAAGCCCTTTCCAATGTAACGCCTGCCGTAGAAGTACGCAGCCGTCGTATTGGTGGTGCTACCTTCCAGATTCCTTCCGAAGTTCGCCCCGACAGAAAGATTTCTCTCAGCATTAAGTGGTTGATCCGCTACAGCCGCGAACGTAACGGTCGCAGCATGGCTGATAAACTGGCCAACGAGATCGTAGCTGCTGCCAAAGGTGAAGGTGCTGCTTACAAAAAGAAAGAAGACACACACCGTATGGCTGAAGCCAACAAGGCTTTTGCTCACTTCAAGGTTTAACTTTTAAGCCATCATATTCGAAAAAAGCTCCTGCGAAGGAGCTTTTTTCGTTTTCGGTTGTTTGGGTTGATGGCCGGTGGTTGACGGTTTTCGTTTCCTACGTCTTCGATTACCATTTTGAGGCAATCAACGCAGCATTTTTCTTTCTTCTGCCAAATTACTTCTGTTTTAAAACGAAAATATCCCGCCAGGTAACGGCGGGATATTTTGCTATGTATGAGAGTCTGACCACAAATTAAGAACCGGTATTGTCGGTGTCAGTTTCTGCACCGCCAAAGCCAGATGTGCCAGGCGCACTGCTGTCAAACACATCGCTGTTTGGATCAGTTACGCTTTCCGGCGTTTGCGAGCCGGTTGCAATATCATTCCCTTCGTACGAGCCGGCACCGCCAATCATACCGCCTGTTGGTGCGGCTGCAGCATTATCACTGTTGCCACCACGGTTGCGGGTAGTGCTTGTACGGCCACCGCCGCTGGATGAACGTCCGCCCTTGGCAGCAACGCTGCTGCGGGTGCTTTTGCTGGCTGAGGCAAGACCTCTTGAAGAACTTCCGCCGCTACGGGAGCCTGCATTGCTGCTCCGTGTTGCCGATGAGCCGCTCCGTGATGCGGATGATCCGCCGCTACGGGAAGCTGAAGAGCCGCCGCTGCGGGTTGCGCTGCGACCACCGCCTGAACTTTTGCTGGCGGCTTTAGAAGAAGCTTTGGAAGCGGTGCCTTTTTTGGCTGCTCCTTTTGAAGCCGATTTAGAAGAGGCTTTGGAAGCAGTTTTAGAAGCGCCACCTTTTTTAGCGGCTCCTTTGGAAGAAGCGCTGCCTTTTT
>JABUMY010000026.1 GCA_013327885.1 Flavisolibacter longurius | reverse complement strand
AAAAGTGCTGAAAGCTTACCTGGAGAAGCTTGCCCACCTGTTTTTTGTCATTATCGCCTTCGTGAAACGCATTTTAGCGATGATGGTGCCGATTGCATTTTTATCTGCTTTCCCCTCACCGCAGAAACAGACAGCCGCAATGCGCTTTTAAATCACTTCAATCTGCGTTATTTTCGAATAACAACGCCAGTTTTTAGACAAACTGTCGTTAGCGGCAATGAGGTTAGTGCTCTATTACGTTTTAGCATTTTATTGGGATTGGTTCTAATAAATTCGATTTTCTTAAACCAAACCCATTATGAGAAAAATTTTATCCTGCCTTGTTTTATTTTGTGTTTCTGTTTCTGCCTGGTCACAGTTCTCCGTTGGTGCTGGCGCAACTTATACGCAATTCAACGGAAGAGTCAAGAAAAGTACGCATGGGTTTCAAACGCGTTTATTGTATGAAAAGAGACCTTATGGAATTGTGTTGGGCTACTCTTATTATGCACCGTTACGATTGCAGACTTGGGCAGTTTCAAACTCGTCTTACCCAGAACCTACGCAACATGCAGAAACCGAATTGACCGTTCGTATTCAATCAATAAATCTCTTCATTCTCAGAACTATTCTTGGTAGTGGAGATACCAAGGCGAAATTGTACGGCGGCCTTGGAGCCAGTTGGGAGGTGTCAACATACAAAGAAACACCAAAAGCGCCGCTTACTTTCACACCAATCTTCCCATTGGAGGATAATCAATATAGAGGCTTAAATATTAACGGAATGCTTGGAAGTGAATACAAGCTTGGACGCATTTCTATATTTGGCGAGGCTTCCTACTCTATTCCTACCAAGGCGAGATACATGAACAGCATAGGAGATTTTAATATCGCTGCTCCCCGCCAGAGCTTTCAGATTGGCATTAAACTAAAATTACACAAGTAAGCTTTTGAAAATACAGTAAGCCGCTAACAGGGTGTTGCTTCAATGCTGGCTGATTTACAAGTTTTGAGCAGAACCAATTCTATTTTACATTAGTGCAAGGGTGAAGCCGAAGTACAACCAATACCAGCACTGACAGCAACACCTTAACCGTTATGGGCAACCATATGACAACCTTCAAAACTATTTTGACTGCTTTTGTTTTGACAACTTGCATGGTAGTGCAAGGACAAGACACTTCGGGTTTGAAGTTGGTCAGCTATGACACTTTGCAACTTTCACTTACGGCATCAAAAGTTCTGGCTTATAAATCAGGGAGCGTTATTTTTCTAATGGACTATCGAAAAGCAAAAGAGTTGCTTGCCTCACAAGCAAAACGTGGTCTGCTTAAGGAATTGGCGAAGCAGCAACTTGATAGTGCCGAAAAGCAAATTACAAAGAGCGACACCGCTTATCTCCATGATGCCGTTTTTGCCAAATGGAAATGGGGACCTTTTGACCAGCTTTTGTGTGAACTGCTAAACTCAAAATCGTGCATCATAGAAGACGAACAGGGAAGGCTTTATCGCAAAGTCATTAGAATGCATGGATATGTATGGCCGGACAAATACATTCAGTGGACAGGATGGAGATATTTTGTACCTGGAGCTTTCAAATACTTCTATGAATGTACACAGTCCGAGAGCTAAATGGCAGCCCATAACATGGTGTTTCTAAAACAGCGGCTTGACTGCAAACGCTCAACACAATATCTTTAATGAACTTTGGAATTAAGGTGAAGCTGAAGGAACATGAAATATCGCTGCTTCAGAAACACCTTCAACGTTATGGGCAATTAGCAGCCGTTTAATTTACAAACTGCATTGTGTGAAATTCCTTTAGAAAATGGGATATGAATTTTTAATAAAGGTTAGACTGTCAGATGAGGATAAAGTCGAAGTAACTAAATTGTTTAATCAGAAGCCAAACTATTCGTCAACTGTAACAGTAGACAGTACAGAGTATTTGGAGTTTAAAAATGAAGAAGGCTCTCGATCCCAGATGCCTGATTTTACAACAGCTTTTGACGTGGAGGGGATTTACGTTTGTCAAAATTCAATTAATGACGTTTGGACTAACCTGGATGACTTAAAAGAATATCTGCAAAGGCGCCATAAAGATTTTTATGTAGAAGAACTATAAAATGCCCATAACGTGGGTTTGGCAAAAAAGCGGCTGAAGTGCTATATTGAACTGCAAAATATTAATCAACTAAGGTGCAAAAGTGAAGCTGCTGACCAATGAATACCGCTTCTTCGCCAAGCCTCTTAACGTTGTATGCAAGCAATTTGACCGTTCATTTAGGCTCAAGAGCTAATCACGTTTATGCAAGATCAATCACTCAATACGGGTAATCTCTATGAAATCTTGAAAGAACGGTTTCCCGAGCAGAACGACTTTTTTAAAACCGATTACAAGGAGGAACTCGAAGAGCTCAAGACTTTTGGGGTTACAGCTACATCTGAACTCAATAGCCTTATTGACCGACACATTGAAGAGGTATTAGAAATTGACAGTGACCCATTGGACGAAGAGCACATCAAATGGTACAGCGAGGAGTATGGTGAGGCATATGTACGAGAAAGAGTCAAGAACAATTATTGGTTTGCTTATCCAGCTCTTTTGAGAATGATAATGGAGCTAGAGTTCGAGGAAGCTTACAAGACCTTTTCCAATAAGCGGGATGGTGTTTAGCGGCTTGATTGCCTGCATACAACATCAGATTTCTAAAACCAAGGCTGGCGAACAAAAGCTAAACTAAATATTTTTAATGAACTATAGAACAGAAATGAAGCTGAAGTAACTTGAATGCCTTGGCTTCAGAAATCTGTTTTCCGTTGGCGGTGAAGCTTGTTTACATCGACTTACGATACTATTTTGCAGTCCATTTTTATGAAAAATTATTTACCACTTGCCCTAGCTGCTATCTTACTGTTTCACTCGTGTAAAACCAAAGGACAAACAGAAACAAACCAGGCTTTAAAGGAATTATCAACAGATAGCGATTTCAACATCGGTAATCTTAATTATGTATTTGATTTGCCGTCAAACTGGTACCGGCTTGACACAAGTATGCAGGGCGTAAAACTTTGTTTTCTGATGCAAAAAGATGACAGTGGCGGCTATAATCCTATTGTCAACGTATCGACTGAATCAATGCACGGCAAAACACATGAAAACTACGTCATGGGTACAAAAGCGTATTTAGCAAACAACATGGAAGGTATTGATTTGTTGAAGAATGGGGAGCTTGAAATTAATGGTCATCCTTGTCTGTGGTTTACTTACAACAGAACCCAAAATGGAGTGAAGCGAGAAATGATTTATTACAGTGTTCCGATTAATGGTATATCTTATAATATAACTGCGGGGGTGAATGAAACGGGTATGGAACGGTATAAAATGGTATTTGCTAATATCATTCGCTCATTTCGCTTGGCTAATTGACCCACCATTCGTCACACCGCCAACATCGGATTTCTAAAACCAAGGCTAACGAACCATAACTAAACAACATAACTTTGTTTCACAACAGAACAAAAGTCAAGCAGCAGAAACTTGAATGCCTTGGCTTCAGAAATCCGTTCTGCGTTGTGTGCCATTCGTTGAACAGTCGTTTAAAATCATGGAGAATAAAAGGGCGATCTTGTACGGTGCTGCATTAGATGAAAAGTTAGAAACTTTAAAGCAGGTTAAGGCTGACACTACTAATTGGACAGTCTTCTACATAGATGTAGCAACAGATGAAAAATGGGTTAAAGAATATCCGCATTCAGAAATGCATGGTGGCGGTGCGCCGGTTCTAAAACAAATAGAAAAGTTTCCCTGGGACTAAACTATATGGGTAATTGGAAATTAGAAGACTGGACTGACTATTGGAAGCTATTTGAACAATTATGCTCGTCGCTGAAAACAAACGGGAAAGATGAAATGGTCGGTAAGCTGAAAGATGCACAGCAACACGTAAATGGACTAAGCGACGGTTGGTATGAGTTTTTGAATAATTTTCAAAGTGCAATAAGTAGCAATCACAGTAAGCTAAATCAAGAAGAAAGAGAATTGTCGGACTTCCTAGTAAGTACATTGAAAAAAGCTCTCAGCCGGCAATAAACGGCACACAACAGCAGATTTCAAAAACCAAGGCTGAAGAACATGAGCCAAACAAAATATCTTTATTGAGCAACACTGATGGATAGAAATGAAAAATCCCTTGCTATCACTACTGATTTGCAACTGTGGATCCTGAGGGACTCGAACCCACGGCCCCACTTAAACTAAGGGCAAAATCGAGCGATTCGACCTTCGGTGTACCGAAGGTTAGCTTTTTTGTCCTGAAGAAGTAGGCCAGCAGGGCTGTTTACATTTGTGGGCATTAGCGGCGTCACAGGCGGTACAGGTTGTTACCTTGCTTTTTTGTATCCGATCATTTTTAGCGACACTCATGCGTTGCTTCGGGTCAAAGGGTAGCGGAATGCCAAAATAGGCTTCTTTGGGTGTACGAAGATTAAGGCTGCAATGGGGGCGTTTCGTGTTGTAGTCCTTTACTGCAAGGTGAAGGAATTTGGTGAGTTCTTCTGGAGACGAAAACTTCTGGTTTCGCAAATACCTTCCTTTTAGTATGCCGTGTATTGCCTCAATCGGCGAGTTAGAAAACTGAATATCCTTGAGTGCCGTAATCATTGTGAGCTTGTGCTGGGTAAGCGAAGCTAAAAACTGGTGGACCTGTCTATTTTGATTTTCCCGTCCGCCATCTGTTACCAAATAGCTCCAGTTGGCGCCTTTCTGCTTTGTGGCTGTCTTTAGCGACCCTAAAAGTGCTTGTTTGATTAATTCAAAACAAAGGGTCTCCCTTACAGCAAAGCCAAGAATCATTTTTGAGTAGTTGTCCATGACAAAAGTGAAACAGACCTTTGTTGCTTCTGATATTGGGTAATACGTGGTATCGGAATGCCAGTATTCATTTGGTGCTGTGGCCACGAGTCCAACCTGGGGTTTTGGCGTGGAGGTGGGCTCATGGCTTAATTGGAGCATACGTGCATACTTGTACCAGGTAAACAGACTTGTCATAAGAAAACCTTTCCGAAAAGCATAAGCAGCAAGGGAGGCAATTGGCCAGTGCTGGAACTTTGTGGAATTGAGTAAAGCTTTTAGTTTGCGCACTTCATCTGAACTCAGTTGGTTGGGATAGCGCCTAAGGCAAAGCGCAGTTTCAGAGCCCTTACAGCGAAGGTTTGCACTTACCTTCCACTTCCGGTACTGCGCTCCATGAAGGCCTAGCAGCCGAAGCGCTGTGCTGGTGCTAAATGAAAGGGCCAGAAGGCTGGTGGTGGCAACAAGTTTTTTCTGAAGCAAGCGGTCTTGTTTGGCCTTTTGGAGGAGAACCTGCACCTCTGATTGAAAGGGCAGCCAGGCACGGGTGACTGCCAGCAATTGTCTTCTCAGTTTGGTAACCTGTTCCTGCAGGGCGATAACATCCCATTTTTCTTCAAACAGAAAGCGGTATTCATGTCCGATGTAGTTGGCATAGTCCGCTTTTCGCCACGTGGAGATGGTGGAAAAGGGAATCTGCTTGCGAAAGGAGTGGGGCAAGAGTCGCTCTTTGCCCATTACATAAAGCATCACAACGGCGGTGTCGTACTTTTTCTTTTTCATACAAAAATGTTTGAAAGAAGGTAACGAAGTCTTTGCATTCAGATGCGGAGTGAGATGCAAAAGGTAGGGTACAGTCACTTGGTAGCATTTCTTGTTGGTTATTAGTGATGAAGAATGAATGAATGGCTGGCGAGTTGAAGGGAGCCCTCTTGCCGTTTATTTTAGAGGAGAAAAAGCAGTAGGCAAGGAGAATTTGCCACTGCCAGTTTTATTGCGCTGTATTTCTTTTTACCTGTCCTTGTTGGGTGTGGTCAGCAGCTTAGGGATGGCATCAAGGAAAACGTTTTGTCTTTCCTTCACGCTTTTATAACCCTTCAGATTGCCGGTTTACTTTCCTGAACCTTAATAAAAAAGCGGACATCCTGGGGATGTACCCATTTTCTGCGAACGTGAGGCGGTAAAACCAAAGGGCTAACGTAACGGTTCAGCGCACCGTGGATCATACGGCTTCAGTCCAGCAGCATGAAATAAAAATATTTCTATCTACTCTTTTGTGTCATCACCGCTGTTTTTCAAGATGCGTTCCATTTCGCGGAAGTTAGCCACCATCTGGGCTGCATTGGCAATACAAGAAGCAAAGAGGGCTTTTTGCGCTGGACTGCGTGTGTTGTCCATGGCTTTTTGCATGGTCTTTATTTTTTGTTCAATGTCCTCAATGATGGTTTGCATACCGGAAAGGTAGGGGCCCAAAAGTGTTGCAACAAGGCCTTCGGCGTCAGTGCCTGGAGAATCTTGGGCGTTACTTTATGTCGCCAGAAAAGCACCGTGTCACAAAAAGATCAGGGCAATTCTGATACAGGTTATATTGTAATGTAACCATACTTATCCGGTCCATACCCGGTACCAACCAGCGCTGTTGCAAACCCAAGGTATTGCAGTGCCGGGGGATTCTTCCATAGGCTTCATTTAAGACAAAGATTGTCCCGTAACGCAACGCCGCACGGCAGCCCGCCAGTTTTGTGTTGACGCGAGATTTCTCGTGAAAGCACAGGAAAGCTGCTAGGCTTTGGCAAAGTTGCTTCGCAAGCGGTGGACAGTGTTTACCGGTCCGAGGGGCCGTAGCGGCATGTGGGTCGGGAATGATAGTACTTAGCCGCTAAACACAGGCGCCTTTTGCGCAGCCAAAAACAGCTGTGCGCCGGACACCGCGGCCCTTGGGCCGGTGCTGCGCGGGGAAAAACAAAGAAGACAGCGCCAAGAAAAATAGGAGGGTAGTGTGTCGCGCGCCACTGCCCGCCATGCCGGCGCCGTAGCGCAGCATCGCGAGAAACCGCGCAAAAAACAAACACCGGCCGGTGCGTCCGCGGGGGCTGTGCGGGTATCCTGCACAGTACGGGTCGCCCGGCGGGATTGCCCACCATTGCGCACAGTAGCGCAAGGTTACCCAAGGTTGTGCTTTACACCACAGAAAAGGCCCACAGTTTACCCATCTTGGCCTCGTCTTTTTGCTGTTTTTCACTGGTAAAAAATGGTGGAGATTACATTTTAATATAACCAAAAATGGTCTGAAACCAAGGGTTGCATACATTAGAATGTAACCTTTTAAAGTGCACGACTTTGTGCCAGCTACCAGTCGCGATACGAAGAAATGCTTAACCATGTATTGGAGCGGTAAACCCTGTTTTGCTGGTCATTCCCACAGCCCAATCCCACTCATCTTTGGCCATCTTTAGGGCTCCCTGAAAAAGGTTTTACTGATTGTTGTTTTCTTTGCCTAACCTTTTTGTTACCTGTCCTGAAAGTTCTAAGGCCTGGATAAAATCCGCAAGCCTTTTTTAGGGAAAGTCGGTGCGGGGACCCTGTAATGTCGTCTGATAATTGTTATTCATTGATGACCGAATGATCAGGTGCGGTGCCCCGTAGTTTTACCTGGTAGGGCCAGGCTTCTTCAGTGTTGCTGGTTTCTGTCTTTTGCCTCCCAAACGGCAGGGACCAATGTTCGGTGGGAGCACCCATCACGACTAACCACAGATACGCTGTGTTTTCGGGTACGTTGAAGGTGGCCTTGCCATCACGAGTTTTGTAAACAGGGGAATACGTTCTGCTGCTATCTTTTTTGTAAGCAACAAACCCGTATCGCCAGCCGGCTTTTTCAGGATTTACAAAGTGAAAACTGTCACTTGCCGAAATGCCTTTAAATTGAAGTGTGATCGTGGTTCCTGCTTTAGGTACTTTTAGTTTTATACCGTTATAGCCATAATTCTGTGGAACATTTGTTTTTGCTATTTGAAACCACCCCTTGCCGATTGCATCCATTTTAGTCGAATGGCGATTGGCGTAAGGTTTGGCCACTTCCTCGATCCGTTTCAAGTCCCAAGTCACAAACCGTCGACAAGCATCAAACATTTCTTCGTTGAAGGCCTCCTGGTCTAAGCCAGTGAGGCGTTTATAGGTTATCACAGCATCTTCACCCTTCTGTGTCGCCCGTGATAAATTGCCATAAAATTCAACGCCGTGTTTTTGTGACCAGTATTCCAGTACATAAGGCGAGTGATACATATTGGTTGGATGAAGAAATGCATAGTGCGTCTTTTTCAAAAAGTCGACAAGGTGATAATTTTCAAATGTCATCCAATCAGGATAAACCTGCCACAGAAGGTATTGGGCTGCCATTTCGTTTACAGGTCCACCTAGACCGTTGCCGGCATCAGCCCGCATAATGTATTGAAAGGAATGTCCCAATTCATGGGCAAGGGTACCATAGGGCATTTTATTCATTCTTCCCGGTGGTGTCCAAAGCATGCCTACTTTGTTCTCGGTACCGCCGCCAAAAGCCGTTCCTTCGTTTCCGGAAAGCACGTACAAGATCATTTTGTATTTGTCCGTCAGCGAGCTTCCTTTTTGAACAAGTTTTAGCTCATTTACATAATACTGGTAGAATCGTTCTAATTCTTCTAACGCTTCTTTGGGATTAAAACGCTTTTTTGCGTCAGGGTAGGCAGTAGGGTCATGGCCATATTCTTTGTGCCAGAAGATGACAATATTCTCTCCCGCCCTCATGCGCTTAAAACTGTAATCACTTTCAGCGCTATCGTAATCATTGTTTTCGGGAATCCGGTAAACCTTGCCAGGAATATAAAGCTGTTTTTTTAAAGCCGTACGCTGCATGTCGGCTGTAATGATTGTGCCGTTTTGTGCCTGGACAAAGCCAGTGTTCACGATGAATGCACACAGCGATAAAATGATTAAAACGATAGAATAACGCATCGGTACAATGAGTTGTTTTTGCTTTTGGTAATGGCTATGGGAAATAAATGTATTGCCTCTTTTACTTTTGTGTTGAAGGGGTAACGGAAAGGGTTAAGATCGGTGTTGTATTGGACAATTTTTATTTATCACAATGGGCCTGGTCGTTGAAACAGCGTGAGAATGTAGGCTTGCGTTGGAAGGATAACATTTTCCTATTTTATAATAGGCAGAAAGAATGTCGATAAGAATCCTTACTATAAAGAATTTAGCTTCTGATACCAATGACCAAATCGAGCGACTGCACGCAGGTTGGATCGTAAGTTGTCCCAGTTTTGTGCCTTTTAAAAACGAGAAATGATAGCTGACCGTACACTTACCTAACAACCTTGGAAGGAATGGGTGAATAGCGAACTGCTACCAAATCAACTTTTTAGATGGCAAAGCATGATTAATTCTTCCAATAAGTTGTTCAAGTACTGTTTAGTTACCTCTAATGGGTTGCCTTTGAAGGTAACATGTAAGATTAATAACCTTGCGTGTCCCGCCGGTGCTGTTTCCAGTTCTACTCAGTTTAGCGAGGAAAGATAATTTTAGGATTGTGTACCTTCATAACAGAAACAAAGCGGGTGATCCCAAGAGGCCAAACCAATCCATCACATGTCCATTGCGTTAAGTAAAGCTGATAAGAAAGCGGCCCAACTGCTGATTGAAAAGGGCTTGCAAAAGGAAATGGCAGCTCATCTTCAAGAGCTAGTTGCTATCCTTTCCGCGTGGGAGAAGAGCGGAAGTGATATCAAAGAAGCCTATTACAAGGTGTATAAAATCGTCACTTCTTTTGATAAACATTTGGTCCAGCGCTACGATGGCCTCCGGGGCTCAGGCTACCTGCTCGTGCTCCTGGGACAGTACCGCGACGGCTTACTGAACGATGCCGATTTACAAGAGCTCTCTTCTACAACGCAGGAGATGGTCAAACGATTTACCTCCCTGTAGAAAAGGGCATTGGCTCAATGCTGTCGGGTGACACCGCCCTGCGAGTACCATCGCGGCTCCGATGCAATAGGCAGAAGCCTGCATCTACGATAGGCTGGTGTGTTGCAGGAGTGGGACAACATCCAAACAATCGTTGAACGATGTATTTAAAATGATTTGAAAATCAGTGGCCAGGCAGGATCACAAAGCAATCCCGTAACGTATGTTTGCCTCCCGATTTTGCCTGAAGTCAACCCGTACCGCAAATTGTGTAATTAAATGTAGCTGGCGTTTGGCAGAAAAAGAGCATGAACAAATAACCCAATCGCATTAACTAATCCTTCTGAACGAAACAATGAAGACCATCTTCGATAAAGTGCCGCTACTGATCAATGCCGGTGAAACGATCAGCCTCTCCTTACAGGAACCCTTCTGTCCAAAAAACGCCCTGTTTCTGCTCGTCCACCACGCCATTGGCCAGTTTTTAACCCTCACCCTTCAAAACGAAAGCGGAGACACGGTATCGGAAACCTTTACCCTGCACTCGTTCCCGGCTATTTTGGTCTTTTCTCAGGGAGCAGGCCACCACAATGGTGACAAAACCTACAACCAGGTCTCCTTTACTTCATTTCATGCGTTTGAGGGGAGACTGACATACCGTATCAAAAACCCAGAACGGGTCATGGCAACCTACCGAAACGCATAGAACAAAGCGTAGGTGCTTATTGGCTTGTAAGGCTGGGAGCCTCTTGCTACACTGGAGAAAAAATCACATCTTTGCCGCTCATTATCCAACGCGTCAACACTTGCGTCATGTAATCGCTTCTACATACCTTCTTTCTTAAACGACCTTCCTTTGAGAAGTGTCATTGTTATTTTATTTTCAAAACTAAATTTAGTAACCGCTGTTCTAAAAGCGGTCTGAAAACCACAAGGCTATCGTATGGTATCTGAAAAGTACGGTCGCACCTACCACTATCCATTTTCACCGGGCACCACTTCGGATGACCGGATCAATCAAGAATACTGGAGCGACCTTCAACAAATGAAGACCCTTGTTCACACCGAAAAGCTGGACGGAGAAAACAACTGTCTGAGCCGGCATGGTGTGTTTGCCCGCAGCCACGCAGCGCCAACCACTTCTCTGTGGACCGCTACCCTGCGGGCATACTGGCATAGAGTAAGGCATGATCTGGGCGATCTGGAGATCTTTCTTGAAAACCTCTACGCGATTCATTCCCTTCAGTATCGCAACTTAGAGCACCATTTTTTTGTATTTGCGGTAAGAGAAGGGGAGCAGTGGCTCAGTTGGGAAGAGGTGAAGTTCTATGCGTCACTATTGGAACTTCCCACTGTGCCCGAGATTGCCATTGAGCCTACACCCACGGATAAAACGACCTTTGAGCAGCACATCCAGCAATTGGTGAGCACTCCCGGTGCCTTTGACCCAATTGATACGATAAGTAAAAAGCCTTGCACCATGGAAGGACTGGTGAGCCGGAATGCAAACGCTTTTTCCACAGATGCGTTTGCGAGTAGCGTCTTCAAATGGGTGCGTAAGGAGCATGTTAAAACAACCGAACACTGGACACGCCACTGGCGGCGTGCACCACTAAAACACGAAAAAGGAGGAAGGGATGTGGAGATTGACACAAAATAAAAAGTGGACTGACCTGGAGAAGGAATTTGATTTTGTGCGGGACATGAAAGGGGTACCGCAAGACCCGCGACACCACGCGGAGGGCGATGTGGCCGTTCATACTCGCATGGTGCTGGATGAACTTACACGCTTACCTGGCTATCAGTCTCTTGCTACCGAGCCGCAAGAGGTGCTTTGGGCCGCAGCCTTGTTGCACGATGTGGAGAAGCGCTCGACAACCTTGCTTGAAGAAGATGGAAGCATTACTTCAAAAGGACATGCCAAGAAAGGGGCGATGAACACACGCATGTTGCTTTATTCCCAACTGCCAACACCTTTTCACCTGCGCGAGCAAGTAGTGAACCTGGTGCGCTATCACGGGTTGCCCCTGTGGGCTATTGAAAAACAAGACACGCAAAAAGCTGTGATTGAAGCCAGTCTGGTGGTGAACACACAGCTGTTATCGCAGTTGGCAAGGGCCGATGCGCTGGGAAGGGTGTGCCGGGACAAAGAAGAGTTGCTTTACCGCATAGACCTGTTTGAGGCGCTTTGCCAGGAGAATAATTGTTGGGGAAGGGAGAAGGCGTTTGCCACACCCAACGCTAGGTTCCAGTATCTCCATAAACCGGGTGTGTATCCAGACTATGTTCCCTTTGACAATTTTGGCTCAACGGTGGTTATGCTTTCGGGGCTGCCGGGTGCAGGAAAAGACACCTTTCGGTTTCACCACTACCGTGATTGGCCGGTGATCAGCCTTGATGAAATAAGGCAGGAATTGAAAGTTTCCCCTACAGACAAAAGTGGCAATGGCCGGGTCATTCAACTGGCAAAGGAACGAGCAAAAGGCTTCCTGCGCAAAGGGGCGGATTTTGTTTGGAATGCTACCAATATTACCCGTGCCATGCGTGAGCAGTTGGTCGAACTATTTATTACCTACAGAGCCTACGTAAAACTGGTGTATGTGGAAGTACCCTACCGCGTATTGCACCAGCAGAATATGAGCCGTGATGCCATGCTGCCGGCCCTTGCAGTGGATCGTTTGGTGAACAGGCTCGAGGTACCACTGCCCTGGGAAGCACACGAAGTGACGTATGCTGTAAAAAGTGAAAAGGAAGGATAACTTACAAAATATTTGCCACAGGAAGTTGGGCGGCCTATGATGTTGCTATTTTCATGACCTGTACTGTGTTTGAAAAGGCAAAGCAAAGTCATTAAACCTTCAATACAATTAGGCCTCCTTGGTTTATTATGTTTTTGACAAACACATGTCCGATAGCTGACCGAACAATTATCGAACACAAATGCGAAAAATGACATAAGAGCTAGTGGTACATAATCAACGCATTAATTGGCAAAACATCATCAATTCTTGTAATAAGCTGTTCGATAATTGTTCGTTTACATCCACTTGGTTCGTTGAGTTACGACATGTTTCTTAGTATAATTCACTCGTACAGCTACGAGTCATTTATTGGATTAATCGCAAGTACTCAGTATTTAGTCGTGTTGGAATGATGCAGATTAGGGCAGGTGTCCGGATGATTGGCGGAAGCTAAACCCAATCTTTTAGTAGTAAGGTTATAATTCATAGTTCATTCCATATAATATCTTCCTTAATGCAAATGCGTTAATTATCTTAGCGGCTTTACCACTTATAGATAACCTTCTAACTGCAATGAAACGTGTTCAGGATAATCGTGGCAGGTACATTCTTGTCTACGCTTTTTCATTTTTCATCATAACGTCATTAAAATCGCAAATCATTACAACGGTTGCCGGCAATGGCAGCTATGGCTATTCGGGTAATAGTGGTCCCGCTACCGCAACAAAATTAGCTACGCCATCCGATGTGGCGACAGACAAAGACGGTAACCTTTATATTGCAGATCGCGACAATAATGTTATTCGGGTGGTAAAAAAGGACGGTACAATTTCAAATTTTGCAGGTTCCGGCACGATGGGGTATGCTGGGGACGGCGGGCCTGCCCTTGATGCAAACTTTACTTTCCAGAAAAAATTGCCTTTGACCATGCCGGTAACCTATATATTGGTGACCAGATAAGAGCCACCATTCGAAAGGTTGACCTGAACGGAATCATCACAACGCTTGTTAACAATTATGGTACCGGAGGCTTCTCTGGTGATGGTGGTCCGCTAATTAATGCACAACTTCATGGCATTACCGCAATTGCCTTCGACAAAGCGGATAACATGTATATTTCCGATTCCTATAACCATCGCATTCGAAAAGTCAACACAGCCGGCATTATTACAACCTTTGCCGGAACTGGAGTAGCGGGCTATAGCGGAGATGGTGGGCCTGCTATCAATGCAAAGCTGAACAATCCTTGGGGACTAGCATTTGATTCGGCTGATAACTTATATGTTTCTGACCCGGGCAATGGTCGTATACGAAAAATAACGCCTGCAGGCATTATTTCTACCTATGCAGGAAACGGAACTCGAGGGTACAGTGGAGACGGTGGTCCAGCTATTGTAGCACAAATGTATGGCCCCTTGGATTGTGCGGTGGACCAAAATGGAAATTTATATGTGTGCGACGAGTTGAACTATGTGGTACGTAAAATTTCTCCGGCAGGCAACATCACCATTCTTGCGGGGAACGGAACTTCAGGGTATTCAGGAGATAATGGTCCTGCAACAGCAGCACAACTGTCTGACTTGCGTGGCATTAGCGTGGATAATGTCGGCAATGTTTATGTTGGTAACCGTATGCCTCATCAGGTAGTACGAAAAATTAATACATGCGTGACAGCAAGTGTTTTACAACAACCGTTAAGCATTACCCTCTGTGGTACCGGAAACGCTAGCTTCAGTGTCACTGCCTCCAATGCAACAAGTTACCAGTGGCAACTGAATACCGGAACGGGGTGGATAAATTTAAGTGATAACAATAGTTATAGCGGATCCAATACACCTACATTGTCGGTTACTGGTGCTACCCCAACAATGAATCATTACCAGTACCGATGTGGCGTAAGCAATATTTGTGGAACGCTTTTTTCAACACCTGCTCGTTTATCCGTTAATACCAAAGCTGTTCCTGCGATAGCAGTCACCGTAACGTCTGCAATTATCTGTGAAGGCACTACGGCAACGTTTACGGCTGCAACCGTCAACGGAGGTACAACCCCTGTTTTTCAGTGGAAGAAGAATGGTAAGGACGTAGGTACAAATACGGCAACATACGCTGATGGGCTACTCAATGATGGTGACCTAGTCTCATGTGTGTTAACGTCCAACGATGCTTGTCTTGCTTCGCCCACGGCCACAGCTAATGTGATAGAAATAGGCGTAAAACCAGTACTGTCTCCTTCAATTACGATCTCACCTTCAGCCAATAATATTTGTGCAGGTGCTTCTGTTACCTTTTCTGCTTTGGTACAAAATGGCGGGAACAGTCCTTCCTATCAATGGACAGTTAACGGCACAAGTACTGGTGGAAATTCTTCAGCTTTTTCTAGTACAACACTGAGCAATGGAGACAGGATTTCGTGTCTGATAAGGTCGGATTACAGTTGTCCATTGACACCAACCGCTTCAAGCGATGATGTTTTAATGAGCATAAAACCGCAAGTCACGCCTTCCGTTATCATTGCTGCACAAAAAGATACGCTATGTCCAGGAACTTCTGTTTCATTTCGTGCATCGACGGTCAATTCAGGAAAGAACATTTTTTACCAATGGGAAAAAAATGGCGTGGCGGTTGGAATCAATACGAATACCTATGTATCAGATAACATAAAGGCCGGTGATGTTTTTCGTTGTGCAATCGAAACAGATGGTACCTGCCTGACAACAACCACTGCTCTTAGCAATAGTGTAACGCCATCGTTATTGTCAGCACCAATCGTTCGTCTCGATCACACTAACTTTTTATGTATGAACGATTCCAAGCAGTTGGATGCAGGTGTATTTGCTTCCTATTTATGGAACAATTCCAGTACAGGACGTACCCTGACGGTTAGTGATACAGGAACGTATTTCGTAACTGTAACCGATAAAAATGGCTGCAAGGGAACTGACACAGCAAGTATCAAAACTTTCTATCCGATACCGCAAGGCTTTCTTCCTGGCGATACTGCCATCTGTTCCTATGGAAAGCTGGAGCTAAAGGCGCTTTCAAGCTACCAGTCGTATCAGTGGAGTACCGGGGGAGTCACATCTTCCATTATGGTTGAAAAGCCTGGACGTTACTGGCTACAGGTGCAAGATAACAATGGCTGTAAAGGAAAAGATTCGATTGATGTTGCACTGAAAGACTGCCTCAAAGGAGCTTATATACCAGCAGCCTTCACACCTAACGGCGACAGCAAAAATGATGTGTTTCGGCGTTTACTCTTTGGAAAAGTAAAACACTACACCTTCACCATTTACAACCGCTGGGGACAGGTAGTCTTCCAAAGCTCGGAGATGGGAAAAGGCTGGAATGGAAAAGTAGCTGGCACACTGCTGGAAACGAGTGTGTTTGTGTGGACCTGCACCTATCAGTTTGAAGGTGGTGAGGTCAGGAGAGAAAAGGGAACAGTGACCGTCATTAAATAGCAGGTTCCGTATTAAAGAGCTGCTAAAGTCAAGGAAGCTCCCGTCAAAACTTTCTTCTAACAAAGGTAGAATCAAGCGCTTCTACCTTCGAAGGAACGAAGGCTTGGTGAGCAGCAGGATAGCTAACCGGACAATTTTCGAACACAATTACGGGAAAAGGATAGAGAACTAAAGTATACATTATCAGCTCTTAAGCTGGCAAAACAGCATCAATTCTTCCAGCAAGGTGTTCGATAACTGTTCGGTCACCTTCACGAAGGTTGCCTTTGAAGGTAACCTCTCTAAGTTGCTTTAAAAAGCAATCTTTAAAAGGGAACCTTCGTTACACCGAAGTGTTAATCGCTCGATTTAGCCAATGATGTTTAGTAGATGAATATAAGCGGGGTAAATCAGGTCCTCTATAACTTGCCCTGAAATTTTGAAGACGGCCAACACAGTTTTTGGCAATTTTTGCAAGTTTGGATCAAAAATGTTTGTTTTGTTGGACAAATAGATAAATGGCACAAAGTAATCTCTCAGACTATATCCAGCCGATTACCACGTCCACCATGGCGGAAGTGGTAGAGGCCCGGTTACGCGAATATTTTAGAAAACGGTTTTTCAAGCCAGGCGATGCCTTGCCTTCCGAAATGGAACTGGCAACGGCATTGGGTGTGAGCCGCAATGTTGTGCGGGAAGCCCTCAGCCGCTTTCGGATGCTGGGTATTGTTGAGACCAAACGCAAGCGCGGCATGGTTATGTCAAATCCCGATATTCTCAGTTCCTTTGAAAAAGTTCTGGATCCCCTGATCATAGATGAAACCACCCTACAAGACATTTTTGAACTCCGACTGGTACTGGAAATGGGTCTGGCCGATCTGCTTTACAAACGGAAGACAGATGCGGAAATTGAGGCACTGGAAAAAATTGCAAGGGCTGAAAAAACGGACACCAATTTCCGGGTGCAAAACGAGATTGCTTTCCACGGGAAACTTTACGAAATGACGCAGAACCAGACCTTAAAGCGTTTTCAAACCATGCTGCTTCCCATCTTTGCATACGTCATTACACTCGAGAAGAAACCCATTCGGGGTAAAGTCTCCCACATTGACCTGGTCGATATTTTGAAAAACGGCACCAAGGAAGATTTCAAAGAAGGCATGCTGGCCCATTTGCAACCACACTTCGACCGGTTGAAACCTGCTGCTTCAGCATCAAAAAATAGCCGCAAGTAATCGGTGCAAAATAAATTTTGGTGGTAACAAAAAACTTCTTTTACATTTGTTATGTAGTACATAACTACTAATCTACAAAAAGATTGCTATATGAAAAATGTAGTCTGCTTATGGTCTTTTCTGCTTTTTTCCTGTCTTTCAGTTTTTAGCCAATCCAACCTTACACTTTCCGGTGTGGTGCGGGACTCCGCTTCTGGTTCCCCAATACAAGGGGTCAGTGTATCACTGCAGGGTAGCCGGGAAGGCACTGCTACCAATGCCCAGGGACGTTATTCACTAACCATCACCGAAAACACCGGAGTACTGGTTTTTTCCCGTGTGGGCTTCCAAACCAAAGAGCTTTCGTTTTCTGGCGCCACCGTTGGTGATGTTGTGCTCTCCGAATCATCCCAGGCACTAAATGACGTTGTAATTATTGGATATACTCAGCAGAGTACAAAACGGAACACGGCTTCGATCTCCAAATTAAATCCTGATGAACTCCGCAATAATCCCAATCCCAACCCGGTACAGGCCATGCAGGGAAAAATTGCTGGCGTGTCGTTGCCGATATCGCAGGGGCAACCCGGTATTGGTGCCGTTAATATTATCATTCGGGGCGGTACAAAACCCAACGTGTATGGATCCGGGCTGGGAACCAACAACGGTGCGGCCGTTGGTTCTTCGGATGGAAGCAATCCACTTGTGGTGATTGATGGTGTTTTCCGGGCTATCAACGACATCAATCCGGAAGACATTGAGTCGCTCCAGGTCATGAAAGATGCAGCATCTACTGCTATCTACGGGGCCAGGGGTGCCAATGGTGTAATTGTGATCAAAACAAAAACCGGTCGGCTCAACACCAAAATGTCAGTGAACCTGAGTCACCGTACAACCTGGGAAACACAAGCCAGGGAGTATGATTACTTAACAGCCGAACAATACCTGCGCCTCGCCAGGATCACCGTCGCTAATACCGCCGACGCCATCGATAAGAATAATCTCCTTTACAATGGTGGTTTTTCGGCCGGTACAAAACTGTTTACCCGGCCTGGTGAATTTGGCCGGCACACCTATCTTACCGCCTTGTACGATAATCTCCTCCAGGTAGAAGGGCAGTCGTATGTCGACAACCTCCTGTCAAGAGGCTGGCGGGTGATGGATGACCCGATTAACCCGGGAACTAAACTGTTATACGCTGATAACCGGTACCAAGACCTTCTATGGGAAACAGGTGTCAGCCAGAATGATAATCTTACGCTGAGTGGTGGCACAGACAAAGCAGACTACAATTTCTCCATGGGATATACCAACCAGAAAGGTATCCTGGTGGGTACCAAGTACAAACGGTACAATGCACTTGGCAATTTTGGCTTCCGGGCATCCAATAACCTGAAGCTTGATTTTATGATCAATTACCAGAATGTACAACCCAACTATGTTGACAATTACCAAAATGACCTGGTAAGAGGCATCCGCATTACGCCACTGATTCGGCTTTTCAAAGACAATGGCGACCCGGCACTGGGAGAGTTGTATACCGTCCGCAATCGCTTTCATACCCTGAAGTATGACGATATGCGCACCAAAACCGAGCGGTTTGTGACCCGTGTGGGTGCCGATTTGACCATTGCAAAAGGATTGCATTATAAACCGGCCTTCTCGTATATGCTGAATGATTACACGGAGCTGTTTATGCGCAGGGCAACGCCTGTTGACGAGATCCAGCCTCCGCAGCAACGATGGAAGGACGATTACACCAACAATTCCCGTCAGCTGATGCTGGACCAGGTGCTGCAATACGATTTCACACTGGCTTACGATCATCGTTTTATGGTGCTTGCCGGTACCAATTACACGCGGAATACAAGCCACATAAAGGACATGGGTTCGCAGCGGGCTTCCAATGATTACATCTATACCATTGACGAACCTACCACCACCGTGATTAATGGTAACGTGGTAAGCAATGTGATGGATTTCGCCACCAATCTAGGTGAATCCAGGTCGGCCAGCGCTTTCGGACAGTTCAGCTATGACTACAAACTGAAATACCTGATTGGCGGAACGCTGCGCTATGATGGTTTTTCCAACTTCGCCCCCGAAAATAAGTATTCCTTCTTTCCTTCGGTTTCAGCTGGCTGGAACGTTGATAGGGAGGATTTCTGGAAGAGCAGGGTGATTAGTGCGCTAAAGATCAGGGGCAGCTGGGGTAGTGCCGGATTGAGTGACTTGAGTATCACGGATACCTATGGTAGTTATACCTCGTCTACGTATGCGCTGTATCCGGGAATCTTGAGGGCCAGCCTCTCCAATCCGAACCTGCGCTGGGAATCCACGGAAACTACGGACCTCGGGATTGATGCCGGCCTGTTTAAAAACCGGGTACGATTAACCGCTGTCTATTATAACAAGCTGACAAAGAATCGGCTTACGGCCAAGCCGCTTCCGTCTGAATCGCCATTCACGTCGATCCGGTATAACAACGGTGCCCTGCGCAACAGGGGCGTGGAGATTGAGTTGGGTGCATCCATTATCAAGTCTTCCTCCTTCAACTGGGACATGAACTTCTCCTTTGCTTTCAACCGCACCCTCATCACGGAGCTTCCTGACAACGGTCGTGAGAAAAACCGCCAGGGTGGAAACATCATATGGGATGCTTCCAATAAAAGTGAAGTGGAAGCCGGTGGCCTAGCAGAAGGCGAAAGGCCTTATGCTATCTATGCCTACCGGGTATTGGGCGTGTTTGCCACCGATGAAGAAGCAGCCGAATGGAATTCCCGGATCAAAGACAACCTGGCATCGCCGCAAGGCATCTTGGTGGGCAAGCATGGTGGCGATTTTATCTTCGATGATGTCAACAGTGATGGTGTGATTGATACCAAAGACCAGGTGTTCATGGGTTACCGTAATCCGGATAAGATCGGTGGTTGGCAAAATACATTTTCTTACAGAGGATTTTCCCTGCGGGTAAACGCGGACTATGCCTTTGGTCACTTGATCAGCAATGGCGCTTTGGCCCGTTCCCTTGGACAAGGCCGTGCGTTTAATGAAGGTGCGCCTTCGGAAGCCTTGGGTAACAACATCTGGAAAAACCAGGGCGACGAAGGGAAAAAGTATGCCCGTTTTTCCTTCGCCGACTATGATTTCGGCCAACGCAACTACCTGCGAAATGCGCCACTGGGCAACAACAGCAGTTACAATTCGGATGTATCGGTGATGTTCGAGAAAGGCGATTTTGTCGCTCTACGGGAGATCACCCTGGCGTATGACCTGCCGGTTCACCTGGCTAAAAAAATACGCCTCAGCGGTATCAACCTTTTCGCCAGTGTGTACAATGTGGCCTACCTGACCAAATATACCGGATTGAACCCTGAGATCTATTCCGGATTTGACCCGGGTGGTTATCCCCGTCCGCGTCAGTATTCTCTGGGTGCTAAAATTCGTTTTTAACGCCTAATTCTGCAAACATTAGTCCTAAACAAACAAGCTGTATGAAAAAGCTTTTTGCCTTCGTTTCTATCACATTACTGATTGTACTGGGTAACATCGGCTGTAAAAAAATTCTTGAAGTAAACCCACAGTCAAGCATAACCGAAGAAGTGTTCTTTCGCAATGAAGGTGATTTCGAACCCAATCTCGCCGGGATTTATACCATCTTACGCAGTCTTGCTAACAACAATACCTATGGTACAGAGCGCAGTGAAGAACTGATCTCCGGTTCCAATTCCCGCTTTACCGTAGCCTGGTCGCACACCTTATCGCCAACGTCCGGTTCCATCAATTACGCCGAATGGTACCGCGCCATTGGTCATTGCAACCTCCTGTTGTTGAAGATCCAGGATTTTCCCTTTAGTGGCAATCCGGATCTGAAGAAAAAAATCCTGGGGGAAACCTATGCGCTTCGTGCTTATTTCTATTTCGATTTGTTACGTATCATTGGCGATGCGCCCCTTATGCTGGAAGCAGTGGTTAATGAGAATGTACCTCTGTTATCCAGGGCCAAGGATACAGAGGTCATGCAACAGATCCAAGCCGACCTGGATGCTGCCATTACGGAGTTTTCGTCGGTAAGCAATTTTTCAAAAACAACTTATCCTTCCAAATACCGTTTTTCCTACGGGGCTGCGCAAGCGTTAAAAGCTGATGCCAGTTTATGGAGTGCCAAAGTTTTAGGAGGCGGGCAAGCCGATTTTGAAAAAGCCATCACGGCGGCAAACGAAGTGCTGCAAACCGGTCTTGCACTGAATACCGATTTTAAAAACGTCACCGGCCTGCGGGCGGCTGCCAACAACGAAGTGATACTGGCTGCTTATTTCCAACGCGACGAAACGCCCAGCGGCAATTATTCACGCAATGCCCTGCCGTTTTTGTCCCTGGTGCAAGGTGCAACCAATCTTGACCAGATACCTTATGCCATGTCATCAGGGAATGGACAAGGTGCTTACCAGATCAGTCCTCTTTCCAAATCGCTTTTCACCAATGCGGCCGACAAGCGCATTCCGTATACGTGGGTCGTAGAAATGCAGGCAACAGGTCCCAAGATATCCTGGATCACTAAATATCCGGGTAATAAGTATAGTGATGACCGCATTGCGGACAATGATCTCATCATCTACCGGCTTGCTGACATCCTGTTACTGCGGTCTGAAGCCTATGCAGGCCTGGGCGATGTCAACAACGCCGTTACAGATCTGAATACCGTTCGGCAGCGTGCAGACATTGGCGAATACACCGGTGCCATGTCGCAGGCGGCTGTTGAACGCGAAATTCTGAACGAGCGGGGACGGGAACTTTTCTTTGAAAACAAACGCTGGTTTGACCTGGTGCGTTTTCACAAAGGCGGCACCATCAATGTATATACTTACGTTCCCAACCTCGCCGGAAAAAACACGCCGCTATTCTGGCCATTGAATGCGACCGTACTGGCGAACAATTCAAACATTGAACAAACAACCGGCTATTAAACAATACTTCCGAACCATGATACAATTTTCAAGGCTTGTCGTCTGTACCATCGTTTTTGGTTTGCTGCTGACGATTGCTGCATGCAGTGAAAAAGAAAAAGAGCTTATCTATCCACGGGTAGAACCGCCTTCATCGATACTGAACTACCTCTTCAAAAAAGGTACAGAAGGCTACAACTGTTACCGCATTCCAGCGCTGATCAAAACAAAGTCCGGGGCTTTGCTGGCTTTCGCCGAAGGACGGAAAAATAACTGCAGCGATGAAGGTGACATCGACCTGGTGATGAAGCGGTCAACCGATGGCGGTAAAACCTGGAGTGGCCTTACGGTTATCTGGAACGATGGGGGCAATACCTGCGGCAACCCCGCACCCGTGGTAGACCAGGAAACAGGCAAGATTTTGTTGCTCATGACCTGGAATCATGGAGATGACCATATTAGCGAGATCAATGCCGGCAACAGCATCAATACCCGCCGGGTTTTTATTACCTCTTCAACCGATGAGGGATTAACCTGGCAAACGCCTGCAGAGATAACATCATCCGTTAAGCAAGCCAACTGGGGTTGGTATGCCACCGGTCCCTGTCATGGTATACAACTGACCAAAGGGCCCAACAAAGGGAGATTATTGATTCCCTGCGACTATATTGAAGTCGGTGCCAACCGAAGAGGCAATTCGCATGTAATTTATTCGGATGATGCCGGCACCACCTGGAAAATTGGTGGCATTCCACCGCTGAACTCGGGCCTCAATCCAAATGAAAGTACAATCACCGAACTATCCGATGGAAAGCTGATGCTGAACATGCGGGTAGGGGCCAACAACAACCAGCGGGTGTATAGTATCAGCAACGATGGCGGCCTGAGTTTTTCACCACTGGTACAAGCACCGGAATTAGTTGACCCTGTCTGCCAGGGCAGTCTTACCTCGGCTCCGGTTGGCAACGGCTTTGGGGTTTTCTTTTCCAATCCAGCCAGCACGTCGCGCCGCAACATGACCATCAAGATGAGTACAAATGATGGCGTGGACTGGTCCAAAAAGAAAGTTGTCTTCAGCGGCCCGTCGGCTTATTCAGATCTGCTGATGGTTTCGCCAACCGAAGTAGCCATTTTGTTTGAAGGCGGCGTGGCTGCGTATACCGATGGCATCGCCTTTAAAATCGTACCCATTTCAGAACTTAATTAATACGAACCCGGTTTTCTCATGGTGACAGTTTACAAGTATCAAAAAGCAGCCGTCATTTATCTTTTGGTCAGCGGCTTGATCGGACTACTCGCCTGCGGCAGTACACGTCAGGCCAGTGTTGTGCAGGTGGATGAGCACATTGTTGTATTTGAACCGGATTCGGTCTATAAATCCACCAGGATCCCGGCATTGGTTATCACACCCAAAGGAACCCTGCTTGCTTTTTGCGAAGGCCGGATTGGAACAGCCAGTGACTGGGCCGATATGGACCTGCTGGCACGGCGCAGTACCGACGGCGGCAGAACCTGGGAACCGATTCGCATCATTGATTCAAAGAAAGGGGCACCGGTAGGCAATCCCACGCCCATCGTAGACGAAAAAGGAAATATCCACCTGCTATACCAGAAGGATTATGCAGAAGCTTTTTACACGTATTCTGATGATGACGGAAAGTCCTGGAAACAGTCCAGGGACATCACACCCACGTTTGAGCAGTTCAAAACCGATTACCAATGGAATGTGCTGGCACCGGGACCCGGTCACGGTATCCAGTTAACAAACGGCCGTTTGCTGGCGGCTGTCTGGTTGGCGAATTCGGCCAAACTACAGCCGCGGCGCAGTCATGGTCCTTCCAGCGTTGCCACTGTTTACAGTGATGACCGGGGGGCCACCTGGAAGCGGGGCGCCATAATTTCCGACAGTACGGCGTTGATCAGCAATCCAAATGAAAGCCAACCCGTGCAATTGCCCGATGGAACGGTGCTGATGTCGATCCGCAACCCGGGCAAGGTCAAACGTCGTGCGTTTAGCACAAGCCCGGATGGTATCCAAAACTGGAGCCAGGTTCGGTTCGAGGAAGAATTGTTTGACCCTACCTGTATGGCCAGTATAGTGACACTGCCGCCGCAAAAGAGTAACGAACAACCCGCGATTGTGTTTGTCAATCCCGATAGCCGCAACATTGACAAACACCCGCGGCAAAACCTCACGGCAAAACTTTCCTATGATGGCGGGTATACCTGGCCGGTACAAAAAGTGCTGAACCCAGGGCCTTCCGGTTACAGCGACATGGCAGTGGGTAAAGACGGCACCGTCTATTGTCTTTACGAAACCAATACAGTGGGCGAAAAATTCAATTACAGCCTGGTGCTGAAGAAATTCAACCGGGACTGGCTAACCAAATAAAATCACATTAAACCGGTTACGATGATGCGAATAGAGGGATTAGTAGCAGCTACATTCAGTACATTTCATAAAGACGGTTCTGTTGATACGTCGTTGATACCCGACCTGGTAGAGAAGTTGATCAGCGATGGTGTAAAAGGTATTTTTATTTGCGGTACCAATGGCGAGGGGCCTAACCTGACCATTGAAGAGCGCATGCAGATTGCAGAGGCGTATGTCCGTGCTATCAACAAACGGATCTTGTTATTGGTGCATGTGGGGCACCCCTCGATAGCGGAGGCCCGGAAGCTGGCGGCCCATGCACAAAAGATTGGTGCCGACGCCATCTCTTCGGTCTCTGCCTTTTATTTCAAGCCGACATCAGCGGAAACCATGGTGGCCTGCATGGCGGAAATTGCGTCAGCAGCCCCTGAGTTGCCCTTTTATTATTACCACATTCCGGCCCTTACCGGCGTTGCGGTGGATGCACTTGATTTTTTAACGCTGGCGGAACAAAACATTCCAACCCTGGCCGGTATCAAATACACGGCTGCCACCCTGCACGAATACCAGGCTTGTCTCAATTACAAGAATGGAAAGTTTGATATCCTCTTTGGGTACGATGAACTGTTGTTGCCAGCCTTATCGGTAGGCGCAAAAGGTGCCATCGGCAGCACTTATACGTTTGCAACACCACTTTACCTGGACGTTGTATCGCATTTTCGGAAAGGCAGAATAGAAGCGGCCAGGGAAGCACAATACAAGGCTGTGAAAATGATTCAATGCCTGGGTAAATATTCACCCATACCCACGCAAAAAGCTATTATGAAATTGTTGGGAACCGATCTGGGGCCCTGCCGGCTTCCGCTGCAAACACTGAGTGATGCGCAGATTTGTGATGTAAAACAAATGCTGGAGGAAAAAGGTTTTTTAGAAACCGCAGCAACCCTGCCAGCATACGAAACGGTTGTTCCCACTAATGGCATACCCAAATAAAGGCTGCAACTACAAAACAAAAAACCTACTAACATTTATAAACATTTGGCTGTATGAAAAGTAAACGGGTGTTCCTATGGCTGCTGCTGGGTGCAGTAGTCTTCCAGGCTTGTAAAAAAGAGGAAAAAGATGATACCGACACTGCCATTGAGGTCATCTTTGAATCAGACCGGCAGGAGATTAGTGCCGGCGACAGCATCCGGTTTAAAGACCTTTCAAACGGGTATGTCAGCAAATGGAAATGGACCTTTGAGGGCGGCACACCGGCCACTTCCAACCTTTCCAGTCCAACGGTAAAATACACCACGCCTGGCGTATATGCCGTTACAGTGGAACTGAGTAACAGCAGCAATACGGTGCTGGAAACCAAAACAGACTATATTCGGGTAGATTATAACCAGGTAAAAGCAGATTTCATTACTGCTGAAACTGTGGTGTATACCGGCCAACCGATTGTTTTTAAAGATTCCAGTACTGGTGGACCCAAAAGCTGGCAATGGAAGCTTGAACCGGTAAGCGGGGGCACTACCCTCACGTCTACCGATCAACATCCTTCGCTGGTGTTTACAGATACAGGCTTTTATCATGTTTCACTGACCGCTACTAATCCATCCTACTCAGATACAAAAACAAAAAACAACTTTATCCGGGTGATTGATATTAACGCGGTGAATGCTGATTTTTCAAGTACTGAGACGGCAACCTATGCCGGTGGCAGCATAACCTTTAACGATGCATCACTTGGCACCGTTACCGGATGGAACTGGAAGGTTGAGGGACCCATTACCCTGACATCGCAGGCACAAAATCCTGTTTTCAATTTTACAACCCCCGGCCGTTATAAAGTCAGCCTAACCGCGTCCAACAGCAATCGGTCACATACAAAGGCAATGGATGATTTTGTTCTGGTAGTGCCGTCAGACCGACTGGGTGCTTTCCTGCCTTTCAACGGTAATGTGCGGGATGTTGGACCCAATAGCCTACAGACGGCTTCCGTAGGTGCCGGTGTAGGCTTTGGTGACGCAGATAGGAAAGCGAAACAGGGAACTGCTGGCACATTCAGCGGGGGGTCTGGTGTGGTTGTAAGTGATCACAGCGCAACCAATTTTGGCGCTAACGATTACAGTGTGGTACTTTGGGTAAAGACCGCTGCCACTAACCGGATGATGCTCTGGCAGGAGTCAGGTAAAAACGGTTCCGGTGACAACCAGACCTGGCTGCGGATGGGTGACAACGCCACTACCCAGTTCCTGCGCTTTGCCATTGAGGATGCAACCGGCTCGGCCATCCTTTCCATGGGCGCTGTTGCGAAACTCTCGGATGGACAATGGCACCAAGTGGCATCCGTACGCAGCGGAACCAATACGGCCGTGTATATTGATGGCGTAAAGGTTGGTAACTTCAACGCTGCCAACTTAAAAGTTGTTTCCAATGCCCAGAATTTTAAAATTGGTATGCAGGAAGGTGCCACTGCCAACTCTAATTTCTTTAATGGTCAAATGGATGATCTGCTGATTTACAACAAAGCCCTTGCCGAAGCCGAGATTCTTGCACTTTTGAATTTATAATCGCTACGCAGCCGGAAAGCAATGAGTAGAAAACAACTCCTGGTTTTAAATCTTGTATTGTTTATGAGTATCGGAAATGTACAGGCACAGTTACGTGAGGAAAAGAAGGAAGTTTTCGTTTGGGATACCTTGCCGTCACTACCGGATACAACCGGGTTTGCCGGCTCGTTTGCTGGTGTGACTGATGATGTGCTGATCGTGGCAGGGGGCAGCAATTTTCCCAATGGCGGTACGCCCTGGAATGGTGGCACCAAAACCTGGTACAACAAAATATTTGTCATGGAAAAGCCGGAAGCGGAATGGACGCTGGCCGGTACGCTACCTTTTAACCTCGGATACGGTGTTTCTGTTTCCACCAACAAAGGGTTGCTAATGATTGGTGGAAGCAATGAAGCCGGTCATGTAGCGGATGTTTTTTTGGTGCGGTTTCGTGACCGGAAGGTAGAACAGATCAAGATGCCTTCGCTGCCGTTTGCGCTTGCCAATGCCTCGGGAGCACTGGTTGGCAAAAAAGTGTTTGTGGCTGGCGGGTTGGCTTCGCCATCTTCTTCCTCTTCAGAGAAAAAATTTCTATGCCTTGATCTGGATGAAAAAAACAGCAACTGGAAAGAGTTGCCACCTTGGCCGGGACCATCACGGATGTTGGCTGTTGCCGGTGCATCGGGCAACTGCTTTTTTCTGTTCAGCGGCACGGAACTGAAGAATGGCAACCGTACCTATCTCAGGGATGCGTATTCGTTTTCAGAAGCAAAAGGATGGACACAGTTGAAAGAACTTCCATTCCCGGTTGTAGCAGCACCTTCACCTGCATTCCACTCTGACAACAATGAATTTTTCATTTTTGGCGGCGACTCCGGAAAGGACGCCGCCGCTGCTGCATCGCTAAAAGAAAATCACCCCGGTTTTAGTAACGAGATACTGCGGTACAACGTGAAAGAAGACAAGTGGTCTATCACCGGCAAACTAATGACACAAATAAAAGTAGACGCAGCAGATACACCCAACAATAGCATCTGGGCACCTGTCACCACGCCGCTGGCGGTATGGAAGGCCAGGATTGTACTACCCGGCGGTGAGGTGCGGCCTGGAACCCGGACGCCTCGGGTGTTGACGGCAAAACCCCTGACAGATTAAGATTGTGCTTGGCAACGGAATCAGTTAACCTTTAAATCCAACCTGGTTTGAAAAAAACAGATCGATTGTATCCCTGGATCCTCGTCGGGCTTTTATGGTTTGTGGCGTTGCTTAATTACATGGACCGGCAAATGCTTTCCACGATGAAGCCTTCCATGCAGGCGGACATTGCAGAACTGGAATCGGCCGCCAATTTTGGCCGGCTGATGGCCATCTTCCTATGGATATATGGTTTTATGAGTCCTGTAGCCGGCATGATCGCGGACCGGGTAAATCGTAAAAGACTGATTATTGGTAGTCTTTTTGTCTGGTCAGGCGTCACCTTTGCCATGGGCTATGCCACCACCTTTCAGCAGTTGTATTGGCTGCGGGGAATCATGGGTGTAAGCGAAGCGCTTTATATCCCGGCAGGACTTTCCCTGATCGCCGATTTTCATTCGTCCCGCACTCGGTCATTGGCGATAGGCATCCATATGACAGGTCTTTACATGGGGCAGGCGCTCGGTGGTTTTGGGGCTACCATTGCTGACCGGTTTTCCTGGCAGCAAGCCTTTACAACCTTTGGATTGATTGGAATTATTTATTCTTTTTTGTTGGTGTTTTTCCTAAAGGAGAAAAAAGACCGAGGCGAAAAAGAGAAACCATCTTCGCTCTCTTTTCAAAGGCCCTCTCTAACAAAGGGGCTTGCCTTCTTATTTTCAAACGTTTCTTTTTGGATCATCTTTTTTTATTTCTCGATTCCCAGCTTACCGGGTTGGGGTATCAAGAATTGGCTGCCCACACTTTTTTCCAATAAGCTGGGCATCGACATGGCAGAAGCCGGTCCGCTGTCCACTATCACTATCGCTGCTTCTTCATTTTTGGGGGTTATTGTCGGTGGCATTCTGTCAGACCGCTGGGTACAAAAGAATGTGCGGGGCCGTATTTATACCAGTGCCATTGGTTTGGGACTGACGATTCCTTCCCTGTTGCTGGTGGGCTTTGGCAGTTCACTTTATCATGTCATTGGTGCTGCTTTTTGTTTTGGTTTTGGCTTCGGTCTTTTTGATGCTAACAACATGCCGATTCTTTGTCAGTTTGTCTCATCCAGATACCGGGCAACAGCTTACGGCCTGATGAACATGGGCGGAGTATTTTCAGGTGCCTTTATTACCGATTGGCTGGGCAAATCCACAGATGCGGGGAACCTCGGAAGAGACTTCGCTATGCTGGCAGGGATTGTTCTCCTGGCGCTGATCATTCAGCTGGCATTTCTCCGGCCAAAGCAAAAAGATTATGACGATAGGGAACAGGAAACCAGTTATCTGCCACAAAGCGAATCCCTGAATGTGTAGAGGCGGATGGATCGGTTGCCGAAAGAAAAAGTTCCCGCGATCCTGTTTTTCACTTATACGATTAGCCACATGAAACGATTGACGTTTTTCCTTCTTTTCCTTGCCTTTGTCGGCGCACAAAAGGCCAATGCAAAGATCCAACTGCCGCCGCTCATTGCTGACGGCATGGTTTTGCAGCAACAGTCCCGTGTGAGTTTATGGGGGTGGGCTAACAAGTCAGCGGCGATTACCGTCACCACTTCGTGGAATAAAAAAGTGTATACAACCAAATCCAATGCTTCCGGCGAATGGAAACTAAAAGTGGAAACACCCGCGGCCGGAGGACCCTATTTCATTGTTATCAGTGATGGCACGCCGGTGAAGCTGACGGATATTTTGATTGGTGAAGTCTGGCTTTGTTCCGGCCAATCCAATATGGAAATGCCGGTAGAAGGTTTCCGGAACCAGCCCATCCTACATGCCAGCGATATCTTGCTGGCGGCCGACAACCCGAAGATCCGCATGATCCGTTTTGAGCGGGCCGCCTCCATGACCCCACGCGACAGCGTTGCGAATACCGGCTGGCAGCACTGTACGGCCGAATCGGTGAGAAAGTTCAGTGCAGTGGGTTATCAATTTGCCAGCATTCTGCAGCAGCAGTTAGGAGTGCCGGTTGGCGTTATCGGTACGTATTGGGGCGGTACCATGGTAGAGGCGTGGATGAGTGAAAAAAGTTTGCAGCCGTTCCCTGAAGTCACTATCCCCGCCGACACGGTGGGGAAGGGAAAACATGCTCCCTCGGCCCTTTTCAATGCTATGGTCAATCCGCTGGTGGGTTATGGCATCAAAGGCATGCTGTGGTACCAGGGCGAACAAAACCGTGGTAATCCCGGAATCTATGACCAGCTTCTGGCATCAATGGTGAAAGATTGGCGGGAACGCTGGCAGGTGGGTGAGTTCCCGTTTTATTATGTGCAGATTGCACCCTTCCGTTACAAGGATACTATGGGCCCGGCAGCACCGTTTCGGGAGGCGCAACAGCGGGCACTCCAACACATTCCCAATGCAGGTATGGTGGTTAGCCTGGATGTGGGTGAAGAAGGCGGCATACATCCTCCCGATAAATCAACCATCAGCAAGCGGCTGGCCTGTTGGGCGCTGGCCAAAACCTACCACCGCAAAGGATTACCCCACGCAAGTCCATTATTTTCTTCCATGAATATTACGGGCAACACGGCAACGCTTCGATTCGAAAATGCCGCCAATGGTTTAACGGCATATGGAAAACCAATCGTCAATTTTGAAATGGCCGGCGAGGACAAGGTATTTTACCCGGCGCAGGCACGGATTGTCGGAGAGGGCATCCGGCTGACGAGTGAAAAGGTCACAAAACCTGTGGCCGTCCGTTATGGGTATAAAGATTGGCTGGCCGGAGAGGTTTATAACACAGAAGGTCTTCCGTTGGCCCCCTTTCGAACCGATCGTTAGTAGCGATACGAATACAGTTGTAAAAGAAGGGCGATAAGCAAGAAATTTAAATCCCGTTTCTTGTTACGCAGGCATTCCTGTCGATCCAGCCAATTTTCAAGACAGCAAGAAGCCGGATCTTACCCGGTATCAGTTTGTGCTCATCTCCGCCTAACGGTTGACAGGAGATGAGTCCAGTGATCTTCCAACCAGCAATGCAGCGTAAACAGGTTTCAGAATTTACCTGCACTTACAAATCCGCTACGGATGCTGATTTGCGGCAACAAAATGTTCAATTTTTCTGTTGGGTATCAGGTTTATTTCCTTGCTGTAAAAATTGCCTGGCAATGCCGTTAACTAGAGATGACACCGGTCTTTCTGCAAGCCTATGAAAAGTTTGCTCTTGCCAGTGGACTTTCCAAGACCACCATTGGCATTTACCTGCGTCCGCTCAGAGCTGTGTTCAACGAGGTCATAGACAAAGGACTACTCAGTCGGGAAACCGCCTATCCTTTTGGCCGGCGGAAGTACCAGATCCCTGCTTCCAAGAAAGTGAAAAAAGCCTTGGATTTGCAAGACGTTGAAAAGATCTACCATTACCGGTGTGCACGTGAGAACAGCTCCGAGTAGATGGCCAAGGACTTTTGGCTCTTTAGCTACTTTGGTAATGGCATGAATCCTAAAGACATTGCTTTTCTAAAGTGGCGGAACATCTCTGGCGATTACATAAACTTTCAGCGGGCCAAAACAGAAGGTGCGCAGCGCAGTGATCCCAAACTGATCACCATTTATGTGAATGATGACATGAAAGCGGTGATTAACAGGTGGGGAAATGGCGACCAGGCGCCGGATAACTACATCTTTCCCATCCTGCAAAAAGGCTTGTCTGATCTGAGGGTGTACGACCGCATCCAAAACTTTGTAAGCCTGATCAACTACTGGATGAAAGAAATCCTACTGAACCTGGGCATCGACAAAAAAGCCACTACCTATGTGGCCCGGCATACCTTCTCCACGGTACTGAAGCGCTCGGGCGCCAGCACTGAAATCATTCAAGAAGCGCTGGGACATACCGATATCAAAACAACAGAAAGTTACCTCGATAGCTTCGACCGGGAAACAAAGAAAGAGTTGGCAGGAAGACTCTCGGCATTTAACACAAGTGGAGCAAAGAAGTAAGTTCTTATTTGGAGGTGCTTAGAATTTTAATTTTGTTAACGCTTTAAGAGCAGAGAAAATCTCTGGTTCGACTCCGGTATTCTCCACCTGACCGGGTAAATCATTGTGTATGTAATTTATTCTGTCCACATGTTGCCAATTGAATAAGTCTTTGCATTTCCACTAATTGAGACTCTATCACCTTTGTATTCACAAAATAATTCTCCTCTGCGTCCAGAAACCTGAATAGCAAAAAGTTCATTTTTACCAAGTCGGTTCGCCCAATAAGGAATTAAAGAGCAGTGTGCAGAACCTGTTACTGGGTCTTCTAAGATTGATGCTTGTGGCGTAAAAAATCTAGAAACAAAATCACTGTTATCGCCCTTTGCTGTTACAATTACTCCGCCCGGATCAAGATTTATTTGATCAAACAACTGCCTGTCAATTTTTAGGTTTCTTATTTCTGTTTCATTATCATAAACCAAAACATAATCTCTTGATCTTAAAACTTCTTTTGGCTTGATACTCAGCGAATGCTCAATTATTTCTGGTAAAACGTCAACTGTAGGTATTCTCGAAGGAAAGTCCAGTGTATATAGATCATCGCTCACAAAAACGGTTAGGTCTCCGCTTACTGTTTCAAAACTAAACTTCTCACTTTCGTTGTTCAGAATTGTCTTTAAGCAATGTGCTGTTGCAAGAGTCGCGTGCCCGCATAAATCCATTTCAATTTCAAGGGTAAACCAACGCAACATAATTTTGTCGCCACTATCTATAAAAAAAGCTGTTTCAGCTACGGCATTTTCTTTTGCAATTCTCAATAGGAGTTCGTCGGTCAGCCATGCATCAAGCGGCACGACGCAGGCAGGGTTTCCACCAAACATTTTGTTGGTAAAAGCGTCAATTTGGTAGAGACTTAATTTCATTTTAATTCTCCTCTTAGATGAAGCTTCATCATTATATCGGTCTGCTCGTCATTACCTAATTTGAAAACGTGCTTGTCGAATTCCATAAATCCATTCTTCTTATAAAAGTTTATGGCTCGCGGGTTTTCTTCCCAGACGCCTAACCAAACATAGTCAACAGCCTTTTGCTTTGCAATCTCGATTGCTTTTTAATACAACAACTGTCCTATTTTTTTACCATGAAATTCTTTTAGCACATAGATCCGTTCAATTTCAAGAGCATCCTCATCTTTTAGTTCTGTCTGAGACGATCCAAAATTCAATTTTAAGTATCCAATTACTTTTCCTTCAAACTCCGCAAAATAAAATTCTGAGTTTTTGTTACTAAGTGGAATTTACGCAGACTGTGATCACCCTATTCCGTTAAACTTTGATCAGTAAAATGGTTCATTATCAATGGTTTTGTTGCTCAGCCATCAGCGTAATAAGATGGTCAAGCCTGACGGAATTTCCAGACCTGGGGTTGCCTGTCCCCATATGATACCATGTAAAAGCAGCAAAAAAGTGAGTGTCAGGACAGTTTTGGTCATCTCTTGCTGTTTAGGAAATGTCAGCACCAAGTTGCAGCCAACGTAAAAGCATTGGTGTCTGTTTTGGGCATCAAGGCACATAAGTTCAAATTAATAACTAAAAGTAAAATATATGCAAACAGTTGAAACAACATCGTCAAGCCCAAATAGCACCAATGCAGTGTTAGCGGATGGATGGATTCCAGTAGCCGAAAAATTGCCCCCTGAACATGAAAAAGTGTTGGTACAATTTGGTGACCAAAATATACTTATTGGCATAATGGACAGCAATGACCAATGGGCAATTTTTTGGAGTGATGGGCTGAAAGCTGATGACCCTGACCGTCCGATTGATTAATGGATGCCGATGCCAGCTTGCCGCTAACGTTCGGTGCTTGGCGAAGCAACGGTAGTCCGTGATCCGCCAGCCCCACGAAAATACTTCTGTTTATTAGAATTCCTAGTGTTGACTACTTATTCCTCACCCGCTGTTTCGCCAAGCACATG
>JABUMY010000025.1 GCA_013327885.1 Flavisolibacter longurius | reverse complement strand
ATAAAAACCACTTTGCCCTGAAAAAAGAACTGACCATCCTGCAGGTGAGGTATGGGTTAAAAGCCATCAAAAAACACCTGCATACCCGAAAAAACAACAAAATCGCTGCGTAAGTTCAGTTATTAAATACTTTTAATTTGATTCGAATACAATAAAGTTTCTTACTAAAAGAGATTCGCCATGGCGATCACAGGAAAAAGAAAGTATGAATTTTCGCCCGATACCACCCCTGACCAAGTAAGGTTAGAAATTGAACGTGGTTATAGCAAAAACAATCCAAACGTTGGAAGGACAGAAAGCTGCTTTATTAAGCAAGGGCCGCAGACTTATAAGTTTGCTCTAATTCAGCAGATTCTTGACAAAGAAACACAAGAGCATCACCACAACGTTCTTACACTGCTGATTTGCAAGGGATTGACTGATTTTGAAACAACTACTGTGGATCCGCTGGGACTCGAACTATCAGTATTATGTTTCTGGTAATCAGTTAATTACGCTTGCAGTTTATAGATGGGTGACAGCAGGGTGAACTTGTTACACTTTGCCGCGGTTTGGCCCACTTTAAGAACTGAAGCAAATGTAACCTGCTTTTAGTAAATAAATGGAATTCGGGAAGTAGACTGTTGCCTACAAGTGAAATTCAAAAATGAAAGGCTATCTGCTCCTATTGACCTTTCGTTGGCTTCTCGATCTGCGAATTCCGATAAAGCATAGAAATACAAATCCTGCGCAAATAACCCACGGAAGCCAATTGGTATGTCTTTTCATTTCAAATTTATTGGCAAGCCCCATATGAATCATGGCGGCCCAATAATAAGGCGACTGGTGCTTTCGATCAACGGAAGCGATATAGACTGATTTTGCCTTTTGCAAAGCTATATCGGTTGGGTGACCTTCAGCGAGGTAGGTATAAAACAATTCTGTGAGGCGGTAAGTTGCTTCATTATCAACTTTCCACAAATTGGTTATCGAGGACGGAATGCCGATAGCCGCAAAGCCCCGGCTAAAACTGAATACCCCTTCTCCCGTATATGCTTGTCCCGATCCCGTTTGACAGGCTGAAAGAACAATCAGTTCTGTAAGTGGTTTTTCTCCTGCTATCAAATCAGACAAGTAAAGTAAAGAATCTGCAAAGTAAATAACAGGTTCTCCTGTACTGCCACTGTCTGTGGCATGGGTGTATAGCTGTACAACCTTGTGATGGTGCAGACCGTTTAAAAAATTTTGTCTTGATGCTTTATCATAAAGAAGAGAGGATTCTTTTGTAAATAATCTGGAGATGCGTTGAATGGATTCATCACTTTTTACCAGCGTGGAAAGGTTCCAGCCAGAGGTATAGCGTACCGGTGCCAGGCCAAGGAAACTGGCGTTACTTTTATCAGTGATGACATTCTGATTATTAGCCAGGTAACGGGCCGAATAGACATAGCTTACTGCGTGGTCCTGTAAAAAGTAGGTCAACGAATTTTGCATTCTTTTTTTCACCAACGCTTCAAACGGAAAGTATTGTCCGTCAGGTGAAACAATCATTCGCCCAGGAGAGAGAGCAAAATTTCCGAAAATAAGGTTGTACAGGCGACTAGCTGTTTCCTCAAATTCAGTAAACTGCTGGTTAAGCAACGCTTCGTTGGAGATATATTGGTTGAAGCGTGTTACTGTCGATTCGTAGTCTCTCTTATTGATTTTATGAAGTTTTGCCTGTGACTTTGTTACGTAGAATGAGTAGACTGCACTGTCGCCGACAAATATCTCAACCAGGCTTTGTTCTTCTTGCAAGATGTTCTTTTGGAGAAATGCCAAGGGGATAAAGGATGAATCAACATAGTTGCGGAAATAATAAGGATTTTGTTGTTTCAGTTTTTGGTCCAACTGGCTCAGCTCCTGCTCCCCCTGAAATATTTTGTTCACCAATGCATCGTACATTAAATTTTTCTCTTGAACAGTATCCAATTCTCGCTTCCATTTTGTGAGCTCTGTTCTAAGTTGTACCTGTTTGTTCAAAACATCACGGCTGTTCTTAACCATCCGGTTTTGTTCGTTTAATTGATCACTCAATAAAACGGCCTTGCTTTTCTCAAAAAAATAAAAAGCACTTGACGGATCTTCTAGTAACCGACAGGCTTCGATAGCATTTTCATATAATGCGTGTGTTTCGCTTCTCCAAAAAAGTTTTGATTCACTGAAATGCTGTTCATAGCGCATCATGTCCACCACTTTGTCGGCCAGGCGATAGGCCTCTAATGCTAATTGTAAGTGCTTGTGCTGATCGGAGGCATGGTAATACGCCAGCCATGTCTCAGCTTTGCCAGTGATAAGCGTTAAAAGCATCACTTTGTTCGCACAGGTGAGCATTGCTGTTTCCGTTGGATTCGAAACGGGGTCTGAATTGCTGAATTTTACCGGCATGCGTTGCAATGCCTTTTGCAGATACTGCAATGCAGGTTGGAATTTCTTTTCATTGTACAAAATCACAGCGATGTTGTTCAGGTACATAACGGTGTCTTCACTACTAACCGCATAACCCAGTGCCTGGTTGTAAGCCATTTTTGCTTTATGGTTGTCTTGCAGCATTTCTGTTAACGTATAACCAATGTTATTCAACGTGCTAAAACTGCCATACCGGAAACCCGTTTGCCTGAAAAGTTGCAATGCTTTGTTGTAGTAAATAATAGCTTGCTCTGGTTCTTTTGCTGCAGCTAACGTGCGGGCATAAACCGTATAGATGTTGGCAAGCTGTTCACGCAAAAAGTTGTCCTCTTTATTTCTGCCCAGTTCGTCTTGCATAATCGCCATGGCATTGTGGATTGTAGCGGACGCTTCTTTGTGCTTTTTAAGTTCTGTAAGGGATTGGGCCTGTTCACTAAGGCACAAGGCTTCTACCAAAAGATCGTTCTTTTGTCTTGCCAACACTGCACCTTTTTCTGCATGAAGGATAGACTGCTGGTAGTCGCCAAGCCTGAGATACACATTGGCGAGATTGTAATAGGAAAGTACTTTGTAGTAAAGGCCATTTGTATGACTGGCTGCATATTCGATACTGCGCTTGAAGGCCTCGATGCTGCGATGGAAAAACTTGCTTTCTTTATAGCTGTTGCCAAGGTTAAAATAACTCTGCACCAAGTGCTGCGGTTTATTCTTGCCATTGTTGATACTACCTACTGTAATGGCTTCTTCAGAATATTGAATAGCACTGCTAAAATTGTTCGTTAAGTGATACAAAGCTCCTAGCCGTTGTAGCAATTTTGCATAAGCGGAGTCAGACGTTTCCTTACAGGTTAACCGTTGCTTTTGCAGCTTCCGTAACTCAATTATCTGACCATCTAGTGATAAAGAGGGTTCTCTAAGCGCTTCAATTTTATTCCAGGTTTCTGTACTGGTCAGGCATTGGGCATGTAGTAAGTTCTTAAATAGGAAAAGAGTTATAAAGCATAAATACAAGCGCATGTTGAATAGTTTGCAAGCGGCTTTTATTGAACAATTCGCTTTTGCGTTCTTATTTTGCCGGATAGGGTTGGAATAATGGGTAGATTATGCAAGACCCTATCCAGAACCGTATTTTTAAGGGGACGATCAAACGATTGGTTTGCAAATTGGTTTGCGATTACGCCGGTCATAATGGCTGTAGCATAAGAAGTTCCTGTTTCGCGAAGCTGTCCTGTTCCGTCAAATACATCAGCAAAGCTGCAATTATCACCACGTCCTGACACAGCAACATCTACTCGCTCACCTGAATAGTTGCTGTTCGGAAGGCAGATGCCTTTCATAGTGGCCGTAGCAACGGTGATGACATTGCTGAAGCCACGATTGGAAGTATTGCTAAAACTTCCCGGCCAGTGCGGAACGGTATTGGTGTTGTATCCGTTATTGCCAGCAGCAGCCACTAGTAAAATGTTATTTCTCTCCAGGCTGCTGATAGCAGCCCGCAATGCCTCATTTTCTTCTGCATCATCATAGCCCCAGCTAGCATTAATAATTTGGGCACCAGCTTTCTCTGCAAATTTTAAGGCACAACGAATGGTGAACATGTCAGAAGACCCCGATGCGTCGAATGCCTTCAGATAGATAATAGACGGGGCAGTCTCGGTAATCTGGGACAATAGCAAACCTGTTACCACAGTGCCGTGCTGCCGCGCATGATCGTCTTTGATGTTTTGGTTGTTGGTCATAAAATTCCATCCAAAGTAGCGGCTTCTATTGATACGGTTGGGGTCTGTAATGCCTACGGCACTATAGTTAGCAGCTGTAGAAGGCAGCAGAAAATTGGAAAATGAAGCACCTGTAAAGTGCTGGTTGTCTGTTGTATCAATGCCTGTATCGATAACGGCGATGCGAAGATTGCCGCGTATTTTATTAAAATTGAACGGAACAAGTCTGCGGGTACGCTGTCCCATTGGTTGTTGAAACAATACGTTTTTGGAAAGAACCAAATCCACCCCCTGCACTCCGATGCGTGAGGAGGTAGACGCCGGCCGGGAACTCGTATCAGTGGTGATAGCCTGGTCTACATTTTCCGCTATAATTCTTTCTATGCTGGGATCGCAGATACAGGTTTCTACCTTACTAATTTGATATCTGGCGAGCAAGGATTTTCGAATGGATTCACGTTTATCCTGTGTTAATCCGGAAGGATAAACAATTACAAGCTCATTTGGTCGGAAGGGCGTGGGTTTTCGTTGGCCTACTGTTGTACTTTTTTTACAGGTTGCAGCTACAAACAAGAGTAAACACAATATGAGTACAGCTGTTTGGCAGCGTATTGGATGGATAGTCATGCGAAAGATTGTATATACCTAATATATAAAATCTTATTCAAACGAAGACTGAATTAGAAATGGGCGTTTGGAGAGTAGGCCCTGTTATATTCTGTTGTTATAACTTCTTCAGCCATTGTTCTGCTGTCTCTTTTCCTTCCAGGTTCTGATTTACCACTTCCTGTAACAACCGCTTTGCTTCCTGTTCATCGCCAGGCTTTGCCCGTTTCATCAGGGTGGTGGCCAAGTAAAATTTACCCGGGTTTGAACGCAGGGTTGTTTCAGCTTGTAGTTGTGTAAAGTAGTGGATGGCCTTTTCGTAATCCGTAAGCCTGAGATAAGCGATGCCTGCGTACATTTTAGCTGTATAATTGGCAGTGTCTGATTGGCTTATCGTTTGGAACAGCTGTGCTGCTTCTGTCAACCTTCCTTCGTTGTATAACCGAAGACCATTTTGCACACTGTCTTCCCCGCCATTCATGGTTACACTCAGTGTTTTCAGATTTTCATTTACGTAGGCATCTGCAAGCTGTTGTCCTGAGGGGGGCCGCATAAAATATATGATACTGGCTACAAATAATAAAACAGCTGCGGCTGCAGCATAAAACCAGATCCGGTTCATGCTGCGAACAGGCGCAGGCTTTCTTATCTCTGACTTGTAAATTTCTTTAAAGCGGGCTTTCTTCTCATCGTGCAGTTTTTCTAATACCAGCTTTTTGGCACTTAAGTAAAAGGCAACTTCTTCTGCAAAAGATTCATCTTCACGGAGCCGCTTTTCAAAACCGTTCTTTTCTTCCGGCAAAAGGGTTCCCTGGAAGTAGTCATCTATATACGCAAGGTTATCCATTTTTTATCATTTGGCGGCTTTGTAGAGTTGTTTAAGTTTATCGAGGCATCGGAGCCGGCTGGTTTTCACCACATCTGCTGACTTAAATCCCAATGCCTCCTGCACCTCCTGGGTTGAGTAGCCATCGTTTGTCAGCAAGAGCAATTTGGTACATTTTTCACCCAACTGGTTCAGCCGTTCACGCAGTACTTCCCAATCATACTTCAACATAAGGGCTTCTACAACCGTTTTATCTTTATCAGGCAGGCCGTGCAACAGATCTGAAATAGCAATTGTTTGGTGAACCTTCTGTTTATTAGACGACCTTTTCCGGAAATTGTCAACACATTTATGCCTGAAAATACTGTGCAGGTACGTGTTCAATCCGGATTCTTCCCGAAAGCTGCCTTCCGTTATAGCGCGGATAGCCAATTGGACAGTGTCGGAATAAGCATCAAAGGCTTCGTCTTCCGTCAAAGAATGTTTGCGCATTCCCTCCTGAATGTAATAGGAAAAACGCCTGAACAGCTGGTCTTCTGCTTTCTGTCTTGCTGCGCCACCCTCCCGGAGATTGGTGATGATTTGCTCATCATCGACGTTGCGATTGGACATAATTTGTTTGAAAACTTAATATAAGGAAATTATTTAGAAGGATAGGGAGTAAGCAAATTCATTTTTAACGATAGCCGTATTCCTGGGGCTTGAGCAGGTTAGTCGGGAGATTGATAGGCTCGTCTTGCCAGTACTTTTTTCAACGTAAAGAGTTTTCCAAAGAGACCGGTAGGTTTTCATCTCAGCAGAACAATCAACGAATTCCCGTTTGGACAACCGTCTGTGCCAATACAGTCCGATACTTATTAATCTCAATAACCTGACTCGTTTTGTTATGGAATGATTCAGCAACATACTGTTTCATTCACATAAGATAAAAAATATTCATTTATCTGTTTACCGGATAACTTTTGATCCCGACTATCTTTTTACAACACCCAATTTTTACTAACAAATAAAACTGCGGGTGCTGTAATGCTAAGATGAAGTTGAATCTATACACAGGTTAATGAACGCTTAAATGATAATACAAATCGATTCCGGTTGAAACACTTCCGCGCAGCCAAAGCTTTTATTAATATGTTCTAAGAGTCCGTGCCCTATTTATTCAATTGGATTTGGCTTTGATAGTCCAGTGCAAAGCGTATGTTGGTATGGCTGATGGGCCTTAGAGGCGAATCTCTTATAAGTAAAGATTTTTTTGAATTACAAATAATTAATATTAACTTTTTGAATCATTTATAACCTCAAAACTCACGTTTATGGCTTTCAACGCAAAACTAAAAATGGGCAGTAAGGACAACATCGACGTCATCCGGTGCAATTATGAACTTCGCCGTGATGTTGACTCCAAGGGCAGACCTGCTTCCGGTGTTTATGGTGGAACGATCAACCTCTCAGTTGAGTCTACAGATGATACGACCATTATTGAGTCGATGGTCAACCAGTACAAACCCGTTGACGGGACCATCACTTTCAAAAAAGGTGATGAGGACTCAAAAATGAAAGAACTGTCATGGGAAAAAGGTTATGTCGTTCGTTTCCAGGAAGGTATCGACATCACCGGCGCACAGCCCATGCTCATTGATTTTACCATTTCCGCCGAAAAGATCAAAGTAGGCAATGCAGAACACAAAAATGAATGGCCGAAGTAACGTTGATGTACCATGTACTTCATGCGTATTGCAAGAAAGTGCTAGCTTTTACTTGCAGTCACTTTTAACCTCCCTTTGACCTTGCCGTTCAACACTGCATTCAGCAAGTTCCCTTCTGTATCCTTTTGCAAGAATAAATTCCCCAGAGGGGAACTTGCTCTTTTGTGCTTTACGGTTTCTTTCCTGTTAGTCCCGTTCCCAGTGTCATTCATCCAAGCTAATCTTCATTTACATGGAACATCAGGTAATTGCTGATATTGAAATTGAGGACGAAAAAATTTCTTATTACAGTTCTGTTTCTATCAAGCAACAGTTTAATGCCCATCATGAATTTTCAATTCGCATTAAGTATGATGTGCTGGAAAAAATTGGAACGTTTACCCTGGGAAGTGCACAAAGGAAAATTGGGAAAATGGCAATCATTAAGTTAGCAAAAGCTGATAGTTTTGATGTAGCCTATGAGTTCCGCGGAATTATTTGCGAGGTAGGGATGGAGCAATCAGACAACTTCATCAGTTATCTGACATTGAAAGGGTACAGTCCATCGATACTGCTTGAAAATGGTCCGCACCTATTGTCATTTTATCAGAAAGATCTAAGCGCCATTGTGCAGCAATTAACAGCCTCACTCCAAGGAAGCTGCCGGGTCAACGTCAACCCACAATACAAAGCGCAAATCAAATACATCTGTCAGTACAGGGAAAGTACCTTTCACTTCTTGAACAGGCTTTCTTCTGATTTTGGCGATTGGTGCTATTATGACGGTATCGATTTGTTTTTCGGTAAACCATCTTCTCCAGAAATCCAAATTGAATATGGAGCCGATGTGCACCAGTTACAAGTAAAGCTGCGTATTCTTCCCCTCACGTTCAGCAGTTACTCTTATTTGTCGAAAAATGACGAGGTCATTAGCGTTGCAGCACCAACAAACATAGATGGTTTAGATGAGTATGCAAGTTTTGCCATGCAGGAGTCAGGCAAAATCTTCACAGAGCCTGTGAACATTCCTGTCCGTCAGCGAGTGGAGAATAAAAGTGATCTGGAAGGGTTTGTAAAAAAACAAAAAACTGCGATGGCTGCTGATCTTGAAGTTTTGTCTGGTAGCAGCAGCAATCCTTCCATCTGCATTGGTGCTATTGCAGAGGTCAAGGTTGCCACCAGGGAAAATAATTCGCTGAATAAAGAAGAGTATGGTAAATTTTTGATCACAGGCATTGAGCATCACCTGACTGAAAACAAACGTTATTACAACACCTTCGAAGGGATTCCTGCAGGCATTGAAGCGGTACCGGTAAAAAGTGTAATCCTCCCCATCGCAGAACCGCAAATTGCTACTGTAAAAGACAACAAAGATCCGGATAACCTGGGCCGTGTACGGGTGCAAATGCTGTGGCAACAAGACAGCAACGAAATGACCGACTGGATTAGGGTGATGTCACCCGATGCCGGCGGTGGAAAAGATGGTGCAAAAAATAGGGGGTTAGTTGTTGTTCCGGAGGCTGGCGACCAGGTGCTTGTCTGCTTTCGCTACAATGATCCTGACCGGCCTTTTGTGCTTGGTAGCATGTTTCATGGCAAGACCGGTGGTGGCGGTGGGCAGGGCAATAATTCGAAAAGCCTGACCAGTAAGAGTGGGCATACGGTAACCCTCAATGATGGTGGTGGTATCTCCATAATTGATAAATCGACAAAGAACAAAATTGAAATTGACGGAACAAATTCTATCACGATTACTGCCGATCTGAAAATAGTGCTGACAAATGGTAAGTCAAGTTTAACAATGGAGGGTGATACCGTTACACTTACAGCGGCCCATGTAAATATAGAAGGTACTGACGATGCCACTCTGCATAGTGGTACGACAGGCTTTTCTTCCAATAATAAGGGCGAAGCAGAAATGGGTGGTAGTAAATCAACTGTAACTGGCACAGAGGCAGCAACACTTGCCGGAGCCGAGGCTTCTGTCAGTGGCACAACCAAGGCAACACTTAATGGCAACGGAGAGGCAACAGTATCTTCTTCAGGCTCTACATCCATCCAAGGCGCCATCGTTAAATTGAACTAAGCCAACAAACATGCAATCAAACCCCATTCAACAACGAATCGAACTTATTGCTGAAAAATGGGAGGAGTCCAAGGCTCAATCCGGCGCAAGTGTCATGTGCCTGCAATGTGTACCCGATGAGCTTGAGATGGCGGATACGTTTTATACATATATGATCGCAGCTGACTCACCCATCAGCGACATTGCTTTTCACTTCGATGCCCGCTGCTTTGATCCTTTCCTTTTTAGCCAGGCATTGCTGGAAGAATTGAAAGAGGTACTACATATCTGGAATCATAGTGCCAAGGATGACCGAATTGAGTTTGTGCCGGTGGATTGGCAACCAGATGATTCATTCCAGGATCACAAAAATCCAGCACAGTTGTTTGTACACAATTTCAACAGGCTGGCTGATGCTGTAGGACTTCCCGAAGGTTTTTTTGCTGTTGCTATTTTCAGAAATGCTTCCCTGGATAAATCCTTTGCTTCCTGGGTAGGGCATGCTTTAGAAGCGGGCATCGATCAGAATATCAAATTTTTGGTGCATGAGCTGAAAGGTGAATTTCGTTATGGCCTGCAGCAATCAAAATTTCCAGATGCTTTTCATTTTATTCCACTCAACCTGAATATGCCACAGGCGATGGAACAAGTAGCCGCCATGGGTGACCCGTTGGACCCTGGGACAGCTTATCGCCACGCATTTATGAAAATGATTAACGCTATGGGTGCAAACAAAGAATTGGTGGCTGAAAAACATGGCGCCAGCTGCCTGGCAATGGCAACAGAAAATCTTTCAAGAGATCCTTACTGGCTGATGCAGGTTGTGGCTGTAAACATTGCGTTGGGCAATGACAAGATCCGCTACAAAAAGAAAAAAGAAACCCTGATTTATGCAGACAATGCAGTGACCGCAGCCCTGGCGGCGCCATCATATCTTGATAAACAAGCGACAGAAACCCTGCTCTCACAAGCTTTGATGTTTCGTGGCACCGTGCAATACATGCAGGCTCGCTGGGGTGAGGCCTGTACTGACTTCAGCACAGCCTTTACATTGTACCTGCAACTGGGCAACATGCCCCTGGCCATTGAAGCCAGCCGCATGGGCGGTCAATGTGCCCTGAAATCTTCGCAGAAAAAAGCGGGAATAAAACTTTGGGTGGCAGGCGCAAAGCTGGGTGAAAAAATGGATTCCGAGACAGCCCGCGCTTCTACTTATGCAGAACTTTTGAAAAATCTGCTGGCGACTGATATGGGTGAAGAAATGGCAATCGGTGAGCTGCATGCCCTGGCCCAGCGCATTTACGGTGAAGATTGGGCAAAAGTCATTCGTAACCCAGGCAAAACACCCAACGAAATTAATACTACTACCAAAGCTGAATTGGCTGCTATTGAATAGCATAAAAACCACTTGCTATGAAAGAAAGCGTTCATAACACAAATAACCTTTTACAAGCCAATCCCGGGCTGTTGGGTAAAACCCTGGCACTGGCCCTGTTGGTTTTTGGCATTTTGTGCATTGTAGGCGCTATAAAAAACTGGGACTGGATATATAAACCCGATGAAGCCTATCACAACCGCTGGACCATTGGTCAGGTTAGTCGTTATGCAGGCCGCAATACAGCCCGGGTGATTGGTGCAGTCGGTGGCGTGCTCCTGGTGATAGCCGGTGCTGTGTGGTCGTATAAAATGTTCACAAAAGCCTGAAGCAGGTCTAACACATCCACTTTGTTTATCTGCACTGTATATAAACAACCTTGAATATATTAATATGAGCCATGATTCGAATCATAACAGTCCCCCTGAACAACCGGAAGGTGCCTATCGTGCTTCCCGGCAGTCAATCCAGGGTGCTGGAGCCAATGTGCAGGAGGCTCGCGATTCTGTAAAACAGGCTAGCGCTGCCATTAGTAACCTGGTGTCGGGAGAAGGTAACATCGTAGATGCTGCCATGGCTGTAAAAGGTGCATTCGACAACGTAAAAGGTTTATCAGGACGACTCTCTGCAACAGCCGCTATGCCTGTGATGAAGGCTTTGGCTGCATTTAAAGGGCAGGCCACGATGCCCGCTGGTAAACAAATGGACCCGGTAATGGGCATCGATGTGCATATGGTTACCATCCCTCCAGCGCCTGCTCCGGTTCCTATGCCACATCCGTTTATTGCGGTCTTGTTTAATACAAAAGACTGGGTGAGTTGTCTCATCAATACATTTAAGAAGGAGTCACTAGACCAACTACCAGAAGAAAAGGAAGGAGAAAACAGTGTATCAAATTCATTGGCGAAAAACAAAGCAGCCATTGCAGATATTGCGATGGGATTGGCTGGTTTAAGCGCATCGGTGAAATTTGGCGGCATAGTGCCCCGTGCTATTACAGGTACACAATGCAAAACGGTGCCGCATATTCCTATGGGCGCTGGGTTTCACCCGGGTTTTCAGGCTTCGGTAAAAAAGAATCATGGGAAGGCTTTTCTTGGTAGTTTGTTTGTTGTAGCTGATGGCGATCCGATGGTTGGTTCGTTTCACCTGAATTATAATTGCTGGGATGTTGGTGCGATCGATCTTTTCAAGAGCCGTCGTGCCGGTGCGAAAAAAGCACCCCCTGCAGAAGGGCCGCAGGCAGAGCTGTTTGTTCCTTCGGGTACCGTGATGCCCATTCCCTGGGGCCGTCCTGTGCTGGTTAATTCCATTCCTACGCCCATCAATCCGCTGGCTTTTGGCGACAGGCTTTTTAAGGCTGGTTTGGGCAAGTTGAAAAAGCTTGGCAGGAGAGGGGTTGAGCGGGTGCTTACTTCCCTTCGGGGTAAGGTGGGATGCCGAACCCTTACTGCAGTCTCACGGGCCATTGGTACGGGACAAAGTCACCCGGTGGATGTTTCCGGCGGCTATTTTTATACAGACAACGAAGACGTTAAACTACCCGGGCCTATCCCGTTGGTATGGGAGCGTGTTTGGTACAGCAACAGCAACTACAATGGACCACTAGGATACGGCTGGCACCATAGCTACGACATGGCACTGGCTGTGGATGAAAAAACTGGAACAGCAGTATTGCGCATGGCCGATGGCCGACCGGCTGATTTCCATTCATTGCCGATCATAGGAAAGCCAGCATTCAACCGGAGTGAAAAGTTGTTCCTGCACCTGCATGAAGAGGGGTTTTATTATGTTACCGACAAGGACGAACGCATTTATCGCTTTACCCAAAAAGAATACAAAAGCGCATTGAATGGTATTGAAGCCCGGGTGCTGCAAAGCATTTCGAACAGGGCAGGATTCGCCATACGGTTCGCTTACAACGAAAGCGGGCTTCTGAAAAAGATTATTGACAGTGCCGGCCGGAATCTGAAAGTGTCAAATGATGAAAGGGGCCGTATCACATTGATAGAAGGTCCCGACCCACGGTTTGGTGGCCGCAGCAGTGTTGTGATAGCTGGCTATGAGTACACAGAGGAGGGTGATCTTGCCAGGCATGCAGATGCTTTGGAACAACCCATGCTGTTCGAATACCAAAATCACCTGATGGTGCGGGAAGTGTGGCGTAACGGGCTTACCTGGCAGTTTCGGTACAATAAGAGCAAAGGTCCGGATGCCAAATGCGTTGAGGTGTGGGGAGATGACAACCTCCTGCATTATACGTTTGATTATACCGACCCAAACTGCACGTTGGTGACAAACAGCCTAAGACATCAAAAGCTATTTTATCATAAGAACGGTGTGGTTACAAAATACGTTGATCCCAACGGTGCGGAATGGACCTATCGCTACAATCGCTTCAACGAGCTAGAGGCAGAAACCGATCCCCTGGGTAATCAAACCGCTTATGCCTATGACGAATGGGGCAACCGGGTAGCTACCACTGACCCGGGCGGTGCGTTTGTGCAGACCGAATTTTATCATCCGCAATTTCGCTTTGCGGCAACAGGCGCTGTTGATGCAGCCGGTGGCCGGTGGAAATGGAGCTACGATGCAAAAGGCGCTGTGCGGGAACGGGTAAATCCACTAGGTGCTAAAACAGTTTACCGCTATGAAGATGGACTATTAGCTGAAATCGTTAGCGCCAGCGAGGCAATAACCCGTTTGGCATATGATGCTGAACTTAACCTGGTTTCCATTCAAACCGATGATGGCGCAACAACACTGTACGCTTACGATGTGCTGGGCAATTGTACAGAAGTCGTGAACCCAAATGGTGTCAGGCAAAAACGGTTTTACGATGTCAATGGCCGCATGACACGGGTGCTTGATTTCGACGGCAATGACATTCTGTTGGATTATGATGGCCTTGACAACGTCGTACGTTACCGGGACAAACAAAAAGACGTTCGCTATACCTACAAAGGATTGTGGAAACTGACCAGCCGAACCGAGGCAGGCGCTACTATTGGCTTTCTGTATGACACGGAGGAGCAGTTGCGCAAGGTGGTGAACGAGCATGGCCTTGCTTATCACTTTCAACTCGATCCTGCAGGTAATGTAAGCGAAGAAATCGGCTTCGATAACATCGCCCGAATATATGAGCGCAACGCAGCCAGTTGGGTCACAAAGGTGAATCGTCCCGGTGGAAGATTTACCCAATATGGTTATGATCCCTGCGGCCGTGTAACTGAAGTGGCCTACAGCGATGGCAGCAAAGAAGCCTACGTGTACCGTGCGGACGGTGACCTGCTAAAAGCGGTAAACGATGCGGCCAATGTGCAGTTTGACCGCGATGTAATGGGCAACATTGTGAAGGAGTCGGTGAATGGCGAATGGATCGTTTCTGCTTATGATGCATTTGTTAACCGGGTTAAAACTACCAGCAGCCTGGGAGCCGACATCACGCATCAATACAACCAACTGGGTGATGTAATACAAACGGAGGCCAATGGCTGGTCAGCACGTTTTGGCTATGACAAACTGGGCCTGGAAGTTGAACGCATTTTACAGGGCAACGTGGTAAATAAGTGGCAACGTGATGGAATAGGGCGGCCGGTGTTGCAGGAAGTGGGACATAAAGCAGGCGCTGTTTTCAATCGAAGAAAGCAGCGGCAGTACACCTGGGATGTGAATGACCGCCTTAAACAAATCCGTGATGAAAAAGGCGTGACCCGTTTTGAACATGACCAGTGGAGCAACCTGGCGAAAACTGTTTTTCCGAATGGCGAAGAGCAGCTGCGCAACCCGGATGCAGTAGGGAACCTTTACCAATCTTCCGACCGCAAAGACCGGGTATATGCTGCAGGAGGGCAATTGAAAAAAGCCGGACGTTGGACATATCACTACGATGCGGAAGGAAACCTCGTAAAGAAAGAACATGTTGGCGGTGACGTGTGGCTGTACGAATGGAACGGTGCTGGCATGCTTACCAAAGTAGTGCGTCCCGACAAGGCCGAAGTGACCTTTGCATATGATGCCTTGGGCAGAAGATTGTGGAAGCGATACAAGAATACAACCACTAAATTTGTTTGGGACGGCAACGTGCCACTGCACGAGTGGAAGGAACACGCCGTTACCGGTGAAAAGTTAAGCGATGTGCAGGTTGGCGAAAATGGTATTACCACCTGGCTATTTGATACGGACAGTTTTTCGCCTTGCGGAAAAATTAAAGGTAATAAGAAGTACAGCATTGTGACTGACCACCTGGGCACACCAACACAGATGTACTATGAAGATGGAAATTTATTTTGGGAAGGTGAGTTGGATAGCTATGGAAAAGTGCGGATGGAGAAAGGAGAAGTAGGTAGCTGCCCATTTCGGTATCAGGGGCAATATGAGGATGTAGAAACAGGATTATATTACAATAGGTTTCGATACTATTCTATTCATGAAGGGTTTTACCTAAGTCAAGATCCAATAAGATACAAAAGTGGAGAATTAGGTTTTTATAATTACGTGAGAGATTCAAATATTTGGGTTGATTTTTTAGGATTAAATGCTGAAAATGTCACTACTCCAATTGGCCAATTGAGGGATGAAGGAAGAAAGGATGCCCATCACGTGATTCAAGATGCTGCGGTACGAGATCTACCTGGCTACGATACGGAAAAAGCTCCTGGGGTACAACTTTCAGGCCCGTCAACCCAACAAGGATCTCCACACTACAACGCAACTCAAGCGCAAAGGGGGGCAGGTGGGGGCACATATGCGGCTGAGCGAAGAATTGCGTACAGAGCATTAAGAAAAGCTGGATTATCTAAAGAGCAGGCTAGACAAGCAATCCATGAAGCGGATAGGTACTTCAGGTCAATTGGTGTCGGGATGAATACACAAACGAGAATTCCTGGAAATAGAAAAAAAGGATATAAGCCATAATATATGAAACTTGAACAATTTAAAGGCGTCGTGACCGAGTTGGTTCAATACATTGTTGAAAGGGATTTTGAAAAAATTAAATCATTAGGGTGGATGGGCCGCGTCCAAGTGGAAGATTTAAAGCGTGTGATTGAAGAATATGGTTGTACCATAATCCCATTACCTAACGAAGCGTTCGAACTTTCGAAGGTCTATTATATAAAAGATGACAGTAGATTAGACGTCTACATTCCACTATGGACAGAAGAAGAAGGAAGGAGTGACTTAACGCTCTTTCTGTCAGCAAAACAACAAAATGGACACCAAGTAGTTGAAATCAACGACTTAAGAGTGCTATAAATCGTTAGTTGATTAAAATGTTTGGACTGACATCAAACCATTAGAACACGAGAACTCGTGGTTCTTGGAAATTTAGGCAGTTTCATTATAAACCCAAACCATGTCAACACAATTCCTCACCGTCCGCGGCTGCATCACCCAAGAAAAATACATCAAGGGTCGCACCTTGTCTGAACTTGAAAACATCCTTGGCTTCCACGCCGGCCGCCTAGCAAATGGTGCTACTGTAGCTGCTTTGTTACAGGTGCCAACAAAAAGCCAGTTCAACTTGCTTGGCTATACGCAAGTGGCGGAACACAAAATCAACCAAGAAGCTTTAAAAGGGTTGGATACCGACAAACTAAAAGACCTGCTGCTTCAGGAAACCTTTACGACCGTTGGGGTCAACCGCCTGGTGAAAGTGATGGCTAAAACGGATCATTCAAAAGAATTGAGCAATGACGAGCAATACCCGCCCGGCTGGGGTGTACCGCAATGGAAGCTAACGGCTTCCATGCCGGCGCAGGTCATTGCTGAACTCAATGCCGGTGAACGATACCTATAAGCTCGAATATTTCTCCATTCGAAAACAGCACGTATGCCACTCGACGGTTTTGATCACCTCATCACCTGGTCCGAATTCTCACACCAGAAAACAAAGCCCGGCGGCTCAGATGCCGATGGGTATACAAAAGCTGCATCAAAAATGAGCTATGCCTATGGCCGGGGCGAAGGCAATGCCATTGTTGTAAAAACCGCCGATGTAACCATAACAATGGATACAAAACAATCATGGGTAGTGGAAAGCAAAAAAACAGGCGAGTTGTTGCAACATGAGCAAGGGCATTACGATATTACAGCCCTGGGTGTGCGGGAAATGTATCAGTCGTTACTAACTGCCAAGGCTAGGAGCACCAAGGCATTGGATGACAAAATAAAAAAGCTGCAGGAGGCCGTGCAGCGTAAGATCAATGCCACCAACAGCCGATACGACGAGCAAACAGATCACAGCCAGAAAAAAGCTGAACAGGAAAAATGGAACAAAGCCATCAGTGCTGAAAAACAAAAACCTGACGGCATTCTGGACAACCTGCCGCAATGAGTTTTTAGAGATACGTATCCGATCCCAACACACTGTTCGACGCATTTACGCCATCTGCAAACTTCACGGTCCGGTTTACATCAAGCAAGTCAATTTCGGTTACAATGTCAAGGTGAACCGGCAGGAAGTGGTCAATCAGCATCTCCAACAATCGTTGTTTTGGTCCACCCGGCATCAATTCCTGATAGACCTCGCTGCTTACAGGCCCTATTTTTACCAAGATCTCATCCACACCTTCGTTGTAAACCTCGTTGCCCGTGGTCAGGTCCACGCCGAGCATACTGTCTCCCATTTTAGATAAAGCCGGTTGGAGAGTATGCATAGGCATCTGGCTTCGCAACTGAACCATTACCGGAACCTGCAACATCATTTCCAACACGGCTTCCACAACAGGATGGTTATCGCGGATGTCATATAAAATAGGAATGAGGTGGAGAAAAAGGTTGGCTTGCCGTGCATCGAGGTATTGGAAGATGTCCCAGTACGGTGAAAAAATAGTTACCAGTTCATCATATTGCGTTCGCTTGTCTAACCGGTTTTCATAGAACGCTAGCTGCATGCGCAGGTGATTGATAGCCGCTTCAAACGGGACAAAAAACCGGCGTGCCTGTTGTTCTTCCTCCTTGCGCTTCTCAATGATTTTAATGATCTCCTTTGCCGTATGAGCATTTTTGTGCCCTGAAGGATGGTGAAATAAGCCCTCCGGCAACATATCATAAAAACCTTCTTTCGGTGTATTGATGACAATTAATTCGGCATGGTCATAGGATGAGGACTCTTCCTCAATGGATTGCACATCTTTGCGAAACGATCGCTTCATAGCCCCAAGCATCAGGATTAGGATGCGGTCTGGCGGTATGCCCAGCTCAAGCATCTCAGCAGCTATGACTTCGGCTTTAAAGTCCTTTTCCAGGTTACCAAGGAGTGATAGCGGAATGTTGTCTGCTTGCATGCGTTAACGGTTGTTGCCGAATGGTTTGGGATTGAGTAAGAACGTAGAACAAAATCTTTAGACGGGGTGCTGTAAGACCACACGGTAATCGTTACTCATGCCAGACCGGTTTTGTAATTTAGAACGCAATTGTTCACACAACACCTGCCATTCCTTGCTTTCCAATGCATCTTCCTCGAAAGGGGTTAGCACCACATTAATCACCCGTCTAAACGCATCTTTCGCACCAGGTGCGATCTCGAACCCTCTTTCTATCGACACTTTCTGAATGCGATTGTTCAATTCAAAAAAACAAAAATTGCGAATGTCTTCCTTTGTGATAATGCGGTTGCGGGTGGTGATGCCGTAGCGAAAAGCATTTAGCCTTTCTTCGGGTCGCAGCCGGTTTTTACCACCCAGGGTGCTTGTCAGCAGAACAATGGGGTCTTGCTTTACCCGGGCACCTTTACCTTGTTGCATCTGGGTGCCGGCTCGTAAGCCGTTTGCTAGTTCAGCAGTGGTTGTCCAGTATTCAACATACATCATATCCTGGCCTTCATGCGGCTTTACGATAATGTAGTTGGGAACCTCCAATCCACTGTTCATGTATCCTCTGGTCTTTTGTTCCATCAGCGAAATTTTCTGGTTCATCTCCTTTAATGAGGTAGCGATGAAATCATAGCCAAAGGCAGCAAAGGCCGCACTTTCGTTGCGTAACATTTCCAGCAGGTAACTGATGAGGTCCCGGGCATTTCTTTCATCAAAACGCTCCACCCCGCCTTTGCGAATTGTAAAGGTTCCAATATCCTCTTCTGTTTTATGGTAGGGAACCTGTTTGTATTCTCGAACCTCATCTGAAAGTGATTTCACCGATAAAAATTGTTCAAAGGATGTGGTTCTTAAGGGTGCAATGTTACTGCCGCCTTTCAGCCTGTATTTCAGATCGTTCAATCGCCTGTTGACCACGGGGAAAGCATTGGTGTAAACGGAAAGGTCGTTTAAAAAATCAGGTCGCAATGTGGCCGGAAAAACCACTTTCAACCAAAGCAGGGGTTGGACTAATTTCTGCAAATCATTTTCGGCAAAAACGGTATTGAATGCAGCCGGGTAGTTTTTTTTGCTTTCATGAATCCTAAGGGACTCTGTGTGGTTGATGCACACAAACATGGGATCGTAAAACTGCTTGATGTCTTTTTCCATCAGGTGAAGCGTATCATACTCCAGGAAAACAGATTGGTAGGTATCCACTTTTTCTTTTGAGGGTACATAAGGCAGACCAATGGATGTCTGCAATTCTTTCTCGTTGCAAAACCATTTGGCAAGCGGCAAAAGCTGGTACATACGTTGTGCCAGGGCAGGTTCCATGTTCTTCCAATCGAAGTGAAAAGACAGGTTGTTGATGTTGGATACCTTCCCGTCGATGTGCAGACCAATCCAAAAAGCATAGGGTTCTGTAACCTTTGCCCTGCTGCCACGTGCCATCAGCAGTTTTGTAAGTGCGGGGTCGAGAGAAAAGAGATTGGTCCCCGTTGCCATATACGAAACACGAACATCAAAAACCTGCACGAAATCAATAGGCGTAAAGGAAAGCTCCACACTTGTTTCACCCATTTCGCCTTGCCGCTTCGCCACTTTGGTTTGTGTCAGGAAAGCCAGATTCGGTGTCAGCACCTCTGTCGGTTCCAGGGGTGATGCATACAGGATACCATGTGCCGGATTGGGTGCAGTGAGGAAGTCCGGTGCCAGTAGCCCTGCCACTTTCTCCAGTATCCTGACCTGGGTATCTTTGGCTTCATTCCCAAGATTGTATAATTCAGATGATAGCGCTTCCAGCAGAAGCTTTACCATCGGGTCAAGATCTTCGATGTTTTTGATGTTCCAGTAATTCAGGGCATAGCGTAGCATCCTGTTTTTAATGACTTCTTTGGAGTTGTTGATGTCCGAAAACATGTGAAATAGTTTACGTAACCGTTAGCGGGCTTAAGAACAGGTTTGTATGAAAGCGAAAGGGTTCGCCGTTTTTTTTGATTGTTCCTATCACCTGTATGTCTACTCTTTTTTTTACTTCCGTGAAATTGCTGATGGTATTATACTTCTCAATGTCTGAGATTGTTATACTGATTTCTGCATTGATTAAGCGTTGTTCGTGTGTGGCAATTGATTTCAACAAAGACTGCCGTAGTTTCTCTTCCCATAGCCCGGCGCTCACAATCAGCTCAAAGTCAAGGTCCCAAATCTCGCAACCAAATGTCGGGTCGCTTCGGTGTTCACCAAATTTTGTGGTGATGATCAATTCCAGATGTTTTACAATAGAAGTTTCCAGATCGCAACCCTGTAATTGCTCTCCTTCCATAATGGCTTTTGCTTCAAACGGAATTTTGTAATGGACCATATGTTTATTTAACTGCTATCGGTGGAAAGTATAGGAGCCGCCTATTTTTATTAATAAGCTTCCCATTGTCAATTTCTTCATTAGTCGGTAATACCACACAAAGGGGAACGGTATAAAACAGAATTGTTTCGTTCGCGCAATTCTTCAAAGGCATGCATAAACACTTCTTTAAAATTAATAGAGAAATGTTTTTTATTATATATATTTTTTTTAATTTTCTAATAAATTGCTTCGCTAGTGTTTACCGGGCCCATTTTAAATCAGACTATTAGAGGGCTGATAGAAGCATGGCCTACAGAAGAATAAGCTAACGAGCGAAATCCCGCATTCTAAAAGTACGACAGCGCAGAAAGCAGCATACAGTCCCACCCCATGGATCGCTTACATCACTGATGTATTATCCTTTGATGAGAGTTTGCAAAAAATAACGCTTAAAAGAACGACATGTCCACGCTTACGTTGAACGAGTCAATGAAAACTGCTGTTGGGATTGCGCAATCTCTGGCGAAAGAGTACTACAACGAATATTTTTATCCTGCCCACCTGTTGCGTGCACTGTTGCACAAAGATGTAGGCCTACGCAGTTACCTGGAATCCATTGGAAAAGACGTCGGCTATTTTATGGAATGGGCCGAAGTGCGTATGGAAGAATGCCCCAAAGCGGGCAAGACGAAGGAAACGATTACCGGCGATGAGAAGGTAAAACTGGTATTTGAAGAAGCAGATAACATTCGCATAAAGCTTGGTTTGGATTTGGTTTCGCCTATCTGTGTTATTGCTGCTCTTTCAAAACCTGGTGTTGCTTTCAGCAGTGAGCAACTAAAATCACTTCCGCTAAAAGAAAAGGATATTCTGGACGATTATCTAAAAGAAGATAATGTACAACATGCTGTTAATGGACAAGCTGTACAGGAGAAAGCTGCTGGTACCGGCGCACTTTATAAATACTGCTATGACCGGACGGCTTTGGCGCGGGAAGGTAAAACGGACCCCATTGTCGGCCGGGATAAAGAAACCCGTATGATGATGGAGATCCTCTGCCGGCGCACCAAGCCAAATGTGATAATCACCGGCGAGGCAGGCGTAGGTAAAACAGCGTTGATTGACGGTTTCGCCCTTGACATTGTAGAGAACAATGTGCCCGGGCAACTGGCCAGCTCACAAGTGTTTGAGTTGGATCTTGGTGCCCTGATAGCGGGTGCTTCCTACAAAGGCGAAGTAGAAGACCGGTTGAAGAACATACTGAAAGAAATAAAACGGCTTCCCAAAGCCGTTTTATTTATAGACGAAATACACACGTTGCTGGACAACAAAGGGGGTGGCATTGGAGGTGGCGCGGCCAATTTACTAAAGCCCGAGCTGGCTCGCGGCGAAATTACCGTCATTGGTGCAACAACAACAGATGAATACCGCAAGTTCATTGAAACCGATATGGCGTTTACCCGCCGGTTTGAGGTGTTGCACGTGCCTGAGCCTGATGAGGATACAGCCATTAAAATGTTGACCAGGCTTGCTTCCAAATTCGAGGAACACCACCAACTTAAAATCGAACCGGAAGCAATAAAAGAATGTGTGCGGCTGTCAAAGCGGTACCTGAAAGACAGGCGGCTACCCGATGTTGCGATCGATTTATTGGACCGCACTATGGCTGCAATTAAGTTAATGGTAGATACCAACAAACACGATCTTGAACAATTGGATTTAGAGCTACAGAAAATTCGATCAAACGGGGCCGCGGAGGCTGAACTGTTTACGGACTTTAAATGGTTGAACACAGTTGTACAAAATAAGATTAGCCCGGTGCTATTGGGTAAGCTTGAAAATGCTACCCAGACAGACAAATTTGAAACCGCCGCAGAGTATGAGAATTTCCTAACGGAAAGCCTTCAAAAGCTAACAGTGCTGGCTGATGATAAAAAAAGCAATGTCAATAAAGAAGATATTGCTTCCGTGGTTTCCTACAAAACCGGCATTCCTTTAGGAAAAATACAGGCGCAGGAAAAGGAAAAGTTGCTTAACATGGCTGGTGTTTTGAAAAAACGTGTCGTAGGGCAGGATCATGCAGTGAAGGCGCTGTCTGAGTCAATTCTTGAATCAAGAAGCGGGTTAAATAAGAAAGGGCAACCGATTGGCTCATTCTTTTTCCTGGGGCCGACCGGTACCGGAAAAACGGAACTGGCGAAATCTATCGCAGAATTTCTGTTTAACGATGAAAAGGCCATGATCCGTTTTGATATGTCTGAATTCAAAGAGGAACATTCCGCAGCCTTATTATATGGAGCGCCACCAGGCTATGTTGGTTACGAAGAAGGTGGGATGCTGGTAAACAAGATCCGGCAAAAGCCCTACTCCGTATTACTCTTCGATGAAATTGAAAAAGCGCATCCTTCCGTATTTGATACATTTCTTCAAATCCTTGACGAAGGGCACATGCACGACCGTCTTGGCAAAGAAGGAGACTTTTCCAATGCCCTGATCATTTTTACATCGAACATCGGAAGTGAGTGGATCACGGAACAATTTGCAAAAGGTGAAATTCCAACATACACAAAACTCATGGAAATTATGACCAAGTATTTCCGTCCTGAGTTCCTGGCCCGTTTAACGGAGATCGTTCCTTTTGCGCCAATTGGCGAAGATAATATTGTACGCATCTTCGACATCCAGATGAAAAGTCTTCTGGAGGCGCTGGATAAACAGGGGATAAACCTGCAATTATCAGATGAAGTAAAGAAGCATTTGGCACTGGATGGCTTTACGCCTAAGTATGGTGCCAGGCAAATTTCCGGGGTTATCCGCAATCAACTTCGGCGGCCTATATCCAAATACATCATCGCCGGCGAAGTTAAAAAAGGCAACACCGTCAGCGTACGGCTGGAGCAGGCTTCGTTGGCATGGGCAATCGAATAACTTATTCTTTTTAAATATATTATATTTTGTATATTCAGTAGCGCGTCTTACCTAACAATAAAACTAACCTGTATGCCACAAGTAAAACCCGGAATTGCTACAACCATCCTTGCACCTGACCCTGTCGGAGAGGGTTTTGTAGAAATCTCGCCCAACAAAACGCTCTTTATTCAAAAGCTTACCAATGATGAGCCTATTTCGCCCGGTTTAGTTGAGGGACTACAAACGGTAGAGCAGGTCTTTGAGCATTTTCAGCCCAATTGTGATGTTGAATTAGATAAAGAAGATGGCTCCTCTCTTACGGAGAACTTCCGGTTTTCAGGCCTGGGTGATTTCGATACAAAAAACCTGGTAAGCCAAAGTGCCTACCTGAAAAGCCTAAGTCTTGAAAATGATGCCTATCTCAAAATCATCAAACAGTTGCGATCCAATAAATCGCTGGGCAAAGTGATCGAAAACCCGGAAACAAAGGCAGCCTTTGTTAACGCCTTGAAAGCGCTTGCCTTTGAGCTGGAGACGGCTGAAAAGGCTTAGGTCTGACAAAAACTTCATTGATAAACAACTAACCACTTTTAAACTGAGTAAATATGGCAACCGAAGCAAAAGAAGTAAGTGCACAAGAGCTGCAACAGGAAGTGAAACAAGACTTACAGGTTCCTTCACTCGAAAACTCCATCAATACACTTGTTAAGTCGGGTGGGTTTGATTTTCTGGAAGCAGTGGTAGACGGCGCCGATAACATGAATCCCGTTCGCAAAGCCAAACGCTCCATTTTTCTGACGGATCCAGGCAAAAAGCCCCAACGGTCTGACCTGCGTAAAAAGTTGCAAATGTGGATTGATCTGCTAACAGAAAGCACCTCTGTTTCTGAGATGATCGACAAGTCAACAGAAAGAGCTGAGGTTACAGAAAAACTGCTAAAAACAAACCTGAAGAAGACACTGGACGCCACCCGGGACCTGGAGCAAGCCTACAGGTCTGTTCACCTGTTTTATAAAAACACGGAAGAGCCCAAACTGAAGAATGTTGGCATTATGAATGCTTCCATGGAGCAGTTGACAAACATGGATGAACCTAAGTTCATCGAGTTTGTAGCCAGCGAATTAAAATCAAATTTTGATCGGCTTGATATGCGGAAGAATTACTCGCTTATGGTCATTCCGGGTTACCTGAAATCAAATACAGTGGTTGACAAATGGGCTAAAATGGCGTATAACAACAAAGTGATGTTGGTGACGGATTTTCTGAATGTAGAAACGCCGGGAGACGCTTTAGACCTTTTCACCGATGCTAACCTTACAGGAGGCGATCCACACAAGGCCAATATAATCATGACCTGCAACTACATTGTTGGCCGCGGTAAGAAAGCGGAGCTGGGAGAGGAGGATGACTTGTATGTTCCCGGTTCTGCAGCGTTGGCTGGAAAAATGTATTGCACGAAACTATCGCAACCCGTAGCCGGAAAGACTTATGGCTGTATCGATGAAGTGGACACGGTTCGGTTTGACCAGCAAAAAGGTAACATTTCCGAATTGGAAAATGTAGGCCTGGTTCCGCTGGTAGGTGAATGGGGGCGGGTTATGCCTTTTTCTGCCAAAACACTTTTCACCGGCGATAACTTGGGTATGCAAACCTATTCTGTTGTCAGGGTTTTTGATTTCATTGCCAAAGTGTTGTCTGACTTTTTAAACAGGCGGGCCTTTGAGCTTTGGAATGTGAAAATGGAAAAAAACCTTCGTTCACAGATCGTAAAGTTTCTGGATGGTATTCAGGGACCGGACAAGCTCATAGAGAAGTTCCAAATATTACGTTTTGAACGGGATGACAATCAAAAGGATCACATTTTCCTTGACATTCATATCACCCCGTTTTTCCCAGCCAAAAGTTTCCTTGTAAAGTTAGACGGCTACAAGGGAGACGATGGTGAAGAATGGAAAGCATCGCTCAAAGAGGCCTCAGCATGAAAATAAGTTAGTTCATTTTGAATTCAATATATAAAGGTCGTATTGGAAGATGTTCATGGTAAATCTGGTTATTTACTGTAGAGTGAAATAGCTTGAATTGTATTTAGAAATTAATAACACCAGTGGTGTTTGCCCATTCATTTTCGTTTGCGACCAATTGATGTTAGGTATAAGAACATAAATCAATCGGTGGGCGGCTTCGATGGATGCTTGCTATTAAAGACTCACTTCAAACATGTCAATTCAATTATTTCTGACATTTATTGGTAGCGCTCTTGGATGCTCGATACTCCTTGCGCTAGTGGTAAAAAGCTTATCAGAAGGCTTTGCGGTTAGCGGCAAAAAACCGTATGCCTATGGTTCTGTTTCTGCAATTTTGGCATCGGTACTCGCTTACCTTTCTACGTTCATCGCAACCTATCCTTTTCAAACCTTTTGGATCCTGGGTGGCATTTTCCTGCTTTTTGGCACAATCAACATTCTTTTTATCCACAACCGGTATTTCTATACGTACAAAAGCAATAGCAACAAAGTATTGATTGCTGAGATTGTGTTCGGCTTATCAATTGTTTTTTTCACCGTGGCTGTGTTTTCTTCCTTGCAATATTTTTTAAAGAAGGAAATGGAATTCCTTTTTTATCCCTTATTAATGAGCTCACTTTTGTTTTTTGTGCCATTGCTTGTGTTTCACACCTTCCAGGCAGCTTTTAATATCCCGGATAGCTATTTCCAGGTATGGCAATATCCATTGCATGACCCGATTGAATTGCCAGAGGAAAGCAGTAAAGAAAAAAAAGTTGTTATTGGTTTTGAGCTTACCAAAAAAGCAGGCGATAGCCGAACAACCTATTTCCGTGCGATTGGGCCGGAAACGATGAAGCTGGGTGATCTTTTTTTTCACTTTATGAACGAGTATAATTATGAACACAGCGGCGCTACAATTGAATACATGGACAGTTCGTATGAACCGCAGGAATGGTGGTTCCGTCGTAAAACAAAATGGTATCAATGGCCTAAAATCTACAACCCAGAATTGTCCATTCGTGAAAATGGAATTGTAGAGAATACGATTGTTGTCTGTGAACGCATCCTCGAGCCTGCACATCCATCCTTCAAAATTCAACAACACATATGAGAGATAGGCTTAAGCATTATTTTGTTAACTGGGTTGATGGGATGAAGATCAACAAAAGCCATTTTGTTGACCAAAATAATGCTATCAAAGATGTGTTGCATGATACAGCCTCCTTGCATTTAACGCCGCATCAATACGGTGTGTTGCCTCCTTCCGTTGCAGGCGAGAACACATTTAGTGTCAGAGTTTCATTAGACAACCAGAATACGCTCCGTGTGGTGGTTGAAGCCTGCCAGGCAGTGACACCGGGCGGCGTCCGCATCTCGCTTCCTGCATTCTCTTCACCGGTAGCAACGGAAGCTGATTGTATGCCGGTTACTATTCTCCCGTTTTCATCTGCCAGCAATGAACTTGACTGGTGGATCGTACTCATTGTTCATCCTTTCCAAACACAAGCTGCAGGGGCGCCGGATCTATCCGAAAATCCACCACGTTATCCCTACTTAGTGCCATCTTATACCATCGAAGTGGTGCCATCCAGCCAGTACAAACAATTTACCTACTACCCCTATGCATTAACAATCGGGAAGATCTTTGTGGTCAACAATGAGATAAGCCTGGTTGATTTTTACATACCGCCTTGCTATTCTGTCAGTGCACACCCCGAGTTGGTATCGTTGCTAAGCGAGTTCGATGTGTTTCTTTCTGCACTTGAGAGGCATTGTACACAGATCGTCCAGAAGATATTCCGAAAAAATCAACAAAATGAGATATCTGACCTTATTATGTTTCTGTGTGACAGGGTAATGCTGTTTTTGGGGCAGACGCTTACTGCTGCCCGCTGGACATTGCTTTACGAATCACCTTCGGCTTTGTTCTTTACCATGGCCTCCCTGGCAAGGGTTTTAAAAAATACCATCGACCTCCGTATTGGTTCGGGTAAGGAGGAGTTAATGAACTATTTAAGTGAGTGGTGTGAGTTAAAACAAGGCGAACTGGAAAGCATGTTGTCCAGCATTGCGGGTATGAACTATGATCACAATGATGTAAACAAGAATATATCAGAAGTAGCGGTATTTGTAAAAGTGGTATCACGGTTATTTGGTACACTTAGCAAATTGGAATTCATTGGTAAGCGTAAAACAGGAGAATTTTTTGTGGACGAGAAAGTTCACGCAGAAGATATGCCGCAGCGATCAAATAGGCCACGTTTTTTAGGCTGACCGTTCGACGAAAGGGCGTATGGTCAATCTTCAAATATTGATGTAACAAACATTTTTTATCAAAAACTAACCTGACTATGAAGCCACAGAATAAAACGGAACGAAGTAGAGCCTTCATAGGGTTCCTGCTCTTTTTCATAGTTACGATTTCACTTGTGGTGGTGGTTATTTTTTTCAGCATCGAAGTTCGACAAGCTGAAAATGAGAAGCTACGTCATAAACTAGCAGCATTGCAGAAAGAGTCCGAGTCAACAGCGAATTTCAATCGATTGATGGAGGAGGCAATGGATGAACTGAATAAACTCAGTATACCAACGGAGTCTGCTGTAGCCGTAAATCAGCGAGTGCAATTAAAAATTAGTGCAATGGAAAAATTGCTGCGTCAAATTCCAAACAGTGAAAATTCAATTTATCATCTGACAATACGGAATATATCTGAGTTGAACCAGGCAAGATATAGGTTGAGTCAGGTAACTAACCAATAAAAAAGATCGATTTAATAGTTGCTAAAATATTTTTAATATGACTGCAGCAAGCCTTTACACCAGGAAGATGTTGGGACTCGACTACAGGGTTTGGCTGTCTATGTTGGTCATGTGTTTGGCTTGCCTAGCGTTGGTGGGTTACAAACAAGTAAAATCAAGTTCGGTAAATGCAGCGCCCTGTGCCAGCGAAATAACCATAACAATCAATGGAATTGAAGTAAAAGGCAATGCAGTGAGTTACCTGGACCAATTAGCGTTGTTTCATGTCATCACTGAAAAAAAAGCAGAGGTGGAATGGGATTTCGGTGACGGAAGTGATATTGTCTCTGGACAAAGGGCACGGCATACGTTTCACGAAGAAAGCGTTTTTCCAGTAAAAGTTACAGTGAATGGGCATTGCACCTATGTGTTGGATGTAACGGTTAGAAGCGAACCGACAGAAACCGTAATTGAGCCGGAAATATTAATAATTCCTGACTCTACTAAAGTTTCGATGGGAGGGCAATTGCGTTTTTCCTGTGCCAGCAATCTTCGGGAGGAAAGTTACGAATGGCGTTTGCTGGGTACATCGGAAGTACAAACAACCCAGGCTGCTATATTCACATTTAACAGTGTGGGTATTCAAACAGTGCAGCTGGTGCTCAACAAAGATCCTAATAAGACAAAGCGGATCCAGATAGAGGTTACTCCTGTTGTAGTGCCAATTGACAACAGGGGTCCATTTGGGAGCGGCGGAAGTGGAAATCCTGCAGTACCATCAGACTTACTTAGACCGGGTGAAAACCCTTTTGCACAAAGTAGCCAGGCACCCGGCAGACCTAATTCACCGCAAAGCGGCGGAAACCCGCCAGCTTCTGAACAAGAATCACCAAGGCCAGATTCAGCAGAAACAATTGACATTGATCCCGAAACTTTCCAAACATTGATGCAAGAGGTACTAAATGGAGAGAAAGAATTGACCGACCTATATCCTTATTTGCATTATAAGGAAACAACCTTGGTGCAAAAGCGAGGAGATGACAAAGCAGTGAAGCTGACAATTTTCTACAGGGATAATATGGACAAAAAAATTCAAAGTATTGAATTTGTAAAAGATGACAGGAAGGCTATCCAAAAGATAAAGGTTACAATGAAAAAGCGAGGGCCGTTTGGATTATTTGGGTGATGATGGGGGACTAAGATTCTTCAAATAATATCTGTCGCAGCAACAAGCTGAGGCACTATTTTTAATCTAACGTGATGAAAGTAAAATATACAATCATGGTTTTGCTGTATTTCCTTGCAAGCCTTGTTTATACAGCAGTGTCAGCGCAGAATATCCGCAATGACACAATCTTCGTCAGCACAAACGCTTTAGTTGAATTAAGATTTAACGATAAAAAAAGCACAGGGAAAATAATTGATGGTGAGGGTGCCTACGAATTGGGAGGTACGAAAAAATCTTTAACTGTGAAAGCCTTACAAAAAGAGGCTAAACCAAAGAAGCTGATAGTGGATGAAGGTCAGCGTAAACATAGCTTTATTTTGGTTTATGTGGAGTCAGTGACAGAATCACAGATGGTAGTGGATTGGTCCAATTTAAAGAAGTTAAAAGAACATGTGAAAGCCAAAGAGGGTAAAGCGAACGAAATATTTGCAAAGGCGGATGCATTGTATAATAATGGTGATTTGGCTGAGGCTTTGCCCATGTTTGTTCGGCTATTAGAAGAAGTAGAGGTCGGTAAGGTTGGTTTGGTGGAAAATCGTATTGCAAGCATCCAGGATCAGTTGCAGAAGCAGTATTCAGATCTGGTCAAAAAAGGAGACAACTTTTTGTCTGAAAAGAAATACAAAGAAGCCTGGGATGCGTACAAGGAGGCACATAAAATTCTACCGGGAAAGGACGAAGCTACTGTGAAAGCGGAAGAGGTAAGTGGCCCGGCGTACAGAGAAAGTATTAAAAATGCACAAGAAGCCAGTGAAGCAAAAAAATATGGTGACGCTAGGGAGCTTTATGAAACTGCACGGATTATTGATCCGGAAACCTTTGCAAAAACAAACCAAAGGGCATATGAAACTTCACTGAAGTTGGAAGCCGAAATAAAATACAAGCAATCCGTTGAAGCTGGTGATGAGGCAGCGCAAATACGGGATTGGGAGAAGGCAAAGGCACATTACGGAGCAGCACTCAATTTAAACGCTAAAGAACCCGGGCTGAGTAAAAAGATTCAAAACGTAAATGAAGCATTACAAAAACAGGAAGATTACAGGAAAAAAGAAACGGAGTATTACAGCGTACTGTCGAAAGCGAAGCTCTTGGCTGCAAAAGCAATGAATATGGCAGACTTTGAGGCGGCTATTCATGAATATAAGAAAGCATCAACATTATTCCCCGAACGGAGGTTCCCCAAAGACAAAATCGCTGAAATACAAAAAAGAAGGAGAAATGATTCAGCCAGAAACTAGCATATAAAAAGCAGTTGTTACATACAGTTCTTTTATTAGGTACACGTTGGTTACAAAACAAAAGGCCTACTAATTCTGTTGCAAACAGTAGATTAAAGCTGTATCAATAATGTTGACATTTCCAGAAACAACTTTTATGAAGCGAATTGTTTTTTTTATTGGGATTGTTTCGAACTTACTATTTCTGACAACTGCTGCCAGAGACATTACTTTTTGTGGAGAACGAATACCTGTTGAAAACTCGTTCGTAGCAAAAAAGTTAATGAGTGTTATTAAACAACAGATTCCTTACGCAAATCTTCCCAGTCTGCGAAGGGATGCAAAACGCTACTTTCCAATGATAGAATACATGTTGCGCAAGAGCAATATGCCAGATGATCTTAAATACATTCCCATAGTAGAAAGTGGTTTTAAAAATGCAACTTCCAAGGCAGGCGCACAGGGATTTTGGCAATTGATGCCAGCCACCGCAACAGATTGGGGCCTCATCGTTAATGCATCCATGGACGAACGAAATGATATTTATAAGTCAACGATAGCAGCAATGCGTGAACTGGCCCGGACATTCAAAGCAATCAAGCGTGATTATAGGATCTCTTCCTGGGTGATGACTGCTGCGGCCTATAATTATGGCATAGGACGGCTTTACGATAAAATTAAAGCAGGCAGCAATAACTATTTTTCTATGCAGCTCAACCCTGAAACGGCTGTTTATGTTTATAAAATAATAGCCATTAAAGAATTATTTGAGTTTCCTGAATTGTATATAAAGAATTTTCAACAGAACTATTTTAATCCAAAAGTAGTTGCACAGGATGCCCAACCGGAAAAAATAATAGAAGACCAGGCAGCATTTAGTAAATTAACCTATACCGCGAAGGTAGATGCCAACACGGGCCCAGAAGATGCGGCTATAAAAAGTATACAAAAACCAACAGAGAAAGAGCTCCGGAATCAAAAAAATGAAAAATTTAGAAAAGCAGCAAAGCTCATCAGCGCACAGATTATAGGTAAATACCCGGAATTTAAAGATGGTGATGCCATACAGATAAAACTTCAGGATGATTTACAAACGTTAAACGGCTATCAACGGGAAGGTTCGATAATCCAGGGAAAAGGATGGGTTGTGGACGATCGGGTATTTATTGATTTGGGTTTTGATACCGATAATGTGATTTTATACGACAAAGAGAGTGAACAGGGAATTCCGCTGAAGTCCTTGAAAAACAAAGAGCCGGTGGTTTTACGTGTTCAAAACTGAGCACTTGGAATATTGAAATGCTGAAGCGGCTCGTTCGCAACAAAGAAATAGCTGCTATACTTTTTATATATGTTTGGATTTCACTAACTTTTAGTGTAGAAACATACTACACTAAGCACCATGGAAAAAGCAGATGCATTGGATTTTATAGGGTTAAAAGAACCAATAACGGAGGAGGCCGTTATTGCCAGGTACAAAGAGCGATTTAACTACTTTCAAATGCTGTATTCAAACGCACCCAACAAGGTAATTGAAAAAATTCAGCAGCAGAACCTGGAAAAATTGAACAAAGTCAAAAAAATTCTTTTGGAAGAAATTGCAGCCAAAAAAAGCGCTTTCAACAAGCAATTTTCTGAACCTGCTGTGCAAGCAGAGCCCAAAGTTTCCGCAGAGCCAGATAAAAAATCATTGGTTGGTTGGCTGATCGTACATACAGAAAATCGAAAAACAGAAACATTCTCTTTGTTTGAAGGAATAAATTTCATTGGCCGGAAAAAGAAAGAAGAGGATGCCAATTGGATTGTGCTTTCGGACGACCCATTTGTTAGTCGAACACATGCTTTTATTAAGGCGAAAAGAAATAATGAGCACCTTCAATTTGTATTGTACGATGGTGACGGCAGTAAGCCAAGCGTAAACGGAATCTACTTGAACGGAAAGGAAACACGAATAAACCAGTTTTGTTCTTTGCAGGAAAATGATACCATCCAAATCGGTTCAACCAAATTGGTTTTCAGAATCAGGAAAGACGAAGGAAGTATCTCTGCGGAGGTAGTGGAGGTAATGAATACTGATTTTATTCGCACCATAGACATAAAATAGAAAAGTCTTTTTGAATAGGCTTTCCGACCCTTCTTGTAAATGATGTGTTTTGGTGATCAGTAAATCGCCGATGGCACCTTTTCGCACCCTTTCTGCAAACAAATTAAAAAACAACCGTGATGGACTTTCAAACACGATATGTATTTGATCCGAAAAAGGATCTTCTGGGGAAGGGGGGCTTTTCAAAAGTTTACAAGGCCAATGATGTTTTACTTGAGCGTACTGTAGCGCTGAAATTTTTCACGGCGAAAGCTTCTGAAAAATACCAGGTACTAAATGAAATAAAAAAGGTAATTCGATTTGAACATGTAAACCTTTGTAAGTACTATGATGTTGCTTTACTGAGTTACAAAAACGTTTTGGATGAACCGGAACAAATGGAAGTTGGCATCATGGAATATATTGATGCGGGCGACATCAAAACGTACATCAAAAAAAATCCACAGTATACTGACAAACTGCTTATTGATATTTTGAAAGGTTTAGCCTATTTGCATAGGCATGGCATTGTACACAGGGACCTGAAGCCTCAAAACATTCTTGTGAAAATTGTGGAAGATGAACCCATTGCTAAAATTACTGATTTTGGTATCAGCAAGGTTGTGGACGCTGAAGAGGCAAACTCAAGTGCCCTGCTTGGGACCATTGAATACATGGCTCCAGAGCAATTTAATCCAAAGAAGTACGGTATCAATGCCCGCATTGCAACCAATATGGATTTGTGGAGTTTTGGATTGCTGGTTTATGAAGTGATTTGTCATCAATCAATGTTTGGCAGTAGAAGCGGAGGCATAAGTGCTGAACAGGTAATGTCAAATATTTTGAGTGATATTCCTTTTGAGAAGGCAGAATCGTTACCACCCAAATACAGAGAGGTGGTCAAAAGATGTCTTGTAAAGTATGCGCCGGATCGTGTGCAGAATGCGCTTTTATTAATACCGTTATTAAGCGGGGAAGAAACATTTGATAAAAATCTTCCCAACCTGCAGCAAGACAGTTCTGATAAAATTAGTACGATGGTTTCTGGCGTATTAGCCGAAGAAGAGGAGTCAGAAGAGGGTAACACCCAAACGCTATTACCTCCTTCGGAGGTCACCGAACAGGATACAAACATCATCGTTGAGCCGGAAGAGGCCGAAACAAATGTTATTTTGATAGCCGATGAGCACAAAGAATCGTTAGCTGAAGAAACAGACGAGAATCAGCCGTTTGGGGACCAATATGAAAATACACAAGCGCTTCCACAGTTTGCAAAGACTGAAATTGATGAGAGGCAAGTTTTAGAGCAGGTAGATGTGAGCGAGGGGCAGACACAAGTATTGCATAAAAGCATCGTTAAGCCAATTGAAGAAAATGATTATGATACACTTTGGAAAAAGAAATTAAAGGAGACCACTTCAAGAAATAAGGAAAAAAAGCCGGTAGTAAAAATTGTGATTCTTTCAATTGCGGCGTTACTGATTTTCGCAATTTTCGTCGCCAATCCATTGATGAAATCGCCGTCTGCTCCCGAAACTACAATGCCTGGACCCGTTACAGAGCAGAAGCCCCCGCCGCCATCTTTCAAAGAACCTCCGGTTGAACCTGTTGCAGGCGGCACATTTGTTATGGGAGAAAGGCATGGGAATAGTGCTGCAAACGCACATGAAGTTAGCCTTGACAGCTTTGAATTAGGAAAGTACGAAATAACAGTAGGTCAGTTTCGCCAGTTTATCGAAGAAACAAATTATGTGACAACAGCAGAGCGGAGCCAGTTTAGCTTGGTATATACGGGTACAGAATGGAACCGTGCAAAAGTAAACTGGAGATATGATACACAAGGCAACCCAATTGATTCAACGAGGGATAGTTTACCAGTTGTACATGTAAGTTGGACCGATGCAAATGAATACTGCCGGTGGCTTTCCAACAAAACAGGTAAAAATTACAGGTTACCAACTGAGGCGGAGTGGGAGTATGCATCGAAGGGTGGCAGGGGGGGAGAAGCGTTTGCCTTTAGTGGAAGCAACAACATCGATGAAGTTGCGTGGTATAATGACAATGCAGGCGGATTTGTTCAAAAGGTAGGGCAAAAAAAGCCGAATCAATTGAGTCTATATGATATGTGTGGGAACGCATCAGAATGGTGTGATGACTTTTATGATGCAGACTATTATACAATCAGCCCCGTAAACAATCCGGTGAATAGTACTGCAAGTAATGCGAAAGTAGCTAGGGGAGGTGCTAGTGGAGCTTCCAAAGAATATTGTACCACTACTTATCGCTATGGGTACAACGAGAGTACCACCGGTGGAAATCTTGGTTTTAGAGTTTGCCGGGTGCGCAATTGAATTTGGTATATCTAAATCGATTCTTCTATGGCAAAGCAATTTTTTATCATACTGTTTTTGAAATTTTCTTTTTTTGCTTGTTTCGCACAACCTGTACCGGCAGCACAATCGAATACTCCCAGTCAGGACAGGCCAAATCCAAGACCAATTGTAACTCCTCCTAGAAGAGAAGCCTCTCCATTGACTGTAATCCTTCAGGCAAACCACAATTTTTACCTCAAAGTAGATAATAAAGATTTTGGGAAAGTTGAAAAGGAGCAAAAAAAGACGGTTCAGTTAAAACCCGGCGTTCGAAAATTAACGTTTGAAGAAGCAGATTCTACTGGAGAAAGAATTGAGCATTATATTAAAGTAACAAGAGAAATGATAAGGCAAAAGGATACGCTTTTTGCTATAAACTTTAAAACGGATTTCCTGGAAATTATTCAGCCAAAACAAAGTTCAGAAACAGGATCAAACAATCAGAAACAACGATAAGCAAGATGCAAAAGTGAAGTTTCACTTTTCCGTGGGCGATTGAAAGTCTTTCCATATTGCAAGGATGAAAGCCAGCAAGCTGCCCAATTGAAAATGCTCGGAAATCTAAATCAATAACGCTTCAAACATTATCCATTGATTGCTGCAACAGAGATATTTTGCCTTAATGAGATGGGAAGACGGGCAAATAATGAAGATAATATTTTTCCGCCCAAAGGATCAGCAACGTTAAATGACAGGCTTTTCATTGTTTGTGATGGCGTTGGCGGAGAAAAAAAAGGAGAAGTAGCCAGTGAGATTGTTTGCCGTGCTATACCTGAGTCCTTAAGCAGGCAATCTTTTCCTAACACAATCCTTGGTGACCGTATTCAGAAAAGTATTCATTATGCAAATGCAAAGCTGGCTGATTATACCGCCAACGATACAGATGCGAAGCGTATGAGTACAACTGTTGCTTTGGTTTATTTGGGACAAAACTCTGTTATAGCTGCCTGGTGTGGCGATTCACGCATACATCATATCCGGAATGGAAAAATACTTTGGCAGAGTAAAGACCATTCCATTGTTAGCGAACTGGTAAGTCAAGGTGAGTTAACGGAAGAAGAAGCCAGGCGGCATCCGCAACGCAATGTTATCACAAGAAGCCTGAACGCATTGAATTATAACAGTATGGCAGAGTATCATGAAATTACAAACTTTGAGACGGGTGATTATTTGCTGTTATGTTCTGATGGCTTTTTAGAACAGGTCAATCATGATATAATCAATGAAATTCTATCTGACGACAATAAAAAAGATAAGGCAAAGTTTTTTCACACTTACTGCTCTAATGTAACCAGAGATAACTATTCTATGTATTTAATAAGGGGTGAAATGACTTCTAAACGAAAGCGGCCATTCATTTCTTCGAAGAAAGCTATTGCTATTGTTGTTGTAATTCTACTTTCAATTTTGATTTTCTTTTTAAAATAACCGGTGCGTTTTAATAACTGAACTTACGCAGCGATTTTGTTGTTTTTTCGGGTATGCAGGTGTTTTTTGATGGCTTTTAACCCATACCTCACCTGCAGGATGGTCAGTTCTTTTTTCAGGGCAAAGTGGTTTTTAT
>JABUMY010000024.1 GCA_013327885.1 Flavisolibacter longurius | reverse complement strand
GCGCACAAGAGCCTTTCACTATTGGTTGCCTGATTCATTTTGTATGCAGTCCTTCTTTTCGACTTTCATTTTCACTTCACGTTGTTTGATGCAATTATATCTATCGGCTTATAACGTAAGAAACGGCAAGCGCTGTATTGCGCTACTCTTTTCTTATAGCAAATAGAATCGTTAGCTAATGCGCAATAAGGCGCGGAACCAGCGGGATAAGGGAAATAAATGTCATACCGGTTTTCGTATTTGCGAATTGAAAATTGTGAGTTGATTATTGAAAATTTATTCCTCCATTTATTTGAAATAACGATGATGATTTCATTCTTTCCGTCATCCAACTTTTCTTACTAAAGCAAACTTTCCCTCCTCGGATGTGCGACCTAACGTTTGTTATTTCTATAATGACTTGGGGTGGGTTTACAAAGCCAAATAATATTTCCAACGCATAAATGGAACATCTCACAAAAACAAATTAAACATTGAACCCCATCCGGGGTTCCAGTTCATCATGCATCCTTTCCCCTAGTTTCACCCGGCGCTATTCATATTGAAGCCCTATTGGGCTTCTAAAGACACGCCACGGCGTATCCCTACGCATATCAAATGTTGCAGTTTACAATTGTTATTTCCCCATACAAAAAACCTCCGCCAAAAAATTGACAGAGGCTAAATGTTGTATCGTGCAAAAGCAAGGGTCTGTGCCTAAATCTCCCCTCCACCGGAGGGGCAGGGGGAGGCCGTTGGAAGAGGTTAGGTGGGGGCTTTACAACCCAAACAAACCTGTATTCAATCCTTGCAGCACTTCGTTCTTATCGCTTGCTGCAACCAGCAATGAAATGTTATGGGCACTGCCGCCGTAAGACACCATGCGAACATCGATCTTTTGCAGGCTTTCAAAAACATTTTTCAATGTGCTTGGCTGATCAGCGATCCGGTTGCCTACGATGGAAACAATGGCTTGTCCTTTGTCCACACTCACCGTGCTAAAAGTCTCCAGTTCGCGGACGATCTCTTTCAACGCTGCATCGCTGTCGATGGTCACCGATACCGCCACTTCTGATGTGGTGATCATATCAATTGGTGTGCGGTATTTTTCGAACACTTCAAACACCTTGCGTAGGAAACCGTAGGCCAATAACATACGGCTGCTTTTGATGTTGATGGCCGTAATGCCATCTTTGGCCGCTACTGCTTTTACGCCTACTGATGCTGCTGCTTCCACAATGCTCGTGCCTTTTGCATCGGGCTCCATGGTGTTCAACAGCTTAACCGGGATCTTGTATTGTTGTGCAGGCCAGATAGAAGCCGGGTGCAGGATCTTGGCACCGAAATAGGCCAGTTCCGCCGCTTCATCAAAGCTTAATTGATCGATGGGAATTGTTTTGTTAACGATGCGTGGATCGTTGTTATGCATACCGCTGATGTCCGTCCAGATCTCGCATACCGAAGCGCTTACCGCAGCGGCAATAAGTGAAGCACTGTAATCGCTCCCACCGCGTTTCAGGTTGTCCACTTCTCCTTTTGCATTCCGGCAGATATAGCCTTGTGTAATAAAAAGCTTTTTACCACCCTGCTGCGCAAGAATGGCCGACAGCTTTTCACGGATGGTTTCCACCTGGGGTTCATCGTTAGCATCAATGCTCATAAAATCAAGCGCCGGCAACAAGGCATGGTCGATGCCTTTTTCACCCAGGTAAATGCTGAACAGTTTTGTAGAAAGCAATTCACCCTGTGCAAGAATGTCTTTGTTCAGTGCTTCGTTGTAAGAGATACGCAGGATGATGGTCAGAAATTCAAAATGCTCCCGCAACACATCCCCCGCTTTCTGAAGGGCCTCAGGAGTTGTCACCAGCTCTTTGATAAAAGCCTGGTACTGCCCTTCCAGTGCTTCGATCTTTTCTTTGGCAGCGCCTTTGTTGCCGGCTGCTAAAAAATTGCCGATCTCCACCAGGCTATTGGTTGTACCCGAAACGGCGCTCAGCACAACGATCTTTCGTTCGCTGTCTTTGGTAATAAGATTGGCCACTTCGTGCATGCGGTGCGGCTTCCCTACCGACGTACCGCCAAATTTCATAACCTTGATCGAGCCCGTTGCTGCTGCTTTTTGCTGGGTTGCTGTTGCGTCTTGCATAGTGATTATCCGGTGCGTTTAACTGATTTTTTTTGCCGGACGAATTTACGGGTTAACTGCCCGATTTCGCATGCTGTTTTTTTGCTACTCGTACGATGGCCAAGTCGTCTTACCGCTATTTGCCTGCTTGCAAAATGGAAAGGCCGAACTTCTCTCCCAGTGCCTGCAGATCCTGCACCACAGGCTCCAGTAGCGGGATGCCTGACTTCTTCCGCTCCTTTTCCATCTCCCGTTCGGGGTCGCCCGGAATCAATACTCTTTCATGGCCGCCAGCGGTTTTGGCTGACCTAAAACGACGGATCCAATTGTCCATGTGCTGCTTGAATTCCTCTGCCGGCCGAAACGCATCCACCCGCATGGCACCAAAAAAATGACCGATGCCTTTGCCGGGCATGCCCGTTGGCATGGGCACATAGGCCGGGAAGGGCGGCACCCAGGGACCGTAATTGGCCCCGCTTAAAACAGCGGAAAAAATATCAACCACCGCACCCAACGCATAGCCTTTGTGACTGCCGTGCTCACGGTCGCCACCGAGCGGCAACAGGGAACCGCCTGTTTTTAATTCATGCGGATTGGTGGAAGATGCACCATCCTTGTCCTGTATCCATCCCGTTGGTGCTTCGGCATTCTTGCGTTGCAAAATTTCCAGCTTTCCATTGGCCGCTGTTGTGGTGGCCAGGTCGGCTACAAAAGGCGGTTCTTCTCCGGCTGGAATGGCCACACAGATTGGGTTTGTTCCCAGCAGTCGCTCGATCGAAAACGTAGGTGCCACCAGTGGACTGGCATTGGTCATGCAGATGCCGATCATGTCTTCTTCGAGGGCCATCATGGCATGGTAACCGGCAATGCCAAAATGGTTGCTGCCCTGCACACTTACCCAACCTGTTCCTACGGCTTTTGCTTTGTCGATAGCGATCTGCATGGCTCTGGGCGCCACCACCAATCCCAGGCCGCTGTCGCCGTCAACTGTTGCTGTAGAAGGCGTTTGGTGCAGGATCTTTACCCCTGGTGTTGCATTGACGCGTTTTGCTTCCCAAAGGCGCACATAACCACTCAGGCGGGCAATGCCGTGCGAATCGATCCCGCGGCTATCGGCCGAGAGCAAAACCTTCGTGGCCAGCTCTGCATCCGCATCGCTGCAACCCATTGCCAAAAAAACAGAACGGGTAAAGCCCGCAAGCTGCTCGTAAGAAAAAACCGTTTCGTTCATGCGGCGAAGATAAGCCCTGGCAAAAGTTCAGCGTTTCACCTGGTGAATCACAATATAGATACATCATTTCGGTTTTTGTTTGCCTGTAGTGGAAACCATTATTTTTGGTCTTAGCAAAACACTGTTATGCCGGCCACACCTGTACAAAAATTAAAGATCAAAGAAGGCTTTACGTTACTTACCATTGGCGCACCGGCCGATTTTGAAAAGGCGCTGGGGACATTGCCTGCAGGTGTTCGTGTATCTAACACCGGTAAAACTTATGACCAGGTTCATTGGTTTGTCAGGAACATTGCGCAGCGGGAAGGCGAAGAAAAAAAAGTACTGGCAATGCTGAAAGAAGGTGTTACGCTTTGGATTTATTTTCCTAAAGGAAGTTCCAAAATTCAAACTGACCTTACCCGCGACCATGGCTGGGGCGACTTACCCACCCGCAAGGGCCTGCAATGGCTTTCGCTTGTGTCGTTTGACGAAACCTGGTCGGCCTTTGCCCTGCGGTTACAAACGGGTGCAGACGAAAAAAGGGAAACAAAGCCGAAAGAAAATCCTGTGGCGGCTTACGCAGATGCTGCCACTAAAACCATCACCCTTCCCGGTGATATGGCAAAAGCTTTTTTAACGGCACCGGAACAAAAAGCATTTTTTGACACCCTGTCCTTTACCAACCGGAAAGAATATGTAGAATGGGTGGTATCGGCAAAACGGGAAGAGACAAGAAAGACACGTGTGGCAGAAACAATAGAGCGGCTGGGGAAAGGGTGGAAAAATCCTGCCGGGCGATAAGGCAATTGGCAATGTGCAATAGGCAATCAGCAATAAATAGTGGAGTGATATTTCCGGTGAGATGTTAGCGGGTACAAAAACGTATAACCGTTTTAGTTAGAAAGGTAGCGGGTTGCCGGTTCTTGTCCTTCTTCAACAAAATATGACTGCAGGAAAATGTTGTGAATAGAGCTGGCGTAAACCTGCACCAGTTTTTCAAACAATTTCTGGTCCGCTTCTGTTTTGTATTCGATAGGGCGTTTGTAACCGGGGAATTCCATGGTAAAGGTGCGAATGGCCGGGCGGCTCAGGCTTTCTTCTTCATGACAAACCGCGGTGCTACTCCAGCTTCCCAGCGAAACACCGATGCCCCTGCCCGTACCTTTCGAACCATCAAAGCTCCGCTCCTGCTTTTGACCCTGCTGGGCCACGGGTGGATCGAGGTAATAAAGTGTTGTTGGTTCTGCTTCTAAATTGTTACCCGGACAAATCCCACCCAGTTCCTGTATTCGCTGCGCCATCAGCAGTGCCAGCGCTTTGTCGGAATCATAACCAAGCGCATAACCACTACAATCCGTTCGCGGATCGGCAAACACGCCTGCCCTTGCTTTGTCTTTTATGGCGTGAATGCTAACCAAACGGTCAGGCTTAACCGTTTGCAGCAATTGCAGCAGGGCCGCATTCTCGCCTTCTATCTCACGTCCCATGGCATCTCTCGATACCGCCTCCACGTAAGGCTTGCCCAAAAGCGGCATTTGCCGGTTGGGGTCAGGCGTGTGCTCATTGGTATACCGCCCCGTGTTGTTTGCCACGCGGTTTTTGTCGTCCTTTCGTGCCAGTGCCGCATTATCGGGAAAAAGTGTGGGAATGATCACGACGTTGTAATAGGGCTTCTCACCTTGTGACAATTTTTTCACCAGCGCCATGGCCACTTCAATGGAAGAAAGTTCGGAGCCATGCATGCCGCCAATAACCACTGCATTTTTATCGCTTTTCCCAGGAAAATAATAAACGTCCAGGGCCTGGCCTTTTTTGGTGGTGTGAAGCACGAACTTGCCCGTCTTTTTCTGGCGGGCAAATCCCATTACAGGAGATGCTGGGCGGAAAACAAGTGGGTCAAAACTCAGCATCTGAAGGGCAGAATCGTTGACCAGTTGCGTTCCGTACAATGTAAAAAGTGCTCCTTCCTGCGAACGGGTGGAGAGAAGAAAACAGAACAAGGAAATGACGGTAAGGTTAAAGGCTTTCATTGCGTTGTTTCGGTAGGGTAAACTTAAAACAAATGGTGCTTTTTTCATAACCCGTGCTGTATGAACCGCAGGAATGGCGACATGAAATGTTTAACGTATTCACCGGTTTGTGGCCTCCGCATTTGGCCTTATCTTGACGCCAAATGCATTCCATGCCCCTGGCAAGAATCCTGTTTTGCGCTATCCTCTTCTCTCCCCTTTTCATGCTGGGACAACGGACCGATTCGCTGCCGCTATCCCGCATCGACATCCCGATACAGGTGAACCTGAAACCCATTTACCGGCTCGCGGAAAAGGCCGTTGATACGGTCTTTACATCGCCCCAATACCCCGAAGGCTGGGTGCAGGCTGATTGCGGTACGCGGTACAAATACCACTTCCGGCGCAGCCCCCTGCAGTTGCGCATGCAGGGAACTTCTATGGATCTTTCGTTCACCGGTTTTTACAAAATTGCCGGTGCCACGCGGCTGTGCAGTGGCAGCACCGTTCTTTCGCCCTGGACGCCATCCTGCACCTGTGGTTTTGACGAACCCGAACGAAAGGTCACCATCGGTTTTACGAGTAGTTTTTTCCTGCGGCCCGATTATGTTTTGCAGACAAAAATCACCCGGAAAGAACCGGTGGCCCACGACAAATGCGAAGTGTGTTTCTGGGGGCAGGATGTCACGACAACTGTATTGGATGGACTTAAAAAAGAGCTCGACCTTTCCCGCAAAGCAATGGAAGATTCCTTTGGCGCTTATCCCCTTTGGCCCTACCTGCAAAAGGCCTGGCGCCTGTTGAACGAACCTTACCCGATTCCTGGTGTTGGTATTTTTTCTCTAAATCCCAAAAGCTTACACATGCAAAACCTCAACGCACAAAACGACCTCCTGAACATTACCATCGGCATAACGGCTGCGCCGGTTGTACAGTTTGAAAAGGCAGTCACAAATGCATCACCACTCCCCAACCTGACCCCGGCCCAACCATCCGGCGGTTTTACGGTTTACCTGGATGCGGCGCTTTCGTACGACTCGCTGGGTCATGTGATCAATGGTTATATGGCGGGAAAACGTTTTGATGTATCAGAGGGCCTTTTTGCCAAACATATTGTGGTAAAAGAAGTATCGGTAGCTGGCAATGCGGAAGGAAACTTGCTGCTGAAAGTAGATTTTACCGGCTCGTTCAACGGCACAGCCTTTTTTACCGGGAAGCCCCATTACAACACCGAAAGCAAAACGCTGGAAGTACAGAACCTTGACTACGACCTGCAAACAAAAAACCTTCTCCTGAAAGGCGCCAAATGGCTTTTTGCCGCAAAAATTGAAACGGAACTGAAGAAGGCATCCCGCATTCCGCTGGGTGCTTATTTTGATTCGGCGCAGCAGAGATTGACCCAATCGCTTAACCGCGAATGGACCAAAGGTATCAGCGGTAAAGGCGCCATCAAGGAATTAAAACTGCTGCAGGCAGAGGCAAGGCCGGCGCATCTTTTTTTACGGACAGCCTGTACCGGTAATTTACAAATTACGGTTTCGGAGATCGACCTGGGGCTTTAACACAGACCGCTTTAGCTTGGCAGGCGCCAATACTTCGGCATCCGGATCAATGGGCTTGCCGGTGGCGGAACGAAAGGAGAAAAATCGCTGCGAAAAATAGCTGAACAGCACAACGATCACTGCCGTGGCAATCAGCGAAAGCGTTGGATGCTGGTGCCATCCCAGCGTTTCGATAAAGAATTTCAGGAGAATATAGTTCAGTCCAACACAGGCCATGGCCACCAGAAAATAGCGGATCAACTGGATGCGCCGCCGCAGGTAAGACCCCTGGAACACCACGTACATGCTGAGGTAAAAACCGATTGGGAATGTAATAAAAAAGGCCATGATAAAAGCCGCCACGTGGGGCTTAAAGGCCAGCATACCCACATGCACCACCTGCTTGTGCAACACAAAATTGTAAAACATGTGGTAAAGAAAAATATTGAACAGCGTATTGCTGCCGCCGCAGGCAGCGTAGTGATAGGTTTGCAGGGGCATAAAGCGTTTGAACAGCGGATAAAAAATATCCAGTACGGAAAAGATGGTCTCCCTCACCCTGTTGTGAACCTTACGCATTAGAAAGCGAATGTAAGATGCTTTGCCGGTACAACGCCTTCCCTTTTCGTTAAAACAGGGGCCTCCCCCAACCCCTATGGCCCCCACCTAACCTCCCCCGGTGGGGGAGGAACAGCCAACACACAGACCCTTGCTTTTGGGAGATGCCTCTTTAAAATAAAAAACACCAATTCCAAGGGTTGCGAAACGGTCACGCTTGTCGTATCTACCAAGTGCAGCTCTTCATTTATAGTTTAGAGATTCGTATAATAACAGTCTGTTGCCGAAAAAAATAGTGTCTTCGATCTGAGCCCCTCCACCGGAGGGGACGGGGGAGGCCTTTCTTTGCCTTAAATTGCAGCCCAAAAGAAAAAAAGAATGAGCCTGGTTGCTACGATAAAAAGCGCTGCTGTTGACGCGATTCAAGAAAAGTTTGGCATTGGATTATCCCCGGCGGAGATCACCATCAATCAAACCAAACCCGAGTTTGAAGGTGACTACACCATTGTGTTGTTTACCCTGATCAAACAATTGCGCAAATCGCCGGAGAGCCTTGGCGAAGAACTGGGGGCTCACCTAGTAGCATCAAGACCCGGGCTCTTCACAGCGTATAATGTCATCAAGGGATTTTTGAACCTGACAGTGGCCGATAATAGTTTTACCGATTATTTACAGGCGGCTTCCGGCCATAAAACGGTAGGACATACCAGCAGCGGTGGCAAAAAAATTATGGTAGAGTACTCCTCTCCCAACACCAACAAACCCCTTCACCTGGGGCACTTGCGGAACAACTTTTTGGGCTGGAGCGTAGCCGAGATCCTGAAGGCCACGGGCAACGACGTGATGAAAAGCTGTATTGTAAACGACCGCGGCATTCATATCTGCAAAAGCATGATCGCCTGGGAACTTTATGGCAATGGCGAAACACCGGCATCAACCGGCACTAAAGGTGATCATTTTGTTGGCGACTATTACGTAAAATGCGAGAACGGCATCAAGGCGGAAGCTGCGGTGCTGGAAGAAAAGCTGCAGGCCGGCAATACCGAAGATTTTTCCCCACAGGATGCGCAAAAGCTGGCAACGCTGGCTGAACAGGCAGCCGCCATCAACGGTACATCGGACAAGGAAAAAGAAAAGCTGAAAAAGATAGCCGATGACCGCAAGGAGATCATCCGCGCCAATACGCCCATCATGAAAAAAGCGCAGGTTATGCTGCGCGACTGGGAAGCGGGTAAGCCCGAAGTGATCGAGCTGTGGAGGCGGATGAACGGCTGGGTGTACGAGGGCTTTGATGAAACTTACCACCGCATCGGCACTGACTTTGACAAAACTTACTACGAAAGCGAAACCTACCTGCTCGGAAAAAAATTTGTGGACGAGGGCCTGGAAAAAGGTGTGCTCTACCGCAAAGAAGACGGCAGCGTTTGGATAAATCTAACAGAAGAGGGGCTGGATGAAAAGTTGCTGTTGCGCAAAGACGGCACATCGGTTTACATCACGCAGGACCTTGGCCTGGCGCAACAGAAATACGAGGACTTTCCCTACGAGCAAAGCTTTTACGTGATTGCCGATGAGCAGAACTACCACATGAAGGTGTTGCAACTCATCCTGAAAAAACTGGGCATGCCCTATGCCGATGGTATCTTCCACCTGAGCTACGGAATGGTGGAACTGCCCAGCGGCCGTATGAAGAGTCGCGAAGGCACCGTAGTGGATGCCGATGACCTGGTGAACGAGATGGTGCAGCAGGCCGAAAAAGTAACGGCCGAAAAAAGCAATATCGCCGAGTTCAGTGCCGAAGAACTGAAAGAGTTGTATGAAACGATTGCCCTTGGTGCGCTGAAATTTTTCCTGCTAAAAGTTGACCCGAAGAAAAAGATGGTCTTTAATCCCGAAGAGTCCATCGACTTCCAGGGTTTTACCGGACCCTTTATTCAATACACGCATGCCCGGTTGAAATCGATCCTGCGGAAGGTGGAAACTGGAGGAGAGAATTTACCGTTTACCGTTTCCGGTTTGCCGTTGTTACCGCTGGAAAAAGAGCTGCTGCTTTTACTGGAGCAGTTTGCGGATGTGGTGCAGCAGGCTGCTAACGAACACAACCCTTCGGCCGTTGCCAACTATGTATATGCAGTAGCAAAAACCTTTAATTCGTTTTACACAGCGCACAGCGTATTGCGGGCCGAAAGCGAAGAGAAAAAAGCGCTGCGCCTGCTGATCTGCCAGCTAACGGCAACCGTTATTAAAAACGGCATGCAGTTGCTGGGCATACGGGTGCCGGAAAGGATGTAGGAAGAGAGGATATTGGGATATTAGTTATTGGATATTGAGATATTGTCGTATTCGTTAGCAGCTAATTATTGGTACTTTTTTATTTTGTCTTTGCTAATAGCTAAGGGCTAAAAGCTAAAAGTTCACGGCTCACGGCTGATAGCTTCTCTCCCTAAAAACCTTACAACATGGCAACAGTAAAACCGGTTTTACGCATCTTTGGTTACCAGCAGGCGCTCGATTTTTACGTACACTGGCTGGGCTTTACGGTGGACTGGGAGCACCGCTTTGAGGAAGGGTCGCCTGTTTACTTTCAGGTATCGCGGGGTGATATTGTGCTGCACCTTTCTGAGCACAGCGGCGACGGCACTCCGGGCACCCATGTGTTTATCGACGACTTTGCCAACCTTGCCGCTTATCACAAAGAGCTTTTGGAAAAAAAGTACAAATACAACCGGCCTGCCATTGAAGTACCGTTCTATGACGAAAACGCTTTGCAGGTAAAGCTGATCGACCCCTTTCACAACCTGCTTATCCTGGCAGAGCGGAACGTTAAAAATGCGCAAACAGCTTCGTGAAAAGGCAAACCTGCTTTTACAATCTTTACATTTAAGCATGAAACAACTGACCGCCCTTTTTTTACTGGCCTTCCTGTTTTCCTGTAGCAATAATGCAGGAGACAATATTTCTAAAAGTTCAGAGGAAATTGTTGACAGCACCGAGGCATATCAGGGATCGGAACTGGAGTCCGCTCCTGTTGCCAAAGACCAGTACTTCATTTGGGAGGTTGATACCGATGCAAAAACACTGAAGAAAAACCCTTCGCTTCACCCCAGCTTTTACAGTGTAGATACGTTGCTCATGGGACTGAATGAACGCTACCCGCAGATCCTGCTGGAGAAAAAAAGACTGGGGCATGACACGCTTTACACACAAATAAAAAATGCAGCTTATTTCACCAATCAAATGGGCAGCGCCGGATCGGAAGAATACATAGCACAGGTCGTGCTGAACCTTACCTCCGTAAAAGGCATCAACCATGTGCGCATTGATTTTGAAGAAGGCAGCCATGCGGCTCCCGATGTGTTTAGCCGGCAAGCGTTTGCCGGTTATAAGGAAGTGCAGTGAGATGGTGAGATAGTGAGTGGTGAGTCGTGAGTGGTGAATAGGTAGGATTCAAATTATAGTTTCGTTTATGAAAAAGGGGCCTTTTCAAAGTTCCTTTTTTGATGGACATGAAAAACAGTTAGCGGCATGGAAGTGTTATACCATTTCAATTGTTTGTGCACACATGTAAGATGACACAAAGCAACCCTACTTCATAAATTAGAACGAGAACGGCAGGCGAAAAGTGGGCCATACTTACAAGCCTGAAAGGCTGACACATATTAGCCCAGGGTGCAAGTCCTGGGTTAAAGATTCAGATAGTATGACCAGAGCCCTGAAGGGGCGACACTGGTTATGAAATGCCTCTTGCTGTCTCGCCAATTCAGAGCTCTTTTTTTTATCGAAACGATTAACCCGGCACTTGCCGGCCGGGCTGATATATGTCGCCCTTTCAGGGCTAAAAAGACTTGTCCAAAGCAAGGGAAAACTACCGGCCGAAACGAAAAAGGAAGTATGTTTTATGTACCGACTGATCTATTATCCATCTTACCGAAAGGCAAAATACACGGCGCCAACCAGGAGCAGGCCAGCGATGGCATGGTTGTAGGTCAATTGCTCCCCGCTGAAAAAGATACGGGCAAAGATCACAAAGATCACCAGCGTGATCACTTCCTGTATCACCTTTAGCTGGAAAAGAGAGAACGGCCCACCATTTCCCTGGAAACCAATCTTATTGGCCGGCACCTGGAAACAATATTCAAAAAACGCCAGTCCCCAACTCAGGAGAATAATGGCAAACAAGCCACTCTTGGCCATCCATCCCCACTCCTTTATTTTCAGGTGTCCATACCAGGCCAGCGTCATAAAAATATTTGACACAACCAGCAATCCCACGGTCAATACGCTTTTCATCATTTTGCTTTGATTAGTCAAGACAGGCTTCGTTCTGAAATCTGTATGAAAAAAATTACCGGCAAATGTACGTTGCGGCCATCCTGTTTAGTTGCAAACAATGTTTACAACCTGACAGTTTTTACCAGGGAAAATAAAGGCTGCTCGTTTCAACGACAAACAAACTTTTTCTTACATGCGAAAGATCAGCAGCCAGGCAAGATAAAGCAGGTAAAGGGTTACAAACAACACGCCTTCCATCCGGGACACCATCCGGTCGCTGCGAAATACCGGGTAGCAAACAATGGCCACAACGGCGGCCAGCGGCAGGTCGATAAACAGGATATCATTGCTAACATCGATACTTTTCGCCGCAAGGCAAGTAAGGCCCAGGATAACCAGAACGTTTGTAATGCTGCTGCCGATCAGGTTTCCCACGGCCACATCGCGATCGTTTTTGTACGTGGCCACAATCGTGGTGGCCAGTTCGGGTGCCGAGGTGCCAATGGCCACAATGGTGAGCCCAATAACGGCATCGGAAACACCAATTGCCTGTGCTATGCTGACAGCACCGGTTACCAGGAGGTCCGCCCCCCAAATGGTAAGCGCCATGCTTGCCAGCAGCAGGACAACCGGTAAAACTCCCCGCATCTTTTTTGGTTTTTCGGTTTTTCCGGCATCGGCATTTTCATACATATCCCCGAACTCTTTTTTTACTTCGGCCGATTCCTTTTGGTTGGTTCGAACCAGGATAACTAAATAAATTATGGCCGCTACCAGCAACACAATCCCTTCCCATCGCTCCAGCTTGCCATCCATGGCCATCAGGATCAGGGCAAAGGAAGTGGCGATCATCACGGGCACATCCAGCTTAATGCTTTGCAGGTGAATTTTCAGCGGACGAATGGCGGCACTCAGTCCAAGTATAAACAGGATGTTGATGATATTGGTACCTGCAATGTTTCCTACAGCCATAGGGCCCTTGCCTTCCTGCACGGCTTTTATGCCTACGGCCAGTTCGGGCATGCTGGTACCAATGGATACCACTGTTAGCCCGATAAGAATGGGCTTAATACCTAACATTGCGGCAATCCTTGTTGCATTTCGAAGCAGCAATTCTGCACCACTGGTAATCACTACCAATCCAATTAAAAAGATGACCAGGGGAGAAAAGCCAGTCATTCCCATCATGTTTAGTGCATGAAAGTACGGTTACTCCCTGCCCGGTGAGCTGATTTTGATTAGGTTGAAAAAACCATTTTTTTCAACCTAATCACACAAATGTTTCCATTGCTCATTGGCAAGGAAAAGCTATCCAGCAGCCAACATTCGTCAAAATTATTTGAATAAAACAGCTGCCAGCGGAGGCAGGTCCACCACAAGTTTGTACCGGTGCTCTTCGCCCTCAACCTGCTGGCAGTTGATCACAGGATTGGCATAATTACCCGTTCCCCAAAAATCCATACTGTCGCTGTTAAAGATCTCTTTTTTGTATTCTCTCGTTACCTCTATTTCCCAATTTTCTTTGGGGACAGGATTCAAGTTCAACACCACCAAAATATCATCGTCTTCCGCTTTTCCCATGCGCTTGTACACCACCACGCAATCGTTGCGGTGGTTAAGATCTACCCATTGAAAACCTTCCGGTGAAAACTGGTTTTCGTACAAAGCAGGCTCGGTTGTCAGGAGGTTGTTGAGAGCTTTTACACAGGCCTGCAGCTTTTTGTGCGGGTCGTGCTGCAGCAGGTACCATTGCAGCTCCGACTTGTAGTTCCATTCTGCCGTTTGCCCGAATTCGTTGCCCATAAAAAGAAGCCGGGCACCGGGGTGCGTCCACATATACGCATAAAGGGTACGCAGGTTGGCAAACTTCTGCCATTCGTCACCGGGCATTTTATAGATCATCGGGCTTTTGCCGTGCACCACTTCGTCGTGGCTCAGGGGCATCATAAAGTTTTCGTCGAAGAAATACATCATGCTAAACGAAAACTTGTTCTGGTGGTGCGGCCGGTGATAAGGATCTATCTTGAAATAATCCAGCGTATCGTGCATCCAGCCCATCATCCATTTCATGCCAAACCCCAAGCCGCCCATGAACGTTGGCTTGGAAATACCCGGCCAGTCGGTGGATTCTTCGGCAATGGTTTGTACATCCGGGAAATCGCGGAAAATGGTTTCGTTCAGGTCTTTGATAAAAGCGATGGCTTCGAGGTTTCCGTTACCGCCAAACTCGTTGGGTTCCCACTGTCCTTCGGTGCGGGAATAATCAAGCCGCAGAATGGAAGAAACAGCATCAACCCGTATCCCGTCAATGTGAAACAGGTCAAACCAAAAGCGGGCACTGCTGATGAGGAAGGACTTTACCTCACCCCTTTTGTAATTAAAAATATAGGAGTTCCAATCGGGGTGAAAACCTTTGCGCATATCGGCATATTCGTAAGTATGTGTGCCATCGAACATAAACAGGCCATGGGCATCGTAAGGAAAATGCGAAGGCACCCAGTCGAGGATAACGCCAATGCCTGCCCGGTGCAATTGGTCAATCATGTGCATCAGCCCTTCGGGTGGGCCAAACCTTGCCGTTGGGGCAAAATAGCCGGTGCATTGGTAGCCCCAGCTTCCATCGAAAGGATGCTCCATCACCGGCATCAACTCTACATGGGTAAAGCCCATTTCGGTCACATAGCTTACCAGCCGTTCGGTGAGGTATTCGTAGGTGTTGTATTCTTCTTCGTTGGCGGGATCGGGCCGCATCCAGCTAGCCAGGTGCACTTCGTAAACACTCCAGGGTGCATCCAACGCATTTTTTTTTGCCCGGGTTTTCATCCATTCGGCATCGCCCCACTGGTAGTCAAACTCCCAGGTAATGGTAGAAGTTTGGGGCCGCTTTTCCCAGAAGTTGGCCATGGGATCGCCTTTTACGGTTATTCGTCCCTGGTAGCCGGTAATGTGGTATTTGTACAGCTCTCCTTTGGCAATGCCGGGGATAAAACCTTCCCATACGCCGCTTTTGTCCCACCGTGGCGTCAGTTGGTGGGTTTCCGCATTCCAGTGGTTAAAATTGCCAATAACGGAAACCTGGGTGGCGTTGGGCGCCCATACACAAAAATAATAGCCTTGCCTGTCGAGCACCGTTAAAGGCTTGGAACCAAACTTTTCGTACAGGCGGTAGTTGGTGCCTTGCTGAAAGGTAGCGATGTCATCATCGTACAGGATGGAATAATTCCACACAGGACCCGATGTATCTACAAAATTTTTATCCTCGTACCGCTCTGCCGATCCTGTTATGGAAATTCTTTCGTCCTGCATCATAGATTGGTTTTTTTACCGTTCAAGTAAAGTTAACAAGTCAATTAGTTTTCAAGCACTAATTTGTCCTTACCATTTAAACCAACGCATGAGAAAGCTTCTATTGTGTGCAACGTTGCTCTTTTGCAACTCCGCGCTGTTTGCACAGCTATCCACCGTAAAAGGTGCCGTTGTTGACACAGCCGATAAAAAACCACTACACAACGCTGTTGTTTCCCTTCATCACAAAAAAGATTCCACGCTTTATAAATTCACCCGTACCGATAAAGCAGGCGCATTTCAGCTAAGCCAGGTGCCGCAAGGGAACTACATGCTGCTGGTGACCTTTCCCAAATTTGCCGACTATGCCGATGACCTTGTAGTTAAAGCCGAAACGGCCGATGTGGGCACGGTGCCATTGACACAGCAGGCGCAGTTGCTGCAGGCCGTCATCATTAAAAGTGCGGGTGCCATTCGTATTAAAGGCGATACCACCGAGTTTGTTGCCGACAGCTTCCGGGTAAGGGAAGGCGCCACGGTGGAAGAACTGCTGAAAAAACTACCCGGTTTCCAGGTGAACAGCAAGGGAGAGATCACGGCACAAGGCCAAAGGGTACAGAAAGTGTTGGTGGATGGTGAGGAGTTCTTTGGCGATGATCCCACAATGGCCACGAAAAATATTTCGGCCAAGGCGGTTGACAAAGTGCAGGTCTTTGACAGCAAGACCGATCAGCAGCAGCTTACCGGCATCAGTACGGGAACCGAGGGAAAAACGGTGAACATCAAACTAAAAGAAGACCAGAAAAAGGGTGGGTTTGGCCGCTATTCGGTAGCGACCAATTTCAAAAGCTATACAGATGCCAACCTGCTTTACAACCGCTTTGTTGGCAAAAAGAAACTATCTGTTTATGCCACCAAAAGCAATACCAGCACCGGTAGCCTGAACTGGGAGGACGAGCGACGGTTAGGCATGAGCGATATTGAGTTTGACGAGATATCGGGCTATTTTATGTTCTCCGGTGATTACGACAACACCTTTAACAGCTGGAGCCTGCGTGGACTGCCCGATGCCTACACGGCCGGTGCTTTGTACGCCAACAAATTTAACGAGGACAAGCACAGCACAAACGCATCGTACCGGTACAACCGCCTCGGTACCCGCAATGAGAGTTCAACGCTGACGCAAAATATTCTGCCTGACACCTTGTTCTATTCGAACCAGTATGCAAAGACACGCAGCCTGAATGAGCAGCATGCTTTTAACGGCCGCTGGGAATGGAAGCTTGATTCGCTGAGCACCCTGCGCTTTACCAGTGCGCTTACCCGCAAAAAGACCAATTACCTGAACAACACACGATCGGAATCCCTGTCAGAAGAACGTGCCTTCGTGAACACCGGCGACAAAAAAAACGAAGGGGTGAACACAAAGCTGCAGGCCGACAACGCCTTGCAGTACAAACGCCTGTTTAAAAAGAAAGGAAGGCAACTGATCGCTAACCTGCGGTTTAACGTAGTGGACGACGAAGGCATTGGCTACCTCGACTTCACCAACCAGTTTTACCGCAACGGCATTTTAGATTCAACTGCCAGTGCCAGCCAGCAAAAGATCAACAACAACCATTCGGAAACCCTGGGTGCAAAGGTGACATTTGCCGAACCGCTCAGCGACAAGGTTTCACTGGTAATGGAATACAGCTATAACCAGAACAATGCCGTCTCCAAGCGAAATACTTACGAAGAAGCTTCCAACGGCAAATACGAGACCTATATCCCGCAGTTCAGTAACAATTTTGATTTTGTAGCGCAGTCGCATACCGGTACGCTGATCAGTCGTTACGCTACCAAAAAGCTGCAGGTGTCACTCGGTTCCGGTGTGTCGTCGGTACAACTGGATTTGCTGAACATGGATAATGCGTCGAAGCGGAATTATAATTTCTTAAACCTTACGCCGCAGTCGTCGGTGGCCTACACTATTAAACCCAACAACACTGTTCGTTTGAATTATCGTGGCGGAACGCTGCAACCAAACATTGAACAGCTGCAACCCCTGCGCAACAACATCGATCCGCTAAACATTGTTTTGGGTAACCCTGACCTTGAAGTTGGCTTCCGCCACAATATGTATTTGTCGTACAACAACTACAAGCTGCTGAAGCAAACCGGCATCTGGGCTTCGCTGAATTATAACACCACCACTAACGCCATCGCCAACCGCACGATCATCGATTCCCGCGGCGTACGCACCACCATGCCGGTGAACGTGGATGGCAACAAAGGCTGGAATTTCTGGGGCGAATGGAACAAAGGCGAAGGGTCGAAAAAGCTCATTCACACGGCCATGCTGGAATTGAGCGGCGGTATCAACAACAATTTCATCAATGCATTTGCCAACCGCACCACCTATGCCAATTACAGTATTGGATATGGACTGCGTTACGAAGTGGAAGAAAAATGGAGCCTGCATATCCGTCCTCGGATCGGCTACAGCCAGTCACTTTCTTCGCTGAACAAAGCCGCAAAAACATCTTTCCTCACCTATGGCGGCGAAAGCCAGGGACGACTGAAACTTCCCGGCAATTTTGAGCTGGTATCCGATATTGAGCTGAACCTGCAGCAAAAGCTGTCGGCCTTTAATGCCAATCCGAATATTATTCTTTGGAATGCCGAGTTGCGCAAGACGGTATTTAAAAACAAGTCTGGGATCATTTCCCTTTTGGCCCGCGACATCCTTGACCAGAACCGTGGCTTTAACCGGGTGATCAATTCCAATTTTATTACCGAAGACCGCTTTCAGCGCATCGGGCAATACGTGATGCTGAAGCTGGAGTGGAGTTTTAATAAGATGGGGGGAGAATAGTTTAGCGTTTACAATTTGAAGTTTGATGTTTTCAGTTAATCACACAGTTATGAAAAAAATAATTCTTGGCTTGCTGGTGATGGTTTCGGTGCAGTCCTTTGCACAGACACGTTTTCACCCCGAAGTAAAAATCGAATTTGAAAAAACCGTTTACTCCAAGCAGCTTTATATGGAGCTTTACCAGGAGTGGTACGACCAGTTCAAAGCCATGATCCCCGACCAGGTGGTGAGTTATTACGAGTTTATCGGCACCACGGAAAAATCGCTTTTCCGCGAAACAAAAGAAGCGCAGCTCAACCCGCGAAGCTGGTACCAGCCCCTTGCCGATAAAAACGTGGTGTACAACGATTACACAACAGGCAAAACCATTACGCAAAAACCTGTTTTTGAAGAAACGTTTTTAGTGGAGGACAGCCTGGTTCCTATCCGCTGGAAGCTGACAGCCGACACCCGCAACATTGCGGGTTTTGATTGCCGCAAGGCCATTGGCTTTATCAACGATACGCTTACTGTTTTTGCTTTTTATACCGACGAGATCCTTGTAACAGGCGGTCCTGAAAGCGTACAGGGTCTCCCGGGCATGATCCTCGGCATGGGCATTCCCCGCCTTCACATTACCTGGTTTGCCACCAAGGTGGAGGTGAACGGCGTGCCAACAGCCAAGATCGTTCCCGCCACAAAAGGCACAAAAGTTGACCGAAAAAAAATGACCGCTTCGCTTGAAGCCGTGCTAAAAAATTGGGGCAAGCACGGCAGGAATATGATTCTCAATTTTGTGATTTGAAATAAAAAGTACGCAGTAGGCAGTAAGCAATATGCACTATTGTAAAGTTGCCTGCTTTCCTCTGCCAACTGCTTACTGCCTACTGCATACTCTCTTCTTCCCTCCCTTAACATTTTCCTAATAACCGCCCCGCCCTTCCCTACTCTGCCCTATTTAGCTACCTTTGCCCGTCATGGAAAAACAGCGTAGCGTAGCTTTTCATACTCTTGGCTGCAAGCTCAATTTTTCAGAGACCTCTACCCTTTCGCGGATGCTGGAAGGCGAAGGTTTCCAGAAAAAAGCGTTTGAGGAGGTGGCCGATGTGTATGTGATCAATACCTGCTCGGTCACCGAAAATGCCGACAAAGAATGCCGACAGATCGTGCGCCGCATTCAGCGGAAAGCACCTGAAAGCCTGGTGGTGATCACCGGCTGCTATGCCCAGTTAAAACCGAAGGAGATCTCCAGCATACCCGGGGTGAACCTGGTGCTGGGTGCGGCAGAAAAGTTTAACCTGGCCACCCACCTGAAAGAGCTTACCAAGAATGATTCGGGCAAGATCAGCAGTTGCGATATAGAAAATGTTTCCGGCTTTACAGCATCTTTTTCCATGGCCGATCGTACCCGTACCTTTTTAAAAGTGCAGGATGGTTGCGACTACACCTGCTCGTTTTGCACCATACCCATGGCCCGCGGCAAAAGCCGCAGCGACAGCATCGCCAATGTTGTACGTAATGCCGAAAAGCTGGCGCTGGACGGTGTAAAGGAAATTGTGCTGACCGGCGTTAACCTTGGCGATTTTGGCAAAGGTCCTGACGGTAATAAAAAGAACGAAGAAAGCTTTTTTGACCTGGTGCAGGAACTGGAAGCGGTGGACGGCATTGAGCGTTACCGCATCTCCTCCATTGAACCCAACCTGCTGACGGAAGACATTATCAATTTTGTTGCCGGAAGCAAAAAGTTCATGCCCCATTTTCATATTCCCCTGCAGAGCGGCAGCAATGCTATTTTAGGAGCGATGCGCCGGCGGTACAAGCGGGAATTGTATGCCGAACGGGTAGCGATGATCAAAGCACTGATGCCGCATTGCGCCATTGGCGTGGATGTGATCGTTGGCTTTCCCTCCGAAAGCGACGCCCATTTCAAAGAGACCTTTGACTTTTTACACAGCCTGCCGGTTTCGTACCTGCACGTGTTCACGTATTCGGAAAGAGATGGCACCAAAGCCCTGGAGATCTCGCCGGTTGTGCCCATGCACGAACGCCACGAAAGAAACAAGGCCTTGCGTAACCTTAGCTATATGAAAATGCAGTATTTTACCAGTGAACACCTGGGACAGCAACGCAAGGTTTTGTTTGAAGGCTTTAACAAGAACGGCATGATGGAAGGTTATACTGACAATTACATCCGCGTTACCACAGCTTACCGTGCCAATTGGGCAAACAATGTGGTGGACTGGACCCTACACTAACCAAAATGAAAAAATACCTGATAACTGCTACGTTTAACTGGAACGAAGAAATGATGGACCTGGTGCAGGAACACCGGCAGCACATCAATCACCTGATAGATGAACAGGTGATCGAGCATTACGTCGTCAGCATGGAAATACAGACTGTGTGGATTACCATCAATGCCAAAACAAAACGCGAAGCAAAAGCGTATTTGCAGCCTTCGCCTTTTTACAAACATTTTCGCATTGCGGTAAATGAATTGATGGTTTGGGATGGACAGTTATACCGCCTGCCTGCGGTACAACTGAACTAAAATTTTTTTACAGAAAAGCCGAAAAATATTTTTTTCAATTAACCGCATCCCCTTATTTTTGCACTCCCAACGAAAACGGGACAGTTCTTAAAAAAGGGAGTTTAGCTCAGCTGGTTCAGAGCATCTGCCTTACAAGCAGAGGGTCGGCGGTTCGAACCCGTCAACTCCCACTTGATCCCCGATGGAAACATCGGGGATTTTTTATTTTATGGCTTTCCATGTCTATATACTCTAATCTTCTTCACTCAAGTAATATTATATAGGCCACACGGGTGATGATCCTTCCTCACGCATGCGAAAACACAACACAAATCACAAAGGCTTTACCGGCAAAACTGCAGACTGGCAAATCGTTTACAAAGAAGAAGCTGAAAATAAAAGCTTGGCTTATGCAAGAGAAAGGGAAATAAATGGCTGGAAAAGCAAAACCAGGAACCAAGACCAGATCGCCGGTTCAGCGCATTCCGCTTCCGGCGGAAGGGTCGGCGGTTCGAACCCGTCAACTCCCACTTGAGCCCCGATGGCGATTGCTTTGGCAGGCCATTTATCCCGTCATTACTACACACAGAAAATTGAGTGCAACCCGTTTCACTTTTCATTTGCGATGGCATGGCATTTCACTAGCACAAACTGTAACCTAAGGCGCTAATATCATTCCCCTAAAAATGGCAAAATTTGAATACCGGGTGGACACTGGCGCCTTTGTAACGGTTATCCGTTGCAGGTCTTATTTTTGCTTCCGCCGTTTTAGTTACATGCCATGAAGACAATTACCCTGGAGTTTGAGGACATATACGAGGTCGAATTATTTCTGGATATGATCGATAACAAGCATTGTCACCTGAACAAAGAGCGATTGCAGGTTACCGGCAAACTGGAAGAAAAAGAAATCGAATTTGCCAAAAGCGCCTTTGCAGCCAAAGTACATGTCGTTCATTAGTCGGGTGAAAGAACCCAAGAATAACAGCGGCGTTTTGTGGTCCTGAAGAAATAAAAAACGTTTGGGAATGACAAAAACAACTTTCGCACCTTATTAGAATGGTTTCTTTATGCACAATGTTTGAAAAGGAGCTGATGGAATAAATATGGGGCCAAAGCAGGCCCCATATTCAAAAGCAAAACAAATTTATTCTTTCCCGGACACCTGCACGGAGGCTTCGCCAACTGCAATTCATCACAATCCCCATTGATCCAGGTAACCCAGGAACTTCAGCATCAGGTAAGAAAAAACAGCAACTAAAATGACCAGGAATTTCACGAGTGAATAATTCCGATAATTCTCTTTTTCCGAATCCATAATTAAAAGCAGCAGTATAAAAAGCTTACAAAATCAATTTCTAAAATTACGGGGCCAAACAGTTCTCATCAATGCACCTTGCCAAAATCGAGATGGAGCAAAGCAGCCCATTCCCGCACACGAACCTGTCTTTTTTTAGGCCAGCTAAACTGCATCTTGTTCAGGTAACCCACCAACTCGCAAATACCAACAAGGGCGTACACAAATGCATAAAAAAAATAAAAGTAGAATTTGATGAATAGCATAGGTTAAGTGTTTTAGGTAGGTCAGTCAGAGGAGAGGAAGTGAGGCTATTCACAGGAGGGTGAAACAAATGTAGTTGTTGCTGCGCAAAACTGCAAGTCCCTGTGGAAAGAAGGTGGAAACGCCGTTTGAACGGCCGTTTTTATTTCCGATAGCCAGCTAAAATATTACAAACTGTCACGAGCAATATGCAATTTGCCTTCCACTCGTGACAGCTTGTAATTCTATGTTTCTGTCTTATTTCACTTCGAAAGGAACCGATGTGCTAATCGTGCGGCCGTTGCCATCGATGCCTTGCAACACGGCCAGGAAACGCCCCTTGTTATCACCGGTGTAAAAACTCACCGTCTTCGAGGTAACATCGCCCTGCCAGTAAAGCGTCGTGCGCAGGTCGGGCAGGCGGCTCTCCCGCTGTTGTTCTGTTGCGTATTCTGGTGTGAAAAAAGACCGCTGCAGCTGCAACCCGCTGTAGTCAATGCTGATAGCCTGCGGATCCAGCTCCAAGCCTTCGTATTGACCGGTGTAGCTTTTAAAATTGGCCAGTCCCTGGTAGTTGATTTGCCCCAAGACAAAATTCCGGGGGATGACATCGAGGTTTTTTATTTTCAGCGGGTCCAGGTCAAAAACTTTGTTGGGATTGAGTTGCGGAACACCATCCACCAGCACCAGGATATTGGCTTCGTGAAAACGGCGCTCCATGTCATTATACAACTTGAACCGGAGCGATTCGCCACTGCCTTTAACTCCTACATTGATCTCCCTAACATATTCCCGCAGCACTTCTTCCACGGTGTTGAAGCGAACATAATCATCAAGACTGTATGCGTACATCCCTTTGCCATAAAATGGCAGCGTGTCCTTTACCGGCGGGTACTTGTATTGCCTGATGGCATCGGTGTGGTAAATGTGCTGCGCCTGCATGCCAATGCTACGATTAAGCAAAGCATTTTGCCAGGCCGGATTGAACGCCAAAGGGTAAGTTGCCCTTTCTCCGTACGATTCGGCAAATGGCGTCAGGATTTCCACCTTATGTTGTGTATTTTTTGCAACCGCAGTCTGAACGACCATTTCGCCATCGCCATAATAATCACTTACCTCAAACTGCACAACACCGTTGCTGTCGCTTATGGCCGTAAATAGCTTATAGGGCGATGCCGGTACCGAAAGATAAACCTGTACCTCTTTCGCCGGCGACCCGGTTTGCACATCGGTTACACGTCCGGTAACCAGGTGTCCTGCCCTTTCGCGGGGATATTTAAGGACAGGCGCTTCCTGCAACCCATTCCATTGAAACCGTCGCCAGCCCTGGGTCATCATCAGCAGATCAGCGGTTCGTCTTGCATCTTCCGTTACGGGACCAAAATAAAAGGCAGGAGACTCCACCGGCCCGCTTAACTCAGAGGTTAGCCAAAGGTATTGTTCAATGGTAAGGTCATCGCCGCTTTGCCATTCATCCAGCTGGTAAACGGCAAGCGAAAGACTGGAGCGGCTATCGGGGATTGAATCCAGCAACAGGTCAACTTTTTGGCGGGTGCCATACAGCTGCCGGGCCGTTTGCAGTTGAACCTTATTTTTTGCAGGAGGAATAAAATAAAGCCGTTCGCAAACCGGCTTTATTGCCGCATCAAAAACCGTGAATTGCGATACGCCTTCGCCCAGCAATTTCCTGTTGATCGTAAACCTTGCTATTCCGTTTTGGGTAATGGCTTTTTGCACTGCTTTTGACAGGTTGCGTGTCTGCGCCAGCAAGTACACTTCTGCATTGCCGCCACCATTTCTTACCTCGATGGTTATGTCATCACTGCCGGCATCCTCTACCCGTACCGTATAACCGTTTTCCAGGGCGTCGGGCATGGCCCGCGAAACGGTATTTCCATCACCCAACTGGAAGACAGCTTTGTACCGACTGCCTTTCTGCGGCGTAAATTCAAACTGCCCCATCCCAAATTGCAAAGGCGAAAAGGAAGCCAGGGTATCCGCTTTTTCGTTGAGTAAAAAACCTTTGCCAACCGTTCCTTTTCCGTCCTTACCCGAAAGACGGAAGGCCACCTTTGACGGAAGCCCGGCTACCAGGTCACCGCCTTCGGGATAAAGCTGCAGGCCTGCCTCGGGCACCGCTTTTTCGTCGGTCACTTCGGGTGTTTTCAGGGTATTGATGATGGTGAGTCCTTTTTCGAAAAAATGACTGGCACCTAAATTTTTCATCCAGGAGGTATAGGCCCGCAAGGTATAGTTGCCGCTTTTCAGCCCAAACGGCAACTGGATGGAACCATTGCCGCCTTTTTCATCCAAGGCGATCTTTATCCTGGAAGCGGGAATATTGGCTTCATCCAACAGTTCCACGTAAGCGATCTTGCTGGCGGCAAAAGGCCGGTGATAAATACCATCCACGGCGTAGGCTTTCAACCAAAGGATCTCGCCGGCGGCATAGGCATTTTTGTCGGTGTGGAGATAAAGCTTCTCCGGCGTATAGGCCTTGACATAAGCACCAAGCTTTTCCTGCACATCCGCCAATTGAGCCTGCACGGAAAGGCCGTTTGCCAGCAGGAAAACGAGAAAGCCAGAAGTAAGTCGTTTGCTCATTTGCATCATGATTCAGCAGGTGTTTTTACCAGTAACTGGGTTTGTTTAGGTTTCCGCCACGGGCCGTGCAGTCAACACAGCCCGCTGCTGACATGTCATATTTCGTCACTACACCAAACATTTCTTCTGCACTGTGAGGCAGGTAGCCTGGCACCCACAATGCAATCGAATCGGGGATGTTTGCTATTTTAAACGATTCGCAGCTTTGTATGTATCGCCACCTGGCTTCTGCAGCCGTAATGAACAGCCTTTTTTCTTCAATGCTGGAGGCGGTCAGGTAGCCAATCACGTCCTCTTCAGGATTGGAAACACAGCGAATATTTCCCCGCAGCTCGGAAGGCTGCGGATCGAAGATCGTTCCCAGCGATTCGGTATTCTTTTTCATCTGCGACAAATACTCGTAAGCCGGCTTGGTAAGCGCTTGTTGTCTTACCATGATGCTGTAACGTACACCCAGCCTTTCGGCGCCGGGAGGAATAAAGGTCAGCGGCGCCTCACTCACCACATCGGATTGCAGTTGCGCAGTGGAGCCGATCAGGATGGTTTTCGACTGGTCATACTTCCAGCAGATGTAATTGTATAATCCTGCATACACGATGGTGGTACCACCCGTCCACCGGTAACTTGCAGGAAAATAACTCCTGATCTCCCAGGTTTCGTCGTAATCCCATTTGTAATAAAGCGTGTTGTTGGTGGCATCATGCGTGTTGGCATAGATCTGCACCCCTTCCCGCTCTTTTCTCCAGGAGATAGAGTCGATCGCGGGTGTCAGTTTTGCGGTTACGTAATCGGAAAGGTATTCTTTGTTGTTTGTGGTGCGAATATGCAGCCGGTATTCCTGCCCCGCCACCATCGGAAGTTGGGCGTGCACATACATACCGTTGCCCATTTGTTGCAAGGGAAAACTGCCCCCGTTCCTGTCCTCCACGCTAACCTGGGCATTCAGTTCCGGTTTAAACTTAACCGCATCGGTGAGCTTTACGCTGCGGGAAAGGGTAATGTTGGTAGGGCCACCTACAACCAGGGCGCCTTCCACAACCAACAGGGAAATATCGTTGTCGCGTAGGGGAATGTCGTACCTATCACGACAGCCTGAAAGCAACAAAAAGGCAACAAAAAATAGTATTGGAATTCGTTTCATCAGAACCTGATATTAAAGTTGACAAACGGAATAGCATTTCCAAAGATGGAAAGCTTGTAACCCCGCACCTGCCCGGCTTCGGACACGTAATACACAGAGAAGGGATTGCGCTGACCGGTAAGATTGTACACGCCAATGGTCCAGGAATTATGGGTGCGTTGTTTTACCTTATGGTTGCCATCAATGTTCATGGAAAAATCGGCACGGAAATAATCCGGGATGCGGTAAGAATTCCTGTCGGCATACAAAACCCGTTGCGAGCCGGCGTAATTAAAAAGGCCGATGGGCAGGGTTATGGGACGCCCCGTGCTGTAAGTAAGGTTCAGCGAAAGGCTGAAGCGGTGGTTGACCTTGAAATTGCCGATGGCTGTTACATCGTGCGGCTTGTCGTAGTTCGCCGGGTACCATTTGCCGTCGTTCACCGGCAGCGAAACCGTTGGGTCATCTACCTGCAACAGGATGCGGGAGTAGGTATAGCTTACCCAGCCATTCAGCTTGCCGCTTGTTTTGCGTATCATCAGCTCGGCGCCGTAGGCTTTGCCCCTTGTATTGATCACGTCCGTTTCAATGTTGTGATTAAGCACCAGGGATGCACCGGGTTTATAATCGAGGTAATCCCTAATCTTTTTGTAATAAACTTCGGCTGATGTTTCAATGGTGTTGGACTTTAAATTTTTGTAAAGACCAATTGAAACCTGGTCGCCGCGCTGCGGCTTGATATTGGGATCGCTCAGCTTCCAAACATCGGTGGGTGCAATGGCTGTTGTGTTGGACAGCATATGAATGTATTGCCGCTGTGAATTGTAGCCAGCCTTCACAGAAAAGCTGGGCGAAAACGCATACCGTGCCGACACTCGGTACTCCGGGCCTTTATCGGTGTTGATCACTTTCCCCGAACCAAAGGACTTTGTTTCGATAACCGTGCTTTCATCGCGGGGAACACCGGGTGCATAGTAGCTGACATCCCTGCCACCCAGGTACTGGAATAACGAAAAGCGGATACCGCCACTGATGCTGAAATTGGAGGAAATGGTATAACGGTCGGAAAGATAGATTGCCGATTCAAGGGCCTGTTCCGGTGCAACAATGTTGGGAGTAATCAGCGACTCGCCACCGTTGGGAACATAAGTGCCGGGGTGCAATTTGTACCGGATGGAGGAAGCGCCAAATTCCAGCGTATGGCTTGAACTGGCCACGTAGGAAAAATCGCCGCGCAGGTTCAACTGGTTAATATCAAAACCAAGTTTGTAGGCGTTTACCTTGTTGCGGGTGCTGTTAACACCGTATTCATAACGGTCGCTGCCAACCGAAAAGTTGGCCAGCATTTTTGTGCTGAACTGGTGGCGCCACCGCAGGTTGAAATTGCGGTTGCTGTAACCATAAGTGGTATCGCTGGCCAGGTTGAATTTATCGTTGCTTATATAACCGGTAAAATACAGGTCATTTTTTGGATTGATGCGGTGACTGATGCCAAGGTTTACATCATAAAAAGAAGCTTTCGCGTCTCTGTATTCGTCCGGCAGCAGGTCCATGAGCCAGTTGGAATAGGTGGTGCGACCGCCGAGTATAAACGATGTTTTTTCTTTAGCCAGCGGCCCCTCAATGTTGAAGCGGCTGGTGACAATACCGATACCGGCCGAACCGGTGATCTCTTTTTTGTTGCCTTCCCGCAGTCCAATGTCGAGCACCGAAGAAAGCCTCCCGCCGTACTTTGCCGGAATGCTGCTTTTATACAGTTCTACGTCTTTTACGATCTCCGGGTTAAAGGCTGCAAACATGCCAAAAAAGTGCGAAGGATTGTATACGGTGGCGCCATTCATCAGCACGAGGTTCTGGTCGGCCGAACCGCCTCTAACATTCAAACCCGTGCTGGCCTCTCCCACTGTTTTTACACCCGGCAGGGTCAATACGGCCCGCAGGATATCGGCCTCGCCAAATACAGCGGGAACCTTTTTAATAGCTTCGATGCTTAAGCGTTCCATACCTAATTGTACGCGGTTAACATTGGCCAGCTTTTGGGCCGAAACCACCACTTCTTTCAGCAGGGCAACGTGTTCTTTTAACTCCAGGTTCAGCGTTCCTTCGCTGTACACAACCACTTTTAGTTTGGCATCCTGCATACCCAGGCTTTGCACATACAGGTTGTGGCTTCCGGCCGGAAGCGTGATGTTGTAATAGCCTTCCGTATTGGTCAGCACATTGCGGTTCAGGCTATCGACAAACAGTGAAGCATTGGCTACAGGTTCGCCAGACCGTTCGTGCCTTACATAACCACTCACCACCACGTTGCCCGGTTTGATGTTGTTGGTCTTAATGCCGACTTCGTAGATCTTGTTTTCCGATGCGGCCTGCCGCCGGCTTTCTGCCGTACTGGTTATGACCATCGATTGGGTATGATCGGTTTTTGGCTGCCCTTTTACCGGCTGGAAAAAATTGGGGGGTAACTGTGTTTGCAGCGGGATCTTTTCGGTAATAAAAACGCGGTTTTGCGCATCGATGGCAAACTGCAGGTCGGTGCCGCGAAATACTTTTTGCAAGACAGCCGGCAGGGTTTCCTCCTGTACCAGGATGTTTACCGTCAGACTATCCACCTGCGTGCTGTCGTAGTAAAAATAATACGGGGTTTGTGCTTCTACCTGCTGGAAAAACTTCTTGAGCGGCAGGTTTACGAAATGGCCGGAGACCAGCGAAGGCGTTTGCCCGCTTGCGTTGGCGGCTAAAAAGATAAAGAAAAAAAGGAGCAGTTTGTTTCGCATATCAACGGCTGGACTGGTTATAATAATTAACGATGGTAAGCAGTGCTTCTTCCGGCGCTTTCCTGAATTTGATACCGGCTTTTTTTAGCAGCGATTTGGCTTCTTTTCGTTTGTCGCCTACCAATTGCAAGATTGTTTTTTCGTTTTTAACGGACTGGAACACCCCGTCTTTTTTTACATAATACGAATAGGTGTAAACAAACTCCCGTTCCAAGGCATTGGAGACAATGGATTCTTCCAGCAACATGGAGCGTTTGGCGTAGAGGTTTATGGGACCGGTGGCCAGCACTTCGTAAAGACCTGCTTTGTATGGCACCACTTCGGTTTCGGGCAGGTTCACAAATTGTTTGTCGCCAAGGGTAAAGGAATGGATGCGTGGCGTAAACAAAACAACCGGTGTAAACCCGTTGGGATGCAGCACCAGCACTTCGTCCTTCACCTGCTCGTATTTTAAATTGATGCCGGCGTAGGTAATATCACGGTAACGGATAACGCTTTTTTGCCAACCTTCCGAACCATAAAACTGGTTTCCTTTTACATTGAATTCGTAACCTGTGTATTGCCGACCGGAATACAAAGGGTCGCCAGGATTTGTATGCACCCGCGGTTGAAGGGCGGCGGCAAACAAGACAGAATCGGCCTGCGAAAAAACAGGACCTGAAATGGCCAGGGCGAAAAAAAGGTAAAGTTGTTTCCTCATAAGCATGGTAAAGGGTTAATGGAGCCTCTCCAAAACAAGTGCGTAAGATAGCAAAATTGCCTAAGTAGGGCAGCCGGAATTACATGAACGGAAATGGCTCCTTTACATCCTGCCTAAAAGTTCACCAGCATACGCAGCTTGCGGGTAATGAGCGCCATGTTGAGGTATTTGATATTGATAAAGTCGTAATGCCCCACCAATAGGTAAGTAACGGCAACATCACGCAGGGCAATGGCATTGTTGAAGCAATCAAGGGCTTTTTCGCGGGCACCGGCCCTGGCATAGTCGATCCCCATCCACAATTGCGAAATGTGATCGCTCCTTTTTTTCAGGCCTTCGTATTTTTCGTCAACGGCCCGCACCATGTCACTGTTGTCGCCTTCGCGGAAAAGTTTTACCAGGCCACGGTCACCGCTTTTCTCCGCCGCTTCAATGGCTTCTTCGGTTTGTCCCACATGCCAGTACAGCCTTGCCAGCTCGTTGTTGAATTCCTGCCAATCGTCGGGGCTGTCGCTGTTCCGTTCGATCAGCTTTTTTTGCAGTTCGATAGCGTCTTCTTTTTTACCTGCGTTGGCCAGGCAACGCACCTGGTTTACCGTCAGGTAATCCCAGCCCGGGTTAATGTTGCAGCCGGTTTCATAGATCTTTATCGCCGCATCGGTTTCGCCTTTTCCTTCGAGCAAAAGGCCCAGCCATAAATAAACATTCGACTGGTTGGGATTGAGATCGATGGACCGACGGTAGGTGATTTCCGCTGCATGCCAGTCGAACTTTTGGTGGTACCAATAGCCCAGTGCTGCCTGGCTTTCTTCCGACTGCGGATCTAGCGCCAGTGCCAGGTCAATGTATTTTTTGGCCATCCACAGCATGCGTACAGGATCTTCGTAGCCACGGTAAGAGGCCAGCAGGTAGGTTACCGCCAGGCCTGAATAAGCGTTGGCAAAATTGCTGTCCTTGCCAACGGATTGTTCAAACAGGTCACGGGCACCGAGCAGTTCTTCTTTGGTACGCTTCTCCACCAAAAATTTGCCACGGAGGTAAAGGTCATAGGCCTCCAGGTTTTGGGTGGGATTCTGGTCAAGCTGCTTTGTTTCCTGCTGCGAGAGTTTAGCATTCAGCACATCGGCAATGGCCAGCGCCACTTCCCGCTGAATTGAAAAAATATCTTTTACGTTACGGTCGTAGGAGTCGGCCCAAAGGTGTTCGTCGGTAGCTGCATCGATCAACTGTGCCGTGATGCGTACCTGGTCGAGCGACCGCTGCACACTGCCCTCGAGGATAACGGAAACACCCAGTTCCCGCCCGATCTCCTTTACATGCTTGGGTGCTTTTTTGTATTGCATCACCGAGGTACGGGAGACTACTTTCAACGCCTTGATCTTGGAAAGCTGGGTAATGATATCTTCCGTCAGGCCATCGCTGAAATATTCCTGGTCCTGGTCGTTGCTCATGTTGAAGAAAGGCAGAACGGCGATGCTGGTTTTTGATTTTTGCTTTAGCGGCCGTTCGGGCAGGGCAGCCGGCGCCGGTTCGCTGTAAGGTGTCAGCAACTCGTAAATGCGCACCGTTTCTTTGATGTTCTTTAGCTTTTCTTCCTTGATAAAAACACAATCCAGTCCTTGCTTGTTCACTATGTTGCGGTACACCATTTCCGAAACATAAATGCCACCGGCGGGCGCCTGTGCCTGGAGACGGGAAGCAATGTTCACCACATCGCCAAACACATTAGCCCCGTGCAGCAGCACATCGCCCATGTGAATACCGATGCGCACCGGCACAACGGGTTCTTCGTGGAGGTCGGCCTGGAGAAGCTTGGCAAATTCGGCCGAATCGGTGGCGCTGTTGAACAGGATAAGGCAACCATCGCCATAGTATTGAATGATCTTTCCGTCCAGTTCACCGGCAATGATCTCCAGCACCTCGCGAAAGTGATTGATCTTTTTTACAGCCTCTTTCTCATCTTCCTGCATCATGGCCGTGTAGCCGACGATGTCGACAAACAGAATGGCAGCCAATTGGTGAAATGGTTCGGACATATGGTTGAAATCGCGATAATTTTTGCAAATGTAAAGGAGCGAGCCGGTATCCCTTTCGTTTTAACGAATGGTTCTTTTGATTCGAAGCTGAGGTTCCGATCCCTTACCAAAAACACCCAAAACGGGCCTTTTTCTGTGCGGGGCAAAGTACGGAATTCTGCCTTTTTCATAGCGAAGGAAAGTGGCAAAATTGTTTTTTCGAGGGATAAGTCAGGTGTTCTCGCCTTTTTTCGACAGGCAAAATCGGTGGGTCTTTCCTTCTTTATCATACGTGATAAGGAGGTTATGATTATCGGCGATCCCCTTTACAATGGCCAATCCAAGGCCAGTGGAAGGTTCGCCGGTGTTGCCGGCCGTATGGAAACGCTTGTAAAGGCGGTCAGGGTCAATGGCAGGCAGGCGGCTGGTGTTGGCAATGCAAAATTCTTTTTCGGAGATGCTGACCTGGATCTCACCACCGCTATAATTAAATTTTATGGCATTGCCCAGCAGGTTGCTCACCAGCGAATCGGCAAGCGAAGGATGGATCCAGACAAAAAAGTTGGCCCAGAACTCGGTATGCACCTGCAGGTTTTTGTCTTTGATTAATTCGTCGAACTGGCGGAGGTATTTGCGGGTGGTTTCGGCCATACTTACCGGCTCCGTTGCTTTATACTGGTTGTTTTCGATCTTGGCCAGCAGGAGCAGCGACTGGTTTAATTTGCCCAACCGGCCAAGCGCCATGCTGGCCTGTGCAATGGCCTCACCTTGCGATTCCTGCAAGGATTCGTCCTGTAGCAGCAGCTCAAGCTTGGACTGCGCTACCGCCAGCGGTGTTTGCATTTCATGGGCGGCGTTTTCGGTAAACTCTTTCATCGAGCGGTAATCACTGTAGATCTTTTGGGTCATGGTGTTGAGCGAAGCATTGAGCTCGGAAAATTCTTCTGTGGCTGTTTCTTCAAAATGCACAGCCGGCATTTTGCCCAGCTCCATCGTACGAATTTTTTGCAGGGTTTTCCGGAAAGGCTGCCAGACCTTTTGACTGATAAACCAATTGAACAGCATCATGGCGCCAAACAAGCCGCCAAAAACCAGCAGCATGATCCAGGTAACGTTGGCAACGAGGGCAGATTTTTGCTCCTGCGATTTGCGAATGATGATCTGGTATGGAATGCCCCTCACCAGCACCACATGGCTGAGTTGCCGGAAGGTGACCTGCTCATTTGTCTCTTCTCGTTTGTCAACCGTGCTTTTGATCTCAGGGTAAAGCGTTGGTTCGTCCCGCACCGGGTAAATCAGGATGTCCGGCGACCGCAGGGCAAAACGGCTGCCGCCTGCTGTTGCGGTTTGCAGGTAGCGGATCCATTGCACTTCCTCTGAAACCAGTTCGCGGTCCACCCGCTTGTTGATCTCGTTGCTAAATTGATAGAAAAGCAAGTACCCTCCCACTGCCAGCAGCGGGACCATCGCAGCTAAAAAATAAAGCGTGGTGCGGGTGAGCAATTTCATACTGTTCTTTTTTACTTCCTAAGTAGTTCCCTACTACTCGCTACTGGCAACTGGCTACTAGCTACTCGCCACTAGCTTCTCACCTGGTTATCCGTAAACCGGTAACCGGTTCCGTAAACCGTTTTAATGTAGTCTAAGCTTCCGGCGTCCACCAGTTTTTTCCGCAGGTTTTTGATATGCGTATAAATAAAATCATAGTTGCTTACCTGCTCGTATTCATCACCCCAAATATGCGTGGCAATGGCGCCTTTGGTAAGCACACGCCGCTGGTTGGCGATAAAGTATTCCAGCAACTGGTATTCCTTTTCGGTAAGCTCCACGTTCTTGCCTTCCACGGAAACGGCCTGCGATTCCGGTTCCAGCCTGATCTCGTGAAAGGCAATGGCTTTGCTCCCACCAAAATTGCGCCTGCGGATAATGGCATGGATCCTTGCATTGAGTTCAGAAAGATGAAAAGGTTTGGTGAGGTAATCATCGGATCCCAATTCAAGGCCTGTGAGTTTGTCTTCGAGTGATGCTTTTGCAGAAATTATGATGATACCCGCTCTGGCTTCCATAAGTTTCAGTTCGCGAACAATATCCAGCCCGCTGCCCAGGGGTAAGCCAATATCCACTACCACGCAATCGTAGGTATACTGCTGCACCTTTTCCAGCCCTGCCCGGAAATCAGCCACTGCCTCGCAGGTAAAGCCCTGTTTTTCCAGGTAGGTTTGTATCGTTTCCCGCAAGGCCTTTTCATCTTCAATCACCAAGACTTTCATGCGGTTAAAATTACGCAGGAGGAAGGGAAAGTTTACAAGTTCACGAGTTGGGAGTGGAAGGTTAATAGGTTGAATGGTTGAATGGTTGATAAGTTGATAAGTAAATTGGTTAATAGGTTACTTTGATTCTGGCTAATGTAAACCTGGTTTCAAAATGGTAAAGCAACGGTTTCTCGTTTGAATTTTGAATTTTGACGTTTTTCGTCTGACTTCTCTCGTTTCTCGTTTTTCGTTTCTCGTCCAAAAAAATGCCCGCCACGGGGGCGGGACATTTTCTATAACCAAAACCAACAATCAACTAAATTTCGTTTAGCCCAGGTCGTTCAGGGCATACTGGTATTCGCGTTGCGGCTGCGAAGAATACACGCCGCTGATGATGGCGCTACTGCCGGCTGCCTGCAGGGCTGTGGTCAGTTCTTCTGTTGTGCTTATTTTTTTACCATTCACTTTTGTCACCACAAAACCTTCACGGATGCGGGTTTGTTCGCTCAGGATTCCCGGCTTCAGGCTTTTGATTTGCACACCGCCGGTCAGTCCCAGTCCGGCTGCTTTTTCTTTTGAAAGGTTTTCAAAAGATGCTCCCAGTTGTTCGGTTGCTTTCCCGGTTAACGCTGCATAAGTTCCGGCTTCACCTTTCAGGGTAAGCGATACCGTTTTATCGGCACCATCGCGGTTATAAGTAAGCGTCACCTTTTCGCCCGGACGCATGGCTGCAATTCTTTCAATCACCTGCGTACCGGTGGTGATCCTGGCTCCATTTAAGCCGGTGATCACATCCCCTTTCTGCAAACCTGCTTCGGCAGCCGCACTTCCTTTCGAAACTTCTACGATGTAAACTCCATCCACGGTCTTCGTTTTGGCCAGTTCTTCTTCACTCTGCCCGTTGCCAAACATCACACCCAGGTAAGCCCGTTTTGTACTGCCGTATTTGATAATGTCCGCGGCAATCTTGTTGACCATGTTCGAGGGAATCGCATAGCCATAACCAGCATAAGATCCCGTTGGCGAAGCAATGGCGCTGTTGATGCCGATAAGGTCACCATTCGTATTCACCAAAGCACCACCACTGTTGCCGGGGTTAATGGCTGCATCCGTTTGAATAAAGGCTTCCAACGGTGTTTTGCTGTTGCGGCTGTTGATGCCAATGCTTCTTGCCTTGGCACTGACAATGCCGGATGTTACCGTAGCGTCAAGGTTCAGGGGATAGCCAATAGCGAGTACCCATTGCCCAAGCCGCACATCATCGGAATTGGCAAAGGTTAGAAACGGAAGCTTAGTGGCGTCAATCTTTACCACGGCAAGGTCGCTGCTGGGATCTGTACCCACCACTTTACCTTTGTAGCTTTTGTTATTGCTCAGGGTCACCATCAGTTCATCGGCGCCATCCACTACGTGGTTGTTGGTAACAATGTAGCCGTCAGCGGAAAGGATCACACCTGAACCGGCGCCTCTTTTTACCTGCGGAACGGTCTGGCGGCCACCCAACATCTCGTCAAAGCCATCGCCAAAAAATTCGCGGAACGGGTTGGCCTCTCCACGGGGCACGGCTACCTGCCTTGCCTTGGAAACGGTTTTGATATGCACGACGGCCGGAACGGCCTTTGTTGCGGCTTTTTCAAAATCCACACCCGGATCGATCAGCGGGCTTTCCACGTAACTGGCTGTTTTAAACAAGCCGTTATCGGTCAGTACACTGGTTCCGTCATGTTGTTTTACCTGGTCGTATCCCCAGATGCTGCCGATAGCGGTGGCGGCTACCAGCAAGCTTGTTGTCAATGATTGTTTTAGTGTCATGGGTTATTTTGTTTTGCTTTCTGCAATCTTAGGATGCACTTCTGAAGCGATTCTGAAGAAAACTGTAAAGAGGCTGTTAAACAAATGGCTTTAGCTCCCATCGCAAAAGGCGCTCAACCCATTAGGAATAATGATATATGGTGCTGGATTTTGACATTCCTTTCAGAATCATTAAAATTGCCCCTGAATAGCAGCCATTTTTCCGCCTCTATTTCGAATGGTTTGCCACTAAACTAACTGCCGTATGTCTTACAATGCTATTGCCAGGGTTGCCAAAACGTTGGCTTTCCTTTTGCCTGCCTTTGCTGCAAAAGCGCAACAACCCGTGATCGATTTTGGACAAGCAACAATACCGGAGCTTGCGATGAAAGAATGCACGTTTGATAAGAGCGCCGATGCCGTTGTTTTACTTGACAATGCCGTGGCCTATTTCAACGATGAACACAACCTCATAACAGAAAGAAGGATCCGCTTGAAGATCCTGAAGCAAAAAGGCATCGAGCGGGCCAACATCCGCATTCCTTATTATAGCAACAACGGGTATGAGATCCTTCGCAACATCGAAGGCGTAGTGATCACCCCAACCGGGAACGGCGGCTACAACACCACCCGCCTGGAGCGAAAGAACATTTTTAACCAGCAGATCAACAGCCTGTACTCGGTGCAAAGCTTTGCCATGCCCAATGTGTCAGTCGGCAGCATCATCGACTACAAATACCAGAGCATCATGAAAAGCTATGGTGGCCTGGACCGCTGGGAGTTCCAGGGAGAGATCCCCGTGGTGAGCAGCCAATATGAACTGGCTCCCATTCCCAATTCGGAATTTGCCTATTCGGTGTACAAAACACCGGAACTGCCCATCGAAATTATTCCCAACAAAAGCGAAGGCAAGGTGAAGTTTATCATGAACAATGTACCGGGTCTGCGGGATGAAGTGTTTTCGGCTACAACCCGTAATTTTTTGCAGCGGGTCAATTTCCAGTTTGCCAGCTATACCAATTACATGGGCAAAACCGATTACACCAATACCTGGAAAACACTGGCGACCGAATTGCTGCGTGAAAAGGCCTTTGGCTCGCAGGCTGACAAGGACTTTTCGGGCATTCCCTTTATCAAAAGTCTTTCCCCTAACCTCACAGCCGTAGAAAAACTGCAGGCTGTTTATGATTTTGTCCAGGCTAACATTACCTGGAATGAGTTCAATTCTAAATACAGCACCGAAGGCTCCAAGTCGACGCTGGAAAAGAAAAAGGGCACTACCGGTGAGATCAATCTGCTGCTGGTTAGCCTGCTGCGAAGCGCTGGCGTGGAAGCCTATCCCCTGCTGGTAAGCGAAAGACAACATGGGCTGGTGGATACCGCCTATTCTTTCCTCGACCAGTTTAACAGCGTAGTGGCCATTGCCTATGCCGATGGCAAACAATATGTGCTGGATGGTACCGATAAGATCACGCCTTTCTTTTTGGTGCCTGCTGATCTGCTGAACACCATCGGGTTTTTGGTTGACAAAAAAAAGCAGGGCTTTGTTTATTTCAAAGACCTTCCGCAAAAGCAGCGGGAGTTTATCACGCTTTCTGGCGAGATCATGGAAGACGGCACCATGAAAACAAACGCCGTTATCAGCCTGTCGGACTATGCACGCCTGGGCAAATTACGGCGGTACAAAACCGATAAAGCCCGTTACCTCGATGCCATCGTGAAAGAACATCCCACCCTGAAAGTGGATTCGTTTAGCGTGGCGGGTTTTGAAGATGATTCGGTAGCCTTGCAGCAAAACGTGCGGTTTCAAACCAACCTGAAAAAATCGGGCGCCTATTCACTGCTCGAGTACAATTTTTTCACCGGCATGCAGGAGAATCCTTTCATCACGCAATACCGTTTTACCGATATTGATTTTGGAACAAAATACAGCCTTGCCCTGGTGGGAAGTTTTACGCTGCCCAATAACCTACAGCCCGAATCGCTGCCCGGTAACAAAAAGATCGTTTCCGTAGACAAGTCAATGTCGGCCAGCCGCTTTATCGAAAAAGTTGACAATGCCATTCGTCTCCGTGTGGCCGTTGAAATCAACAGGGAAAAATATCCTGCAGACGAATACCCTGATGTAAAAGGATTTTTTAAAGAAGTGACAGACCTGATGAACGAACCTGTTCTCCTTAAAGCAAAATGACCATGAACCGGATCCTTTATTCATTCATTTGTATTAGCCTTGGCAGCTTGACAACGTTTGGCCAACAGGCTATCAATTATACGGCCGATGGCATAGCGGACTCCCTGAAAGAAAACGCCAATACAGTTTTCCGGCTTGACGAAGCCAAACTTGATGTGGAATCACCTTCCGAATACAGCTTTACGGTAAGGCAGGTCGTCACCATCATAAATGCGGAAGGTGCCCACCACCTGCGTCACCGCATTGGCATCGACAAATTCAACAAAGTGGATTTTGTGGAGATCAGTGTGTACAATGCTGCCGGCGCCCTGGTAAAAAAATACGGTAAAAAAGATTTTTCAGTAGAAGCCGCCTTTGACGGCATTTCGTTGGTGACCGATGACAAAGTAATGGAATTGTACACGCCGGCGCCGGGCTATCCCTGTACCATCGATGTACAATACAAACGCCGCAATACAGGCTATATCGAACTGCCCAATTGGTATATCAATTACCACGAAGCAGCAACCGAAGTTTTCCGGTACGAAGTCAGCGTGCCGACTGGCCTGGATGTGCGTCACCGCACCCTGAATTTTTCCATCACCCCCACTACCGAAATGGTTGGCAACAAGAAAAAATATACCTGGACAGCAAATGGGATCAAAGCCCGTAGGCTGGAAAGCGAAGGTTTTGAAGCTGCTCTTTACCTGCCACAGATCGAGGTGGCGCCCAACGAGTTTTCCTACGATGGTTACAAAGGAAGCTTCCGGACCTGGAAGGATTTTGGTGCCTGGAACTTTGCGCTTTACGAAGAAAAAGAAGCCTTTCATCCTTTGCGGCTTGCCGAGGTAAAAGCCCTGGTAGCGCATACACAAGAACGTGAGGAAAAGATCCGGATACTTTACCAGTACCTGCAAAAAAACATGCGCTATGTAAGCATTCAATTGGGCATCGGTGGCTTTAAGCCGTTCGCAGTAAATTTTGTTGACAACAAAAAATACGGCGACTGTAAAGCCCTGACCAATTACATGCGTTACCTGCTGAAGGCGGTGGACATTCCCTCCTATCCCGCCCTGATAAATGCAGGGCACAATAAGATCCCTGCGGATGCGGCCTTTCCGTCCGATCCGTTCAACCATGTGATCCTTTGCATTCCTGGTGCGAAAGACACTACTTGGCTTGAATGCACCAGCAATGATAACAAGGTGAATGAACTGGGTACGTTTACCGAAAACAAAAAAGCACTCCTATTAACCGAAACCGGTGGCATTTTGGTGAACACACCCAGGAGTGATTACAGGACCAATCGTGTGGCCTCGCAAAGTACTGTCACCATTTCTCCGGATGGAGATGCAAGCATCGGCAACAAAACCCGCAGCAGCGGCGATGCGGCTTCTTTTTTCCAGTATATCAGCCAGCTTTCCAGCGATGAGCAAAAAGAGGCGCTCGTGGAGCACCTGCTTTACAAAAACCCGGAAGAACTTTTGGTGACAACTGCAACAGGGCCCGACGATGTAGAATTTGCCATTCAACGCAGTTACAACAAGCTGTTTCAGTTCAAGGCCGGCGGCAAATATTTTTACCCGCTTTGCATCAACAAGCTGGCGACGGAAAAGGTCAAACCTTTCCAGCGCACCACCGAATTTTTGTTTCAGTACCCCTATTCAAAATCAGATACAACCGTTTTTAAATTGCCCGAGGGTCACGTGTTGGAGGTTGTTCCGGCCGATAAAGAAATCAGTACCAAACATAGCTTCTACAAACGAACCTGCCGTTACGATAAGGCAGCTAACACCCTGACTGCGGTGAGTGTGCTCCACCTGAAAAACCATGTGATCCCTGCAGCGGATTATGCAGGTATGGTGCAATTTTTCAGAAGTGTAAATGAGCTGGAAGAAGAAACCTTCGTGCTGTTGAAAGAAAGCAAACCGGCGCAGGCCACAGCTGCTTTTTAAGAAACCGATCGAAAATAAAAATATTGTTAAGGAAGCTTGACTCTTTGTAACGGAATCAAGTAAATAATGGTTGGAATTTACTTGTTGTATTGTAGGAAGAACGGAGTTGTATTTCCCTTTCTCCCAACTTTATTTATTGCTTATCTTATAGGGGCAAAACGGCGTCGTGTCAATGGCTGCTGCGACTATTTAAAACCGGCAGTCCCTGGCCGATGCAACCCCGCGCCATGCAACCCAAAGCGTATTATATTGTCAACGGCATCACCCTTTACCGGCTCCTGGCGGCCTTTGTGTTACTCTATTTTATCATCACAGATCAACCGCATATTTTCAAATGGCTGCTTGCCATTAGTTTCCTCACCGATGCCATCGACGGCATCCTGGCCCGCTGGCTGAAGGTAGTGAGTGTAAAGGGCTCAAGACTTGATTCCGTTGCTGATGACCTGACCGTGCTGATGGCAATCATAGCCATTTTTGCTTTCAACGGCGATTTTCTCCTGCAGCAACGCGTATGGGTTTTTGTCATGCTCGGACTTTACCTGGTGCAACTGATGCTGGCACTGATCCGGTACGGCAGGCTTACTTCTTTTCACACCTACCTGGCAAAAGCGGCGGCCATCCTCCAGGCCTTATTTCTTGTGTTGTTTTTCTTCCTGCCGGAAGAGCCGCTGCTCCTGTTTTATGCAGCGGCGGCCGTTACTTCCTTAGGATTGGTGGAAGAGATCATACTGGTGCTGCTTCTCCCCGATTGGCGCTCCGATATCAAAGGGATCTGGTGGATACGCCGGCAAGAAAGCTAGCACTAGTCTAACCAATGCTTTGTGTTGTAACAATTGACTTAAAACAAAGCACAACCAGGCATTCGTGAATGGGTAGTTGGATTGACAAAACCGTCAATAGGATGACGGTAAATCCTCCTTGAAATAGTCAATCCATTTCGTAAAGTTAGAACTGGCCGTTGCTGGCAGGTGGTGTCACCACATCGGAGCCGCTGTTGATGGTTGTATCTGTTGTTACCGGTATGCCTGTATCCTTTGTTTCTTCTGTTGTAGTGCTGCTGTTGGAGCAGGCAACAAGGAAGAGTGCTGACGCAAAAAAGCAGAGGATGTATTTCATAAACTTCGTTTGGCTGCAAGATAAAACAGTTTCCGTTAACCCGAATTGGTGCCATTCTGCTCATCATTATAGCCAACCCAACTTTATTCTCTACACCAGAAATTGATTGCAGGGAACATCTCAACTTTCCGTCCTCATCTTAGCCGGCAAACCGACTGTCTCAGGCCTAAGTCCCTCTTCCCTTTCTCTTATATTGAAAAAACAAAGCCACCATTAACTGCATTCAACCCATTACCCAATTATTTCATTATCGAATTATCACATTATCCCGTTCCCCTCCTCTCCGCCACATGACATACATTTGGGATTAACCTCTATATTTAGAAAAAATAAAGAATCATCATGAACAGAAAATTGCGCATGGGCATGATCGGTGGTGGCAAGGATGCCTTTATTGGCGCCATTCACCGCATTGCCGCTAACATGGATGGATTGGTAGAACTGGTTTGCGGCTCGCTCAGCATCAACAAAGAGATCGCCATCGACAGTGGCCGCACCTTGTTTTTACCGGAAGACCGGATCTATACGTCGTGGGAAGAAATGCTGGAATCCGAAAGCAAGCTTCCCGACGGCGAACGCATGGATTTCGTGACCATTGTTACACCCAACTTTGCGCATTTTGCCCCGGCCATGATGGCCCTGGACAAAGGCTTTGACGTGGTGGTGGAAAAGCCCATCACCCTTTCACTGGACGAAGCCTTGCAGTTAAAAGATAAACTCAATGCCACCGGCCGCACCCTTTGCCTCACGCATACCTATACCGGCTACCCCATGGTTAAACAGGCAAAGAGTTTGGTGCAGAGCGGGTCACTTGGCCGCATTAAAAAAGTGTTTGTGGAGTACCGCCAGGGTTGGCTGAGCAAGCTGCTGGAGCGGGAAGGTAACCAGGGTGCTGCCTGGCGTACCGATCCCAAAAAAGGCGGCAAAAGCGCCGTTATGGGCGATATTGGCACCCATGCTTTTAACCTGGCCGAATACATCAGCGGGCTGCAGGTTTCGGAGGTATGTGCCGACCTGAATACGATGGTGGATGGTCGCCAGTTGGATGATGACGGCAGCGTTTTATTGAAGTTTGATAATGGTGCCCGTGGTGTGCTGGCCGCCACCCAGGTAGCTGCCGGTGAAGAAAATAACCTGACCATTAAAGTGTATGGCGAAAACGGTGGCCTTGAATGGCATCAGCAGGAACCCAACACACTGTTGGTAAAATGGGCTGATAAACCCGCTGAAATTCTGCGGGCCGGGCAGCCTTACCTGAGCGATATGGCAAGACACAACTGCCGCACTCCCGGTGGTCACCCCGAAGGTTACCTGGAAGCGTTTGGCAACATCTACCGCAACTTTGCTTTTACGGTAGTGGCAAAAAAACTGGGCGCATCGGTTGACGAAGCGATCGTTGAATTTCCTTCGGTAACGGAAGGCATCCGGGGTATGGCCTTTGTAGAATCCGTTGTTAGGAGCAGCCAAAGCAATGAAAAATGGACGCCGTATAGCTTGGAGGTGCAATAACTGGGATGGATATTGGGATATTAGGTATTGGGATATTGCTCGTATCGATTCATTCCATTGACGGTAGATTTTAGTATATAAGCAAAAAGGGTTTCAAAATTTGAAACCCTTTTTTGTTGGAATACGCTGTTCTGTATTTCTGTTTTTACTGTCTCAGAAACAAGTCCTATCGGCATACAGGCATTGCCGTTATATATGCCAAAAAAAGAAACTGGCTGCTTTTTATCCACGCGGGTTTTTACGCTTTGTGGAAAAAAAAGGCTGTGCTTGCTACCAAGAGGCTTGCATTTTCAAAAAAACAATATTTTCTTTGACCTACCCTTTACACTCTACTCATTTATTAAGACCAACAACAAAGGTTCTTCTTTGAGTAACGTACCCAATTATCCTTCACCATTTATTGTAAAATCTTCCGTCCTTTTTGAAAGCCCCGTGCAACCTTGTATTGATTGCAGGTAAAACCTGTTGATCCATAACCACTCCAAATCCTTCGAAAGCTGTAATCGTTCTGTATCCTGGAAAAAGCGAAGTCACGTTAACTATCGAATTATTAGTACACTTAAAAACAAACAAACGATTATGGTACAAATTTACGCTACCCTGAAACGCAGTCTTTTTTTATCCGCCCTTGTATTGGGTGGCAATGCTGTTATAGCACAAGGCCCCTGCACAACTGTTGTAGAAGATTTTGACAACACCAGCGGTAGCACGGCCGGCTTTACGGGAGAACTGGGTATTACCACAACAGGAATTGATGGCTACCTGCAAAAAGACAAGGTGTTGCCTACTGTAGCTTATTCCGTAACTACCCCAACGTATGTTCTTCCCAACGCAGCCACCTCGGTCCTTTTTGGCTTTGAATTGGGCGGCACACAGCAGGTTGGAAAGATCAATATTCTTATTTCTTTCCGCTCTACTTTGAACAACGAGATTGTAAATGTATTGTTAGCAGAGGTAACACCAACCTACAGTGGTGGCGTTGCCAATGTTTGCCAAACTGTATCCCTGGCCGGTCTGCCCGGTTTTCCTGCCGGTGGCCAGTACCGCCTGAATTATAGCTTGGTTTCAGCTTCGGGTACCGGTGCCGTAGGCCAAACCATTACCTTTGATGATTTCCAAACAAACGGCACGATCTCACAAGCTGCTCTGCCGGTAACCTTTATTGGCTTTGACGCCAAAAAGCTGGGCAACTCCGTGCTGCTGACCTGGAAGATCGCTGGTGAAGAAAACGTAGCCCGCTACGAAGTAGAGCGCAGCGAAGACGGTCGCAGCTACACCCGCATTGGCCAGATCCAAAGCCATGGCAAGGACATCTACAATTTCTCCGACGATGCACCGGTAGCCAGCGCTTACTACCGCATTAAAAACGTAGATAATGACGGTGCCTTTAAGTACAGTTCAATTGCCCGCATCTCTGGTGGCAGAAGCTCCATTGTACTGAAAGCTTTCCCGCAGCCGGTGGCTAATACCCTTACCCTGCAGCACCCTTCTTACGACGGTAAGACCTCGATCTCTATCGCCAATGCAGAAGGCCGTGTAGTAAGAAACATTCAGCCTGCAAGTGGTTCTATCCAAACCACCGTGGACATGAGCAGCCTGGGTAAAGGCATGTATTTTATCCGCGTTAGCCAGGAAAACGGAACGACCGAAACCCTGAAAGT
>JABUMY010000023.1 GCA_013327885.1 Flavisolibacter longurius | reverse complement strand
TGGCCTGCAGGCAAGGCTTTCGTCAAAACTTTCGGCCATGGCGCTGCTCCACTGGATTAACTTTCAAAACGGACGCAAACTCTCACAAATCAAACATGCACTCAGCTTTTAATAGCACAACACGTTAATCTGTAAAGTTTCTCTCTGTCGCCCAGCAGAATTTTAGCTCTTTTACAGGTTGGCTTTGTGTCCAGATTTGTGCGCCTGTGAAAGTGCTAAAATGTGTCAGGCCAAAGAAGCGTGGCCCGCTTGCTGCTTACGTCTATCGGCTTTCTGCTGTGCTGATATTTTTTATTCGTCAGTCTAGAACAGAAGCCGATTAAAGAACTAATGTACAAGTTTTATTTATTTGTCTACCTGCGTTTCGTCTGCCGGATATGTAGATGATTAGCGATTTGTTGCTGATGTTCATTCCGTTTGCCAGCATAGCAGAAAACCGCTGTTATGCGCATTTCTACTCTTGAACAGTTTAAAATTGTTCTTGGTAAATTCTAAACATTGCATAGTCTCCATAGTCGTGAATATGAACCAAACCCACTCTAAACTTGGCACTCAACGATTTTTCATGAATGTTCTTGTAATCGATTTTTACAAGTATTGTTGGAAAAACTATTTCTCTGTCCTTGAACCTACAAATTAGATTGATTAATTTAAAGGCACTCATGATTTGACTTGGAATGAAAGCTTTTACTTCATCTCCTTTATCAATAACTCCTAAACCATATCTTTCAGTTTCCAAAATTTTTGAAGAACCTTGATATCCGTAATGGTCTGACTTGGTGGATACGATAATAAACTTACGTCCATCCTCGTCAATTTTTATTTCACTTGTTGTTACCTTAATCCTCGGTTCGTCTATTATCAAAAGTTGTTTCAACTCCTTTAAGTCAATTTCAAATGTGATATTGACTTGAGTTGCAATGCCAAGACCTTTATTGAACACTTTCAAATAGAAGTGCTTCGTCAGATAATCATGAGGGCCTGCCGGCTGTTGGGGAACCTCGTAATCGTAAAAGTCTTTTTCAATACTAAGTCCATTTCGGGAAATGTCGGACGAAAAGAAATCACCTGTCCAAATTGTAAATAATGGTTTGACAGGGCTGTGTACGGTTTCATCATGATTTCGTTTTTAAATTCGGCTTATGTTCACAGCTATGATGATAGTCACAACTAACGTTAGGAGGGATATTATGGGGTTTAGAACTCCGCCCATGAAGTCTCCAAAGGTTCCCCAATCGTTAGGATTAGTAGAACGTGGTAATTCATGAAAATCTTTCACGTAGAAATAAACTGGTGTAGCAATTGTCAATAATGAAATTAGAGTTGCTATACCGATAATCCATTGCGTTCGTTTATTCATTTCAGGTAAAGTTCAGTCCCAACTTTGATTGTTGGTTTCCTGTTGCGCATAACGTCCAGAGGCTTGCCGAAGGAGCGGACGTCTGTGTTCCTGCTGTCTGGCTTATCCACTGCTGTCAGTTGTTGTTTATTTGTTGAATGTAGCACTTCAGCCGCTATTTTGGCAAAACTTTGTTAGCGGTTTGCAGCAGGTTTGCACCCTCTTTTTCCAACCGAAACAAGAATTTGCTGTAGCGACTGATTTCCAGGTTTAATACGTCACCTTCATTGATTTGCTCAAAAGTACCGTCTTGATAAAGCGTCAGCTTTTTTAGGTTTGTATCATCCAAATACACGGTAGGTTCACCTTTCTTACCAGACTTGGAAATAACAGTTACTGCTCCAGCGTACTTTTGCTTCCTTTCCATGTCTTTGAGGTAGAAGAAAACTTCCTTCAATGTCAACCATAAAAGCACTAAGAAGAACACACATAAAAAGCCTAATGTAGTTGGCCAATATCCATATCCCTTCTTCAATAGTCCGAATGCTCCCAAAAGAAAAGCCAAGGGAATACAGAAAAGAAAGAAAAGAAAATATATCCGCACTGCCTTTGGGATAGTTTGAATCTTGGCGAAATCATCTTCTGTGAACTCTTGAATAGAAAGCATAGTTCAATTTAACCGCTAACAGTAGCATTTACGAATAAGCCGAAACTACACAAATTTCCTAACGCTTTCATTCCTATCACTAACCTGTTGCGTTTTATGGATTGCCTGGTTTCGTCAATGAAAACGGGCCGGCAAGTAAAACCCTGAATTGATGATGAGCCGACAACTGGCTGCAAAGAAAAGCCCTGCTTCCACCATCCCAACAAAACAAACCTCCCTGTACCGGCACAGGGAGGTTTGGAAGGTTTTATTTAGGACCTGTTAGTTTATCGCTTCAGTTGCTCCGCCAGTTTCTTAAAGCTTTCGTAGGGTCCTTTGTCCACCAGCGCATTTACCAGCACGGCCGGGAGTGAGCCGCCGGGATCGGCTTCAAAAACATAGCTAACATTCAGCGTATTGGGGCCATCCATGGTCACATGCCAGGTGTTGGCCGACCGGGGTACACGGATCTTGCCGCTGATGCTGGCAATATAATCGGGCACGCCAACGGCAACGATCTTAAGGGTGCGGTTCACCGTGTCTTCAAAAAATTTAATGTGCACCACCGCATCGCGGTTCTGTATCGGCCAGGGCATACCGCTTTCGGTGTAATAATAATATTCTGTCGGGCTTACCCGCTTGATGATGTGCGATGACTTTGTTTTATAGATCCATGTTTTGTGGTTCTCTACGTTATGCAGGATATCGATCAGCTTTTCAAACGTGCCCTGCATGGTGCACTGCACCTTTACCCGCTTAAAGTTCGATTGTTCCATGTTGGATTCATAAACCTTGATCCAGCCGTTATCCTTTACCATCGTCCAGTCGCTCTGGCTGTAAGCGTTGCCTGCCACAAGCAGGAAAGAAAACATCAGGAGGTTGGCAAATAAATGGCGTATCATAAACGGTGATTTACAGGTGCAAGGTAGCCCGGCCACCGGGGCCATTTTATGACATTTGACAGGGAAGGCCCTATCTTTTGTCAGCCTGTCTGCACTGTGAAAACAGGGAGAAAATGCCCGTTTTTTGAGGAGTTTTGATGCTACCATTACGGTATAGAAAGTTGAGTGCCAGGCGGTAGAAAAGATTGCAAGGATAGGTGTACGGTTGAAATATTTCACTGCCCGTTAGCGTTAGAGAACAGCAGCAATTACTGGCTGACAAACCGTTCCCGTATTTGATGGAACAAAAGACAAACCTTTACTTTACAGCATGCAGGCATCCGTTCTCGCCAGGCTTGAAGCATCCCGCAAAGAACTGCTCGACCTTGGACTTCGCAACCCACTGATCCATTACCGCCGACCCAAATCAAAAGGGCTGCAGATCGTGCAGGAAAGCGCCACCCATGTTTTTGACCTGCTGGTGCGCCAGGGCAAATCCATGAGCTTTTTGGAAGCTCCCAGTGCCGGTACCGGTGAGCAGCAACCACTTTGGGAAGAGCTGCCGCCAGACAACTTGCTGCAGGCCTATACCGATACCCGCCTGCAAACCGCCGAAACCGAAACCACCCTGCAGCAAAAACTGCTCAATACCTATTATGCCGCCCGGACAAGCCTCGAAGAGCAAGGCGTGAATACGCTTTTTATCAGCCTGGGTATGCTGGCCTGGTACGAGTCGGAAAGCAGCGCCGAAAAACGGGTGGCGCCGCTGGTGCTGGTGCCCGTTACGCTGGAGCGGTCCAGTGCAAGGGAGCGGTTCCGGGTAAGCTATTCCGAAGAAGAGATCGGGCACAATCTATCCCTGCAGGCAAAGCTGAAAGCCGAATTCGGCCTGCAACTGCCCGACCTGCAGGCAAGCGAAGAATTTTCCCTGGAAGACTATTTCCAGGCGGTGGCAAAGGCCGTCCAGCCGACTAAGCGATGGAGCGTAGAGACCGACCGCATAGAGCTTGGCTTTTTCTCTTTTGGCAAGTTCATGATCTACCACGACCTGAACAACGAGGTGTGGCCCGAAGACGCAAGGCCTGCCGACCACAGCCTTCTGCAAAGTCTTTTTCTCGATGGCTTTACCGACCCGCAGCCCACGGCCGGCGATGAAGCGTTTATTGACACGGAAACAGGGGCGCACCAGCTTTTCCAGGTGGTGGATGCCGACAGCTCGCAACTGCTGGCCATGCTGGCCGTGCAGGAAGGCCGCAACCTGGTGATCCAGGGACCGCCGGGCACGGGCAAATCGCAAACCATTACCAACATTATTGCCAACGCCATTGGGCAGGGAAAAAAAGTGCTGTTTGTGGCCGAGAAAATGGCGGCTTTGGAAGTGGTCAAACGCAGGCTCGACAACATTGGGCTGGGCGAAGCCTGCCTGGAGCTGCACAGCCACAAGGCCAATAAAAAAGAGCTGCACCAGGAGCTGAAGCGGGTGTTAGACCTGGGTAAGCCTTCGTTGCAAAAGCTGCGGGAAGAAGTTGCGTTGCTGGCAAAGAACAAAGAAGAATTGAATGCTTATTGCGCCGCTGTTAACACACCGGTCGGCAACAGCGGGCTAACCACCCACCAGCTTTACGGTTACCTGTTGCAGTTAGACGAAAGAACCGGCGATACGTCGCTGCCAAAGATCGCCTTGCCGGCACTGGAAACCTGGGATGCCGACCGGCAAAAAGAAGCCGAGGCCATGGCCCTGCGCATACAGGCAAGGCTGGCCGAAATTGGCGTGCCCTCGCAGCTCTCGTTCTGGGGTACCGGCCTCACCGTTTTGCTGCCGCAGGAAAAGGAAAGTCTTCGTACAGCATTGGCAGAAGCCGGCAATAGCGTTCGCCACCTGCAGGAAAAAACCGCAGCGGCAGCGGACCTTCTATCCCTTCCCATGGCCCTTAACCGCGAAGGTGTGCTGCAACTGGCTTCCTGGCTGCAACTGGCGGCCGCAAAACCCAACCTGCAAGGGCTCTCCCTGCAGGCCGGGGCCTGGCTTCTGCAACAGGCCGATGTGGAAGAGATCCTGTCTGCCGGCGCCCAGCTCCATACATTGAAAGAAGCCTATGCCACCATTTTTCTTCCCGAAGCCTGGGAACTGGATATACTTTCCATTCGGCAAAGCCTCAAAGAGCATGGCGGCAAATGGTACTGCTTCTTCATTGGCGATTACAACAAAGCGGTAAAATCGTTGAAGGCTGTTTGCAAAGAAGCATTGCCCAAAAACAGCGATGTCCGCCTGCGGTATGCAGAAGACATCCTGGCGGCACAGCGGCTGGAGAAAACGCTGGCTGGTTATGAAACTTTGTCGCAAAACCTGTTTGGGCCCCGCTACCAGAAAAAGGGCACTGATTGGGCCTCCTTAAAAGCGGCGGCAGCCTACCTGCACGACGTGCACGAAGCCATTGCCGATAGAACGCTGCCGGTTGCCGTGCTGCATTACCTGGAGCGGCACGAAGACGCTTCGGTTGCCCGGCAACACCACGAGGCCTTGTTGGCAGCGCTGAACGAACAAGGCAAGGCGGTACAAACGGTAACCGAAAAGTTATTGCTGGACGAAAGCACCCGTTTTGGCGGCTCGTTACAGTTTCTGCCCCTGGCAGAACAGGAAAGCCTGCTGGCTAACTGGGAGAAAAGTTTGCCGCAACTGCAATTGTCCATCGACTGGAACAACCTGGTGGCGCTGGCAAAGGAAGAAGGGCTTTCTTGTCTTACCGATGCCGCTCTTTCCTGGCCCGAGGCCAAAGACCACCTTTTGCATGCAACACAAAAAACCTGGTACAGCTATCTATTGGAAAAAGCTTTTGCAAGCTACCCGTCACTTCGCCAGTTTGAGCGGTCGAGCCACGAAGAATTGATCCGGCAGTTTCGCAAGCTGGACCTGCTTTCCCTGCATTACAACCGTGCACTGGCTGCCTTAAAGCATTGGGAAGAATTGCCCAATCCCGAAGGCGGCGGGCAGGTGCGCATCCTTAAAAACGAATTCAACAAAAAAGCAAGACACAAACCCATCCGGGTGCTGATGCAGGAAACCGGTCACGTGGTGCAGGCCATCAAGCCGGTGTTTATGATGAGCCCTCTTTCCATCGCCAATTTCCTTACGCCGGGTGCCATGGAGTTTGACCTGGTGATCTTTGACGAAGCCAGCCAGGTGCGACCGGTAGAAGCCGTAGGCGCCATGCTGCGCGGCCGGCAACTGGTAGTGGTGGGTGATACAAAACAGTTACCGCCCACCTCCTTTTTTGATACGATGAACGATGCGCTGGAAGACGAAGAAAACGTAACCGCCGACATGCAAAGTATTTTAGGCATGTGCGATGCGCAGGGGGCACCACAGAAAATGCTGCGCTGGCATTACCGCAGCCGGCACGAGTCACTCATTACACTTTCCAACCACGCCTTTTACGAAAACAAGCTGGTTGTTTTTCCCAGTCCCGGTTCGCGGCAAAGCCTCGGGCTGGTGTTTCATCACCTGGCCGAAACGGTGTATGATCGAGGTGGCACCCGCACCAATGTACAGGAAGCCGAAGTGGTGGCAGATGCTGTGATGGCACATGCCAAAAAGCATCCGAAACTAAGCCTTGGCGTGGTGGCCTTTAGCAGTGCGCAACGGGAAGCGGTGCAGAATGCGCTGGAAGCAAAACGCAGGGAAGCACCGGAACTGGAGCCTTTCTTTAAAGCCACGAACGAAGAACCTTTTTTTATCAAGAACCTGGAGAATGTACAGGGCGATGAGCGGGATGTGATCTTTATCAGCATTGGTTATGGCCGCACAAAAGAAGGCTATACCAGCATGTCCTTCGGGCCGCTCAACAACGATGGCGGCGAACGCCGGCTGAACGTGTTGATCACAAGGGCCAAGCAGCGGTGCGAAGTATTCACCAACATTACGGCTGCCGATATTGATACGGCACGAACGCAAAGCCAGGGCATCAGGGCGCTGAAAAGTTTTTTGCATTTTGCCCAAACAGGACAGCTGGATCTGCCGGTGGAAACGGGCAAGGCTGCTGAGAGTCCCTTTGAAGAAAGCGTGGCCAAAGCCCTTGCTGACCTGGGATATGCCATTCGCCAGCAGGTAGGCTCGCAGGGCTTTTACCTTGACCTGGCCGTGGTGGACTCGGAGCACCCGGGCCACTACCTCCTGGGCATTGAATGTGATGGTGCTTCTTATCATTCCGCACGGTCGGCCCGCGACCGCGACCGCCTGCGCCAACAGGTGCTGGAGGGCATTGGCTGGCGTATTCACCGCATTTGGAGCACCGATTGGTTTCGCAACCCCGAACGGGAGATCAAAAGGGTAGTGGAAGCCATTGAAAAAGCAAAAAGTTCTGCCTACCTGCAGGAAGACCTTGGTGATGACATCGTGATCGAAAAAAGCTTTGTTCGCGAAGCCGCAAAGAATGAAGACCTGGCCTTGCCTGAATACGAAACGGCGATCCTGCATCCCGAAATTGCCGCCAAGGAACTTCACCAGCATACGCTGGGAAAACTGGCCGGCTGGATCGAAAAGATTGTGCAGATCGAAAGCCCGGTACATTTTGATGAAATGGCCCGCCGCATGGTAGAAGCCGCCGGTATCAGCCGCATGGGCTCCCGCATCCGGGGACAGTTGCAGCTTGCCACGCAGTTTGCCGAAGGCGGTGGCAAGATCGTTCGCAGGGAGGATTTTTTATGGGCGCCGCAAATGCAAACACCAACGCTGCGCAAGCGGGCAGAGTTTCCCTCGGCCTCAAAAAAAATAAAGTTCATTGCGCCGGAAGAACTGGCGCTGGCCATTGAAAAAGTGGTTGGTGATGCGGTTGCCATTCAACCCGAAGCCGCCGTAAACCTGGTGGCGAAGCTGTTTGGTTTTTCACGGGTAACCGAAGAAATAAAGCAGGATATTACAGAGGCCATCCGCAAGGCGGTGCAAACAAAAAAGTTGGTGCTGGAAGGTGGGTTGCTGAAGCTGGGATAAAGTTCCATTGAGAAGGTGGACATCAAACGCATACAATTAGGATTGGATAAAAAAGTAAAGCCGTTTGACTTACAATATCACCTCTACATGATTCGTTTTGTATTTTGGTAAGAACCAGGGACTGGAACGTTTGCTTGAATTGATAGCCGACTGGTTTGTCTTGCTGCCATGAAATGAATGCCTGATCTATTTCCAAAGAAGCGATGCGCCATACCTGCGAAAGGCCTCATCTTTCGATACAAGGGTGATGTTTTCCGTTAACGACTGCGCAAGGATCATACGGTCGAATGGGTCACGGTGAAAATATTCTAATTGGAGCAAGCGCTGGATGTGTTCGAACGTTACCGGCAATACTTCAATAGCATTCTCGTTCAAAAAAATGGCGAGTTGCGAAAAGCTGCCTTGCATGGTAAGTTTACCAAGACTGTTTTTGATGGCAATTTCCCAAAGGCTTGCAATGCTTAGAAAGCACCTGTTGGTTGTGTCCGCAACCAGGTTCCTGACGCCAACGGGAAGTTGGTTATCTCCATTCAAAAACCAGATAAAGGCATGCGTATCCAATAACAGGTCCATTACATATAGTCTTTGAAATCATCAAGCGGTTCGTCAAAGCTTTCGTCCATTGTAAAAAAGCCCCTGGCAGCGCCAAACTCCCGTTGCTTGTTTGGCTGTTGCTCTCTTTCTTTCGTTTTTAAAAAAGCAATAAAATCCTGCACCTCTTTTTTGAGGTGAGGAGGAAGTTCCGAAAGCTCCGAATACAAACGCAGGTCTGTCATGTGCCTTTTTTCTTATCCTTAAAGATACCAAATAAGACGATTTCTTTCGGTGAAGGACCTTTCTGCCGGGTAGCAGCTAATTGCTTTTTCTTAACAGGCTATTCATTCAAAAAGCAGTTTGACGCCGGAAGATATTTAGTTGCTAAACGGACCTTTTTTGGGGCAATAAATTGATGAAACCTTTTCGGTTGTAAAGTCAGGTGCCACTAAAAATCTTCCTCTGTTATTTCCCTGTTGATAGCGGCACCGGCAAGATTGCCACCTGCCACGGCTGCAGCCACAGACCGCATCATGCTGGTATTGTCGCCGCAGGCAAAAACACCGGCAACGGTTGTCTTTTGCAGCATGTCCACTTTCAAATAACCCTGCTCTGTCAGTTCGCAGCCCAGGGCTTCCGGTATATCCGAATGTTGTTCGAAAGGAATGGCTGCATACACGGCTTCAAAAGGCTCCCCGCTGCCGTCTTTGAACACCAGTTCTTTTACCTGCCCGTTGTTATGGATAACTTCCGTAACTCCTGTTTCGATGATGGGTATGTTTCGGTTCTTCAGTTTGCTTATCTGTTCCAATGAAAATTCAGGCTTGCCCGCTGTAAGCAAGGTGACGCTATCCGTCAGGTTGCGGACCAACGAGGCAAGGTGAAAGGCCCTTTCGCCATTGGCAAGAATGCCTGTTTTTAGTCCCCGCGCTTCGTAGCCATGGCAATAGGGGCAATGGATAACCGATATGCCCCAGCATTCGGCCAGTCCCTTGATGGGTGGAAACAGGTCCCTTACACCCGTGGCAAAAAGCAGCTTCCTTGCCGAGTAGGTTTCACCGGATTGCAGGATGATGGTAAAGCTGTTGTCCTCTTTTTTCCCGCTAACGGCAAGTCCTTCTAAAAAGGTGACGGTAGGGTATTGCAATACCTGTTCTTTTGCTTTTGCGGCAATGGCCGCCGGGCGTTCACCATCCTGCGTAAGAAAGTTGTGCGAATGCGGTGTTTGCCGGTTGCAGGGAAGGCCACTGTCAATGACCAGCACATTGCGCAGCGACCGGCCCAATGCCATCGCCGCCGAAAGACCTGCATAACTGCCGCCGATGATGATAACATCAAAATGATTTCTCGCTGTCATGTGTATTGTTTTTTTAAAGGAAGCACTTTTGATAGCTGCTGTGGTAACTAACGATGCCGCGGCAAAATGTTTTCGCTGACAGTTGCTATGCCATTTGTGTAAGCCCCTTTTGTTCTTTTAAAGTTAGCGATCCTGTCAGCACCAAGGCACTGGTCTATTCTTTTTGCTGAACAATTTCCGTGTCCTGCACAAGCTTGTAAACATCCACCAGGTAGTACGTGTCGATGGCCAGGAAGACAACAGCGAGAACCCAAAACAACCTGCTTTTGAAACGGGCACCCAACAAGCCACCAAGGAAAAAGAAAGTACCCAGGAAAAGCACCACAAACAAGATCACGGCTGTATAACCCAACACAAAATAAGTGTCGTGCAAATGAATGTCGATGGTTCCCTTACTACGGTAAATGCTAAGCCTTGTGTACAGGAAGAAAAGGAGAATGGTCCCAATACCGGCTCCAATACATGCGCCTTTCATGGTAAAGAGAAAAGATACGTTTGTTTGTTATTTTAAAAAGCATCCGTTTCACGGGTCAACGCGATTAAATGCAGTAGCAAAAACCTGTCAGGCAACGACCTTTTTTTTGCCTGGAAAAAATTTCTTTACCAGCATAACAATTTTCTCTACCACAAAACCAATTGCCAAACCTAAAATGGCGCAGGAAAGTGCTTTCACCAGCCAGGCCAGTACCGGTACATTGGCCAGCGCAAGCTCAAGCTCGTGCAGCAGGTGACTGGTAAACGGAATGCCGTGGGCTATTATCTCGGCGCCCACCCAAAGCATGGCCACCGTGCCCACATAGCCCAGGATGCGAAGGAAATGCGGCATGGACTTTACAATACCCCGCCCGATCTTTTGCGTAGCCGGGTGAAACCGTTCGCTGGCCAGGTGCACGCCAATATCATCTGCCTTTACAATCAGGCCTACAAAACCATACACCGCTACCGTAATAAAAATGGCAACGGCCAGCAAAACAACAATTTGGTTTAAGATGGGCTGTGTATTGACCTGGCTGTAAGCAATGGCAATAATTTCGGCCGACAGGATGATATCCGTGCGAACAGCACCGGTGACACGCTGGTTCTCCAATTCTTCCGGTGTGATCACCACTGCCGTTTCCGTTTCAACCGGCTCGTCGTCGTGTTTGCTGAACAAGGAGTGTATTTTTTCGTAGCCTTCGAAACAGAGGTAAGCACCGCCGCACATAAGAATAGGGGTGATGGCCCAGGGGGCAAAATACCCCAGTAACAAGGCCGCCGGGCTTAGGATCAGTAATTTGTTCAGGAGCGATTTTTTGGCGATCCGGTAGATAATGGAAAGCTCACGGGAGGGATCAAGGCCCACCACATACTTGGGTGTTACCGCGGTGTCGTCGATCACAATGCCGGAAACCTTACCGGTTGTTTTGGCCACCTGGGTTGGCACGTCATCCAAACTGGCGGCACTTGCTTTTACCAGGGCCGAAATATCATCCAACAATGCAAAAAATCCTGAAGCCATATACTTGTGTTCCCTACTTATTTACGTTATAAAATCACTGATCGAACCTTTCTGTTCCAGTTGGGCAGCAAGTTAAGGGCCGCTTTTTGATTAACAAGTTTCTGCCATATAGAATTCCCATTTGCAAACCGCTGAGTGCCCATGTATTTGTCAAAACAGGGAATCAAATTTTTAATCCCGCAAATCTTGCCTTACTTCGCCAGCTTATTCACGTTAACCTTTCCATTTTTTATGCAGACACATTTGCCCCTGTTGGTTTTTGATCTTGATGGTGTTCTTGTCGACAGTGAAAAGTTATCCGAAAAGCACTATGTAAAATGTTTGCAGGAAGACGGGTTTGCGGTAGACACTGCATTTTATAACCAGCATTTTTTAGGTCGCTCTTCCCGCGACTGTTTGCAAACAATACAGGAACATTTTGGCCGCCTGCCAACGGCCGGGGTGTTGGAGCGGTACGATAAACTGATAGAGGCGGCCTTGCGTTCTGACCTTGAACCGGTGCCTCACATTAAAGAGGCCTTGCTGGAGTTGCCCCACCTGAAGTGTGTGGCTTCCGGCTCTGAGTTGCCGCGCATCGAGGTATCATTGGAAGTCACCGGGCTGGCGGCGTTCTTTAAAAACATTACTTCTTCTTACGAAGTAGCGAAAGGAAAACCGGCGCCGGATGTTTTCCTGCGGGCAGCAGAAAAGAACAACCATTCTCCCCAAGATTGCATTGTGATTGAGGATACCATTTTTGGCGTGGAAGCCGGCCTGGCGGCAGGCATGAAGGTGCTGTGCTACCAACCCGAGCCCTCCATGGCCTACAAGGTGCCGGATAGTGTGGTTGTTTTTCACAGCATGCAACAATTACCGGAACTTATTCAGGGTTTTTCTTCTTCTCATTAAGCAAGATCAAAGCGTACAATGAAAGCAGTATGTTCTTTTTGCATTGATTGTAGCTAATCCATGCATTTTAGCTTTTATAAACGGCTTGGACATTGCCTGGTTGTTGCTATCTTTTTCCTTGCATCGGATCTTATGTCATTTTCTTTTATACAGTTCTTTGTCTTCTTCTTCTTCTTCTTCTTTCGCTTTGACTATTCACGTTGCAGCCCTGAAAAGGCGACATAGATCAGCCCGGCCTGCAAGGGCCGTGAATAGAGAATATAATTGTACACAGACCCTGAAGGGGCGATACAACAAGAGGCATTTGGCAACCTGTATCGCCCTTCCAGGGCTCTGTCTTCTGTCTATAAATGGTTAACCTAGGGCTTGCACCCTGGGCTGATATGTGTCGGCCTTTCAGGCCTTTAAAGTGTCCTTCATTTCACCATCTTTTACCTTTCTAAATTGGATGGTACCTTATATTTTCTACTTCTTAACACAGCACACAAATACTTAGAATGGAATTATTTCGATAGAATTGATTGATCTCGGCTTTTCTCCAATAAACCTGATCCTTCTGTATTTACTTATCCGAATGGGGAGGTTGCACGAAAGGGGTGTCTTTGGCAACGTATGTCCGGCAATGGTGGTTGGGACGATAGGCAGTTGTTGCGGAAATAGCGTAACAAAAAATAACTTCTGACAAAGCATGGGGCCTATTTCAGCAGAAAGCAGCACTTGGGAGCAGAAAGCTGTAGTTTTAAAAAGGCACCGAGCGCAATGTTGTTCCATGCCGTGTGCTGGCCATAACTCATCATCGAAAACAGTGTACCAGAAATGACAGTCAGAATCATCTTTTCTCTTCTTCTCTTCTTTTTCGTTTTGGTGAAACCCAACTTCGTTGCGGGGCAAAAAAGTAAGAAGTCGCCTTTCAGCGCTTACCTGTTTACCTATTTTACAGGCAACAGCAAAAGCGAGGAGGCCATTCGGTTTGCCATTAGCAAGGATGGCTTTACCTACCGGGCCTTAAACAAAAACGAGCCGGTGATTTTATCCGAAAACATCAGTGAGACCGGTGGTGTCCGCGATCCGCATATTCTACGCGGCGCCGATGGCAAAACGTTTTACATGGTGGTTACAGACATGGTTTCCGCCAAAGGGTGGAGCTCAAACAGGGGTATGGTGCTGCTGAAGTCAACAGATCTGGTCAACTGGACATCAAGCGTCGTCAATTTTCAAAAACGGTTTAGGGGCCAGGACAGCCTGCTGAGGGTTTGGGCACCGCAAACCATCTATGACGATTCGGCAAAAAAATACATGGTGTATTTTTCCTTGAAGCACGGCAGCGATCCCGACAAGATCTATTACGCCTACGCCAACGCCTCGTTCACGGACATGGAAACAGAGCCAAAGCAGCTTTTTTACAGTCCGGATGGCGCAGCCTGTATTGACGGTGACATTGTGAAAAAGGAGGGTAAATTTTACTTGTTCTTTAAAACCGAAGACAGGCATCCGGGCATCAAGATCGCTGTGTCGGACCGGCTGACACATGGCTACAAGATGGAGCGAAAAGACTATGTGCAGCAAACCAAAAGCCCGGTGGAAGGTGCTGGTACCTTCCGGCTGAATAACGGCGATGACTATGTGTTAATGTATGATATGTACACCACTGGCCGCTACCAGTTTACCAAAACAAAGGACTTGCAAACCTTTACGGTTGTTGACGAAGATGTACGCATGAATTTTCATCCCCGCCACGGTACGGTGATGCCCATTACGGCAGCAGAAACAAAACGCCTGGTGGAAAAATGGTTGTCTCCTGCGGATGTGGTGCTCTCGGCCCGAAACAGCCGTATCCGGCCCAACAATACGGCCTTTGATACGGCAAAGAGCACGGTTCGTTTTCTCCTGGAGCCGGGTACAGATCTAAAAACCTTTGACCCGGCGTTTACCCGTCACCCCGGTGTTACCGCTACACCCATCAGCAACAAGAATTTTGCCCATGGTCCGGTAAGCTACCGGGTACGGGTAGGTGCAAATGAGCAGCGGTTCACCGTACAGGCAACGGTCACGCACAATCCTGTTCTTACAGGCAATTATGCCGATCCTGACCTGATCTATGCAGAGAAGACCGGACTTTTTTATCTCTATCCCACCTCGGATGGATTTACGGGTTGGTCGGGAACCTATTTCAAAGCTTTTTCCTCGCCTGACCTGGTTCATTGGAAGGACGAAGGAAAGATCCTGGAACTGGGAAAGGACGTAACGTGGGCAGACCGAAATGCCTGGGCGCCTTGCATCATCGAGCGAAAGATCAACGGTGCCTATAAATATTTTTATTATTTCACGGCAGCGCAAAAAATTGGTGTGGCTGTCAGTGACCATCCAACCGGTCCTTTTGTGGACATGGGAAAGCCGCTGATTGATGGCTTACCCGAAGGCGTGAAAGGCGGCCAGCAGATTGACCCGGATGTTTTTGCTGATCCCGCGACCGGTAAACATTATCTCTATTGGGGCAATGGTTACATGGCCGGTGCGGAGCTGAATGATGACATGGTTTCCCTCAAGCCCGGAACAACAAAGCTGATGACACCGGATGCTTCTTTCCGTGAAGGCGCCCATGTTTTTTACCGCAACGGCACCTATTATTTTCTTTGGAGCGAAGACGATACCCGCAGCGAAAATTATAAGGTTCGTTATGGTACCTCCGATTCGCCGCTGGGAATAATCAACGTGCCGCAAAACAATGTGGTGGTGGCAAAAGATCCTTTGCAGGGTATTTATGCTACCGGTCACAATAGCACCATCCAGGTGCCGGGTAAGGATGAATGGTACCTGGTTTACCACCGGTTCCAATACCCGGACGGCATCAACATGGGAAGGGCTGCCGGCTATAACCGCGAGGTGTGCATCGACAAGATGGAGTTCAATCCCGATGGTTCCATGCGGCCCGTTTTGCCTTCACACAAAGGCATCAACCCGGTGCCGCACAAAAAGAAGGGAAAAGAAGAGTAAATTGGAAGAATGCAAGATGCCTGGCGGCTTTTTTTACACAAGAGCGAATTGGCTGAAAGCGCCTTTGCATAACACCGATCGTTGTCATTTAGATCGTTTGAACCTGTAAGCAACTATTATGAAGAAGTCTTTGTTTGTTTTCATGGCTTTTTGTTTTGCCACTGTTGTGCGGGCCGATGAACCGGATTCGGTTTACCTGTTTTCGTATGCAACCGGAAAGAACGATCACCATAACGGGCTGCATTTTGCGTGGAGCCGCGATCGAAAAACCTGGTACAGCATCGGCAATGAATATAGCTACCTGCGGTCGGATTATGGTCGATGGGGTGCCGAAAAGAAAATGATTTCACCAGTGCTTTTGCAGGGCCCTGATGGTCTGTGGCAATGTGTGTGGAGCCTGAATGAAAAGGACAGGGTTTTTGCGCATGCAGCCTCCAAAGATCTTGTCAACTGGGGTCGTCAAAGCTACCCCCAAACCGGGGCGGGTAGGAATGTGCTGCAGCCGCAAATGACGTTTGATAAAAGCAAGGGCGAATACACCATCTCGTTCACCGATGCTGCCAACCAATATTTCCAGCTAACAACAAAAAATTTTAAAACCTACAGTGCGGCGAAGGAAGTAACGAGAGCTGATTATAACAACGGTAGTGTAACGATAACCTTACCCGGTGGCACTGCCACCGGCCAGGTGCACCGCGTTGCCTGGACGCTTGTTGACAACCTGATAAAAACAGCGGAACTGGAGCAATACAAAAGCAAGTTGCACAACGAAACGGCAAAAGATGATTCCCTGCGGTTTGCCGGTCTGCAACCCATTACTGCCAGCCTCACCGTGCGGGCAGACGGTGCCAAGCCAATCAGCGACCTGTTGATGGGGATATTTTTTGAAGACATCAATTATGCAGCCGATGGCGGCTTGTATGCAGAACTGGTGCAGAACCGCGGCTTTGAATATTCTCCTGCCGATAAACAACACCGTGACAAGGCCTGGAACGCCAAACATTCGTGGCAAGTAAAAGGAGAGGGTGTGGACTTTTTGATTGACAGCAGCGCACCCGTTCATGTCAACAACCCGCATTATGCTGTGTTGCAGATCTCTACACCCGGCGGTGCCTTGGTAAACACCGGCTTTGATGGCATTGCCGTGAAAAAAGGTGAACGGTACAACCTTTCTCTTTTTGCCCGGCAATTGGATGGCAAGGCCGGAAAGCTGCTGGCCCGACTGGTGACGAAAGAGGGAGTGGTGCTGGGGCAAACAACAATTTCCCTATCTGCAAATAATTGGCGAAAAGCCAGCGCGGTGATAACTACGTTAGCCGATGCAAAGAGTGCAAACCTGGAGCTGCAGCCCATGCAGAAAGGCAAGCTGGCACTGGATATGGTTTCTCTCTTTCCCGCCAAAACATTCAAAGGACGGACCAACGGACTGCGAACGGATCTGGCGGAGGTAGTGGCCGATCTTAAGCCGCGGTTTGTGCGTTTTCCCGGCGGCTGCGTGGCACACGGCGACGGGCTGGAAAATATTTACCGCTGGAAAAATACCATTGGACCGCTTGAGGCCCGCAAGCCGCAGCGCAATATCTGGAACTACCACCAGAGCATGGGCCTGGGTTATTACGAGTATTTCCAGTTTTGCGAAGATCTGGGAGCGGAACCGTTGCCTGTAATTGCAGCCGGCGTTCCTTGCCAGAACTCGGGTGTGGGCGGCGCTGGCCAGCAGGGAGGCATTCCCGTGGATGAAATGGATGCTTACATTCAAGATATCCTGGACCTGGTGGAGTGGGCTAACGGTGATGCCAACACGAAATGGGGAAAGCTTCGTGCCGAAGCGGGGCACCCGGCGCCGTTCAACCTGAAATACATTGGCATTGGCAACGAAGACCTGATCACGGATGTATTTGAAGAGCGGTTCACCCTAATCTACAATGCGCTGAAAGAAAAGCACCCGGAGATAACCGTCATCGGCACCGTCGGTCCTTTTTACAAGGGTACCGATTACGAGGAAGGATGGGAGATCGCCACCAAATTAAAATTGCCGATGGTGGATGAGCACTATTATGAAAACCCCGGTTGGTTTGTGCACAACCAGGATTTTTACGACCGTTACGACCGTAACAAAGCAAAAGTCTATTTGGGTGAATATGCGTCGCGTGGCAACACGCTTTACAATGCGCTGGCCGAAGCGCTTTACCTTACGGGGTTAGAGCGCAACGGCGATGTGGTGCACATGACGTCCTACGCACCCCTGCTGGCCCGGGAAGGTGCCACGCAATGGAATCCTGACCTGATTTATTTCAACAATACCGACATTACGCCAACGGTAAATTACGAGGTGCAGAAATTGTATGGGCAGCATGCGGGAAACCAATACCTGCCGGGCATACTCACCCTGCCTACTACCAGCGAAGCAGTCACCAAGCGCATGGCGCATTCTGTGGTGCGGGATGCGGAAACCGGGGATGTGATCCTAAAGCTGGTTAATGTATTGCCGGTTGCCGTTACCACCTCCGTTGACCTTACTGCGCTTCCGGTAGCGGCTACCAGTGCCAAAAAGTTTGTGCTGCAGGGAGCACCCTCGGATAAAGCGGTAAAAACAGTAGAATCAACCACTGCGGTCGATAAAAAATTTATGGCCCAATTGCCGCCGTATTCCTTTACCGTTTACAGGATTAAGACGAAAGGAAAATAAATTCACGTGTCCGCAGAAGAGACCAGAAACAGTAAACAAACTTCCGATGACAGGCAATCGTTCAAACGCGGGAAAACCATTTATTGAAGCAGAAACTCTCACATGGGATGCTTTGGGTAACGGCGTTGAACGCAAGATCCTGGGCTACGACAACGAAGTAATGATGGTGCTTGTTCGTTTTGAAAAAGGGGCCGTTGGTACGTTGCACCACCATGTTCACCGGCAGGTTTCTTATGTGGATTCGGGGCGGTTTGAAGTAGAAATTGATGGCGTTAAAAAAATACTGCAAAAAGGCGACTGCTTTTTTGTGGCACCCAACCTGGTGCACGGCGTTGTTGCCCTGGAAGCGGGTTGCCTCGTGGATGTATTCGCACCGGCCAGGGAAGATTTTATTCAAGTTGGAGACATTCTATAACGACGATTGTTTTCCTGGTTCGATGAACCGGGTTGTTGTTAGAAAGTACGTTTTTGCTGGCATCAACGGGTTCGTATTCTTCATGGGCTTCCCCAAACTTTTCTGATCTCTACGTTCATCAACTAAGATGGCTCATGCCTGTTTTTTATCCAACAGGTGGCACCATTCGCTTGCGAAATAATTTGTATCCCATGCAAAAAAAGTTGCCGAAAAAAATTACTTTACCAAAGGATTGCTCTCACCCAAACCAAAATCACAGCGATGAAAAAACGGCACATTTTCTTACCGGTTTTTTGGGCTACCTGCAGCCTGTTGCTACTCCAGGGTTGTTATCATTACCGCGTTTCTACAACCAACAACGATCCCTCCACCACCTACCAGAAAAAAACGGTCAGCTCTTTTTTCTGGGGCCTGGTTCAAAAACGGCAAAACGGTATTGACGTCGTGGCTGCCAACTGCGATTCGCTGCGCCTGAACAGCATCGACGAGGTCAGGGTGTCCACCAACTTTGGGTACGCACTCATTACCGTGGCAACACTGGGCATCTGGTGCCCGATGACAGTTGCCTGGAAATGCCCCAAGCCCTGCCAGCGGGAGGGTGAGATCCGCTAAATTTTTTCGTCAACCTAAACTGCCAATAATGATCATCCACCGCACGGGCCAGCAGTTGTGGACCAACCGGCACCAAACGTTCACCCAACGCATTGCTGATCTTTATGACCTTGGCAATGAAAACACCGGCAACACATTGGCCGATTACAACGATGCCACCGCCGGTCTTCAGAAATTGATCGCGGAGGCGATTGTTGCCAACCGTCCCATGCGGGCTTTGGGTGGCGAATGGTCGTGGACAAAGATTGCCGCTACAACCGGTGTTCTGCTCAATACAAAGCCACTCAACCTTAGCTTCCGTATCAATAAGGGCAATGTTTCTGCCCTTTATCCTCACCAGCCGGAGGACCTGTATTTTGCCCAATGTGGCGTTTCGGTAAAAGAGCTGAACAATCGCCTGCGGCAACACAATCGTTCCCTCCGTACAAGCGGTGCCAGTAATGGCCAAACCATCGCAGGCGCCATTTCTACCGGCACGCACGGTGCTGCCATCGACGTGGGAGCCGTACAGGATTTTGTGGTGGGCTTGCACATCATTGCCGGTCCTTCCAAACACATCTGGCTGGAACGAAAAACCTATCCTGTTGTATCGGATGATTTTGCAGTTAAACTGCAAACAACCATCGTTCGGGATGATGAACTTTTCAATGCAGCGCTGGTAAGTTTTGGCAGCTTTGGGATTATCCACGGCGTGATGTTGGAAACAGATCCTTTGTTTTTATATGAGGCTCACCGTATAAAAGTAGCGGTAGACGACAGGCTTTTCAATACCATGCAAACCTTGGATTTTTCCAATGCAGGACTGCCCAATGGCGCTGAGCGTCCTTATCATTTCCAGGTATTCATCAACCCTTACGATGCGGCCCGGCAGGCTTTTATAAACGTTATGTACAAGCGGCCGTTTGGTCCTTACCCGCCCTTTCCGCCTTTTCCTACAGGTATTGGTCCCGGCGACGATGCGCCTTCTTTTATCGGCCGCATAACCGATACGGTTCCCGCACTTGTGCCAGTGGTTGTCAACAATCTAATAGGCGGCAGTTACAAGCCGTTTGATAAACTAATGGGAACACATGCCGAGTTTTTTAACAACGCCAGCCTGCAGGGCAAAGTAATGAGCACTGCCGCTGCCATTCCGGTTCATGAAACCGGCCGTGTTACGGAAGCCCTTCATAAACTAAATAAAACGGATGGCCCGTTTACCGGCGTATTTGCTTACCGTTTTGTTAAGGGCACAAAAGCAACGCTTGGTTTTACGCGGTTTGATCCAACCTGTGTGCTGGAACTGGATGGTGTTTATTCCAGCCTGACCATGCGCTTTTACCAGGCCTTTTGGAACATGCTCTTGCAGGAGGACATTCCGCATACCTTTCACTGGGGGAAGATGTTTGAAGCCGACAGTGCCCGGATACGGCGGATGTATTCAGATAGTGCTGTTGACAATTGGATATGGTCCCGAAATGCTGTGTTGGAGAACAGAGAGTGCAAGGCTGTTTTTGATAATCCTCTCTTGCAGCAATGGGGACTGGATAAAGGCGAGGGCCTGTCTGCTTGATGAGTGCCGGCCTGTTTGCAGGAAGCCGAATGGTAGGTAAGAAGAATGATGCTTTCAATTCACTGTTCCATTTCTATAGCAGTTATTTTAATGGCCGCCTGTGCCGGTATTGCGCAACGGATTGCTTCGCCCAAACGATTTTACCCGCTGGCCTTTTTCTGCCATAGGTCATGTGCATATTCCCGGAAAACGAGGGGTGCATTTTGGAACGCCTCGTCAAACCAATAGTGTCTGACCATAACAGTCTCGCATCCCTAAAAACTGTAGTGCCGCTTTGTACATAACGTTTTCCCTGTTCGTACATCACAAACCGCATTGCATCCGACGCCTCGTCTTCAATACATATGGCCTTGAAGACGATCCAAACATCCGCCCTTTGGCCCTTGTCCAAATCGGTCACCAAGAAAGAGGACTTGACGCGATTTTCCTTTGCATCCGTTTCGCAGGACAGCCGAGTACCACTGGTTCGCCATACCAGGTAAGAAGTGTCGCGTTTCATCATATAATGGTAGAAGTGGTCCAATAAATGGAAGTATGACTTTAGCAGGATATGATGTGGCGAAGAGCACAACGGCTTTGAAGTTTTGTTCTTCGTGTTCATGGCGAACGATACAGCACCGGTTGTTGAAAAGCTTGGTAAAGAAACACTCTACTTTACACCTTCGTTTGTAGCGTCGGAGTTTTCGTTCATCGTGCTTTTTGGGCTTTAACCCCGCCTGCTCTATCTGGTGCAATCAACTCTACACGTTGTTGCATCAACCATTCGCCAGTGCATCGCTATCATAGGCTTTGTCACCAATGAATTTTTGTGGAGTTCATCGATAAACCGGTCCTCCATGTTTTTTTCTACTAAAGTGATTTTTTGAGGGCTTGCGATTCGATCCGGACAAAAAGAACAGTGCCAGAAACGTCCATGGTCCGCATGATCGAACAGCTTTTTCGCAGTAACTACTTTCTCGCAGAAAGCCTTTTTTTGGCAATCGCATGAAAAGTATAATTTCAAGGATACCAATCGGTCATTGCATCATGCCACTAACAAAGCCAATACGAAAAGCAATAACGCTGGCGTCGACGAATGGAGCCCCTTTCCCATCAAATACCGACAGGGTTTCTTCTATCGATTCTTTACGTGCACTTACCATGCTACTGATGATTTTTGTAAACGATTTATGGTCATTGCAAAATATCCCCCTTTGGCTGGAGCATGTTCCGGCAGATGCCGACGGAATGGGACTAGCCGATACGGTCTTTCCCGCATTCTTATTCATCGTGGGAATGTCCATACCGCTGGCCATCGCTGCCAGGCGAAAAAAAGGAGATAGTCAGCTTCAATTGCTGCAGCATATCCTTGTACGCACGATGGCTTTACTGGTCATGGGGCTATTCCTGGTGAACGGTGAAAATATAAATGCCGCTGCCACCGGTATAAGCCGGGCTTTATGGAATACACTTTCCTGTACGTCATTTATTCTTATCTGGAATGTGTATCCCAAAAACATGCAGCAAACACTAAAACGTATACTACGAGGCATTGGCATTGCCAATTTACTTACCCTTGCTTTTTTATACAAGGGAGGTGAAGACGGGAACCTGACTGGATTTTCTACCTGGTGGTGGGGAATTTTAGGCCTGATTGGCTGGTGTTATTTCACCGCTTCAGTGATTACGGCATTTGCCGGTAAACAGAAGTTTTTGATTGTTGGTCCCTGGCTGGTTTTTGTGACGTTAAGCCTGTTTTCTACCGCCGGCTTGCTTCCGCAAGGCAGCTTGCTAAGTGTCATTCCAAGTCCAATAATCGGTGGCACCTTAGTGGCGTTGACACTCGGTGGTGTTCTCACGACAATGCTTTTTCAGCACTTTCAAAAATCGGGTGCACAAAGAAAGGTGATGGTCGTTTTGTTCCTGATTTCACTGGCGCTGATCGGCCTTGGACTGGTGACAAATAGGTTTTGGGATATTTCAAAAATCCGCGCAACAGCGCCTTGGCTCTTTCTGTGCAGTGGGTTAACCGTTTTGGGGTTTATGCTGGTGCATTGGCTCATTAGTTCCAAACGCAAAGCCAGGTGGTTTGCGCTCATCAAACCAGCGGGAACCCATACGTTGCTTTGCTACCTGATTCCCTACTTCGCCTACGCCTTGTTCAGCGTAACCGGGTTTTCTCTTCCCGACATGCTGACGACCGGGTTGACTGGTTTAGTCAAATCGTTTGCTTTTGCATTGTTATGTATCTGGGTCACAGGTTTGCTTGTGCGAAAGGGAATAGCCCTGAAGGTTTAGGCTTTTGGGCTTCGTTGCTTTTTTACTTTTCTTGTTAGCGAATACAATAAACCTTTCTTTACTTTTTTGAAATCTTTTAAACATCATCTTGATGAAACGTAACGGCTTGCCAATTGCTCTCTTGCTGCTTTTTTTTACCTGCGCCAGTGTTCCAGGCTTGTCGCAAAACAGGCTGGATAGCCTGCTGCCTGTTCGTGGTTTATCCATCGCCGCGCCTACGCCCCGTAACCTGGATTCCTTTATTGTTTTCATCAATAGGGAACTGGCCCCTCGTAAGGTAAACACCCTGATTTTGCGGGTAGACTATAACTACCAGTTTACGTCGCATCCCGAGCTGGTAGATAAGGAGGCGCTCTCCGCTGCAGAGGTGAAGAAGTTGGTCCGTGCCACGAAAAACGCCGGTATTCGCATCGTGCCGCAAATCAACTTGCTGGGACACCAGTCGTGGGCCAGCAGTACTGGTAAATTGTTGGCCGTCTATCCGCAGTTTGATGAAACCCCCTGGGTGCAGATGCCGGAGAAATATGCATGGCCCAATGAGGATGGATTATACTGCAAAAGTTATTGTCCCCTGCACCCCGATGTTCACAAAGTGGTTTTTGCACTTGTCGATGAAATTTGCGATGCTTTTGAAGCGGACGCATTTCATGCCGGCATGGATGAAGTTTTTTACATTGGTGAAGACAAATGTCCACGATGCGGCGGCAGGGACAAAGCAGAACTTTTTGCAGCAGAGGTCAATAAGATCCGTGATCACCTGGCTGCCAGGGGGAGAAAATTGTGGATATGGGGCGACCGGCTGCTGGATGGCAAAACAACAGGAATGGGCATGTGGGAAGCCAGCATGAACAATACACACAGGGCAATTGACATGATTTCGAAAGAGGTGGTGATTTGCGACTGGCATTATGAGCGGCCCGATAAATCGGCGGTTTATTTCGCGATGAAAGGGTTTAGCGTCATTACCTGCCCGTGGCGAAAACCGGCATTGGCGGTTCAGCAGGTGAAGGATATGCTGGGCTTTCGTCAGCACGCAACAAAAGCACAGCGAGAACGGTATTTAGGCGTTGTGGAAACAGTATGGTCGCCGGTCAGCAGTTTTTTAAATGAATACTACGGAAAGCCGAAAGTAGCAGGCAGCGGAGAAAAAGTTGACACGGTGAATACCGCTGCCAATACGTTTAGAGCAATGTATGACCAGATAGGCCAAATTGAAAAACAGTAGATGGTAATTTTCTCCCAGCCTTGTGAGGGATTGACTGATGGTGAAACGACTACTATGGATCCTTTCAGGGCTCTAGCCAGACTACAGTTGGCTTGAGTGATATTGATTTAAGCTACTGAAAAAGGCAATGGTGAAAAGTGGGCGAAATGTTGCACCTACGATACAACGAAGGTGAAAGCGCTTGATTCTGCTAATGGTTCAGAATTGGTTAGGATGAATGCCCCAATAACAAATCAGTATTCAAAAACTTGCCCAGATAAAAGTTCCTGACGGGTTCATAATCTATCCCTGGGGCGTTCTCTAAAAAAGCAAAAAGCCTTGAAAGTAAGTACTATCAAGGCTTTTCTTTTTGGTTGTGAACCCGCTGGGACTCGAACTATTAGATGTAAGTTGTTTTTTATCAGCTATTTACACATGCAAATACTCAACAGGTGACAAACCGGTGAATTAGTTACGTTTAGGCTTGTTTTGGTCCAAAAAAAAACTTAAACAAAGATAGATAGCTTTCAAACATTTAGAAACTTTATACTACCGAACCGGCGTTATAAATATAAACCTCCGGTACACCGAAGGTGCGCTTGCTCAATTTTGCGTAGAAGAGTTGGATGAAATAGGAGAAAAGACATCGTTGAAGTGCACCGCAACTTGCCGAGCAGCAGAGTAGCTAGCCGGACAATTGTCGAACACGATTACGGAAAATAAATGGAGAACTTAAGTATACATTATCAGCTCTTAAGCTGGCAAAACAGCATCAGTTCTTCCAGCAGGTTGTTCGATAACTTTTCGCTCACCTACACCTGCTCGGGCTAGACAAAGAGAATATGGTTTTAGCTTTTTGCGTCTTTGTCGATGTTTCATACGGCCATGTGCCTAACTACACCGAACATCCCCGGATATGAGAAGGACCGTTTATCTTTGTATAGCGCAGCTTAGCGGCTTTTTAGCTGATGCCATGGTTGTACACTTTATTGCGTACAACAAAACAGCATGCTATTTCTTCACCTTAAATACGATGACGTGAAAACTATTATTCCCTTAATGCTGGGTGCAGTAACGCTTCTGGCTTTACCTGCCTGTGTCAGCACGAAAAAGTACCAATCTTTACAAACCGAGTATGCTTCGCTGCAAAGTCGGAATGAAGCGACCGCAAAAGAACGAGATGATTTTAGAAACAGCTTAAGCTCTGCCAATGCGCGGATTGAGGGCCTGGAGAACCAGTTACGTTCCAGCAACGGCCAGATAGCATCGCTGCAATCTGCGCTTGACAAATGCCTCACCTCGACCAGCCAGGGCAATGTCAATATTTCCAAGCTGGTTGACGAAATCAATGCCTCTAACAAGTATATTCAGCAATTGATTGCTTCCAAAAACAAAAGCGATTCGTTGAACATAGTGCTGACAAACAACCTTACCCGGTCGTTAAGTACCGATGAAATGCGGGACGTGGATGTGCAGGTGCTCAAAGGTGTTGTGTATATTTCGCTTTCAGATAATATGCTGTACAATTCGGGAAGCTATGAGATCTCGGACAGGGCCAACGCTACCCTGGCGAAAATTGCCAAGATCATTAGCGACTACAAAGATTTTGAAGTGCTCGTCGAAGGCAATACGGACAATGTACCCATTTCAAAAACCAACATCCGCAACAATTGGGACCTGAGTGCACTGCGGGCCTCTTCTGTTGTGCAGGCCCTGCAAACTAATTTTAGCATTGACCCTAAACGTCTCACTGCAGGCGGCCGCGGCGAATACAATCCCATAACCAGTAATGATACGCCTGAAGGAAAGTCACGAAACAGGCGTACACAGATCATTATCACACCCAAACTGGACCAGTTTCTGGAACTGATCGAGAAAGGGCCGGCCAAAGATTCTACTGGTACGAAGTAGGTGTTGCTATTGCATTTGAAGCCGTCTACTTTTAGACGGCTTTTTTGTTCCGTTTATCTGGGTCAAAGGTAACTGTGCTAATGAACAAAAAAGGAAGCCGGAAACAACTGTTGGGGCTTCAGATGAATTGGTATCGGTTAACATCCTTCGGTACATCGTAGGGGGCATCGCTCGTTTTCATTGAAGGTTAATGGGAGAGTAGAAGAATAGAAGAGTGGCAAACTAGGCATTCAATAACTTGCCAGGGTAATTGTGAAAATCACCGCAGCTAATTGAGTGCTATCCAGTTTCCGAATCATAGCAATCGTCCACTAATCGAGAAGGCTGTCATAGGTATAAATGGTCAAGTAGCAGTCAGGTGGCATATTCCGGTGCTCAACAACATGCTGCGCGGTTGTATACGAATTCAAAATTTTCTTTGGCACCCGGGTTTTCGCAACCCAGGATTTTTACGCTTCTCTTTCCATACCAGGAAGATTAAGCAAGGGCCATTAAAATTGTAAGGTATAATTATCGAAATTTAGTTTTTTGATCTTGTTTATCAATATTCTTTTTCCTTTCTGTTCATCTATCCTGTAGCCGGTTTGCTTTATGGTGATGGTGTGGGCCTTATCATTATACGCATACTCCGTTTTAAATTCATAATACCCTTTTTGATTTTCATACGTGTTGCCACGGTTGTTTTCTTTGGAGATCATGCTCAGCATCAATTCACCCTCCTGATAAAACCTTGTGGCAACCGATGCAGTGCCCATCCCCTCGTAAGGATCATCTACTTTTAACAGCTCGTAGTCATCGCCCAGGTTGATGATTGACAAGCTGTACGACTTTTCGCCAAAGGAACCGTGTGTGGCAAAATTTCGTTTGAACTTCTGAATATAAATGCTGTCGTCCTCTATGGTGTAAGAAAAATATCCAAGCGCTACGCCGCACACATGGCAACTGTTGGCGTTTACAAATTCGCCATCCTCATTTGTCATCATCGGCGCTGTGCGAAAAATGGTGTAATATACTTTTTCATTCTCCCGACTGATGACCATCGTGGTATCCACAAAAGAATACAAAACACTTTTCTCCCCCAATTGCCCGTTAAATTCATGGATATCACCGGGGGTAGCATTCCATTTTACTCCCTTTACATTTACCTTGTATTCCCCGTTAAGCAAATGGGTGAGTATTTCGGATGGAGTAGCGGATGCGGGATAGCCCACCGGTGCAGCATAGAGGTTGTTTGATAACAAAACCAGCAGCAGCACAATTCCGCCAACAATTCTCTTTTGATATTTATTGCAATGCCGAAATGCCGATGGAAAAATCCGGTTACTTATTTTGCTTAATTCTTTCATGCGATTACATTGTTGATCCCTTTTGTAAGGGGAAAGCTGGCCTGCTTTTCTTTCTTAGCCTGCTGTAAATAATTAACCCAATTCCCAGTATCAAAAATTTGAACATCCAACCGAAACCTGTCTGGCCATATACACCATCGTGTTGCTCCTTGCTGCCCACCATCACCCAATCCGGGATGTTTTTACTTCTTTTTTCTTTTGGCACGTAACGTACCCACGGTGTTGCCTCCTTTAATTTTTCTACCGTAGGCAATGGTTCATCTTTAGAATAAAATTTGGAAAAATTGTGTTCTAAGCTGTCCGGCACACCGTCCCGCATATAGCTCAGCATCAGTTTAACACTCACCGTACTTTTCCAGGGATTTGGTTTTACTTCCGCCCACTTTACCGACGATTTCACCACCACGCTTGCCTTTGCATAAGCATCATCACGCATATACGACCGCACACCCAGCAGGCCGGATATGATGCCGAGAAGGATGAATAGGATGCCAAATATTTTCATTGCTTTTTTAAAACGTTATTTGCACCAATCTGTCCTCTTAACTTTTCAACTGCTTCGTAATGTGTTGCCTGATGGCATAATAAAGTGCGGCACTCGTTGCCAGTATAGCCACTACCATGCTTCCCTGAAATCCTAATACATCGGCCACCCACATCAACATCTCCTGCCTGGCTCCTTGGGTGCTGAACAGTTCGTTGGATGTACCTTGTTCCATATCATAAGCAAATGCAACCAGTAAAGCTGAAAAAATGAGGATGGCAATTGCGTAAAGCCAGCGTGTTAGTTTTTGCATGATTAATTATAGTCTTCAATCAATACTTATTTGCATTCGGTCTTTTTATCAAACGAGGTTAAAACTTAACCTCCTTATAGTTTCCATCAGCAGTCACCAGAACTACTTTTGCAGAACTTTTATTGAAATCGTAGTAGAATGCAAAGCAACTCTGCATATCCGGAAGTGGCAGCAAATGTTCCACTTTCAACTCTCCCGGAAAAATTGGAGGAGCAGGTATCTTGTACAACCTTTTGCCTTTCTGTACATCATACACTGATACGGTTTGATCTTTGTGTTCAATGGCGATACGTGTGCCGTCTTCGCTAAAGACCACATCCGACGATCCTGTTTTCTTATAGTTGAAATCCCACATCTTCTTACCTTTTAAAAGGTCTATCATCGTGCCGTCGGGCATAGTGAAGATGTGGCCGCCTGTGGGCGAAATAACTGCCTGCTGCAGGTGTCCACGTTGCTTTTCCTCATAGTCAGCTTTACTGAGGTCTTTGCTGTAAAGCAGCCTGGCCATTCCATTGGCTGTTGTATCCAGCATGTCATACAGCGTTGCTATATCATTTAGCTGTACCCCTAACAGCACCTTTCGGGGATTGGCTGGCCTAATAAAAATTATTGGATCATATGTGTGCCTTTCTACTTTAGGTAACCAGGCGCTGGCTACCGTGGAATCTTTTCTCCAGCGTACAAAGTATTTCTCCTTATTACCTTGATCAAAAAAAGAAAAAGTAGGAAACGCTGTAATTGACTTCATCATCTCCTTTTCACGGTTCAATACTTTGGCCTTCAACATTTTAAACTCTAAACCAAAACTCCCGTCAGCCACCCTGTCTGTAATGGCGCCTGTAGCCACATCAACAAAGTAAACCGTGTCTGAAGCGCCGGAATAAGTAGCCTTAAAAGCAATTATTCTCCCCGCACGGTCGGGGAAAACATTACCCCCTCCTATATATTGCGCAATACTGTGAAGTGGCAGCACAGCGCCGGTTGTCCATAAACAAAATAATATATATTTCATGCTGATATTTCTATTTATTAAAAAAATCATAATCCTCCTGCATCGCATGTTTTAGTTGGAGGATAGCATTTGAATTAAACCGTTCTTCACGATAAACACTGTTTTCCGGATCAAGGCTTACGGCAGCATCAAGTACGATAATATTGACAAAATCCATTACCCGGCTTTCACGTCGGGCTACAGCAAACTGATGCAGTTCATCGGCAGTTCTTTTTGCTTCTGTTGTTCCAATTTGCCCGTCTTTCAAATAATGAAATGCGGTAGCAAGTTTCGGTGCAACAGCTAAAAGCTCCGGAAAACGACTGCTATATTTTTCAAATAGCGCTGGTAGTTCATTCCATTTTTGCAATCTCAGGCGACTACAGAGGTTTTGTGTAAAACTATTCAGGTCTGGTTCATTTAGTTTATCCAGGCAATGTAACGCAAGTCTGTACGTTCCGTTTCTGTAACTTTCGGAGCCCCATCCAGCCCAAATAACATCATAATTTTCAGCCACAAACGAGGGTGAAAAAGATTTATGCAACCTATCCATATCATCTTCTCTCCCCAGTTCTGCATACACGCCGAACAGTCGAAGGGCAGTTGTTTCGCTGGGGCGCAGCTTATTCATTTCAGAAAGAATGAGCGCCTGGTCGGAAAGACTCTTTGCATTGTTCAAAAGTTCTTCATACTGCCGGTAAGAGCGGTCTTTTTTTTCCAGCTCCTCCCGGGCAAGATCTTCAGGCGTTGGGCCATAGTTTTTTTGCGGCGTACTAGTGGTGTTGGTTTTAGGGTATTGCGCCTTCCGCATACGCTCATATTCTATCTGCCTTTGCCTTTCTATTTCAGCAGCTCTCTCCCGACCCTTTTGTTGGGCTTCAGCCATTTCAGCGGCATAATCACGCTGGCCCCGAAATGTGGTCACTAGTTTGGAACCTCCGTTGGAATAGTGGCGAAAAGTTCCATAGCGGGTGCTTTGCTCGTAGTACCAATTTGTACTCTGTGCCGATGCGGTTAATAGCCCAAAAGCCATCTGGATGAGGAACAGAAAAAGACGAGAAAATTCTTTCATACTTTAATGATAATAAGTTTAGGAACAACACACCTTGTGTGCACTTGCTAAAAGTAATCTTCCTATTTAATGGCCTCATACACCGCTTCCATTTTCTCCTTGTATTCTTCCCGCCGGCGCTGCAATTCGTTCATGAAAGGTTCCATTTTTGATTTTAGTACAGGCAAATCTTCAGGTTTGTAGGTGATGGGGCTCATTTCCTTGGTTTGGTCTGAATGAAAGACATAGTAGGCCGAGCTGTCAGGATCAATACGCCATCCTAATCTCCTGCCATTTTCGTAAGGTAAAGAATAGAGAACGTGTCCGCTTGCATAATAGTTTACGTATCCAATAGTATTATTGTTGTTGTCAAATATTTCTTCTTTTTTAAGACCTGACTTAAATTCTGTAAGCTGGTAATACGTGGCTTTCTCTTCTTTACCAGTATAAAAGCCATGCGTGGTTGTTCCGGTTGAATAGGTGCGCATGCCAAATACTGTTGAAGGCGTGGCATTAAATTCTCCCAGAATTTCCACGCCGTCTGCCTTCATTAACCCCCTGTAATAGCTTCCATTTAAATAGGTGCCCTGAAAGACAGTTCCACCCCTTTTATATGTGCCTTTTATCAATTCTCCATTATAACTTGTACCGGTGAATACATTGCCGCTATTCCACCTGATTTCTACCTGGCCATTGGGTTCGCCGGCTACAAAATCGCCGGTATAGGTAGCTTTTTCGCCCACCATTACGCCTTTGCCATGCGGCCTTCCATATTTTGCATTACCCTTGTACGTAAACCCATAAGGAGAGGTCAGGTTTTCAACACAATCGCCCTGGCAATCGCCTTTTACACCACCGCTCCAACTATAGTCTGCCGCATTTTTGCTCAGCAGCATGGTTCTGTATTCTTCCGGTGAGTTGCCAAAAAAGCGGGAAGCTTCATAGGCATTCAAACCACCCTCCATGGCTGCCTTAACAAGGGCCGCATGGTTTTCCGGGCTTCGTTTTAAATTCCTGCTTTTGATCAAATCATCCACCCGTCTCATTTTGGCTTCAAATGATGCGATCCTTGCTTCCTGTCTTGCACTGGCTTCAGCCTGTTTTTGCAGCCTGCGCTGCCCTACATTAATGGCGGGGTAAGAACTGTAATCACCACTAATTGTGCTTTTGGTGGAAGACGTAGTTGAACCTGCACTAACGGGATTTCCAGCATTCTTTGTTTCAATTTTGTACGTGTACTGTCTTTCGGCCACACTAAATGCATTTTTTGTAGCAGCAGAAAGGCGGTTGTAATCTGCCGATTGGTTTTGTGCAAAAGCCACAACAGTAAAACTTAAGCAAAGAGCTGTGAAGGTTATTTTCATGATTGTCATTTTTCTTATTTACACAGATGGACAAAGATTTGATAAGTGCCAGGTGCCAGTTATTTCCGCGTAAAAAAATATTCGTACAAAGTCTGGGCTTTTGTTGTTGGGTCCACCACCCTTGTAAACATTTCAAATTCTTTTCCATCAAGGGTATAATCAACGTAATAGGTCAGTGTTTGCATCGGGCAAATGGCAGCAACCAGTATGCGCTTATTAGCGGGATCGCATTGGTAGAACGCACCAAATTTTTCCTGCGCCGGATCCTGGTCGCCACAGAAATTACTGTTGTTTACTTTTGATGGCACATAAGAATTACGCACCGGCCCATAAAAAACAAAATGGCTGAACACATCGCCGCCTTCATTGCTATTCATGATCAGTTCTACAGAACCAAAATCCGGGTTATTGGTTTTAGAAAGTTCCCTGCCTGTGGAGTCGTACACTGTTACCCGGTAATTGGAAACAGTGTATTTCCCGGCCAGCTTTTTTTCTTCTGCATCCACCATATCCGAAACCTGCTTTTTGCAGGCGCCGAAAATGGCGGGTACCATTAGCAGAGCCACTATTAAACGAACAGTTTTCATCTTACTTGTTTTTATTGAAGGATACGAGTAATACGTTGGCGGTTACGGAGTACACCATGCCTTTAGGTTGTCCGTACACCGCAGGACTGGTTTCCCATAATGCATTGCCTAACGTGATGAATTCGTTGTGGCGTTGTTTTACATCTTCGGCCAGGTGCACCCGTCGCTCCCGCACATTGGATAGCGAAGCATCTGAGTAAAATTCATCCTTCCACCCATTCAGTGCGGTTTCGGATGCACTGATGACCGTATTATACGTTTCGGCCCGCAGGCTGATGCTGACCCGTTTCACCAGGTTAATGTCCAGCCGCCCGCCAAAACGACCGTGGAGGTCAAGATGACTTTGAAAAATACCGGAAACACCATCGCCGTTGGCATAGGTATCACGGCCAAAATTGTTGTGCAGGTAAGACTTTAACCGGAAGTAACCAAAATCGGCACCTACCGTCATACCGGCAAAAACTCTCCCCTTTGCAAAAGGCATCAACAGGTCGAAATAGCCATTGTTTTTCGGGGTTTCTATTTCCATTTTGCGGAGGCTGCCATTGGTGTATTGCGCTTCAAACTTCATGGGATTATTGAGCCGCCGGATGTACCCTATTCGAAAAATGCCAGCGCTGATTTCAGCCCCTACCACCGGTCCTTCAAATTGTTGCGGAATGGAAAGTTGTGTGCGAAGGCTGGAGGCAAACACCGAATTGAACGAGGCGGCAAAGCGGTTGAGGCTTTCGTGTTTGAACGACTGGCGGGCATACCCTCCAATGAGGTTGATGCCCATGTATTTTTTCAGGTGGTTGAATTGGGGGCTCATTACCTGCGCCTGGGAAGGGAGGCAGGATAGCAAAAGGCAGGATAGCGGAATGATTAATTTCATAAAATTTACGCTCTTGTCAACGATAGGTTATCCGTTATTGATAGGATAAGAAAAACGCAGCCCAAAGAAAGCATTGCTGCTTCATGGCGCTGCGTTTTGTACAAAAACTACTGCTTCACAAATGTTGCAGATACCTGTTTATGGCTGGTTGCTGCTTTTACGTGGTAAACGCCGTTGGGCAGTGCAGAAATATTCAGGTCCACCAATTTGCCGCCAACTTGCACCGGCACCTGTTGCTGCTGTACCAACCGGCCGTCGGCGCTGTGAATTGTGACCGTTGTGAGACCCTCCCATTGTACGGGCAACGATACGATGAGACTTGTACGGGCCGGAACAGGATAAATCAGGAGGCTTCCGCTGGTTGCTTCATCAAAGTTGAGCAGGCGTACAGATGTGTAGGTGAATTTGCCGTCGGCATCCACTTGTTTGATTCGGTAAAAATTGGCCGTTTTTCGCGGGGCAGCATCTAAAAACGAATAGGACCTTGTAGCGTTCGTATTCCCCCCAGCTTGTACAGTGCCAATGCGCTCAAAAGTGCCGGCGGAACTACTTCTTTCTACCGCGAAATAAGCCGTGTTCTGCTCGGATGTTGTTTGCCATTTGAGTATAGAAGTATTTCCCTGCTTACAGGCCGTGAATGCAAGCCAGGTTACCGGTAAGACCGTACCACAATCCATCTGGGTAAAGGTGTTTGAATTGGCATTATTTCCCAATCCAAGCTGTCCTTTATCATTCAAACCGGCAGTCCAAAGCGTACCATCGTTTTTTAAAGCAAGGGTGTAATAACTGCCCGCTACAACCGACTTCCAGTCTGTAGCACTGCCAATTTGTGTGGGAATCGTTTTATCAATTGTGGTTCCATTGCCCAACTGCCCGTATGCATTACTGCCCCATCCCCATAAACTTCCATCAGTTTTAATGGCAAAGCTGGCCGCACCACCTGCAGCAATCATCAGCCAGTCGTTATCGGTTCCAATTTGTTTTGGTAACCCAGTGTGCACACCGCCACTTGTCCCATCGCCTAATTGACCGGTCAGGTTATTCCCCCATGCCCACAACGTACCATCGTTCTTTAACGCCAGGTTGTGTTCTGCACCATGCACCATCATCCTCCAATCGGTCGCCGTACCTATTTGAACAGGAACACCTGACGGTGCACCCTGGTAATAACCATTGCCCCATTGCCATAACGAGCCATCTGTTTTTAACGCTGCGGCACTGAACACACCGCCTGATACGGCTTTCCAATCAGTGCTGCTATTCACCAATGTTGGCGTATAAACATTCACACCCGCCCATACACCCAACTGGTTGTATCCACCATAACCCCAGGCCCAAAGGGTTCCATCATTTTTTATGGCATGCATAAAGCCAGCCCCGGCCGATAGCGTATCCCAATCCGTTGCTGTACCGATACGGGTAGGCGCTACCTTGTTACTACTGGTTCCATCCCCCAGTTCACCACCTGCATTTTCTCCCCAGCCCCACAGTTCGCCGTTGGATCGGATAGCCATGGTGTGGGTGCCATTAACGGCCAATACCTTCCAGTCGGTTATTGTGCCGACGGTGGTGGGTGAAAGCCTGTTAGTTGTGGTATGATCACCAACCTGTCCGTTTACATTTTCGCCCCAGCCAAACAGGGTCCCGGTTGACCTGATTGCCATCGAATGGTTTGCTGCATTGCCGGTGGAGACTGTTTGCCAGCATTGCGCCTGTAAGAAAAAAGAAATGGATAGGAAGGAGCAGGTAGCAATGATTTTTTTCATACTGTAGTTTAGGATTGCGCCAAAACTATCACGAAACCATTTGTTGGCCTATGGGCCGAACAGCCCATTTTTTGTGAGGGACCTTACAAAAGACCGCTGCGTTTTGCTTTTTCCACCAGTTCTACCCGGCTTTGCGCCTGCAGCTTTTGATAAATATTTTCGATGTGGCGTTTTACGGTAAATGGCGATATGGATAATTTTTCGGCGATGCGCTTGTTCGTCAAACCCGTGCTGAGGCATTCCAACACCTCTGCTTCCCTGGCAGAAAGTTCCGGCGTATTTTCTTTTTGCGCAGCAGGGGAAGCGGTGGATCTTTTTAACGCTTGCAGGGCCTTTACGGCGATGGATGGCGACATGACGGCACCACCATTTAGTGTGTCGTTGATCGTTTCATAGATCTTTTCTGCATTTGTTTCTTTTAAGATATAACTGTCGGCGCCTGCCTGTATGGCCTGAAAGATAAAATCGTCATTGTCGTAGATCGTTACCATCACGATTTTGATCCGCGGGTACTGCCCTTTGATAAGCCGCGTGGCTGTTATGCCATCCATCCGGGGCATTTCAATATCCATTAGCACCACGTCAACAGAGGCGTCTGCAGAAAGCTGCGACAGAATTTCTTCACCATTGCAGGCCTCGTGCTCGATAGACAGGTCGGGATAAGCAGCGAGTTTCTGTTTCAGCGCCTGTAACGCTGCCCTGTTATCTTCAACCAAGGCGATACTGATCATCGAAGTGGAATTTCGATAAAATAATTTGTTCCTTCTCCTTTTTCCGTTTCCATCCGCATCATTCCTTCCATTGTTTGCACCCGCTGCTGAAGATTGGAAAGCCCGTATGAATTGGTTTTTACCGTTTCCCTGTCAAACCCGATCCCGTTATCACGAATTTCGAGTTTCAGCAAGGCTCCCGTTTGTGAAGCGTTGATCCATAGGTCTTTCGCTTCAGCATATTTGGAAGCGTTATTAATAATTTCCTGCACCATTCGAAAAATGTTGACGGCCCATTTCGAATCCACTGTAAAGTTATCCTGTATACTGAACTGGAAATGAAACGCCACATCTTCTCTTGCTTCACCAGCCGCTTTCACAAAGTTCAGCAGTTTATTTTTCAGGTCATCCAGCCTGATGGCCTCTGCATTCAAAACCCACAGGGCATTTTTTAGTTCCGATATGGCGTTTTCTGTAAACTCCGTTAAGGTATCTGCTTTGTTCCGCAGGTTTTCATCCCCGCTTACGGCATTCCGTTTGATGCCGTCTGAAACCGAAGCGATAAAGGTTAACTGCGCCCCAAGGCTGTCGTGCAGGTCCCGGGCAATTTCAAGCCGCTGGTCCTGTATTTGTTTTTCGCTTTCAATCCTGGCCAGTATAAACTGGTGTTCAAATTCTTTATACATCATCATGCTGCGAATAGCTACCAGTAGGTAAACAAAAAGCATAAAAACCGGCATCCCTACCAGGTCCATATCCATAGTGGTAACTTCAGTAAGGTTTGTAAGGACTAGTACCAATACTAAGAATACAAAAACATTTACAAACATGTAAATAATAAATTCTCTTGCCCAGGCTACTTTCAAATCAGAGGGTGCCTTTTGATCTTTATTTTTCCCTCCTTTAAATTTTTTTATAAATAGCCAGGCTTTTACGCAATAAATTAAGGTAAGGATAAGTGTAAAGAGGTTGGTAACCTCATAAAACAGGTGCTCACCGGCAAGCATTTGTTGAAAAACCTTTTGCTGTTCCACTCCAGAAGCGAAAGCAAGATATATACCGTACAAAACTGCTGCAACACCCGGTATCTGGCTGAGTAAGATTCCTTTCGTTACCCTGTGGCCAAGTAAACTTTTAATATAGAAGTAGAGAACAGGACCAAAGGACAGGGAAAAGAAAAAAATGAACCATCCCAGAGAGACCATTGTATAATTATCTGCATGCAATACGGCAAGATTCGTAAGGCAGGTGGCAATAACAATAAAGAATACCAGGAAAAAAGCCAGCCTTACTTTCAGCTCTTCCCGCCTGTTTAATAACGACGGAAGCGCCAGGAAAAGTAAAATAAGGCAGACCGAAATATTGAGGTAGAGAACGAACGGCTGTTTGTAGAACATCTGTCTAAAATAAGTGATGAACAGTGAATGATACCGCACTCTTGCAAAGCGAACTGGCCATAGCAATCAGCATTCGGTTTTCGCACGCATACCAAAATGGCATTGCCATGTTAAGTTTTTGTCCTGTTGGATTGCCCAGCGTTTCGCTGCCTGTGCGTTTTTACCCACAATCTAATTTTATACCTCCGTATTTGCAGGGCTACTTAAAAAGTATTGACCTTTTCATCATCTTGGCTTAATCCGGAATAAAGCGAATTGATCTGGCATACACCGGAGGTAAACCAACCTGAGTTACCAAATACCGCAGCGGCTATCCACAGCCAATGTATGCTTTGGGAAAAGGCTAGCCCTATCACTGCAAGGCCAATGTACCGATGTGTCAATTTTTTCGGGACGATACATACCCCTGTGGCTCTACACACTTTTGCATCACCATTTTTTGCGAAAAGGATGGCATAACATCTGCTTCTTTCTGGAAAGCTATGAGCCTGTCGCAGAAAACAATATGGACGATTGGTCATTCCACAAGAACCCTGGAGGAGTTTGTTGGCATGCTTCAGGCATTCTCTATCACAATGCTAGCGGACGTGCGGCATTATCCGGGCTCCAGAAAATTTCCGCATTTTAATAAAGACGAGCTAGCCCGGTCGTTGCCCCGCGCTGGCATTCGGTATGAACACATTGAACGCCTTGGCGGCAGACGAAAAGCAAGCACCGATGCTAACCATACGGCATGGCGACATCCTGCTTTCAAGGGGTATGCGGATTACATGCAGACTGAGAGTTTTTTGCGTGGCAGTGAAAGGCTGGCGGATCTGGCAATAACCGAACCTACCGCCTGTATGTGTTCGGAAGCCCTCTGGTGGCGCTGCCACCGCTCAATGATTGCTGATTATTTGAACGTAAACGGATGGCTTGTGCTACACATTCTAAGCCTTCCCAAAGCAGCGGAACACTCTTTTCGGGTACCAGTTACACTGGTTGAGGGCAAACTGGTGTATGCAAATTAAGAAAAGCTTCTATTGGACGGTCTGCCACGATTGGTCACCTGATGTTGTTTTTTCCTGACCATGAAAGGCTTCTGTCAACGACGTCTCAATTCTTCAGCCAAATGCTTTGTTTACTTACATAAATGACAGAATTGGACGATCCGACGTACGGTACATCGTAGGTCTTAAGAGAATGTATAGACAACCGGACTAACATTGAACCAACTTAGAAGAGTTGCAAAAACATCTATTTTGCTGCAAGCCGAATCATTACATGAATAAGAACGGTAAATGTTCCAGTATGTGGTCCGATCATCGTCCGGTTGTCTCTACTTAGTTGCTTATTTTACTATTTAAATTGCACTATTACCTTTTAAATTAGAAAGCTAATTTTAAGACTGAAACAATTATAAGGTGAAAATGATTGATCCAAATACATGTGGCGTTTCATTACACCGCTTCAGAGCACCCTTTGTTTCTATTGTTTGATAATTTTAATTACTTCTTTGTTTTGCAGGCGGATGTAATAAAGGCCACTCGCATACCGGCCCAGGTCAACTGTTTGTGTTTGGGCGGTGATTTTTACCGTTTGTAACAACTTCCCGTTCTGGTCAAAAAGGCTGGCATTGGTATTAAGCAATGCTTTGTCGCCAATGGTTACCATGATCACACCGTTTGTAGGATTGGGATAAACAAGGGAAGGCTGCCTGTTGCCGTTCTGGTAGGTGAGCCGCACCACGCTGGAAAGGGTTGACCTGCCATCCCTGTCTACCTGTTGTAAACGGTAGTACATCACGGGGCTGTTTAGCTTGTCGATGCCTTTGTCAACATAGCTGTAGGTCCTGGTGCTGCTGCTGTTGCCAGCGGCGGCCACGGTGCCGATGGTGGTGTAGGAAATTCCATTCAGGGAGCGCTGTACCTTAAATTCCTTGCTGTTCTGCTCCGATGCCGTTGCCCAGTCCAGGAGATTGTCTTTGCCAACCGTTTTACCCGTAAAGGTTAGCCAGGTTACGGGCAGCACGGTGCCGCTCACAAACACGGTTTTTACGGCACCAGGACGCAGCAGTTCAGTATTGCCAACACTGTCGGTGGCCAGCACAAAAAAGTGGTAATTACCTCCGGCGAACACGATGGTAGTATCAGTGCGGCTGATCTCGCTGCGCAACAGGCTGAAGTTGGTACCGTCGGTGGAAACATACAACGAATACTGTTTCAGGCCGCTGCCGCCGGCATCGTCTGTTCCGCCCCATTGCAGCATCACGGCGCCGTTGCTCACGATCGGTTCATTCAGGTTGCTTGTTGGCGCCACCGCATCAAGGGTATTCACCCATACATTGGTTTCGATGGCTTCATTCTCATCAAAGACAATGGAAGCAACAGCGGCGGTTGTATCCTGTGTAACGGCATCTGCTTTTGGCTTGATGCTGAACGTTACATAACCGTGGCCGTACAGCGGTTGTGCTGTATCCTGCAAGAATAAGATGCCTTTCTCCGGGTCATCAGACGGAAGCATGGTAATGGGATCAATGCCGCGGAATTCCCAGAAGGCTTCATTGGTCATTTGGTCGTAACCGGCCACCACATCTACGTACAGGCCCATCGAATCACGCCAATCGAGGCGCTGGTAATACGACGTTAAGCCCTGCGGAATGTCAAAGGTTTGGTTGTTGAAGCCAAAGCTTCCCAGCTCAAATGTGTTGGGATCATGTTTGGGATGAATGGTTGTGCTAAAACGTATATAGCGTGCCGGTGCCGAAGCTGCCGTGTCGTTCTCGCAACGGATGGTGTAGTTCATGGTTTGTTTTACACTCACCCATTTTTTCTCGCCTACGCCATCGGGGCCAATGATTTCGTTGGGGTCGATAGGCATAATCAGCCAGAACCAACCATTGGGTCCTCCTGGCGGGCCAGGCGGTGGGTCAAGGGTGCCGCCCGGGGGACAGGGCGGCTTGGGTCCCATGCCCCTGATGGTACGCAAATACGTTTCACCCTTGCCCTGCATGTAAATATTTTTCAGGAACTCGGAATCCTCCAGCCCAAACGTCTCCAACCAGTTGTAATATTCATGCTCGGCTTCAGACGAACCCCACATCAATTGATATTGCAGGTCATAGCTATGTCCTTTCACCCCTTGCCCGGTAGCGGCGGTTAGTCCTGCATCGGCTAGGGCAAGTGTACCAATGATCACTGCAGCCGGAGCCGCAATGGTGGAGCCGGCCGCGGCGGCCGCACCGGTAGCCAGTGTAGCACCCAGGTTGCCCCCGCTTCCCACCAGGTCACCGGTAGCATCAATCACGTCCAGCGAGTTGGCCGCAGGGTCATTTACGGTTTGGTACAGGTTAGCTCCTTTTACACCCATATCCACTGCGCCAAGCACCGGGCCCGCTTTGCCCAGGACTGCTGTGGTTTTTGTCACACCCGGCATTTTTGCTGCAGCGTTGCTAAACTTGGAGCCACTGCTTGCCAGTCCACCTGCATCAAAAGCGGCTTCGCCAAACTCGGCGTAATTCGAGGCGGCTTTCAGGTACTGTGCATTGTAGTTGGCTTCGGCCATGGCCCGGGGCAGGTCTATCACCGACAGGGTCGTCCCTAAATTGCCCGTGAAGTCGAGTCCTAATTGCGTTACACCCAGGTACATGGATTGTTCTTCCCGGATTTGCTCAAAGGTGGGCTTGGGTTTGCAGGGATCATTCAGGCCGAGGATATCAATGCCGTTAGCCGGGTTGTTGCCCAGGTATTGATACATGCCCATGCCGTCGCCATATTCGATCAGGTCACGTTGGTTGAACGTGCCTGTTTCCGGATTGTAATTGCGGAAAAAGAAACGGTAGCTGCCCGTAGCGCTGTCCCATTCTTGTCCGGTAAAACCAAAGCGGTTGCCGGCAAGCGAGGAAGGGAGGAGCTGTTGCAAACTGTCGAAACGGGATAGCTTTCCATAGGCATCATAGCGGTACGATTCCACCAGGCGGCCATTGCTGTTGGTAATGGCTTCAACCGAGTTTGCTTCATTCTGGTGAAAATAAAACCGGCCTGCGCCGCCTTTCTCATTCATCACCGGTGTCAGAAAATGCGAGAACACAGTGCGGTTCAGTACTTCGTTTCCTGCTCTTTCCTCTATAGGAGCCAACCCGCTGAAACTATAATTGAAGGTTTGTCCATTTATGGTTTTCATTACCCTTCTACCGAAGGCGTCATACCCATAGGTTATTACGCCTGTTGGCGAAGCCGAATCTTTCAGCAGCCGGTTTTCACCATCGTATGTTTTGTAAAAGCTGCCATCAAACGTCAGGTTGCCCCGCCCATCGTAGGTAAAGGAAGCACCGTTTTTAGCGGTTAGCTGGTTTAGCGCATTTACCGTAAATGCACTGTTGTTGCCGTTGCTGTTTTCAGCCGTGCGGTTGCCCACTGCATCATACGCATAGTTGTTATTTACGGTATTTCCCCGTTTGTATTGTGTCAGACGATAGCCCTTGTCGTACGTGAACAACTCGGAATGGGCCGGGTTGATCAGCCGGTTGATGGCGGTTTTGTTTCTAACCTTATCATATGCAAACTGCGTGTTTTGAATGGTGCCGTCGCCGGTGGAAAGACCGTTCAGCCGGTAAGCAAAATCTGATTGAAGCTGGGTGGTGACGCCGTTACCAAACGCTTTCCGGGTTAACTGGTTGCCGGTGTTGTAATCGTAGGCTGCAATCAACAGGTTGTCTTTGGAAATGCGGAGCAAGCGGTTGCGGCCGTCATATTCTTTTACCACTGCCGAACCATCGGGATAGACCGTGGTTTGGGTGCGGCCCGCCACGTTGTATTGATACCGGGTTGTACGGCCATCAAAGGTTTCGGAAGTGATGCGGTTAAGCGCATCGTAGGTCAGCTTTACCGTGCCGTTTTTGTTGGTGGCTTCCACCATTCGTCCCAGTGCATCGTAATGATAGCTGAAGAGATCACCGGCGGGCAGGGTTTTACCTACAATGCGGCTTAAGGTATCGTACTGCAGGTTAATGATGCTGCCATCGGCCAGCCGGTAGCTAACCAGGTTGCCTTTGTTGTCGTACCCGTACTCCTGGTACGAGCCATCGGGAAAGGTCATGCTCTTGCGCTGGTTCAGCGCATTGTAGGCATAGGTGGTTCGATTGCCGTTTTGGTCGGTAAGGCTGGTGACGTTGCCCTGTGTATCGTAGCCGATCGTCATCACAAAGCCATTGTTGTCGGTATAGGTTTTCAGGCGGTTCAGGCTGTCGTACGTAAACTGGCTGGTATGGCCGTTGGCATCGGTACTGCTGAGCAGCTTGTTGTTTTGATCATAGGTAAAAACAGTTTGGTTGCCCAGCGGATCAGTTGCCTGTACCAGGCGGTTCATCTCATCATAACGATAGGTCGAAATACCTCCGGCGGGGTTTTTGGCTGAAGCGATATTGCCTCCGGCATCGTACGTAAAAGCAGCCAGTTCGCTTTCGCCGTCCTTTACTGATAATAGGCGGTCCATCTTATCGTACATGTATGAAACAGTGTGACCGTTGGCAAGCGTTGCCTGTGTCAGGTTCCCGTTGGCATCGTATGTTAAGTTAGTCAACTGGCCCAATGCATCGGTAACCTGCTGCAAGCGGTTTTGGTTGTCATACGCATATTGCCACTGGTAACCCAAGGGGTTCTTTTTTCCAATGATATTGTCCATGGCGTCGTAAACCACTTCGGCCGTGTTGCCGGTGGGCCCTTTTGCCCTTACCAGGCGGTTCGAGGCGTCGTAGCCAAGCTGCACTGTTTCGTTGTTGCTGTTGGTCACACTTACCAGGTTGCTTTGTGCATCCCAGGCAAACTGGGCCGAGCGGTTAAGCGGGTTGGTGACTTTTTTTATACGGTCAAGTATGTCATACTCGGCATGGTGCCGGTTGCCGTTGGCATCTACAAACGAGAGCAGGTTGCCCCGGTCATCGTATCCCAGTGTGGCCGTGTAGCCGTTAGGACCTGTCACCTTTACCGGGCGACCATAGGAATCGTAATGGTAAGCGTACACATTGCCCATAGGATCTTTGCTCGTAAGCAGGTCGCCGCGGTTGTTGTATTCCGCTGTGTACACCCTGTTGCCGGGTTCTGCCAGCTCAATCAGGTGGCCTGCTGCATTATACTTCAGTGTAAATACCCGCCCCTGAACGTCCCGCATGCTGGTTACCTGGTTGAAGCTGGTTGAATAGGTGTACGTGGTGGTTTGGCCCAGCGGGTTAGTGGCCGTCAGCATATTGCCACGGTTATCATAGGTAAACGTGGATTCGTTTCCATTGGCATCGGTTTGTTTGACGATGTTGCCCTGGTCGTCGTAGTCATACTGCATTTCAAACCCGCAACAGTTGCCTTTTACGGATGTGATCCAAACCAGGTTGTCGAGCTTTTGGTATGTGTAGGTGGTTACCTGGTTGGCGCCATCGTCCATGTAGTCGGTAACAACGGTTTTCTTTTGCGTGGTGTCGTAAGAAAAGCTGAGGCGTTTGTTACAGCCGATCAACTCGCGGGTGCTCATGTCCGGGAAATAAATAATGTCGATCTTGTTGTTGTTTTTGTCGGCCAGTGTTTTCATGGGACCGTTTACCAGGTAGGTGTAGGTCCACTTACCGCCGGCCGGGTCCTGCACCTCGGTGAGGTTGCCCGCTGCATCGTAGCGATAGGTGTAGGTGCGCACCGGTGATCCTGTCGCATCTACAACGGCAGACAGCTGGCCGCGGCCGTCATACGTAAATGAGATCGTTTGCCCATCCCCGCTAGCAACAGCCGTTAGCAGGCTGTTGGTGTATTGAAACTGGAGAAAGTTGCCGCTGGCCGCTTCCATGCGGGTGATCTTCCGGTGACTGCTGTTATCAAAAAAATAACGGGTGCTGTCCTTCCTTGTCAACACAAACTTTCCGGGCTGGTACTGCCGCAGGCGATCGAAAAAACCACGTGGCGAACGGTAAGTGCCGTTTTCCAGTGAGTCAAACCGGTCTTCCCTGCCATCACTCCAAACAATGATTTTCCGGCCCTTCACTGTGTCCTCTCTGTAACGGATATTATACTCAAAGCTCCATCCGCGGCCATACCCTGTGTTGGTGTTAAAGTGATAGCTGTTGTAATAAAACCGAACGTTCAGGCTGAAGCTCCGTGCTGGTATGTAAAAATCGGCCCGGGGAATAAACAGGTTTCCCGAAAACGTATTTACCTGCGTACCCAGCGGACCCGTTTTATTCGGGTTGTTCAGGTTCTGCGCTTCCGCAACATTCACTGCCAGCAGCGCTACCACCAGTAGCCGATACAGCATTTTCCCTTTAAGCATTCTTTTGATTTGATAGATTGTCGTGTTCATGGCGTTCGGTTTTATTTCAGCTTCAAGGAAATTTGTGGATCAAGAGGCATGCGGACCGGTGCCTTTGTATAAAGTTTGATGGTGCCACTGCCGCCGGCGCGGATAATGCCCGGAGGCCCGCCCGGTTCCGTCAGTTCCAGGTACATGGCGTCAGTTCCGTTAGGCACATCTTCGGGGCGGAAGGCCAGCTTCAGGCCCTCCTCGATGAAAAGTACCCTTGTTTGCGCCGATACGTCAACGTTGGTGGGATTACGGAAGTTAATAAGGATAACCACCGGCCGGTTCAGGAGTACCCGGTCTGGCATCACCAACTCCACCACCAGTTGGGAGTTGAGACCACTCGGTGCACCCGGGTCGCAACCCGGTTCGCTGCCATCGCCGCTGCTACCGGTATTGGGGCCGCTGCCAGTGATAAGGCCACCGTTGTTGGTGGGAACAACAGAGAAACTTGAAGCTAAAATGGCATTCGCCGTATCGCCTTTTTTCAGCACCACATCGTAAGCACCCAAGGCAGCGCCTTTCAGGTTGAAGGTGGCAAACGCCTGCGTGCTGTTGAGGAAATACACCTGCGAAGCTGTGATGGTTCCGCCGCCTTTCTGCAGGTGCGCCGTCATGCCCTGCGTAAACAACGAGCCGCTAATCTTCACCGTTACGTTGCCTGTGTTACCGCCGCTTGCCGATTGTACATTCAGCACCGCGAACGGAAGCTTCACGGCTTTGAGTTCAATGCTCTGCACGGCGGCATTTGGTGTGGCGCTGCGTACTTCGATGTAATAGACCGGTGCCGACACATCCGTCATCACGATCTGCTGGTTGCCGTAGTTCGGTATCTCAAAGCGGTAGTCGTGTTTCGATGGCGATGGCACATAACCGGCCGCTATGTACAGTTCATTGCGTACCCGAAGCGAATCGTTGGATTTCAGTGTGACCATGATCGTCGACCCGATGAGCGAATCCGGTATCAGCAACTTGTAGTAACGGCTTTCTTTGTGCAGCATGTTGGTTTCCGTTACATGCAACGGCAGCTCTTTCACCTTTACATAAACCGGTTTGGCGGAGAAGGTGGCGTTGTTATCCTCGTCCTCTTCCAGGAAGTTGTCGATCAAATCTGTTTTTACAAACAGGTTATACGAACCCTCCACGATGCCGGTAACAAGTGGTGTCAGTTTGCCGGCTGTGTCTTTCAGCGCATCCAAATCAATGCTTCTTTGCCCAATGCCCAGCAATACCGCCGTGGAATCAAATACTTCGCTTTTTGAGAGGTAAACAGCTTCGGATAAGTTGCCTTTGGCTTTGTTGGGCGAAGCGTTGCGGGTGGTCCATTTCACCGTATCAATGTTATAACCCAGGTAAACCGTGTCGGGATGCGTGACGTTATTCACGATCAGGTCAACCACCGGTGGTTCCAAAACAGTCAGTAAGCTAAAACCAAGGTTGTTGATCTCGTTGCTTTCTATCATTTGACCGTTTGCATCGGGTTGGCTGATCAGCACATAGTTCCCCGGTATTGTTCGCAGCGGAATGGTAATCGTAACCGTATCGTCGCGGAAGGCTCCGGGAAGGATAGCGCCGCGAATGGACTTTTGCACCAGCAGCCGGTCACCATCGTTTGGCGTCACCGCAAAATCAACCGAAAGCCGCAGGTCGTTGTACCAGCTTGTTGGGTAGGTAGCGCCGGCGCCGCGGTTGGTGGTGCGGCGAATAACCGTGATGGGTTGCCCGGCTATAACAGATGCCGGTGCCGAAAGAATGCTGTCAGCAAGGTCGGGCAGCAGGGGCCGTATGATGTGCACCTTTTTCGGCGTGCCGTCGGTATTAAGCAACAGCGCAGTGTTGTTGCTTAGCACTTTCTCCCCGTTAATGCCATCATTGTAATTTGTTTTGGCAAACAGGTAATAATCTCCCGTAGGTAAATTCGGTACGGTGATCTGGCGGGCCTCATTCGTGCTGTCGAAACGTTTCAGCCTTGTGTATTTAAGGTAAGAGGCCGCCAGTACATCATTGGCACTCCATACCGGGTCGGTGGAGAAATACATGCCATCATAAAAACTCTGGTAATATAGGTGCGGTGGTAAGTGACCAATGTTCTTCACCGTCCATTGCACACCTAATGGCCGTCCCACCGTTCCCGTATCGGTTGTGGTGGATAGGCGCGGAATGGTGAGATCAACCAGGGGATTGGCCAGCACCCTGGCAATGGCGCCGCTTACGTTGTTGCTGATGCCAGCCGCCTCGTAGGTGCCGGTATCTGCATTGGCTTTGATATAGAAATAAGCGGGTGCAGTTGCTGTTTGCGGGAAGCAGGGTGACACCTCGTAACTCATTTTCGGAAGCGCAAAGGAGAACGTATCCGTATAAGCTTGTCCACCTACGGCGGCCCTTGTTTGCCTGCGGCTGGCCACAAAATAGCTGGTGGCCGGGTTAAACACCGGACTGCAGCTCACGAATAAACTATCCGTCCACGATCCGGCGGTAGTGCCGGTACCGTTGTTGGCCACTGAATACGTGATGTAGTTGCTCCAGATGGTAAACACCGTATCCGGCAGCTGAACCGATGTTACCGTCAGGTCGCTGGGCACGGCGGCCGAAACCAGCGTAGCCGCCGCTGTGCTGCGGTTGTTGGCGTAAGCGGTTTCGCGGAAACTGCTGTCGAAATTGGTAACCACGTAAAAATACCGGGCGCCGCTGGTGGAAGGCGGTAGCTGGTACGTGAATGATTGCGTTATCGTGCTTCCCGCACCTATCGTTTCCGACACCGTCTTTGTGCTAAGCAACGTTGCACTGGCATCAAAGGCGGGGAAGTTGCTGCTATAAAGCTGGTCCTTCCGCACATGGTTGAACACAGAGCCCGGGCCGTTATTGGTTATATTGTAGGCAATGTTGATCGTTTGTCCGCCGGTGGTGCTGGCAGGAACAGCGATGGAAGAGACCACCACATCCGGCCGTTCAATTGTTATGGAAGCACTCCGCTCTATCTGTGGCGTGCCGGGGTATTCAAACACATCTTTGGCCGCATTCGTATGCACATAGATGTAATACTTGCCTGGTGCCAGGTCAGAGGGCAAATTAAAACCTGCTGTTTTGGGATAATTGCCGTTTGGTTCGATTACGTTGTCCACATTCAGCTTTCTGCTGTAATTGGCAGGACAGGTGATAATAGGAGCGTAGATACCTGAATACTGCGTGCCGTGTTTTATTTCTGTCAGCAATCTGGCGTTGGCTGTATTCAGGCCGTTACTGTCGGTACTGATGTACACTTTATCCAGCCAATAGCTGCTGCCAAATACAACGCTGTCCTTTTCAATACTGGGTGCTACACAAACACTGTTGGGATGCGCATTGGGTCCGCAGGAAACGCGGCAGGTGCCCATCGTAAAATAGTGGCCCCTTGCTTTTTCAATGTTATCGCGGAAGCCGTCGTTGTGTACATTCCAGTTGACGCTGAACGGCTGCGTGGTACTGGCTGCTGTAGCCTGCACCGACAGTGTATTGATGGTAAGCTTTGGCGTTGGTGTTAAGATGACCTGTATCTGTGCACGGTTCACATTGTTCTCGGTCAACGCACCTTCGTACAGTTTCGTTTTTGCATCGGCATTGGTCTTTACATAAATAAACCAGGTGCCAAACAGGTAGTTGGGTATTACAACGTTCACGCTTTTTGTACGGGTCATATTTGGCAGCAACTGTGTGGTATCTGTAACATGCGCATTCACCGCGTTGGGATAGTAGGAGCCATCGGCTTTGGGCAGCATCAGCGGAATGGCCGAATTGCGGTCCCAGAGCGGGTTTTGCGAATAGAAGACCGAGTCCGTCCAAACGCTGCCGGCCGGTGTTACCACGCCGTAATTCTTTACCTGGTAAGTAAGGTTTACAGTGCTTCCGGAGAAAGCAGTTACCGGCGCCACCACGGAATCTATCCGCAGGTCAGGCGTTGGAGAAAGATTGATCACCACCGGATCTTTTTTGCGGGCTGTGTCATTGGCTACACTGGCCTGTAATATTTTCCAGTTGGGATGCTCATTATCCGTGATCACATACACATACACCGGGAAGCTGTATTCCTTGGGCAGCGTAAAGCTGAGGCTACTGGTATAAAACTCACCGCTGTCCAGCGCCGTGGGACGAAGCTTTTTGCCGAGCAGCAACGGCCTTCCGTTTGCTGTCAGCGAACTCCAGGAAGAAGGATTCCAGTTGGGCGAACCCCGGAAATCAGAAATGGTATCCAACGCGAAATACACACCGTCAAACCAACGGTCATCTGTAAACGTACTACCGGGACCAACGTTGGTTACCTTCCAGCTAATGGTGATGGTTTCACCCGAATTGACGGTAGCCGGTGCCTGTACGTCGCTTACCACAAGGTCGGGCAGCGGAATGATCCGGAAAGATTGCACGGGCCCTGCCGTTTGTGCGCAGGGGTTTTTGGAGACAATGCGCCACTTGTAGGTTTTGTTGTAGGTCAGGGCATTTTTGGGCACGACGTAAGAAACCTGTGTCAGGTTGGCCGCAAACGGCGTTGCGGGATGGGTGGCGGTTGAGTCCCAGATGTAAAGGTCATAGCTCACCGTGCTGGGGCCGGGCACCCACGAAAGCGTGAGCGGCAGCTTCTGGTCCTTTGCAAAATTGGCCGGCTGCATGCTGCTCACCGGTGATGGCACGCTGCCCGACACCGTTGCGGTAAAGGTTTGCATTTCGGAGTAAACCGTATCGCAGGCGCTGTTGGCTTTTACGGTCAAGGTATGCGTGCCCAGTGTTTGCCACTGCACCCAGGCGGTGTCGTTTTTGGTGGTGAGAATACCGCCGCCGCTCAGCGTCCAGACAAAGTTTGCACCGGGGATTTTTTGCGTGGTGTAACGGTACGTAGCCGGACAAGGCGACGGGTCACCTGCAATTGGTGTAAGCGTTCTTACGCCTACGCAGAAGCTCCTGTCAACCGGCGTGGCCGCATTGTAATTGCTGTTGCCAGCCTGTGAGGCGCGAACGGTTATGGTACCGGCACCTGTCAGCACCAGCTTTCCTGCGTGATAATTTGCATGGCCGGAAGGCACAGCATAGCTTACGCCAAGCCCTGATGTAGAGCTGGCACCCAATACAAATGAGGGGTCCGAAAAAATCTTGTCAGGAATAGAATCAAACGTGATGGTTTGCGGTCCTTTTACTACTGTGATGGTATCAAATTTTTCCGGTGCCGCACTGTACACATCATCGCCGGGCTGGTAGGCCCTGATGATAATACTGCCGGTGCCGGTCACAAAAATGCTGTCATTGGCAAGCGTTACCGGGCCGCTCATCTTTTGATAGAACACCCGCATGCCCGAACTGGCTGTTGCCGTTAAGGGCAGTTTCAAGGCTGGCGCCATTACCACGGTTCCCATCCTGGGCAGGTTGATGGTTTGCACCAGGGCGGGGTTGGTAAAGACAATGGCATTGGAAACAGGCCCCGGTCCGCAATCATTCACAAAGCTTACCGTGAACGAACCTGCATCGGCAGCATAATAAACAGAGTCGGTTGCGCCTTGAATTTCCTCCCCGTTTTTAAACCACTGCGCTGTGGCGCCGGGCGGCAGGTTGGCGGTACGCAGTGTTCTTGAAAAATTGGTGGCAACAGGTACAGCAGTGGGTAAATTTCCATTGACAATAACGGTGCGTTGGCGTGTAGTTGAATTGCCGCGGGCATTGGAGAGATAAAGATCAACCCGCCGGTTTCCGGATTCGTTCCATACCACGGAAGCCGTGCTGCCATTGGCAGTTAAGATGCCACCGCCCAGAGGCAGGCTCCAATGGTAGGTTACATTGCTGTCAGCCACACCGGTTGCATTGTACACATAGGCCGGGCCTTCGCAGGCAGTAGAGTCTCCGGTGACGGTAAAGAAGGAGGAAGGTGGCAATGGTTCGGTATGTATCCAGTAGTTGAACAAGCCATCTGCATTCATGCGCAGGAAAACCGTATCACCCAGCGGGATGTATTCCCGCAAGGTCGCCGACACCGTTTGGCCGGCATCCACGGTGCCCACGGCATTGAGGATAAAACCACGGAAGAAAATGAGCTGCTTGCGGGTGTTGTAGCCGTACAAGCGAAGGTATTTGTTATCCAGGCAGCTGATGTTGGTGCCGCCAAAACTGACAATCAGGCTGTCGGGTTTTGTCATCACCAGCTTGTGATAATCGTTCATGTCCATCTGCCCGTTAAGGGTGCGGCCAATCAGGCCTGCATGGGTTTGGCCGCTGCCAATCAGTTTGGCGGTGGCGTAATCGTTATCCGGCTCGTTGTCCATTGTTGTGTCTATGGCCGGCTCCATCTCGTAGCTGATCTCGTAGTCGTACGGACGCTGGTTAAAGCTGGTGCCACTACCCGAAGACGACTGCACCCGGAAAAAGATCTGCCCGGCGGGTAAGCCGCAAAGGCGGAAGGTTTGCGTGTGTTCCGCGTTGGTTAGGATCTGCGAGGGCGGGTTGTCCGGCAGCGAATATGTTGTGGCTACGCCGGAGACCAGCAGCCGCAGGCGGTTGTTGGTACTGTTGGCGGCCGTGGCACCACGGTTGATGGCCTTTACCGTGATGTTGATGGTGCCGGCGCGGGGCAGCGTAGTCTTGTAATAATCTTCGGTATCGTAAGGGGCGGCAACGCCATAGCTCACCCTTCCTTTTTTCAGTTCTTTTTCAGCAAGGGGAATGGCCCCTTCTTCTGTGTTATTGGGTTCCACATCATCGGGACCGGCTACTGAATCCACCACTTCGTACCGGAACTCGTACTCCCAGGCTTCGTTGGCTGAAAAGCTGAACCGCACAAGGCCCATGGGCACAACGGCAAGATCGATGGTGTCTGAAAATATACCGTCGGGTGGGAGCGCTGTTGATGTATTGCCTGCAGGAATGACCTTGCTGACGTTTCCTGTAAGAAAGGCAAACGTGAGCTTGTTGCTGTTTGGAGAAAACGGAAAATCGCCATTGCCCCGGTAGCGGGCCAGGATATAAACTTTCAGCGATGACTGCGTGTTCAGGGTGGTTTTGTAATGGTCGGTATTATCGTAGTTGGGAGAAATAAAATTCACCAATCCTTTTTTTGTTTCCCCGGCGGCGATGGAAAGGGCTGATGCCTGTGAATTGTTGTACTCCTGGTCATTGCCGCTATCGGTATAGGATTGAAACTGGTACCTGATGGTATAGCTGATCTTTTCCTCATTGCCCCAGTTGCCGTTGTGGATACGGAGCTGGTAGGTGCCGGCCGTAAACGCCCGGATAAGCTTAATGACATGAACTGTTTCGCTGCAGGTGCCATTCCAGGTTACCAGCTCATAACCACTAAAATGGGAAACAGAGCTGCCGTATTCATCCAGCAGCTCCAGATTGAGCGCCTGGCCGCAACCATCGTTGCGGGCTTTAACAAACAGGGTCACCTCGCCGTTCTGCGGCAGGGTAAACCGGTAGCTGTCGGCGTTATCAATCACCGCGTTGCCATCATCGTCATAGACAGGCTCACCGTTTTCGTATACATGATAACCCACCTGTGCCACCTTTGTTTCATTTTCACCCATCGACTCTGGTGAGTACCCGTCGTAATCAGAGTCAATGGATTCCTCTTCAAAGTCAACATCGGTGCCGCTGTATTTTAGCTGGTAGCCAAAGGCGGCATTGGACCAGACCCTTAGATACAGCACATCGCCCTGTACAAAGCCAGCTAGCGGAATGCCGGTGAACACTTCCGTAAACTGCACCACTGATGGATTGTTGCCTACATACCCGGTTGCTATGGGCGTGGCCTCGCTGTTTCGGTAAACCGCGTACTGGATTCCCCGGCCGGCCACGCAACTGTTATTCTTGGCTTTTATCTCCAGTGCCATGTTTGCATAATCGCCTGCGGGCAAGGTGGTGCGAAACCAATCTTCGGGATCTGTATTTACGTTTAGCCTGTACTGGTAGTTTACGGCCTGGCGCAGGGCATTAAGCGTATCAAACGGGAAAGGCGTTGCCGCAGCCCCGTTGTTGTTGGCTTCTGCATTGGGATTGGGATCCGAAAAATACCAGACCACCTGGTAGTCCACTGTGCCGTTGGAACGAAAGGCTAAATAAAAATCATCCATATACTGCCCGCAAAAGCGGAACGACGCTGTGCGGGTAGCGCCGGCCGCCATGCTGGCGGTGCTGTCGGTGTACACCAGCCCGGCTCCCTGCAGGCCGTTGTACAGGTCCATCCACAGCTTTGCCGGTGTTGTGCCGGTATTGGTAGCCGTTATATACACCACAATGGTGCCGGTGGAGTAACCGTACTGCGACCAGAAAGCAATATCCGGCTTAAAAAAATCAATGGCATCCGGTCCGCCAACAGCAGCCGTCAGCGTATCAAAATTGACCATGTTACCGGCCGTGGCAAAGCTGTTGTTCGCTTCGGCTTCGGGGTAGGTCTTTGCAGCAGCTTCCTGCAAACAAATGCAGGCAAAGAAAAGGGGCAGGAGCAGTTGGAACGTTCTTTTCATACCGGGAGGGGTTGTGTAGGTCAGTTAAAAATGGCTGGGGTTGGAGCAGGGCTTTTCCTGTTGTATACAGGTGAATAAACACCGGTGAAAGTTTGTCTTGTACAGAGAAGGGGCCAGAGAAGAAATTTTCGCATAGCCGTTACGGAAAGCCACCGGTAGCGGCTTTTGCAGCGTACATAAAAAGGGAATGTCATGTGCAGCATTTTTGCAGGTTTCTTTTCACAAGGGAGAAGGTTACAGAAACAGTTTTGGCAAGGATAAAAGGAGGGCAATTGCTACTACATCGGTTTAAAAAGAAAAGGTCATCAAATAGCGCTAACATTTTTTTATGATGACCTCTCCCGCATTCTCCGATGTATCAACGTGCAGTGGCAGTATCGTAACCGGGGATGGAAGGAAAGAGTCGCTGCATGTGTAAAAACGTTTTTACAGACCTGTATAAAATGAGTAGAATGAAACCAGCGAAACAGCTTTTCCTGCCTGCAATGTTGGCACTGCTTTTTGTAACTTGTAAAAAAGAAGGCGGAAGCGAAATCCCGCCACCACCTTCACCACCGCCGCCGCCTGCCACGCAACAGGATATGGCCGTTGTAGACGGAAAGATCGCAGCCTTCCTAACCACCTACAACATTCCTGGTGCTTCTTTGGCTGTTACCAAAAACGGCAAGCTGGTGTACCGCAAAGGCTTTGGTGTTGCCGACCAGGCCACGGCCGAGAAAGTAACGCCGGACCACCGCTTCCGGCTGGCCAGCGTGTCAAAGACCTATACGGGTGCGGCGGTAATGAAGCTGGTGCAGGATGGCAAGCTTTCGCTGGATGCAAAGGTGTTTGGCAACGGCACTGTTCTTGGCACCACGTATGGCACGGCGCCTTACAATGCCAACCTTTCGGCCATTACCGTGCGGCACCTGCTGCAAAATGTATCGGGTTCCTGGGGTGGTACCACCGGCGGCGACGTGATCGATCAGAACCCAACCCTGTCAAACACACAGATGCTCAACTGGGTGCTCAACACAAGACCCAATCCCGCCACACCGGGGAGCAAGTATGACTATTCCAATGTAGGCTTCTGGATCGCCGGGAGAGTGATCGAAAAGGTTTCGGGCAAGAGTTATATCGATTATATCAAAGACGACCTGCTAAAGCCCATCGGGGCCACCCAAACCGATATCGCCGGCAAAACAGCAGCGGAAAGAAAAACAAACGAAGTGAACTATTACGGGCAGGGCTCGGATAACAATTTCGTGTACAACATTGCATTTCCCCGCAGGGATGCCGATGGCGGCCTTATAACCACGGCCACTGACCTGGCCCGTTTTATAACGGCCATTGATGGTTTTGCCACCCGGCCCGACATCCTGAACGCGGCTTCCCTTGCCGAACTGGCAAAAGGCTCCGCGGTGTTTCCGTCCTATGCCCTGGGCGTGGGCATCTGGGGTGCCGAAAACCTTTGGTACAACTACGGTAGCCTGCCCGGAACCCGCACCGGCTTTATGCGCCATAACAATGGCACCAACGCGGTATTGCTGCTCAATTCGAGGGTGGCCCCGGCCAGTGAAACCGCCTTTGTGCAGGGCATGCAAAGCCTCCTGCTCGACCTGGTAAAAAATACCACTTACGCCTGGCAGGACATCGACCAGTTTTAAGCCAGTAAGATGGGATAATGATACACTTGCTTTTGGCTTTTGCTGGCAAAAGAGCAAAAACGAACAGGGGTAGTGAGGCAAAAAACAAAAATCTTTTCCCTATCTTTTGCGGAGATAACGCTCCATGCAAAGAGAACCCTCTGCTATCAGCAACAAAATAACTGCACAACTGGCTGCCATCAAGCAAAACGATGACGCCGCATTAAAAGCATTATACCAGGAAAATTTCAGCAAAGTGGAGCGATATGTACTGGCCAACAACGGAACGGCCGAAGAAGCAAAGGACATTTACCAGGAAGCATTTATTGCCGTGTGGCGCAATGTGCAGCTCGACAAATTCTCACCGGCAGGCGAAACCTCACTGGCCGGTTACCTCTACCAGGTGGCCCGCAACAAATGGCTCGATCACCTGCGCTCGGGCCAGTACAAAAAGGTGGTTCCGCTGGATGGTTCGGAAAACGGAACGCCGCTGGCAGAAGAGCTGCCCGGCAACCAGCAGGCCTACCTGCTCTCTGTACGCAAGGCGTTTGCAGACCTGGGAACTAACTGCCGTGACCTGCTGCAGCGATTTTATTTCCGGCAGGAATCACTACGCACCATTGCAGGTGCCTTTAGCTGGTCGGAGGCTACGGCCAAGAACAACAAGTACCGCTGCCTGCAGCAGTTGCGGCAACTGATCAAAAAAGGGTAAACAGTGAACAACGCAAACGAAATATCACAGGAAGAATGGGAACGGCTGGAGCGGTATGCCGCCAACCGCATGCACCCCGATGAAAGGTCGGCGTTTGACAGGGAGCTTGTCGCCAGCCCGCGGCTGCAGGAAGGCCTGCAGGAGGTGCAATGGCTGGCAATGGGCATTGGCGAAGCGGTGCTGCACCAAAAGCTGCAAACCTTTCACCAGGCGCTGCCGGTACCGGAAGAAGAGCCCCGCATCCATCGCCGAACCATTTCGCTGAAAACCTGGCTGGCAGCGGCTTCCATCCTCCTGCTGGCTGGCCTGGGAGGGTGGCTTTTGCTGGGAAAGCAAAGCGGCGGGGAAAAACTTTTTGCTGCCTATTTTAAACCCGACCCGGGACTGATGACAACCATGGGCGCCACCGATAACTATGCGTTTGAGCGGGCCATGATCGACTACAAGCGCGGCGACTACAAAGCCGCCATTCAAACCTGGGACAGCCTGCAAAAGGCGCAGCCAGCCAATGATACGCTCAGCTATTTTTTAGGCGTGGCACACCTGGCCGATGACAATGCAGGCTCCGCTGTTGGCTACCTGCAAAAAGTGGTGGCCTCCTCAGGGTTTTTCCGCGAAGATGCGTTCTGGTACCTGGGGCTTTCCTTGCTGGCAGAGGGGAAGAAGGAAGAGGCGAGCATCAACATTGAAAGCTCCAATCACCCCGACAAGGAATCACTGCTCACTGCACTGCGGAATGAAGTGAATAGTCGGTAGTTGAGAGTCGATAGTTGAAAGTCGATTGAGAGCAGGCAATAGTCAGTACAAAATATCCCGATATCCCAATAACGCAATAACCAATAACTAATTCATGCATTATGCGTGGCAAACTCAGGTCTTTTGCTGGAAAGCTCTTAAGCTGCTTTCTGTTTTTCTCATCCTTCTCCGCCCTGCAGGCGCAGCGGCAGGTAGTGGCCATTCCCGCTATTGAAAAGGCCTTGGCGGAGAACAAGCTGGCGGAAGCCGAAGCCCTGGTGCAGCAGCAGGTGGACCGCTTCTTTGCAGAGAAACGGGCCGATTCGCTCAACCATTATATTTTTTATACGGGCAAGATCGAACAGCTCCGGAACGGGGCGGAAAGCGGCGTGAAGAAACTAACGGCACTGGTTAACCGGATTCAAACACTTTCACCGCCGCCGGCCACCCTGCGGCAAACCTGGCTGGAGGCCGGTGAATATTTTGGCTTTGCCGGCAAGCTAAACCTGGCCTACAACGCCAATACTGAAGCCCTTCAGCAAACAGTCGCCATGCCGGGAAAAACACCGGCGCAACTGGGCCTTATCGAAAGCAACCTGGGAACCTTTGCCCAGCGCATGGGTAATATCGGCCTTTCGGAACAACACCAGCGGCGAGCCTTTCAGTACCGCCTGTCCGACCCCACAACGGATGCCGAAAGCCTTTATGTTTCGTACAACAACATGGGAAGCATCCTGTATTATGCTTCCAAACTCGATAGCGCTTTGCTCTTTTTCAACAAAGCCATTGAAAACGTAAAAGAAACAGAACCCACACCAGTCAACCAGTATTACCGCCCGGCCCTGGTGTTGAACAATATTGCAGGTATCTACAGCTTACAGGGGCAATCAACAAAAGCCATCGACGCCCTGAAGACCAGTATTCTTTATCTAAAGAATTTTATTGCCTCCAAAGAACCCCACCTGAAGAAATCGTCCGCCGTTTCGCTGCAGTTTGAAGCCACCGACAACCTGGCCGGTATTTACAAAGAGCTGGGCAACTACCGGCAGGCGCAGGACCTCTTGCTCCATTCCTACGAACAAAAAAAGGTAGCACTTGACAAAGGCGACCCGGCCATTTTTATCTCGCAGATACTGTTGGGACAACTGTATTATGCCATGAAGGATCACGACAAGGCCAGGCGTTTTTTAGCCGAAGGGCTGGAAGCCATCAGCAAGGCCGATGGCGATCATACCTTTTGGCAGGCCGATGCCTGCAGCACGCTGGCACTCCTGCACGACGAACGGGGCGAAAAAGAACAAGCGACTCTTTATTACGAAAAAGCCGATGCACTGTACGAAGCTTCGTTGCAGGGCGATTACGACAACATCTACCTGGAGTTCATCAGCAACGCGGCACTTTTTTATGCCGAAAACAATAACACGGAAAAAGCCCTAGCCCGGTCCAAAAAGGCTTACGACTATATTGCCAAAACGCAAGGCACCGGAACGCTTTCTGCTTCGTACCAGTTGCTGAACCTCTCCGAAGTGCACCAACTAACGGGCAACTATACCCAAGCGCTGGACTATAGTAAGAAGGCCCTCCTTGCCATGAACAACGCCATTCGATCCGGCAGCAGCCTGCTCGACTCCGTAAAAACAGAACTGAAAAAGCCAAAGGCTATCCTGCAGAAAGCAAAGGCTGAATACGCCTTGCTGCCGGCAAAGAGCAAGGCTGAACTATCAAGGATCCTGGGAGAATTGGCCGAAGCCCTGGCGATCATCGAGCGGCGCAAAACGGTGCTCACCGATGCCGGCGACATTGGCCTGCTGCTATCCGACCAGGCTGGCCTGCTAAAGTTCATGGAAAAAATCACGCTTGAGCTGTACATCCAAAGCGGCGACGTCACCTACCTCCACCGGCTGATGGGGTTTCACGAATCGGGCCTTTACAACCGCATTCGGGCCCAGCTTGACAAGGCTGATACGCTGCGCTTTGCCCATGTGCCGGCCGCGGTACAGGCAAAGGAAAAAGCGCTGAAAGCGGCCGTGGCAGCAGCACTGGAGGGTGACCGGTCGCACCCCGAAAAAATGCAGGCTTATTTTAAAGCTGTGGAAGTCTGGGAAACTTTCCGCGAAGGGCTGAAAAGGGACCACCCGCGGTATTACCACCTGCGCTATGCGGCCATTTTTCAATCGCTGCCCGACCTGCGGCAGCGCATCCCGGAAGGCACAACGCTGGTGCGGTATTTCTTCAGCGACAGCAGCCTGTTTGCCTTGGTGGTTGATGCCCGCAGCGAACGCCTGTTACCACTCAGTGCAACCGGGCTCGAAAAACAGCTTGCCATACTTTCTAAAAACGCATACGACCTGGCCCCGACCAGCGAGGCACTGGCCACCCTGTACCGGCAGTTGTGGGCGCCGCTTGAAAAAGAAGTGCGGAACAAAAAAGTTCTCATTATTCCCGACGGCATTTTGTACAGTCTTAGTTTTGAAACCCTGACACCGAAAAAGATCAGTTCCTTCCACGACCTGGCAACCAACAGCCTGCTTTCTCGCCACAGCATTGCCTATCATTACAGCCTGTTTTTGCTGGGTGAGAAAAAGACTACGCCAAACCGGCAAGCCAGCTTTGTGGCTTTTGCGCCTGGATTTACCGAACAGGTGAAAGGGCCTTACCGCACAGCGGTTTCCGCTTCGGCCTTGCCCGACAACAGTTATCTTTCCCTGCTGCCCCAACCCTTTACCCTTGACCTGGCCACCAAAGCCCAACGGCTTTTAGGCGGGGCCGCCTTTTTGAACGAGCAGTCAACCGTAAGTTCGTTCCGGCAAAATGCCGCTCACCACAAGATCATTCACATTGGTACCCACGCCGAATCAAACAACCTGCACCCGGAGTATTCCCGCCTCATTTTTGCCAAAACGAGTGCCGATGAAAACAATTCGCTCTACCTCCCGGAGATCTACAACTGCGACCTATCCTCGGACCTTGCCGTATTAACGGCCTGCGAGTCGGGCCGACCGGGTTTTGAAGACGGCGAAGGCATGGTATCGCTGGCGCATGCCTTTCATTATGCCGGCAGCGAAAGCATGCTGACCGGCCTTTGGAAGATAGACGAAAAGGCCTCTGCGCAGTTGATGGAAGCGTTTTACCAAAACCTGGTGGCGGGCATGTCCAAAGACGAAGCGCTGCGACAGGCCAAGCTGCACTACCTGCAAACAGCAGAGGGCCGGGCCCTATCACCGCAATACTGGGCCGGCTTGGTGATCATGGGCGATACGGCGCCAATAGAGCTGAAAGCAGCCGGCAAGATTTCCTGGCGCTGGTTTGTAGGCGCTGCTATATTCCTCCTGATCGGAAGTTTTGTTATCCTTCTCCGCAGAAAAGAACACAAATAGTCAGGGCATATGTCAAGATTGAGCAGTGTGATAATCGATGCATCATAGCATTTGAATGGGTTGATGCAATACAATAATTTAGATGAATAGAATGTTGTCGCTAAAAGCTGAAAGGTTGCAAGTATTTCTGTTTTGGAATGAGTGGTCTACTCAATTTAACTGGAATAATTTACTGGAAGCGACAAGATGTATATCAACCGCCCTGAATAAGTGCAAAAAGCGCTATTCACCATATTTCCGCG
>JABUMY010000022.1 GCA_013327885.1 Flavisolibacter longurius | reverse complement strand
TATGATAAGAACTTTTTTAAAAAGTTAGAGAGTAGCATGGCCACTCCCTAAACAGGCTGGCACAAGGCCGCCTAAAACACGAAAATAATAAAGTCAAATCTTTTGGCTGGTAACACAGAATCTCGCCGCAAAGCCTGCCCCGCAAGGCCCTCCGCGAAGACCCCGGGCGGACGAAAATGGGTTAAATTTTTTTTGGCTTGTTTATTTGAAATTGATTTGTTAGTGCGGAAAGCACGAATGGTGGGTTGTCGTGGCGAGAGTTACTGTTTGATGTATCATTTGTTTGTCCTGCAAATGCGATATGTGAAGTAGTAAAATCGTATTTACACCAGTTGGGCAGGCATGACGTTTTTCATTTGGCTGGCTTTAGGTTTGGAATTTCTTTGCACTAGGTTGTTTTCCACCTTTTGTCTCCCCAAAAGGTGGAGCCAAAAATTCAAGGCAAATCCAACGCTACGCTGGATTTGCCTGGCCAGCGCACAGCTGCCATTCTTTCTTGGTTGCAATATTCTTTTGGTGAGCAGTCTTTCTCCCTTGTTACATTCTTCATTACACGTTGATTCATGCATAAGCTTTAGTCGGCCTATGAAGTAAGTAGCAGCAGTCGCTGTATTGCGCTGCTCTTTTCCTACAGCAAAAGGCGCTGTACCAGCGGGCTCAGGGAGATAGATGTGATATTGATTTTCTTGTAAGTGTACTGAGAATTTGCACCAGTATATGTTGACAACACAACTTTTCAATTCTGGCTTTGATTGAACTTATTTATCCAACCAATTCATTCATATCATATTAACTCATTTCTTTTTTTCTATAATATAACCGTGTGCCCTACCTGTAGCGGAAGCCCTGGCTGAAACCGTTTTGAAAACAATTAAGGAATTGTCGCCGATACCGCCACTGTTGGTGATGGTGCGGGCTGGAAACGACGAAGAAAGAAACAACACCGATCCACCCAATGCATAAGAGGAACCCAGGGTTTGTTTTGCCGGTGCTGCTACCCTAACCCTGTCGACCAGCAGGTGCGCCTTTGCCGAACTGTGGCCCGTTGTGATAAATGGTACCGGCGATCCATCCATGTCGTTGTTGACGATGGCAAAACCATCGCTTACGACCGCATAAAACTTCAGTGCAGCGGTGCGGATGTTGACCAGCTTATTCCCATAAAAATTGAAGCTTCCTGCCTTGTTGTTCACCGCACAGTCGACGTTCTCAAACAGGCAGTGCACCAGGGGATTGGTGAGGACATTAAAATTTTCCGAGACATAGGCTGCGCCTTCTCCCTTCCCTGTTTTGATGTTCCTGAAAACACAGTCCACCAGCATAAAGCCATCGCCCATGCGTGACCGCCCAACCGCCATACCCGATCCCCCGTTCTCGAACCGGCAGCGATAAAACATATTGGCCTGCAGGGCTGCCCCGGTACGCCCCCTGCTTTTGAACCGGGACGTGTTGGTCGGCCAGTCAAGATCTGTTGTTGCCGTTTCCGCTCCCCGCCTGTTTTCAAAGCCGATGTCCACAAAGCTGGCATAGCCTGCACCGTTTGCCGTTAGTACGCCCTTGCCCGTGGTGCTGACCAAAACCGTTTTGTCGCTACCTTCTCCCCAAAAGCCACCACCGGCCAATTGGTCAAGGAAAAGCGGGACACTCAATTCATACCGGCCGGCAGGGAAGTAGAGCGGTTTGGAGATACCGTCCTTTTCTGCACTGTCCAGTGCCCGCTGAATGGCTTCGCGGTCGTCTTTGCCATCGTTGGGCCGTGCCCCAAAATCGGTTATGTTCAGCATCAGGTCGGCCAAATTTGATATTCGAGGAAACGTAGCTATGGTGTAAAGCGGAATCTCCGGGATAGCGATGGCAACAGCCTCCCGCGGTGCAAGGAATTCGATGTTAGACGAAACGGGTTTCCCCGCACGGCTCATTGCCGCCGTTGTAAGGGGTTCGTTGAAGGGTTTTGTGTAATCGGTTTTATTAGGCAGCATCCAGAGATCACCCATTGACCGAACGGTAGTTCTTTTTCCTACCACAAAAGGTGCTATTGCTTCATCATAGCTCAATCCATACTTGTTTCCCAGGCTGATAATGTTCGCTTTGGTTTCTTCTCCAGTTGTTACGCCGACAGAGCTTTTGTCTTCCGGTCCCGGGCCGTTTGCATTTTCCAACAGCACGAGATTGCCATTGGCGCCATAGTTTGCATATCGCACCATGTTACCCAAAGTATTGGCCCGCAACACAACGTTGACCTTATCTCTCGTCAGTGGTACATTCAGAAAGGCTTCCCTGGCATTGGCACCGTTATTTCCCTCGGTGCGAATGCCTTCAAGCAAATGAAAGCCGACCGGTGATGGCGACCGGATTAAAATATCCGCCTCTCCCCTGGTCCCCTGTATACCAAAGGCCCTTGCATCCAGGTGGCCCTGCACCTGCTCTATCTGCAGCCGGTTGTATTGCAGGTTGCCGCCAAACACATAAACGGCGGCTTTTGGATGTTGGATACTGATACCGATATCACTCCATTTTGGATTGCAGCCCTGGATGGTGAAGCGACCCGGCGCTTTTACCCGGATGGCCATTCCCTGGTTTCCAGCTGAAACCAGGGTGTTGAGGAGGGTAAGGTTTGCCGTCGCCTTACCCACGATCTCTATGACAGCGGCACCTTTCGCCGCAACATCATTCACATTAAAATTGCCCAAGACTAGATCCCTGCTGCCGCTGATGGTGATAGTTCCGGTTAAGGTTGTGGTTAAGCGGCCAGCGCCCCAGACCAGGCCCTTTTGCCCTTTTTCCAGCCGCAGGTTACCGATCTTGTAGGTGCCCGGACCAAAATAAACGTTGTGATGCCGATCGATCAGGTCCTGGATTTCGGCGGGTGTTGCGGTGAGGGGAATGGGTACCAGGCGGACAGGTTTTTCTACCTCTTTTCGCGGGCCCGTTTCGACTGCCTGGGCTTTCAGGACCATGTTTGAGACGATGGAGATGAAGCAAAGAAGCAAGGGGATTCTTCTCATTGGCTGTGTATATGGAACTTGCTGAACAGGGATTACAAAGCTGCGGCCATTTCGTGTTAGGGTTTTGTTTGTTTTTTAATTGGTTTGTTGATAGTTATTTGGTGGATTGGGCAATCTTTGGCTGCGGGCATTCATTACTTTAGTTTGTTTTCCACCTTTTCTCTCCCCAAAAGGTCCTTCGGCTGCGCTCAGGATGAATTCCGCCAAAAGTTCAAGGAAAAAGCATCCTTCGACAAACTCAGGATGACAAGGCTCCGGTGCTTTTTCCAGAGCCAACGCACAATAGCCATTCGATGCCGGTTGCAATCTTCATTTTGTATGCTGTCTTTCTCTTCAACTTCATTGTTCACTGCATGTTGTATGATGCAACTACAACAATCGGCCTATAATGCAAGAAACTGTAAGCGCTGAGGCCCCCTCCCGGCCTCCCCCACTTGGGGGAGGTGAAGGGCTTCGTAGGGAAATTGGGATTTCTATATGCGTAATAAGGCGCTGAACCAGGTGGCTGAGGGGAAGTTTCGTGAGGGAGGTTTTCTTATTTGAGAATTGAGCATTGAACATTTTTGTTTGCAGGTTTAGCGTTGCCAAAGCAGACAGCTATTTGGCGGAGATGTGGTGAAAGACGGCGGGCTTTTTTGTTTTTCAAAGTTTTTTCTTTACCGGATTTAAAGGGCCAGTTGAAGGTGCAGGGAAAAACACCGGGCGGGGAAAACATGGTGACTGCGTAACCCAATAAAAAACCTGCATAGTGCAGGTCTTATTTTGTGTAAATAATCAGTTGGCAGCAGGCTATCGTCAGGCAGTCATTTTCCCCAATACCGGCACCAGGTCTTTTTGTTGCTGTTCTTTTGCCCTGGCTTCTTTGCTCAGGTTTAGGAAACCCACGAACTGCGGAAGCTTTCGCAGGGGTTTGATAAGGGAGGCAAACAAGGGAAAAGGAACGCCGTTTTGCTTCAGGGCCAGGTAGTCGCGGCGGTTGGCCCGCAAGCGGCGCTTCCAGCCGCAGTTGCTCATGCCGCCCTTGCGCATTTTGACGATCAGTTCGGGAATGTAACATGAACTGACCCTGTGTTTGTAGAGGTAACGGGTCATGAACTCAAAATCCGCTGCCGAATAAAAATGCGTTTGGTAGCCACCCAAGCTTTCCACTACGTCCCGACGGACGTAGAAGGTCGGGTGTGCCGGCATCCAGCCGTAATGAAAGGCCTTGCGGTTGTAACCAGAGCCCTGCCAGTAGCGGTAGATACGGGACGTATCTTCTTCATCGACATAAACCAGGTCGCCAAACACCGAGTCGACGCCTTTTTGACGAAAGCAGTTGACAATGTTGGTGATGGTGGCTTCGCTGGCCAACATGTCGTCGCTGTTCAGGATCCCGATGATATCACCGGTAGCCATCTTCATGCCTTTGTTGATGGCATCATACATGCCGCCGTCTTTTTCGGAAATCCATTTGTCCACGACGCCGCTGTTCGCCCTGATCACAGAGATGGTTTTGTCCGTGGACGCCCCATCGATGACGATGTATTCAATGTTTGCATAGTCCTGGCTACGAACCGATTCGATGCAGTCAGCCAGGTATTTAGCAGAGTTATAGGTAACGGTAATCAAACTGACCTTCATAAGCGGGCAGATGGTGGATTAGTAAAAGGTACTTGCCGGGATAAAATAAATAGAAATTTCTGAATGCAGGAAACTTCTTAGGCCAAACAGGTAAAACTACTTAGTAAACCCCTCCCTTAGCCGACCAACACAGGCCTTTCGCCATTTTCCTCACCGAAAATAGGGGCTCTTTTTTTAAACGGCAAGAAAGAAAGCGTGTTGTTTTTGCACAACTGTTGTTCTTTCTGCCTGCATCCATTTATTGCGTCAATCCCCAGCTGGAGAATAATGTCATTCTCTGACCGGTGCCTGCTCCCCTCTTTCCACTACGATGTTTTCCATGACCAGCATGTCCATGGCTGTGCGGAGATAACATGACAGGGCCTCTTCGGGGGTGTTTACGATCGGCTCGTTCTCGTTAAAGGAAGTGTTGAGCAGTATGGGAATGCCGGTTTGCCGGTAAAAGGTTTGGATCAGCGCATGGTAGCGGGGGGAAATCTTTTTGTCGACCGTTTGCAGCCGCCCGGTGCCATCCACGTGGGTAACAGCCGGTACCCGAGCCCGTTGTTCTTTTTTAATGGGAAATACTTTTTCCATGAAGGGCACGTCTTCTGTGAGCTCGAAAAAGTCGGCTACAAACTCCTTCAAGATCGAGGGGGCAAAGGGCCGGAAGCTTTCCCGCCGCTTGATCTTGTGGTTGAGGAGCTCTTTTGCATCGGCCCGGCGGGGGTCGGCCAGGATGGAGCGTCCACCCAAGGCCCTGGGTCCAAATTCGGCCCGGCCGCTGAACCAGCCGACTACACCACCGGCCTGCAGGCAGGCGGCTGTTTTTTCGTACAAGGTTGCATCGGACAGCTCGCTGAACGGGATCCCTTTCCGCGTGAGGATGGCCTTTATCTCGGTATTGGAAAACCGGCTGCCGGTAAAGGCCGAGCGGATAGAAGCCTGCCGGGGCGTGTGCAGTTCCTGGTGCTGTACATAGAGGGCGGCTCCGAGTGAAATACCTGCATCGTGGCCGGCCGAGGGAATGTAGAGGTTTTTGAATGGTGTGGCCAGGGTTATCTTGCCATTGGCCACCGAGTTTTGCGCCACGCCACCTGCAATGCAGACGTTTTCCAGCCCGGTCCGTTTTTGCAGGTGGGTAAGGACGTGAAAGATCACGTTTTCGGTGACCTTTTGCACGGAGGCAGCCAGGTCTTTGTGGCGTTGTTCCAGGGGCTCGTCCTTTTTCCGGGGCGGGCCAAACCGGGCTGCCATGGCCTTGCTGTACAGCGGTGCCACCACCGGGACGTTCTTTTGGTTGTACGAGATAATTCCCTGGGTAGCAGACCGGAAATAGTCCAGGTTCAGACGGAAAAGTCCATCGGGAGTGCGCCGGATCACTTCCTCCAGTTCCCGCGTATATTTTGGTTTGCCATAGGGTGCCATGCCCATCACCTTGTACTCGTCGCCATAGTGCGGAAAACCCAGGAGCTGGGTGAAGGCCGAATAAAAGATGCCCAGCGAATGCGGGAAATCGATCGAATCGAGCACTTCCATTTTGGCTCCCCTGCCCACGCCTATCATGGTGGTGGTAAAGTCGCCCGAACCATCGATGGAAAGCAGAGCTGCTTCTTCAAAAGGCGAAGCAAAAAAGGCGGAGGCCATGTGGCTGCGGTGGTGCTCAACGTTTCGTATCCTTGCTGTAAACGACCTGGCTGCTAAGCCAGAGATCGCCGCCAGGTCTTCTTCTATAGAAGCCACTTTTTTTGCGTTGGCAAAACGCTGTTTTACCGCAGCGGTGCTGCCTATCGGATTGGCAGCGAGGAAGAGCAGTTTTTTGAGAAATTTAGCCTTCGGGTCGCGGCCAATGGCAAAATAATCAACCTGCTCAAAGGAAACACCGGCTTCTTTGAGGCAGAACGCGATTGCGGTTGCCGGAAAGCCTGCCCAATGCTTTACCCGCCGGAAACGCTCCTCTTCGCTGGCAGCCACCAAGCGGCCGTTGACAAAAATGGCGGCTGAGGCATCGGCGTGATAGGCGTTGATTCCGAGGATGACCATGAGGGTTTGGGGTTGGGAGTTTGGGGTTTGGGGTTGGTGGTTCGAACTTTTTTGGCACCAAACCTTACCGGTCAAACCCTATATGTGAAAAGTTAATCCAGTTTGCTACTGTGAAGAAAGGGAAATTAGGGGATGTGGCGGCTGTTTTTCGTTGCGTTATTGGTTTTGCAAGCCGGAAGCGAATCGTTGGAACGCTAAAGCTGGCTGGCGGTCTGTTCCAGGTCCCTGGTTTTTACTCCCGTATGGTGCGCCGGTGAAGACTTGCGGGTCTGCCCTTCCCGACCTGACCTGTCGTAGCCCCATATCATGGCAAAGATCAGGAGGTAGGCCACGATGTTGAACCAGGTATGGTGGTCCCAGCCGAGCGGTATTGCCCAGCCTTTTTGCGCTGCCAGTAAGATAAGGGCTATACGAACAATGTTGATGCCAACCAAGGCCAAGGCGCCGGCCAGCATCCAGGCGCTTTTTTTCTGCCAGGAGCCCCTGTTGGCAAAGATGAAGGCAATCCAAAAACTGAGCACGCCATAACCCAGGCAGGAGTAGACCATGCGCACACTGGCGCCACCGGGAAATGCCAGGGTATGGGCATCGGTAATGCCGGTTTGCCAGCCGCCTGCTGCCAGCAGGGCCTGTGCTGACCGCATTAAGAACATCCGGAACGGTGGAATAAAGTTCAGGTTGTTGGCTAACCAGGGCCAATAATGATCCCCGGGAGAGGCAAAGGCAATCACGGCCTCGGTGCCGTAAAAGAGGATGGCAAAAAGGCCAAGAAACCTGCCGGTGTAAACAAGGATGGGTTTGTATTGGTGCATTAGGCGTTTTTTCTTTACAATTGTTTTTTGAACCACAAAGGCAGGGAGACGCGGAGGTTAAGGTTAAGGTTGAGGTATAGGTTTAGGTTTAGGTGTTGCCCCGCTCCTGCTCCTCTTCTTCTAAAAACAGGCGGTGGTATTGGGCCGCCAGGTCCTCGCGGTTGATGCTCCTTTTGGCAAGGGCAGCGGCGGCAGCGCTCCAGGTTTTTAGCTCCGCTTCTTCCATGTCAGCGAAAAAACGCATTGCGTTGGCAACTTCTTCCTCTTTTCCCGGATCCACATTGATACCTGCGGAGCCTTTTTGCAAGGCTTTCCATGGCGTGTTGTGACTGGTGATGACAGGCCGGCCAGCCGCCAGGGCTTCGTAGAGGGCATGACCAAAGTTCTCACTCCTGCTTGGCATCACAAAAACATGTGCGAGGCTTAACACCTCTTCGAGCCGGGCTGGTGGCAAGTCGCCGCCGTACACGACGCGGATGTTGGGGGGCAGTGCTTTTATGGCCCTTTCGCAGGCTTTCCAATAAGGCGGGTCGATCACTGGTCCCCAAAGGTGGTAGGTGATGTTTTGCTCCACCCCTTTTAATGCCTTGAGCACGGGGAGGATATTTTTCATTGGACCCAGCAACGCTATGGTGACCAAAACCAGTTCTCCCCTCTTCTTCGCCAGTACCGGTAATACCGGTATCGTCCTCGGTATGTTCGCTACTACGCCTATGTTGACGTTTTTTCCAAAGATTTTTCGAATGGAAGCCGCTTCGGCGCTATCGGTGGCGTGAAACTGCACCCGGCGGTGGAGACCGGCCCATTTCCAGAGCCGGAAGTAGAGGCGTTTTTTCAGCCCTTTTTGCGCCAGGGCTCCTGGCAGCAACATGCCCCTGGGGGACAGGATCATTTTTCTGGCCCTGCCAAAAAGGAGGGGTTTTAGGACGAAAGGCCAGGAGTACATGCCGTTGAGAAAAAAAACCTCTTCCCTCCTGTTGAACAAATCTTTGCCGGTGGTGGCGCTGGTATAATATACCTCCGTCCAGCGGTTGAAGGGTATCCAGCGGTCGGTCTGCACTTCGAGGGTTGACCCATCCCAGTCACTATTGGACGTTACGACCCGGTAGCGCAGCCCTTCTACAGGCACCGCCACCAAGTTGGCCACCGTTTGGATCGGTCCGCCCGCTTTGTAGGCGGGTAAAAACCAAGGGATGAAGATCGTTACTGTCACAGGGCGCCCTTTTTCCTCGCCTGTGCAGCGGCCAGTCTTTTTTTCCACACATCGGTACGAACCTGTTCTTTCTGCACTTCATCCTGCACCTTGGAGAAATAAACGCTGTAGTACCACATGAGGCAGCCAAAAACAAAAATGCCTTTTACGATATGCCCCATCACTGTTTGGGTCTCACAATCGGGTCGAACGGCATAGTGCAGGATGGGGAACATGAGCAAGATAAAGAAAGGAGAAATCCGCGACCAGCCCTCCACCAGTTTGAAGACGCCGGCAAAGATCAACCCCAGGAGAAAGGCAAAGGCGTAGGTGCCCATTGGACCGTAGGCGATATAGCCATCTGCCAAAAAGCCCAGTCCCATTGATGTACCACTGTTTACCCGGTGCCCTGAAAATTTGTTGAAGACCGTTTTGTCCCCCGCTTTCATTTTGTCCGGGGCAATAAACCGGGGTAAAAAAGCCGCTTTGGCGTATTCACCCAGCAGGGCTACGCCCTGGAAATCCTGGTGGTGGTCCATCCTGTTGACGGTACTGGCAAAGATCCAGGCCTGGTTGGCCCTTGTCATGGAACCCGACCGGTTCTCGCTGCTAAACAGTCCTTCTTCGCTTCCCATGTTTTTTTCAACCGCCGCCTGGAAAAGCGCCAGGCCTGATTCCTCCCGGTTTGCACTTAAACTCGAACGGAATTCAGATTTTGCCACCTGGATCACAAAAAAAAGCAGAACGGCACTGCTGCCTATGATTATTTTTACATTCCGCGTCGGCTTTTTCAGGTAGACCCAGAAGATCCCGAAAAAGATCAGCCACATGGCAAAATCATGAAACATTCCCTGCTGCAGCGCCATCAGGAGTTCCAGGAAAAGAATGCCAATGAGATGCCATTTGTAGCGACGTGCATCCATCACGAACAACCCATAAGCTGCCACAAAACGAACGCTGCTTAGGAGGTAAAAAAAGAACGCCAGGTCACCTGGAATCAAATCATTAAAAAATCGGATTAGCGTACCAGCATAAAGCCAGGAGACCAATACATTTTGATTCAGCACCGACTGTAACTGTACTGTACGGAAATGAAACTGGAAGATCGGCGTTTTGATGAAGTTCATGCCCGCCCGTAATAACAGCATGGAAGGAATGGCAAGTAGAAAATAATCTTCCTCGGGAATCTTCATCCGGTACACACTGGCCGCATCGGTTAGATAGGAAAAGGCTGGCGAAAATAGGTAGTTCATCCCGTAGAGCGTCAGGATGAATTCCTTGAAGGCGATGTTTTCATTTGAATTCTCAAACAACTCCTGGAGGAACCATATCCAGAGGGCTATGGCCAGGCTGCTAAGGAATCCCAGGCCTACTACAGCATAAAGGCCAAGGCAGATTATGGTCAGGATCACATATCGCATGCTTTTATATTGCTGAAATTTTCTGCATTTGTTCTTCGATGGCCATGGCAATTTTTTCAAAGCTAAATGCCTGGATATGCTGCCGTGCATTTTGGCAAACCTGTTGATAAAATCCCCTGTCTTTTTGCAGGCTACAAATATAACCTGCTACCCTTCCTACATCATTCCCAGAAAAGACGATCCCCGTGTTTTTGTCGCCCACCAGGTCGGGGACACTCCCCACTTTGTCTGACAAGATAACCGGCAGCCCGCAGGCCATTGCCTCATTGGCGGCCAAGCCCCAGGTTTCACCGGGTCCTTTACTGGGTAAGACTAAAACATTCCCTAAGCGGTAGACCAAGGGCATTTTCGACTGGTTTTGAAACGGAAGAAAGATCACCTGGCTGTTCCTCCTTTGTTCTTTTAGGGTGCCTTCCAGCGGCCCATTGCCTACCAGCAGGAATTTAATGTTGGCAGTTGGGATGGCTATTGCCAGCTCCAGCAAAAACTGCGGCGCTTTTTTATCTTCAAATTTTCCTACAAAGAGCACTACAAAATCGTTTTCCGCAAGCTTCAATTGATCCCGCCAGCATGCCAGCTCTTTTTCCTCTTCTTTCCCAATTGCACCAAAACGGTTATTGTCCACCGCATGCGGCGCAAACACCAAGCGATCCTCCTGCAGTCCATGCGCCCGGAAATAGGCCTTGTTATTCCTGCCCACGAAAAAGGCCCGATCCACATACTGGTAGACCCGGCGCAGGAAGAGTCGACGGGCAAAGCTTTTTATACCCCACTTCTCATCCAACAGAGTAGAGTCGCCGCGAAAGAACACCGGTACCCGCCCTTTGAAATAGCGGAGGCAGGCCAAGTGACTCCAAAAACTCCAGCCATATACCAACACTGCATCGGCTCCCCAGGCTTCAATTTCATTGACGAGTCCTGGGTTTTTAATGCCCCGGAAATGGTGAGAACCCGGTTGGGTAGCCGTATTCCGGACAAAGCTGTAACGGTAACCATCCAACAGGGAAATATCCCACTGGCGGGTATGGCCAAACCCAGGGTCATAGATGGCTCCCTTTGCCTGTTCCCAGGTATAAAATACATTTATTTCTACTTGCTGTCTTTGTGTCAACAATCGGAACAAAGGTGCATTGTACTGTACTGGATGCGTTGTTACAATCGCTAACTTCTGCTTTCTGTTCACCAGGCTTCTTTTTGAATTGCCCAACGAAGTGGTTCCAATGTTTCCGGTTGATCAAAAGCGATCTTTCCTTCAAACCGGTGCCGGTTCACGTCAGAAGGCCGTAAGTCGCCCTGCCAATCACCGGCAGACTTGATAACAATGGCCTCCGACAAAAAAGCCGCCCAATAACTGAACGTACTGCTCTGGGAAAGAACAAGTATCCTGCTCTGGCTCATTTGCAATAAATCCAGGATGTCTGGTTGCGCATCGGCCAGTGCTACATTTTTCAATTGCAGTACATCCCCAATCTCTTCAGGACGTGCATCGGTAAATACCGTTACAGCCAGATCGTACCGAGTGAGCTTACGTACGAATTCAATGCATTGGACGAAGAAAAATACCGGTGTAATAGGATTTCCTTTTACAAAGTCCCCTCTCCGGATATGAACAGCCATCTCAGGTTTGCTAAGGTGTGGCCATTTTTTTTGCAATTCCGGTTTTAACAGGTTGATGATCTCAGCCAGTACCAAACTCCTATAAGGTCTGATTGTTTTAAACAAATCATTTTCCGTAACAATCGTAGAAAAAAAGTAGACGGACGGTTGACCGTTTGCCGATTCGTCTTCCGGTTCCCGGATCACGGGAAGAACCCTACATGCAACCCTTGCTTTTACACGATTCTGTATGGATGATCCCCTGAAATAGCCCCAGTATAGCCGTTTCTTTTGCTCGTTACGCAGCCAGGAGCCCCACCTGATTCCCCACCAGGCCGAAGTGATTAGGGGAATCGAATGCCGGTGACTGAATACTTTTGCCCTTGCCCATACCAGCAACAGGTTACCCAACCCGGTCTTTGGAAACGATACATAAACGAGACTGCTCCTCTTCACTCCTATTGTTTTTTGACAAGGGGATGATCCGGTCCAATGGCCACCAGGTTGTAGGCCTTCCAAAAAGAATCTTCTTCGTTGGTTAATTCCCCCTTTTTATTAATTGCATACAGCGAATAAGAAAGACCGCTAAAAAAATGCCTGGCAAAAGACGCATTTGAATTTTCGAACAAAACAATACATTGCCTGTTCTGCTTTAATGTTTCTTTTGCGCCTTCCAGTATTTCTTTTTCATGGCCTTCGGTATCAATTTTTATCAGCGTTACCGGTTCATTTTTTCGTTCCTGTTTCAAAAATGAATCGATGGTTACCGTATTGACCCTGATGCTTTCCTTTCCATTTTCTGTCAAGGTATTCTCTCCTGAATAGGCACCCTTGATGGCCAGACTGGCCTCGCCATCGTAACTGGATACCGCGTTGCCGCATACCCAAAATTTCTCTTGCAGTTCGTTGATCGCCAGGTTGTGTGTTAGGGCTCGCCTGTTATCATTGGAAGGTTCGAAGCAATAACCACCTTTAAATTTGTCTTTCAGTAACAAGGTGTATAAACCCATATGTGCACCAATATCGAGGATAATTCCCTCTTCAACGATCGCCTGCCGCAAGAAATAAATATATTCGGCTTCGTAGGTCTTTACATAAATATTTCCCGTACTGTTGGTTGAATTGGGCAGAAGGATAAACAAAGCACCATTATCAAGACAGGAGATCAAGGGAAGGCCTATTGTCCGTTTATATACCTGCCAGAGCAGCGCAAGAAAATGCCTGTATAGTTTTTGCCCCCGGTTAGCAGGGCTTTCATTGATGTAGCGGCTGATTTGCCTGACCGTTTTAAAGAAGGGCATTTACATGACAGGTTTATACTAAGTTGCCGGTTGCGCCACCACGCTGTTTAACAACATTGAAAGCTTTTCTGTAACGGCATATGCAGAATATTGATGAAAAGCATCCAGGTCGCGGTTTTCCAGTACAAAATGATCATGAAAATGACGAAAGTCGGCAAAGCTGGAAAGAACAGTTTCCCGCATTTCCGAAAGGCCCTCTTCACCATTAAACGACAGCGTGATGCCGGTATTTGACTGGTGGATAATCTCACAGGCTGAACTTTCCCAGTGCAGGGCTGCCCATACCGGTTTGTTGCTCAACACACCCTGGTAAAGCTTTGAGGGTGTATAATGCGGTTCGGTGCTTCCCAGTATGAATATGCCTGATGCCGCCTCCAGGTGGACAAGCACATCCAAAAAAGGAATTCTTTCCGGGTATTCAAAAACTATACTGTTCCATAAACCATACTTCTCGGCCAAGGGCTTTATACTATAACCAGATGTGTCATTTAACGATCTGCCGGTACCGATAAAATGAAACTCAACATTGTTAAAGACAAGCCTGTTTTTGCTTATGACCTCCAGTATAATTTTTAAGGGTTCTGCTGCCTTCGGCAAAAAGGCTCCCGCATACACCAGCTGCAGGACGCCATTCTTTTTTGAAAAGAGGTAGGGCGTTTTTCCGGTTTCTTTTACCCTATCATGATCAAGTGCTTCTCCACCATAAGGCATTGCACAAAACGAGCAGGTTTTTAATAGTTGCGGGTTGCGGTCCTGTACCCCTTTGTAATAGCCTTCGGCCACACCCGTTATCATTGATGCTTTTTTAACCGCAGATCGCTCCAGTAGTCCGGAGAGTTTTGTACTCCACCAATGCCGCGATAATATTTTTTCCGAACCCGGAAAACGATGTACCCATGGATCAATGTAATCAATGCCATAAGGCACACCTGTTTTCCTGCGCAACCAGGGACCGATCAATGCGGCATAAAATGAAGGAATGGGTATGTAAACAAAATCAATCCTTTCCCTCTTGATAATTTCCAGCGCCTTTTTTCGCAACTGGAAAAAAGCCCTTAATCCGATGTCGCCAATCAACCTTGGTTTTGTAACCGGATAAGCTTTTACCTTTTCTATCTGCTGCCCTGGAGGAAGTAAATTTTGCAGGTCATGGTCCAGGGTTTCTTCATAAAACGATTCATCCACGGTTAGGATAAACGGTTCCCACCCGAAGGCCGGCAGGTGCTGCGCAAACAGGCGGCTACGGTGTACAGCTGCCAGGTTTGACGGCGGGTAATGCGGCGATATGATCAGGATCTTGTGCACTTAAAAGTTTTCATACCAGTTCCAGGGACGGCGATCCTCTTCTATTTTTTCAAAGGCGATAACCGAGGAATTTAAACCAAGCGAACGATCCGAACGAACTACGCTTGCGTCAATCATCTCGGCCGCAAGGCGGCTACCTACCAGTTTTGAAAAAGGCCGCAACACGTTTTTCAATAGTTCCACTGCTTTTCCTTTTGTGGAGTAGTGTGCCAGCACATGGCCAACCATCCGGTAGCAGGGATAGGTATGAATCATACGCATCACACGGCGCACCGAGGGCATACGCACATCATCCACAACCAAGATTCCACCGGGGCGGAGCAGACGATTGATGTAAAAAAAATCTACCAATGTATGATCAAATGTGTGCCATCCATCAATAAATGCCAGTTCGACCGGTGTCTTTTCTTCCGCCAGCTTAGGCAATGCAAACTCCGATGGTTCTTCTATCAAACGGAAGTTTTGATAGCCGGCTTGGGCCAGGTGGTGGAGCCCGATACTCTTCCATTCAGATCGCTGGTAGGGATCAATGATAATATGGTGCGATGTGGCGCTGTTTTCAGCTATCGCCTCACAGATGGCCAGTGACGAAATTCCCATGGCGCAGCCAACTTCCAGCGTCCGCGTAACGTTGTAACGTTTGATCAATGCCTGGAGAAAGCGGGCTTCCTCCCGGTCTATTCCAGAGTGCAGTTCCTGTTTTTGGCCGTCCGGTGTCACAACGGTCTTTTGTTCTAAAACATGGTGTAGTAATGTGTTCATTCAAAATTTCGGATTAGCTTCTGAATCAAACAGGCAGGTACCCGGTACCGATAAAAGATTGTTTAATTCAGTTTATAAATCTGCAGAAACCGGCCCGATTCCTCCTCCCAGTTCAATTCTGTTTTTGCCAGCCGCCAGGCCGCATCTCTTGTTTTCTGTAAAAGAATGGGCTGCTCAATATATGTGCTGAAGATACGGGCAAGGCTCTCTACGGCACCAATTGGGTATGACTGTCCTATACCTTCATACGCCTGCATAAATTCTTTTTGCGCTTTTGTTTCAGAGGCCACTACCGCATTCCCGGCAAGGAGATAGGCAAACAATTTGTTGGAAAGCGCCAGCTCATTGTTCAACGAAAAACCCGGTTCCAGTGCCAAGCCAATGTGATGACGACTGCAGGTTTCAATAAGGTCTGCTTCCGGCAATGGGTCCAGAAAACGGAGCCTGTGTTTTCCTTTCGTAAGTAGCTGACTAAGTTGTTCCCGGACGCCGCTTTGACAATACCCGGCAATGGTAAGCTCCATAAAACCACTGGTTACCCTGTTCATAGCCAGAATGGCATCTTGTATGCCCCGGTTCAATCCTACAGTTTGCGAAAACCAGATCAATTTTAACGGTTCTACCGCCAAGTCTTTGAAAGCGGGTTGGTGGTGACGAGAAAACACATTACGGATGACCGTTGTTGTCACAGGTTTGCCATCCAACCATTTCTTTGCTTCGCATAGGATCCGTTGCGAGGATGCCGTTAGTATTGCGGCTTGTTGACAAACACTTTCCAGCACGTATTCCGATCGCCTTACCTCTTCTGGTATACTGCTTTCGCCCGGATGGTAGTCTTCCAGGTCAATCCCCAACGGCACCTTGTGTCTTTTGGCGAAATAATGGGCCGGCACGAATGCGCCGGGGTTGTGTGCAATAACCAGGTCATAGCTTCCATGCACCATTTTCAGTTTATTCAGCAAGAGCCAGCTTCGTTTTGAAAAACTGATTGTGGCCAGGTAAAGGTTACTCGGAAAAACCTTTGACAAGTATCTGGCCGTCACATTCATTGCTGTGGACGCCATCCATTGCCATTTATCTGTTCTGTCACCTGAAAGAAGAATTAGGTTGGCATGTCCTGCCAGCTTCCCGCGGATCTTCTCGTCCAACGGTCCGCTCCAGTTTTGAAAGGAAAACGAGATCACTGTTGCCTGGTGACCTGCGTTCAAGCAAGCCCACAGTTCCTTTACCAAACGGGGATTGGTGGCAAGGCTGTTGGTTGTGATAAAAAGTATGGATTTCGGCATCCACTTTACGTTGATGGCTGGCTGTTGGGCCGTGCGAAACGATACTTTCCAAAAGCGGTTCTGAGAAATCGTTTAACCGGAGCGATTACACGGGCTAAACCTGTTTGGTAATAAAAAAATTGAAGGTGTCTTGCTCTTTTCCATCCAAGGATAGTACTGGCTGCCTCGAAGGCAGTACTGCCCTCCGGCTTTGTTGTTGCGCAGCCATATTCGGCTGCCTTTTGCAAATGTTTTTTTCCCAGGTCCGGGTATTTTGGATACATCGCATAATACCGGTCAAGGAACATATTGGAAACCAAGTTTCGCACCCGGTAAGAATCCTCGTGTGCCAGTAGGTGTCGCCCGATCAAGCAGGTTGCCTGGAAAGTTGACTCGAAATATTTTCGTGCCGTCTGCACCGAAACACTGCTTTTGGTGCCGGAGCGATAATAGAGCCTTGCACCCGGTGTAAATTTTACGCCTGCTGATGCCAGGATGATCCGTGTAAAAAATTCTGTATCGTTATATAGAACCAGATCTTCGTTCCAAAGTCCTGCTATTTCAACCAGGTGGCGCGGCAAAAGCATGCTGCCGCATTGCAGCATAACGCCTTCCGGCCTGGCTGTAAGAAAGTCCATTGGCGCCGCGTCTTTCCAGTAGTCTAGCGGCGAAAAATCTGCCAGTTCAGGCTGATCTTTATAGAACCTCGCCCATTCCCCATAGGTAATGGTGTTTTCATTACAGATCAGAACATCCAGTTGTCTTTGGAGCATTTCAGGATTCAGTAGATCGTCAGCGTCAAAAAACTTAATGTAGGAACCCAACGAAGCCCGGAACCCTTCGTTGAATGCAGCATCCTGCCCCTTATTTTCCTGGTCAATGATCCGGATACGACGATCGGTAAATGAGCGGAGAACCCCCAGCGTGTTATCACGACTGCCATCATTCACAACAATCAATTCGAAATCCGTGAAGGTTTGGTCAATCACCGATTTAACAGCAGCAGCAATATAGCTTTCGGCGTTATAGGCGGCCATTATCACCGAAATGACGGGTTTTTGTACAGCCGGTATTTTTGAGGCCTGCGTATTCATTTTGTATTGATAAAAATTCCTTTCCCCACCCGTGTCCTGGTGCCGAACCAAAACGTTTTCCAGATCAATTGAATCCATTGCCAGTTCGACCGAATTCTGAGTTCAGCTGGGCGTTTGAGGCAATACCGCAATGTTGCATAAGAGCAATTCAGCTGCGTTTTTCGCAGAACGGCGTTGGTCATGGGCAACCCAATCCGGCGGTGAAAATCAGCAAGCATTTCTGTTTTTACCTGCAATTTTTGCAGGCTGCTGTGTGATGACCAAGCACCGCTACCTGTCATCCGGTACGCGGCTGTTATCTCGCTGAGCAGGTATATTTTTCCCTGAAGTGAATAATAATAGGCAATATACTGGTCGGCATGGCCCAGATCATTGTTTCCGGATAGATACCGGGACAAGCCATGATCGTTCCTGGCAAGCAGGGTCTGAAGGCCCGGTACGAAGCCCTGTATAATGTCTGTTGCAGTGAAAATTTGTTTTTTATAAAATTCATCATACCGCTCATCATACGCCGAATGGTCTTCCCGAATCACTTTCCTGTTTGTAATTACCAGGGCACAATCGTGGTGCTTTTGCAGAAGTGCAAGTTGTTTTTGCAGTTTATCATTGGTCAGCCAGAAGTCATCACCCTCGCACATGGCCAGGTAATCCCCGGAGCATTGCTCCAGCGCAAAAATGAGATTGAGCAGAATGCCAAGGTTTGTTTTCTGTTGAAAATACCGGATGGTAACAGGGCCTTTGTAGTTTTCCATGAAGGTCCTGATGACCGTGTCGGTTTTGTCTGTTGAGCAGTCGTTGGATACGACCATTTCTACGCGGAAATCGCCTTCCTGTCTAACGATAGTTTCCAGCGTTTGCCGGATATATCGTTCCTGGTTATACGTAATGACCAAAACAGAGATCAGCGGTTGCTGCATTTAGTCTAAGGTTTTCGGTTTAAGCGATTTGATATACAAGGCCTGCAGCAAGTCTGTAAACGAAAATTTTGTCGTTCGTAAGGCCCTGACCAGGTGTTGCCGTTCATTGCCTGTTTTAAGGAATCTGAGACAATTGGCCACAAACCGCCGTTTGTTTTTGGCGACCAGGAAATGTATTTCGGAAGCCGTGAGACCAAGGTCTAACTCGTGTAAGGCATGCTGCAAGTATAGGTAGTTGTTATAGAGATAACTGTACCGGTTGTTGCGCTCCTGGCTTTCATGAATGCGGTAGTCGTTAAGCGGTAAGGGAAAAAGTAACGTAGCTGTTTGTGAAGCGGCCTTCAGGTTATAATACATATCGTTAGCCGGTCCGAAAGACTCCGGGAAACCACCAATCGAAACGAAAAAGTCCTTTTTGGTGATGGTGGCGGTTGGTCCGTTCATTAGAACCGGTTGAACAAAAAAATGCGTGCGGATTATCTTTTTGCCTGGCCATAGAACCGGGAGTTCGCTTATGCCCGGTCTGAAAATGCCAAACGCAGCAGCTTCTTTTTCCATCCACCCCACCCATTCTTGCAGGGCGTTGGCAAACATCCAGTCATCTGAATCAGTATACACCAAGTATTTCCCTTTTGCCAGGCTAGCCGCTTTATTCCGGTTGGGGTAGTCGCCAAGGTTTTTTGCATTTAGATACACCTTTATCCGGCGGTCTCTGGACGCATAGGCCTCCGCCATCCGGACGGTTTGGTCGGAAGATCCGTCATCCACGACCAACAGTTCAAAGTTTGTATAGGAGGATGCCAGTACAGATTCAATGGCTTCGCTTATGAATGGTTCCCTGTTGTAACAGGTCATCAGCACACTTACCAAAGGTTCGTTGTTCATCAGGAGGTCAGCGCTTTATTTTTCAGTAACGAAAAATGACGTATGTAAAAGAGTAAGACCCGTGCACGCACTGCCGCTGCCCGCAGCTCAAAAGAAACTAGTTTACGGGCAAAGATTTTTAGCAACGTTTTTTTCCTGTTGTGAATTACCTGGCTTGCCTCCTGATAAGACAGCGGGCTTTTTGAAGAAAACAAATAACGAATCTTAATTTTTTCATACTCTTCAATGTAGTGATCCTGTTCAGCTACTTCTTGGCCGGCATGCTGCCTCAACCAATACAAATTTCCCGGTATCAGCACCACCGGAAAAGCAAGGGCCATTTTGTGCCACATTTCAAAATCACTGACCATTCTTTTTTCCGGGAAGCCACCCACTGCTTCAAAACACTCCTTTTTGAATATCACCAACCCTGGCGATGCAAAAAAAATGGGCTGATCAAAATAATGGCAGCGATACGCCTCCCTGCTATTCAACAGCCGGGAGCTTATAGAACCATCATTCAGCTCTAAGTTTATACCCAAGCCGGCTTCAGGATGTTCTTCCATCACCGCAACCATTTTCCCCAGGGCATCCGGTTCCAGTTTGTCGTCGGAATCAACATATTTTAAATACTTTCCTGTAGCATAAGAAGCAGCTTGGTTACGGTTGAGATAGTCACCCAGATTTAAACTATTGACAAAAATTTTTATTCGTTTGTCTTTTTGTCTAAATTGTTCGGCGATTTCTATGGTTTTATCTCCAGAACAGTCATCGACAATAATGAGTTCGAAATTCGCGTAAGTTGATCGAAGCACACTCTCAATAGATTCCGCAATGTAGTTCTGCCGATTGTACGCAGTCATCAATACGCTTACCGAGGGATTCATATTCTTACCAAATTGTACGAAACCGTAGAGGATAAAAGAAAAAAATTACCGTACTTAAATAATTTCTTAAACTCAAGAATTCAACTACCTGATCCTATGGATGAAATTGATAATCTTTGCTTTAAGCCTGTAACACAACAACCTTGCTTTCAAAGAAAATGTAACCATAGTATTCTGCACATAGATTGTGTCGCAGCCAAGTTGAATCAGCGGAGTGTAATGATTGTTCGTCATAAACTCTCCTACTTCTGGATCGTCATAATTGTTTTCGATAGAGAAGCATTTTATTTTCCACTTTTTAAAATCAATTGTTTTTAGTATCGCAAGTTCATTCCCTTCAGTATCCAAACTACAATAGTCAACACATCCAGGAATAAAATTGCGAATTGTATCCAATGTAACTACATTAACATCAATTAATTGTTTTTGACTGCCATTGTCTTTCATTAATTGATCAATACGAACGAGATGTTCAGGCCTGTAATATTCTAGAAGACCGCTTAGCATCTCGCCATATCCAGAAATTGCCAGAAAAACTGCCGTTCCATCTTCCGCACCTATACAAGCATTGATATTCTTCGCTTTTCTGTTATCATTTAATAACTTAAATACTTTCGGATTTGGCTCTATGCAAATACCTTTAAATTCCCTGTATTCTTCAAAGAAATATGAGTTACTGAATGAAATGCCGTCATGGGCGCCAATATCTAGGAAAAAGCCGTTTCTTTTATGATTGAAAACAACATCGTTGATAAACTTATCCTGGCAGTATTGGGAGAAATACTTCATTAACAACAAGCTGGTTTTGTGTAGTTGGGCTAGTATAGTTGATTAAGAAATGATAGTTAAAAAAACCCAATGAATGTATGGTCTATCATATTGAGTTGCGACTACTATAGTTTTAACTTTGCACCTAAGTATTCCCTACACTTCCTTTTAACTATGGATATTTCATGAAAAGTTGACTTAAATGCAGATTGTGCAACAGGCTTGGTACTCTGTATATCTGAGATTATAAAGTCAAAAAAATGCTCGAGATCTACCATTGTCATTTCATATGGTATCTGATTACCGACGAACCAGGGTTCATTTACGACTTGTAAAAACTTATTTTCGTCTCTATCCAGTTCAACAATCCGTTCTATCGCTTTTTCAACAGAGTTAAAACCGTTTACATGAATAAAACTGCTTATATTGAAATCTCTCCCAACATTAGGATTCCCCCAATAAACAGGAATACAGTTCGCTAACATTGGCTCGATTAATTTTTCCGTCGTGTAGCCAGGGTGGCTAGAATTTTCAAAGGATAGAACGAACTTATAGTCACTGATAAATTCCATTTTGTTTGCGACAGGCCCACCAATATTATTTAGGTACTTGCCACCTGAATCAACTTTTTTGTATTTTGATAGCTGGTGAAAAAAATCAATCCGCTCCGTAGCGTTTGGATTGGAGACCACCATGCAAGCAAATTTTTTCTTTTTAAGAAAAGCTTCGGGCTCCTTTTGAAGCGTAAGCCGCTCGGGTTGCCAGGCTGCCCATATCGGCCATCTTTTGTGCCTTGGGTTGCCAGTTACAAAATCTGAATCGAGCACGTAGTCGCAACAGTTCCAATCCGCTCATTTATTTTCCCATCCTAAAAAAACACGGTGACAATTGTACTTTAGGTAGTCCAGTTTTCCATTGTAAGGATGGGTAAAAAAATAAAGATCAGGTTGGGCAGTAATTTCTACTATATGTTTCTTCCGTAAAACCCGTGTGAAATAATTGTCTTCAGGATTAAAGTTTGGCCAGAAATCACCAAATGCTACACGTATCGTTTTCATTGTTTACTAGCTATGAAAATAAAGATTCATGAAAACCGGTAACGTAATATCCAAAGTCTTAGAGCCCATTTCCGCCCTATACAATTCCGAAGCAAATGCATTCTTTTTGTTTCGTAAAATGCAACTTTCGGATGCAGGCGAACTGCCTCCTGTAGCACGGGCAATAAAACTTCCATTACCTGATCTTTTGATTGTGATATGAACCACATATACCAAGCTGCTATCTTTTCTTTCATTTCTTGGTTGAAGAATTGCTGGGCAACAAGAATCCTTTCCCATTTTTGAAAAAAAGGAAGCATATCCTTAACTGTTGTGTTATTTTGAATTCTATTACCTGAATGATATCGCCAAAGTCCACATAATTGGGGCTGATGAAAAAACTGTCCTCCCTTTATGAAAGCGTTCAATTGAAAATCTAATTCTTGCATTCTTTTTAACGATATATCCCAGCCATCAGTTTTTACAACCAATGATCTGCGCATTAAAAATGCTAATGTGTGAATGGGTTTTTCTAATGTAACGACCTGCTGAATAAAATTTTCAGACTTATAGGCCCTGATCAACTCTTTTGTTTCTTCAGTTCCCTTTTCCCAATCACCGAATACACAATCAAATTGATTGTTTTCCTTTAAAAAGTTTACTTGTTTGGCAATTTTATCAGTATAAAGAAAATCGTCAGAGTCGAGGTATTGAATAAATTCTCCTTTTGATGCAGCCGTTCCAGCATTTCTGGCGGCTGGCGCACCGGCATTTCTTTGCTTTATATACAATAACTCAAATCCTACACTCCGCCTTTGTAAAAAGCTTTCTACAATAGAAAAAGTATGATCGATTGACCCATCGTCTACAACAATACATTCAATAGGCCGATATTTTTGTTCCCACACTGATTGTAAGGCTTCTGACAAATAAGTAGCCCGGTTGTAGGTCGGAATAATCACTGATACTAAACCTTTTTGAAATGCGCTATTTAAATAAGCCTCCATGTACTCTTATATTATCACCTACTTGACGCTTGCCAATTCGCAGTTCAGATTCTTACCAATAATTTCCCAATCGTAATGCGTTTCTACAAAGACACGTGCTAAAATGCGTTGCTGTTCAAACATCGCTTTGTCTGCCAACAAATCCAGGATAGCTTTGGCAAATTCTTCAGGATTATCGGCCAACCGTATGTGCCTTCCATCTTCTAAGCCTAAACCTTCCGCTCCAATAGCGGTGGACACCACGGGACTTCCCATACTCATGGCCTCAAGAATCTTCAGCCGGGTGCCGCTTCCGCTCAGCAAAGGCACGACTAGCAAAATACTTTCACGGTAATAAGATTGTACTTCTTCCACCGGTCCAATGAAACGTATAGACGGATCGGCTTTCATTGTTATGTACATGCCGGGTGTATTCAGCTTACCAATGACAGTTAAGGTGATATCAGGGCGAGCCTTCTTCACCAATGGAAATACCTTTTCGTAAAACCATGTCAGTCCCTCATGGTTAGGAGTGTAATCCAGCGTACCGCAAAAAAGTAAGTTGGTCAGAGTATGTTTTTCACTATTCAAATCAAAGGGGCGTGAAGCAGTATCCACACCATTTGGCACCACCCGTACAATAAGCTTTCCATCGTTTAGTTTTTCCAGTTTATGCTGGTCTGCTTTGCTGCAGGCAAAACAGAGTGAAACTGTTTGGTGCAAATTCTCCTCCACCGCTAGTGCAGACGCCGCATAGGCTTTTAGTTCTGGTTTTTTTTCAATGCCATAAAGCTGGTGCCAAAGTTCCGAATCCACGTTATGGGCATCATACAGCTGTCTTACTCCCGGCGCCAACCGGCCTACCTGTGGGTGCAATACGCTAAAACATTCCAGATTCTCATAAAGCACAAAATCAAAGTGATTCTCAGCCAGGAGCCGCTTTATTGTGGGGAAAGTTTGCAGAAGATAAAGATTTCCTCTTTCCCTAAGCGATCGCTTTAGGATACGGCTATTCACGGCATTTGCTATACGGACCGGGAAAAGATTGAAAACTGTCCTATAACCTGGCGCTCCTGCTGTGGAGATCACTTTAACCGAATTGGGAAATTCCGGCAGAACGTTTCTAAAAAAATCCGTTTGTGGTTGTACAGTTAGAAGAGTAACATTGTTTTCCTTTGCTAGTTCCCGCAAAAGGTAAAAACAGCGAAGAGCACCTCCATAGTAGGGAGGATAAAAATCGTATGGAATAATAACAAGAATTTCGATCATACCTGAATTGTATCCCTTCTAATTACTCGTTGTATACCTATAACTAATTAAAATCAGCCAACTTCTCCGATCCAAAGCCGTTAACAAAAGATTTAGGAGAAAGCGTCACCAGTTCGTATTTTTCAGTTTCTATATTCTTGCTCAACGTATATCCTTTGTCAAGTAAAAACATATAAAACCCATCTTTCATTTTTTTATATGAGTCAGAATGATTTGATTTTTTGTTATATAAGATTTGAACTCTCTTATTAAAGGTTGTATTCTTGATTAATTGCAGATAACCATTATTAAAAAAAACTGAATTAAAATAAATAGTGTGGAAGCTCTTTAATTCACACAAATACAAGGAGCCAACTGGTGTACCAATGTTTATCAGTGCATCGGATTCCAAAATAAAAGGCTTCACTTTAAGCAAGGCCAAATATTCATCATAGACATAGTCACTAACAAATAAATTCGCTTTTGAAGAATTGATCTTGTTTTTTTGTTGGAATACAGTTGGATTTGAATACGGATTAAACAGATTAACATAAAAAGCAAATCCGACAATTAATATTGAAAAAATTCTGAATCCGTACAATCTACTTTCTTGGAAAAAAAGGAAGAGCAGTACGTGAAAGCCAATAAGATTTAATACACCTAAAAAAAATGGGACATCGGAACCCCAAAAGCCAATAATTGGCAAAAGGGCCAACCATACAATTATGTATTTTTTAGAATGATCCAGCTCTTTCAGTTTTCCTTTGATTAATTGATAGTTTGCTATTACAATAAACAATAAGTACGAATAAATGAACTGGGCCCCTGCATAACCGTTATAATAAAACTTGTGATAGGAAACAATTGACAGAAAAAGCAGTAAAAAAAATAAACTCAAAAAGACTTTATAACGAATAATGTTTTTTTTCCAAATAAAATATATCACCAAATAAGCTAACGCAAATAAAATTACTCCTTTTGCATCATGAAATGGTTTCACTAAAGTTTGCTTGAAAAGAAATGCAAAGTTCAAATGTTGATCACCCGGGTAAAATTGTTTTTGAAGCAGAAGTGAAAGAATAAGTTTCAATTGATCCTGATACATCAGAAAATAAACAGTACAGGTGAAAACTATTGATGAAATCCCAACAAATAGTAAATCTTTAACAGCTTTACCTGGAATTTTTCGATATAAATAAAACAGACTTACTGCAAAGAGTATGGTAACCAAAGCACCGGTGGAAGGCTTATTAACAATTAAAAGAGACAACAAAAAAGAAAACAACAATAGCCTTAGAAATCGTTTGTACTTATTTAAACCGTGAGAAGACAAATAGATATCAATCAGTACAGCAAATGTAACCTGTAGCATAAGCAGGTTAAGTGTATTATACGATAAGGAAATGGGGCCAAACAAATAGCTTACTGTATTGGCCAACAATACCCAGCTGAATACTATCCAAAATTTATCTTTTGTAAAACATGCCCTATTTAATGATCTGGCAAAAATTAAGGATGCAGTTAAAATAAGTACGACTCGGTAAATGCGATTTATCACTATATGGTCTGAAAAGGGCAATAAACGAATCAGCTTATGTGAACCTGAAAAAAGAAAAAACAAATCCTGGTTACGTTCATAACCTAAAAAATAATAACCTTCATCTCTTAAATCAAATCCAATGTTTGCTGTTGCCAAAACGGTAGCATAAAAAAGCAAGAGTAGCAACAGTATCGCATTCACCGGATTCTTTAAGTCCATCCTTCGGGTAGTTAACTTATGGGTTAGTTTCTGAAACAATACATTTTTTTTAGTATAAATCATGCTTGTGTTATTCCACAATCGCTTCAATCACAAAATCAGGTCGCTTCCTCACCTGGTCAAGCGTACGCCAGAGGTATTCGCCAATCACGCCTAACATCAGCATCTGTAGGCCGGAAAGCACTAATACAATGATCATAATGGGCGCCCAGCCTTTAAAAGGCACATCACCCAGGAAATACAGCAGTACGATCACAAAGGCATAAATAACTCCTACCAGGAAGGATATGATGCCCAGGATTGACATAAAGCGTAAAGGTGTATAGGAATAGGCCATCACGCCGTCAATCAGGTATTTGATTTTTTTGGAGAAGGTCCACCTAGACTCTCCCACTTTTCTTTCCTGCCGTTTGTATGGAATAAATTTAACCGGAAATCCTGTCCACAGTATTTGTCCCTGCCAAAAATTGTTCGCTTCGTATTCGCATGAAAAAGCATCCGCTGCTTTTTTACTGACCAGGGTAAAATCAAAACCTCCCGCCGGCATATTTTGAAAACTCAGTTTGCGAATAGCCTTGTAAAACAATTGCGAGGTTTTTTTTCGGAACCAGCCTTCTTCCCGGTCTTCGCGGGAACAAATCACGATCTCGTATTGATGAAGGAAATGCTCATCCAGCATGCGGGCAATAAGTTCGGGTGGGTCCTGCAGGTCGGCTGAAATATTCACAATGCAGCTTCCCTTTGCAAAACGGTAACCGGCTTTTATGGCAGCCAGTTGCCCGAAATTCCTGGTAAACTTGATCAGCTTCACAATGCCCGGATGGGCCTTTTGCAGGTCCTGCAATTCTTTGTATGACTCATCACCTGAACCATCGTCAACAAAGATGACTTCGTAGGCGTTCACAGCAGAATGGTTATCGAGTACCGCCTGCACTTTGGCGAACGTTGAGCAAAGTGTGCCGGCGTTGTAAAAAACAGGAATTACTACCGAGCAGTCCATTGGTTTAATTGTTTACCTGCAGAATCCCGCAAGGCGATCAGCGTATTGTTTTTCCGTTCGCAGATATAAATATTTCCGGTTCCCGGGTATGCCGGATCAAGGGCCAGTTTCCTGCGGTTATAAAATGAATCAACCCGTTGCCAGACAGAATCCCTGATCTGCCAGATACCACTTGTTTCAACCAGATACATTTTCGCATCACGACCCGGAACTAACCGGTCAAGATGGACAGAGGGCTTTTGGCTATCAAGGTAAAAATCAATATTCGACAATCCTTTCACCTGTGTTCCCAGTGAATATACCGGCACCTGGCCGTAGTCTGGTTGTTTTTTCACCCATTCTGCCAGTTCCCGCCAGGGCTGTTTGACCAGTGGTGCCCTATCCACCAGTGACAGGTGCAAGCCCCAGAAACAGAAAGCTGCCATGACCAGGGCATGCGCACCTTTGGCTAGCGGTACCGGAGCGGCGTCCTGCAACTTCGCTGCAAGATGAAGAATTGAAAAACCCAGCATGAGGTAAAATAGCGGCGCCAACACCATGGCATACCGGTCAACCAGGATTGGAAAGCGGATAACTGAATAGAGGAACGGCACCAGTGTCACAAGCGCCACAATAAAGGGGAATAGCAGGAGTAACCACCGTTTTTGCCGTATGGCCACTACTACAAACCAGGCAACCATTGCCAGTGCTGTATAGGTAACCAGGTTGGGGTACCCGAAATTGAACCGGAGAAATTGCAGAAGGTCATTTTCCTTTAGCCAGTATTGCTTTACAGCCAGGCCTTCGGTGAGTCCCCACAAAACCCAGGGCAGGTAGAGTAAGGCAGCAAACAGGTAACCCATGAACATTTTACGCAGGAAAATGCCGTCCCTTTCCTGCTTCCAAAAAAACAAATCAAAAACGCCCTGCGCAAAAACAAACACGATCCCAAAGTGGTGAAAATAACATAGCGTAGCATCAACGCTACCTTTAAAAAGGTAAAGCCAAGCCGAACGGGGTTTTTGCCTGCGCAGTTGCCAGTACAGCAAAATGGACAGCGCGGCGAAAAAATAAACGAAAACGTAAAACCGCACTTCGAGTGAATACCAAATCTGCACGGGGTTAAAAGCAACGATCAGCGCCATCAGGATACCAAGGCGTGCATTCAACACCACGCGACCCAGCCAGGCGCTGACAGCGATGCAAAGGACGCCGCCAATAACCGACAAAAGCCGGACGGAAAACTCATCAAACCCGAACGCCTTTGTCCACACCCACAGCAACATAAAATAAGCCGGGGGCTGGTAGGCCCGCTGCATGTAGAGGATTTCGTACCAGGAATTACCTGGACGAACAGCCAAAACGCTGTATAGTTCATCGGCCCATAGCGAAGCATAATTGACATTGTAGATGCGCAGTAGGGTACCGGCAACAACAATGGCCGTCACCATCAGATAGAAATGGTTGTTCTTCATTTCAAAGCAGTTTCCTTTGTGGTCAGTTGGCTCATAGAAGATAGAGTTGGTGGATCTTTTTATAGAAAAAAGAAGAAAATAAAAGCCGGGGATGGCGTATGACCTGCTGCCAAAGGAGCGTTTTTACGCCGTGTTGCTCTCCTATTACGTGCTTGTGAAGCGTAATAAAAAAACTATTTTTTACGTCGAAACTAACGTCCTGCTTCAGGGCCCAGGGGAAAAGCGCTTCATACATCCGTTTCCGGTATTCAACCGCTAGGGCGGTTTGGTGGATGCTGTTGCTCCCGTGTACCCGGCGGATGGCCACCGGCAGGTCAATGCTGCCTGCAACCAATTTACCTTTCAGCGAAAGTTTCAGCCAGAGTTCTGAATCCTCTGCCATGCGTAGGCTGGTGTTAAAAAAACCAGCGGAAAAAAAGATGCTTTTCCGCAATGTAATGGCACTGGTATGAAAGCGGCCATATCCCCCATAGAGCAACGCTTTAAAAAGTTCACCCGGCGGCAAGGTCTGGCTGACCGTTGTTACCTCACTTTCGTACTGCTGCAGAAATTTTTTCTTCACATCCTCGTTCTCAAACACCGCTTTGTTACAACCATATACACCATCCACATCCGCATTCGAGGCAAAGATTTCTCGTTCTTTCTCAAAGCGTCCCGGAAGATAATAGTCATCGGCATCCAGAAACGCAATAAAATCAGCCTTCGCCGCCCGGATGCCGAGGTTACGGGAGGCCGCCACACCGTGGTTTTTTTTGTCTGCGTGCTGCAGAACATGTACCGTCCTGTATTTTTCCGCCAGGATAAAGCAAACCTGCAGGGAATCATCTGAAGAGGCATCTTCCACGAGTAAAACCTCAATTACATCGGGCAGGGCTACAGCGGATGCCACAGCCTCGGTCAGGTACCTGGCGGCGTTGTACACCGGAATAATAACGGAAACTGAAAAGGGACTCATTGCTACAAGACGGTATGTAACGATTGACTGTTTAAAGCCACCGGGCTTTTTTGTTGCTGGAAACGGTGCAATGCTTTTTGAAAAGCTTGCAGAAGGGAAAGCCCATATCGCTGGTCAGGTTCCAAGTAATTGCCTTCGGCCCACTCGTTCCAGGATTTAATCACCACTATTTGTTCGCAGGCCGGCTTGTTGGCGGTTGCTGCCAGGGCTTTTGCACAGGCCTGCTCAAACCGGGCCGGTGAAAAATCCCGGAACAGCCATCCCTCCCGGCCGCTGCGGGGCGTATTGTCCCAATCGGCATACACCATCGGATAGGTATCCGGCTTCACGGAAGTGGAATCGTATTGTTCTACGTAGGCTTTGTACGAAACAAGCAAGGGTTTTACTTCCCGGCGGGCCGGCGTTGTTAGCCGAAGCATCTGCTGAACCTTCCCGGCCAGGCTTTCGGTGGCGGAACGGAGCCGGAGCAGGTCCCGGTTAATCCAGTTTTGTACCACCGCATCATACCCATGCCATTTCGGGTCCCAGTCTTCCGGCATATGCATACCCACCAGGTGCAGGCCCCCCAATCCCTCCTTTACGGCCAGTTCCTGCCAACAATCGATAAACCGCTGGGGTTCGGGAATTTCCATCGGGCGGAAAATGAAGATCACCTTTTTCCCGTTGACGGTGATGTAGCGGGTATCCCTAAGTGCCGGCAGTAACGCATAAAAGTGCGCAATATTGTCGCTGTCGCCCGGGTAGGTTTGTTCTACCAGCACTTTGCCGTTTGAAACACCATGCCAGGTCCCAGACCAGGTTTGATTGGCCCAGGCAACACAAAATGGGAAGTCAGGCTTTCGGTTTTCCACCACCTCTTTGAGGGGACGTTCGAGCAGCTGTTTGCCCGCAAACCAATAATGCCAGTAGCAAAAACCGTAGATACCATGCTGCCTGGCAAGATCGGCCTGGGCCTGGCGCACCTCAGGTACACGCAGGTCATAAAAGCCAAGGTCGGCAGGCAGCCGTGGCTGCCAGTGGCCGTTGAAAAGAGGGGACGCCTTCGTAACATTTGTCCACTCGGTAAATCCCTTGCCCCACCACCTGTCATTCTCAGGCAAGGGGTGATACTGTGGTAGGTAAAGTGCAATTGGCTTAATCATGAAAAAGTTCCGTTTTTACGGTTTCCAAAACGATTGGAGCCGAGCCACTTTTTCACAGCCGACAGCGGAAAAAGTAGAAAGTTACCAAGCCTGTATGAGTAAGAGCTGCGAACGGTTTCGACGGCCTGACGAAGCATGGATTCTGTAAGAAGGCTCAATTCTATGCGACTTTTTTTCCAGTATTCTTCTGCGTTAAAAAAACTGGCGGGAAGAGCTGGCATTGCCGATGGGGTATTGCAGCAGATACCAATATTAAAAAGGTGCTTTGAATAAAATGGCTGCCTGACAATGTGGACAAAATCACCGGTATACTCTTCAATCTTTGCAATTTCTTCTTGTTCCGGGTAAATGAATGAGACGTCGAAAAAACGCTGGTGATAAAGCCTTACAGAGATGAAGTATGCCGACAGGAGGTTTTTAAATTCTCCTAATGTCAGTTCTTTTACATGGTATGGATTATCCGGGTCTATTTCTCTGTAGTTGACTTTCTCGGGTGAAGAAATAATGAGAAGGCCATCCGGCTTTAAAACACGCCTGAATTCTTCCATCATCTTTTCATGCTCGTCGTGATGTTCTATCGTCTCAAAGCTCACAATAACATCAACGGTGTTGTTGTCGAGTGGAACAGCGGTTGCTGATCCAACAAGAAAGTTGATGTTTGCCTTTTTATATTTTGTTTTTGCATGGGCGACCGCTTCCGGTGAGATATCAACGCCGGTAACAAACGAGGCATGTTGCGCAATCAGGTTAGTTCCGTATCCCTCTCCTGAAGCAAGGTCCAATACAACTTTTTTTTTCACGAGGGGCTCCAGGATGCTGTACCGGTGAAGGTGCTCTATTGCACCTTTTCCTAAAGTGGAGTCGGTCACCATTCGTTCTCCAGTCCATTTCATATTGTTTCTATACAGAAATTAAATTGATGAATTTAAAATACGTGTTTCCCACGGCAAGACTGGACGAATAACACCCGGAATACTACCACCATATGTTCCTCGAGCTGTTTCACCATTTAAAATATCAACTATATTAAAACCAATAGCATCCACTTCATTAAAATGAACAATGTAAGGATTGTAGCTCATCATCGCAACGCCGACATGATGAAATCCCTCTGCTAGAAAGTTAGGAGGTAATATGACTGAAGCTTCATAAGTTCCTTTTTTGCAAATGGTCTGCTCTGCCATCGTTTTTTTATCGTGTGAACTTAAAATGTGAACACCCGTATGATTATACAAATTGAAGCCATGTGTTAATACAATATCATCCGCTAAAACTTCATAAGAAAAGGTAATCATTACTTCTTGATCAATCCTAATGGTATCGGAAATACTACCATTTCTTGCCAGCACTTTCACCTCCTTGAGTCGAACAATTTCGTTACCTGGAGCGGAATCCAAATTCAACCAGCTTCTACATGCCGAACCATTTCTTTGTCCATGCAAATAATAGTGAATTGCTTTATCACTCTTGCCTTCAAAAGTTATCCGACCATTATCGAGAACAACGCAATTGTCACACATCCGATTAATTGCAGCTATACTGTGGCTTACAAATAGCACTGTTCTTCCTTCTCTGCCACTTACATCTTTCATTTTTCCCATTGCCTTTTTTTGAAATTCTGTATCCCCTACTGCCAGCACTTCATCCACAATCAAAATCTCTGGCTCCAGGTGCGCTGCCACGGCAAAGGCCAGCCGCACATACATGCCGCTGCTGTACCGTTTTACAGGTGTGTCAATATACCGCTCCACGCCGGCAAAGTCCACGATCTCGTCAAACTTGCGGGTTATCTCGCTTTTTGTCATACCAAGGATGGCGCCATTGAGGTAAATATTTTCCCGGCCGCTTAGCTCCGGATGAAAACCGGTACCCACTTCCAACAGGGAAGCAACCCGGCCTTTTATTTTAATGCTCCCTTTTGTGGGTGCCGTTGTGCGGCTCAGTATCTTCAGCAGGGTGCTTTTGCCGGCGCCGTTACGGCCGATAATGCCCAGCACCTCGCCCTGATTAACGTCAAAATTTACATCTTTAAGGGCCCAGACATATTCGCTGGCCCCTTTTACCGTTCGGTCATTGGTTTCACCAATTTTCAGGTAGGGGTCTTCCTTACCCCTTACCCTGTGCCACCAGCGGTTTACATCATGGCTGACTGTGCCGGTACTTACGGTACCTAGCCGGTATTGTTTTGAAATATTTTCAACACGTATAACTGCTTTTGACATAGCGATTTTGCCCTATTCTGATTACTGGTTATTAAAGATTAATAAATTAATCTTATAGAATTGCTGCTCTCTCGTCTTTTTGTTGTCTTTTCAGCGATTGGTAAATCGAATTATTACAGGTACGAAGCACCATCAATGTGGAGCAATCTCCTACTCTCATATGCCCGCTGTGCGCCAGGATCATTGTACCATCTTGCTGGCTGAATAGTGCATTTGTCGTTATTCTCATTTAACAAGGCAGCCCACCAACTGAAAGTGCTATTGCTAATAATATTATGCTGACAGCGACGCATAAGGTCAAATTCCAGGTAATCTTCCTTTACGCCGGAATCCGCTACAAAAACTGTTTCGTGTGCTGTCGTCAAATTTGCCTTCGCCCATGAAACATCATCGGAGAAAATAATAAAAGTAGGGCTCTGAACTTCTGCTTTTATTTTGGTGATGGCCGTCTTGTAATACTCGGCAGCAAGCAACCGAAAAAGATTACTATTTCCTTTTTCTAAATAGTCGCCCCTCCGGATATGGATAGCCACAGCGTTCCGGTTTTCGATAAACTTTTTAATACTAACGTACTGTGGCGTGGCTAGATGGTCACGCAACTGGAAACAGTTCCTAAAATATTCCAGGTGATTCAAAAAGTAATGGGAGAATGCCCAGTATCCTTTCAAATAAAGTCTCTTGCCGAATGTATTAAAATCTAATTCTTCCCAAATTGGATCGCAGACAGTTTGATGGTATACATTAACAAAAGGGTGATTTGTGAAAAATCGCGTCTTTTCACTTCTCATCAATTTTAAAAGATTGTTATTGATGACCCGGCAATTAATCTTGAACTTATCCAACTGGAACTTTCTTTTTTCCGAACCACCGCCATACAGGGATCTATCAATTCGCAAGCTGGATCCAATTTGCCGCGAGAGTGCATATGCAGTGGCGTATTGAAACAACTGATTGCCTAAACCTCCTTGTAATTGAACGATAATCATTGAAAAATGTCCTAAAATGAATTCTACTTTACACTACCATCGTTTACTATGGCGTCAGTAAGGCTCCTTCTTTACTAACTTTCCTATAAATTTCTGCCATACATAGGGAATTATTTTAGCAACAAGCAGAATCGTCTTGTAAAGCCTGTATCGTAAAAATGGAAATAAACCCCGAATGTAAAAGCAGTCTCCCGCCACTCTTCCCTTTGAAGTATCTTTCGCCTTGTAAAAATTATGCCTTGATAGATAGGATTGAATGTCTTTTTTTAAAGGTTGATTCTCGTATAACGCAACATTTTCAACTTCCAACCAAATCACCTTAACATTCTTTATTTTTTGTCCTAGTCCCAAAAGCACCTTTAGTTCTGCTCCCTGTACATCCATATGGATGAAATCAATGTTTGCAATACTATGGCAGTACAGGTAATTGTCCAGCCGCTTTGTTTTCACAACAGTCTGCTCCTTGAATTCCAGCCAAGGAAATTCTTTTTCCAATAAATGACTCGGTCTTAGTAATGAACTTGATTTATTCCATTCTTTGGGAATTATGGTGGTGTTTTGAACATTCTCGCTACCGTAAGGTGATCCGCCCGATACATAAAATGAAAACTCGCCCTCTGTATCTGACAAAGCGGTGCTTTCAATATGCACCTTTCCTTCCTTCCCGTACGCCTTTAAATGTTGCTTCATTACTTCCACATTTCCAGGCAGTGGCTCAAAGGCTGTGATTGTAGCGTTCGGAAAGAGATTTGAATAAATTATCGAATCTTCTCCTGTGCAAGCTCCAATATCTAATACCTGCAACTCCCTATCTTTTTTAAAGAGGATTTTAAGATCTTTGGCTATTACAGACCCAGTGCTTACAATATCTTCAATAGTCAGAAGCTTCAATGGAATTTGATTTTATGTTTTAATTGCGCAGAAACTTTTTTAATCATACAGCCGGTACACCTTTTACCGTTCGATCAGAGATAATATGTTTTGTCACTACGGCACCTGCACCAATTACCGCTCCATCAGCTACTTCAATTCCCGGTAACAGAATGGCGCCAGCCCCAATAAATACGTTGTTGCCGATTCGGACCTGCCCCAGCAAAAGGGCGGCCGGTGCTATCTCACAAAAATCACCCATCACCACGTCGTGGTGCAGGTTTGCTCTTGTATTGATCAAACAGCCTTTGCCCATTTTAACATGGCTGCTGATGAAAACATCGTGCATGATATTGGCACCTTCACCGATAACGGTTTCCAGTTCGCTAATAATTGCCGTAGAAGATCGAAATGTAAAAGGTTCTCCCCCCCAGGCAGCAAATAATTCAAATAGTTTTTTCCGCACCGCAGGGTTGCCGGTACCAACAATAAACCGTGGATCCTGTTCTAAAGAAAGCCTTGCTTCCCTTTCCGACCGAAGGACCGTAACCCCGCCGATCTTTTCCGGAACCGAAGCAGTTACATTATCAAAAAAGTATACGTTGCTTTTTTCCTCTTTCGAAAGCAACATGAAAATCTCGCGGGCATGCCCGCCGGCGCCGGCAATGATCATAACGGATAGTTTTGCACCCGCAACAGCAAGCGGGCAATCAGATCAATTTCTTCAAAAGAAAGGGCATAAAAAAGCGGCAGGCAGAGCACCCTTTGCGCCACCGACCGGGAGACGGGGCAGCACTGTTCTCCTACATAGTCCAGGGTATCCAACGAAGGATAAAAATAACGCCGTGGAAAAACACCGTATTTATTCAGCTCTTCGATACTCCGTAACAACCGGTCCTCGGACGGAAACACCACCGGGTAATAAGCATTGTTATAGGTAGTGTTTTGGCGAATGGCTTGCCGCTCCACTTCCAGGTTTTGCAGTTGGCGGCTATATCTTTCACTGAGTTGTTCGTACTTCTCTAAAATTGCCTTTACATGCGGCAACACACTCAGCCCCATGGCGGCGTGGAGCTCGCTGCTTTTGCCGTTGATGCCAACGCCGGCAAAAGCAACCGGTGATTCATGGCCAAAGTTGCGCAGGAGTGCCATTTTTTTCAGGAGGGCCGGGTCCTGTGTGAACACAGCGCCACCCTCACCTGTATGGAATATTTTGGTGGCATGGAAGGACGCAGTACTAATATGACCATAGCCATATACCGATTGCCCCTGGTACAAGGTGCCAAAACAATGGGCGGCATCGTAAACAACTTTCAGGTTGTGTTTGGCTGCAATGGACTCAATGGCACTAATGTCGCAGGGATTGCCAAAGACATGGGTGGCCAGGATGGCCGACGTGTCCGGCGTAATGGCCGCTTCTATCTTTTGGGGGTCGATGGTAAAAGTGTCGGGCTCTATGTCCACAAACACTGGCCGGCAACCTTCCCACACAAGGGAGGAAGTCGTAGCCACGTAAGAGAACGGCGTAGTGATCACCTCTCCTTTCAATTCCAGGGCCTTGATGGCTACCTGCAAGGCAATGGTACCGTTGCAGAGAAAGAGCAGGTGAGGCAGGCCGAGGTATTCCTTTAGCTGCAGTTCCAGCTCACTGGCCAGTGGTCCGTGGTTGGTGATCCAGTTGCGGCTCCAGATGCCGTCGATATACCGGTCAAAGTTTTCTCTTGAAGGCAGGTAGGGTTTGGTAACGGGAATCATTGGGGCGGATATTTAATTTGAAGCCTAATTTTTCCTATCCGTTTTTAAACGGTATCCATAAACGTTCGCTCTACCCTATTGAAGAGTAGCACGCCTGTCAATAGCAAAATTGTCATTACACCAAAACTGTAGCCCAATGACGCCAAGCCAAAATTATCCGTTCCAAACAACGCATATCTGAACCCTTCGACCACCGGCGAAAGGGGGTTCCAGGCAATCCAGCTTGCATAAGTCTTTGTTTGTAAAAACGAAACAGGATAGGCGATGGGTGTTGTGTACATGAGCAACTGCACGGCAAAACCCAGCAGCACATGGAGGTCGCGGTACTTGGTGGTGAGGGCCGAAATGATAATACCCAGCCCCAGGCCCATGCCGGCCATCATCATCACCAAAACGGGAACCAGGAGCCAGCTCCATCCCAGGTGAAAACCTTCTCCCCTCATGCCAAAACTAATCATAACTCCCAGCAGCAGGAGGGCCTGGATGCCAAAGCGGGCCAGGTTACTGACGACGGAGCTCAGGGGCATGATCAGCCGCGGGAACCAGACCTTGCCGAAGATGCCGGCATTGGCCACAAAAGCATTGGAGGTGGCCATAAAACAGGAACTGAAATAGTTCCAAATGGTGATGCCGCTCATGTAAAACAGGACCGGGTGAATGCCGTCAGTAGGAAATTGTGCCAGCCCGGTAAACAGGAGCAGGAAAATAGCCGTGGTAAAAATGGGCTGGATAAAGTGCCAGGCCGGTCCTAAAATGGTTTGCTTGTACTGGGCCGCCAGGTCGCGTTTCACCAGCAAGAGGAGCAGGTCGCGGTACTGCCAGAGCTCTTTCAGGTTGAGGGCAAAAAGATTGCCTTTGGGCTCGATGACGAGATCCCAGTCTTCCTCTTTCTCCGGAGTTTCTAAGAGTAAGCCTCCCGATAAGGATTGCAGGCGAAGGGTTTCATTTTGTTCCGGTATTTCGGTGACGGCTTTCACGGTCGTAAGAAAGTTTGTGGTTTGTAGTTTGTGGTTTGTCGTTGAATCCACCCCTGGTCGTTTATATTCGCTGGTTTTCTTTTTTTCTCCCTCCAAGGAGGGGAGGTTTCCTTTTGGGAGCGTTAGTGGCTACCGCAGGTTATGTGGCTTCTTCTTTTTCTATGTTTTTTACTGTTTCGGCAGTGGGTCTTTCCTGTGAGCCGTTTTTGCCGGTGGCCCCGTTTTCAGCCTGCAGGAAAGGGCGGATGGCTTGCCAGAGGGCCTGTTTGTAGACCGGGTAACCGAAACGGGCCAAGACCTCGGCGGTTGAAGGCTGGTTGCCGACGCCCCTGCTCAGTACCCTTTGCAGGGCCGTGCGAATCTCCACCGGGTTGTCGGGGTCTACCAAGACCCCCATACTACCACCTGCGAGGGCATCCACAGAGCCATCGATGCTACCGGCGATAACGGGCAGGCCGTAATAAAGTGCTTCCACGAACACAATCCCGAAACCTTCCTTGCGGCTGGGCATTATGTAACAGTCGGCCACGGAAAAATGTTCGGCCAGCTCGTTGTCGGGAACATAACCGGTGAAGATCACGACCTCTTCCAGGCCCTGCTGGGAAATCAGGCGGTCGAGGCGGGCTTTTTCGTCCCCTTCATAGGTGCCGATGAGCATGTAGCGCAGGCCGGGGTGCTCCTTTTTCAAGCTTTTCATGGCCATCAACACATCGTCGTAGCCCTTGTACCAGTCCTTGTGCGAAAGGCGGGTCAGCGTCAATACCAGTTTGCTGCCTGGCTTTAACCCGTATTTTTCCACCAGCCTGGCCGATCGCCCCCCTGCCGGCGGCGGTAAGAGGGGGTCGAGGCAGTTGTTCACCACACGGAGCTTTCCCTTTTGCAGCCCGTAGAGGCTTTTCATTTTGTCGCGAGTAAACTTGCTGACGGGCAGTATCCTGTCGCAGGCCCGGAGCATGCGGCGTTTCCAGGCTGGGAAAGGCTGCCAGACCTCGATGCCGTGTGCCAGGAGTACCAGCTTTGTGGCCGGTGACAGCTGTTTGATGGCGTAGCCCACGGAGAGCAGGTTGACATGGCTGAGGATGACCAGGGCCGCTTTGCGCCCTTCCTGTATGCTTTGCACCACGAAGGCTGCTCGCCGTCCCCCGAAGCCGCGAAAGGCGGTGGGCGGGAAATAAGCCGCGCAGTCCTCGTTTTGTCCATCGTACATGGAAAAGACCTGCAGGCTTCCCCCCTTTTCGCTGCACAGCTCATGAAGGGCTTTGCCCGCCAGGCGGGAAACCTTTTCGATGCCACCCGTGGCGGAAAAGACGTTAAGCGTTAAGAAAAGTACGTGGCTTTGCATAATGGTGTGTGCGTAAAACCAGGAGGCACATGAGGCCGGACCAGTGCAGTCCGCCCCGGTCGAATTGCTTCATCAGGTTCACGGCGGTACGGCTTCCGCCTGATAGCCGTGATCGGACCCATTCGTCACCCTTCATCCATTCGGTGAAGGGGAAGGAAAAACCCATTTTTTTGCGGTCCCAAACCTCTCGGGGTAGGTGATTGCGGAAGGCATCCACCAGCAAGCCTTTGGCATTGGGGCCGCTGTATTTTACAGCCGAGCGGATGTGCATGGCCGTCTTCATAAATTCTTTGTCGAGCAGGGGAACCCGTACTTCCACGCCATGGGCCATGCTCATGACATCGGTGTCGCGGAGCAACTGGTTTTGCATGTAGAGGTTGAGCTCCATCCAGCTTGCCTGGTTGGCCAGGGTGAGGTGGTTGTTGCCCGGCAGGCGGGGTTCGTTTTCCAAAAGTTGCCAGACCTCTTCTTCGGCCATTTCGAGGTAGCGGGCAATTGTGGGCGGGCTGAAATGGCCGCGTAAAAAAAGGTATTGCCCGGCCACTCCCGGCAGGCTCAGGTAAGCCAGGCGGCGGAGTTTTTTGTCGCGGGCATAGCGCATCGAACGGAGCCCTGCGCCGGAAAGCCCCTGCAACCAGGTGGCGCTGCGCATGCGCCTGAACGAGGGATAGCCGCCAAAGAGCTCGTCGCCACCCAGCCCGGAGAGCACGGCCTTGATGCCGTGCTGTGCTGCAAAGCGGGAGATGAACCAGGTGTTGATGCCGTCGGAACAGGGCAGGTCGGCCGCTTCCAGCACATCGGGCAGGTGGTAATGAAACTCCTGCTCGGTAAGGCGGTACTGGTGGTGGCGGGAGCCGATCAGCCCCTGCACTTTTTCCTGGAAGGCCTTTTCGGAATAAGCTTTTTCCCTGAAGTTGATGGACAGGGTGTTTAACTCGCCGCCCTTTTTTTCGGCTGCTGCCAGGGCGATGATGGAAGAATCGACACCGCCGCTGAGCAATACGCCGATGGGCGCATCGGCCAGCAGGTGGCGGCTTACGGCAGCCCGCAGGCCGGCCGCTACCTGCCCGAGGGCCTTTTCGCGGGATTCTTCTTTTTCGATAAAATTGCGGGTATCGAATTTTTCGGTCGTAATACTCCCGGTAAGGGTGTTGTAACAAAGCGCTGTGCCTTTTGCCAGCGGCAACACATTTTTAAGCGTTGTTACCGGCTCGGGCAGGTGTCCATAGGCCATAAAATACACGGGCCAGTGGGGATGCTCATCCGGCGGATGGGGCAACTGGTAAAAGGCCCTGACTTCGGAGGCAAAAACAATCCCTTTGCGAGAGTGGTGGTAATAGAGCGGTTTGATGCCCATGCCATCGCGAACGAGGTAAAGCAGGCCCGTACCCTTGTCGAAAAGCGCAAAGGCAAACATGCCGTTGAACCGGGCAAAGGCGGCTGGGCCCCAGGTGGCAAAGGCAGCCAGGACCACTTCGGTGTCGCTGGTGGAACGGAAGACAAAACCTTCCCCTTCCAATTCCGCTTTCAGCTCCCGGAAATTATAGAGCTCACCGTTGTAGGTGATGGTAAACCGGCCCCCGGCGTTCTGCATGGGCTGGTGGCCGGTAGCTGCTAGGTCGATGAGTGCCAGCCGGCGGTGCCCGAGCACCACGCCGGCCCTATCATCCGTAAACAAGCCTTCGCCATCAGGACCTCCATGGCGCTGCACGTGGCACATGGCGGCCACGGCGTGCTGCATTTCCGCGAGGGAAAGCGAAGGGGATGCTATGCCTGCTATTCTACACATGGGTTTGAACCACAAAGGCGCGATGGCACAAAGGGTCACAAAACATTTTTAAAGAATCATGCGTTTGATACCATTCTTCATCAAGGGAACATTAAAGTTTATCAGGAAACCCAATCGCTTTTTGCTTAAGCGTAAATAACTCAGAAGTTGTGCTTCCCATACCGGGTGATAATTTTCCTGTGCTTTTAACTCAATGATGATTTCATTGTTGACGAGAATATCAAGTCTCAAACCCTCATCGATCACCAACTCATCAAAATGAATGGGTACAGCCTGTTGCCTGACAAAATCAATCTCCCGCTTTTGTAAAGCGTGGCAAAAACATTTCTCGTAAACAGACTCCAGTAAACCGGGTCCTAGTTTTTTGTGAATCGTAAAAGCAACATCCACGATTTCTTTGGCCAAAGCCTCGGTGTATATCGATAGGTTATCTGCCATTTAACTAATCATAAAATATTCTTTGTGCTTCCTTGTGCCTTCCTGTCTTCGTGGTTCAAATTGGCTCGAGGTTCTTTTTTTCGAAAATGGCGGAGAGGCGGATGCCCATGGATTCGATGAGGACGGAGGCCCGGTTTCCCGTGACCTCAACGATGGTACCCTGGTAGTTCATGAGGATGCCGCCTTTGATCCTGACGCGGGTGTCGACGCCCAGGCTGTATTCCTCCACTTCCACATCGGTGAAGCCGTCCAGGAAATGCCGGATGGTTTCAATTTCATCGTCGCGGATGATGCCGGGTTTGCCGTTCCAGTAGACGTAGTTTAGAATGCCGTGGGTTTCTTTTACCCTCCATTTTTCGCTTTCGCTTACCTGGACAAATACGTAGCCTTTGAACAGGGGCTCAAGGACCTGCTTTTTCCGGTCGCTCCATTGGCGGAGCACTTTGTTGAGTGGGCAGTAGACCCCGATGCCCCTTTGCTCGAGTATACGGGCTACTTTTTTTTCCCACCGCGGGAGGGTGTAGACGGCGTACCAGTGTTTGTTTTCTTCTGACATGGCAAAGCTTCGCTGTCCCTCAGTTACACCCGTTTGTGTTCCTGAAGGCATTTGGTGAGTGGTGAGTGGTCAATGGTGAGTCCTTTCAAGTCAAACGCAAAACGTTAAACGTGAAACAATTCCCGACACTGAACGCTCACACAAATCAACTGATGTGGCACGTAAACTGCAAGCACCAGATGTGAAACAGGTTCCGGACAGGTTGTTGAGAACGGTCCTGCTTCGTGTTTATTTTATCCTGGTAACACACCAGATTTTTCAATTCTCAAACCAGGTTTTGAAACCCCGGTATCGTTGAATTCAATTTACAGTCTTCGGCGAGCTCAGACTGACTGACAGAACTCAGACAGAACCGTTAAAAATGGTCAGTGCCTGCCTGGCGAAGCTTTCTGCAGGTTTTGGAAATTGTTTGTTCCTAAACAAAGATCCAAACCCAACCCGGCCGTTTTATTTCTCTACTCTCCTTTATTTCCCCCTCCAGGCAGGGGATGGCTGTTCATTTTGCCCGGTTTGTGCTTTCATTTTTCAATCGGCATCTACCTCTTTCAATACCGGCTACTGCTGTCACCTATTGCCTATTGACCGACCTCCTCTCTATCACTCATTGCCCAATCACTTCTCACCCAATAACCTATTAACCTACTAACCTACTAACTCATCCTCCCCAAGATTACCAAAGCTTAAATGAACGCAGCTTTTTCACAATGGATCTGCGGAAGGTGCGAATGGATCCCTTCTTTGGTTTGTCGTCGAGGTAGTAGCCGCTGTTCCCATAGCCGTAACCGTAGCCATAACCATAGCCGTAACCATAGCCATAGCCATAGTTGTACCCGTCATCGCCATAGCCGCTGCCGTAGTAAGAAAAGCCCCGCCGCTTGAGCCCATTGAACACAATGGTGAGGTTGTTGAACTTTTCCTGTTTGTACATATCGTTGATCAATTTCAGGTAGACCTTGGGTGTTACGTCGTGGCGGATCATGTAGATGGTCACGTCGGCAAAATCTTTCAGGAGGAAGGCGTCGGTTACCGGCCCGATGGGCGCCGTATCGATGATGACATAATCAAAGGACTCTTTTACTTCCTTCATCAGTTGGGCAAAACGTTCCCGCAGCAACAACTCGGAAGGGTTGGGCGGGATGGTACCGGCCGGGATGACAAAAAGGTTTTGAAATTCCGTTGGTTTGGTTATTTCTTCCAGGTTGGCCTGGCCGATGACATAGTTGGTGATGCCAGGAGAACGGTCGATGCCCAGGTGTTTGCTGATCTTGGGCTTGCGGAGGTCGACCTCCATGAGGGCCACCTTTTTGCCGGTCAGGGTAAAGGAGATGGCCAGGTTGATGGCGGTAAAGCTTTTGCCTTCGCCGGACACGCTGGAGGTAAGCAGTACGGCGTTGGCACCTTCGGAAATGCCCATAAAGGCCAGGTTGGTGCGCAGGGAGCGAAACTGTTCTGCAATGGCGGAGCGTTTGCCGTCGCGTACCACGATAGGCGCTGTGTTGTGTAGTTGCAGGAGTTCAGCAATTACGGGGATGCTTACCCGGGCTTCGATCTCCTGGCGGAAGAGGACCTTGCGGTTTAGCTGCTCCCGCATGGCGATAAAGCCGGCTGCCAAGAGAACACCCACCAGCAAGCCGGTGATGTAATAGTTTTTTGGAATGGGGCTGATGGGCCCACCCGAGGAGGCTCTTTCGATCACCCGCAGATCGGCGATGGTGGAGGCCGAGTTGAGGGCCGTTTCTTCCCGCTTTTGCAGGAGGTAGGTAAAGATGTTGTTTTTGATGGCCTGCTGGCGGCTGATGTTGACCAGGCCGATCTCTTTCTGCGGTACGGCCTTCAGCAGGCTGTTGCTTTCGCTGATGCGTGCATTGATGGCGTTGCGGGCCGTAAGGAGGTTGGAGCGGATGGTGGTGATGTTGTCGCGGATGGTTTCTTTTAGCCGGCTTACCGTTTCTTCTGCCGTTACCACAGGGTCGCTTTGGACCCCACCGACCAACAGCGCTTTTTCCAAGGCCGCCTCTGCTTCGTACAAACGGGGTAAGAGGCCCGCCAAGGTAGGATCGTTGACCAGCAAAAGTGAAGGCAGGGTGCTGCGCTGGCCGCCCCGGCTGTTGATATAGTCGGACACGGAGGCCAGTACTTCCAGCTGCACATCGATCTCGCCTTTTTTGAGGTCGAAGCTTTGGACGTTACCCAGGTAGGATTGCGCCTGGGAACCCAAATCATAAATATTGTTGCTTGTTTTGTAATCCCGTACGTCACGCTCCACACTGTCGAGCTGGCCGATCACCATGGCCAGGCGATCTTCGATAAAGGCCAGTGTTTTGGCCGCCATCTGGTTTTTGTCTTCAATGGTGAATTCGTTGTAGACCTTGAAAAGGGTATTCAACACATCACGGCCCTTGGCCGGTACGAGGGTCTGCATTTTTACGTCGAGCACCGTAGACTGGGTGGAGATGGGCGAAGCGCTGACGGCGCCGGCAAGCCCACCGGCTGCCCCTTCCACGCTGTTGAAAATCACGTAAAAGTTCTTGCCGTTGATGGCAAATTTGTTATAGCCTGGCGTTGGCTCGATGCGGTAGGTGGTGCCCGCCATGGTAATTAGTCCACCGATGGGATAGGCTTTTTCATTCAGAATGATGGCATTCTTGTCCCAATCGACTGAAAAAAAGTGCTGTCCGCCCCCGTTGATCGAATCTTCGTTGAGGGCAACAAAGTTAACCGGGGCTTCCGGGCCGTATAACTCTTCGGTGCGCACCCGCCCTTTGCTGTGGATGCTGGCGTAGAGGTTGAGCCGGCGTACCACTTCCTGCATGACACTGGAAGAGCGGAGCACCACGATCTCGTTCTCGACAATCTTTTTCTCGCCGAAGATGTTGAGGGCATCCAAAACCTTGGATTCGGAGCCGCCGCGGTTGGGATCTTTGAGCAGCACCCGGCCGTAGGCCATGTAGATGCGGGGCTGGGAACGCAGGTAGACATAGGCCACACTCATGGACATGCTCACCGTAATGAGAAAGAGGGGCCAGAAGGGTAGGTAGCGGTGGATCAACTGGATGATCATGTTGGTCTCCGTCCGTTCCTTGAAGAACTGGTCGCCCTGGCCTTTGTTTGTCTGCTCGTTCATGGTTAGCGGATACGACTGATGATCAGTGATAAAATAGAAATACCCGTTATTATATACGAGATCGTCTGCTGGGTCTTTGGGGTCTCCTTTTTCTCCTCCGGCTCCACATAAACCACATCCTCGTTCCGAAGGTAAAAATACGGCGATGTGAAAACAGAATGGTCGAGCAGGTTCAGGTGCCGGAACTCCTTTCCTTCTTCCGCCTGACGAATGACCAGGATCCTGTCGCGTTTGCCGTTCTCCGTGAGGTCGCCGCTTTGGCCGATGGCTTCCAGCAGGGTGATGCCTTCACCGGTAAGGTTGATGACACCGGGGTTGCCCACTTCGCCCAGTACCGTGACGCGGTGGTTGGCAAAACGAACGGTGACCACGGGGTCTTTCAGGTAGGGTGACAGGTCTTTTAAAAGCTTTGTTTTTAATTCGGTACGGGTTAAGCCAGCAACTTTGACATCGCCCAATTTGTACAGCGTAATGTTGCCTTCTTTGTCGACCAGGTAGCCCCCTGTTCCCGCTTCGCCACCCGGGGCGGTGTTAAAAAGAGTTGACAATTCCGGTGAAGCGCTGGCAATGGTAATAACCAGTTGGTCGCCCGGTTTTATTTTCAGGTCAAAATTTTGGGTAACGGTGTTTTGCAAAAGGGTGTCGCGGGTTATGGTCTGAAAGTAGGAAACTGGCTTGGCGGACCTGCAGGCAAAAAGGCAGAGGGAGACCAGGGTAACCCAACCGCAAGCAGCCAACATTCGTACTGGTTCAGACATAGGCAAAGATGATTCCGTAACGGCGTTTCCCCTTAGCAGGGTGTAAAACCAATACTTAAAAATAGGGTGTTTGCACAAGAAGAAAACTATTTTTCGGCCAATGCCCGCTGACAGGGTGTGGAGGGGCTGAATGGCCCCCTCTCTCCTCTTTGCGGCCTGTTAAACAAGCGGTTCTGTTGGAAGGGTTTTGAGGACCGGATGTTGCTTGTTTAGGAAAAGCGATTTCTTTCCGCTTGTTTTTTTCTCTTTTGGTAGCCCCCTCCCAGCGCTGCGAGCATGCCACAGACGATTGGCTTTTTAACCGCCGGCTTTCACCCAGCGCCAGGGACAAAAGTCCTTTTTACTGATAGCGTTGAATTATTCGATTCTTTCACTCTGATGGTCGACCCCTACGGGGTCGTGGTCACTTCTCTTCTTTCCTTACCCCGGGTTTCACCCGGGGCTATTGACAGGGGCCCCCCTTCGGGGTCTATTGAAGAGAAAGTCCGTGGCAGCGAAATGCCCGTGCCTATTTTGCCAAGTGAAGGGAGATTGTTTCTACCCCACCCTTGCTGTTGGTCAGCCTAACCGTATAGATGCCTTCTGCCCAGTTGCTGTTGAGGGGCAGGGACAGGGCTGCTGTTCCGCCGCCGTGCACCAGCACCGTTGCCAGCACCTGCTGACCGGCCGGGTTATAGATCGCCAGGCTGTAGTTGCCGGCCGGCTTGTTGCTCAATTTAATAAAGGCTTTGCTGCCGCGTACCGGATTGGGGTAAACCGTTGTTGCGCCTTCTTTCAGATCCAGTCGTACCGTAGCCACACCGGAATAGCGAATCGAGCCTGTTGCTTCGGTTATTTTCAGACGGTAGTGGTTGACCGATGCGGGTTGGCCATGCGTCGTACCGTAAACCTGATCTGTTGCCTGGCCAGTTGGCAGCACGGTTTGCAGGGGTTTGTAGATGCTTCCATCGGTGCTGTGTTCTACCGTGTAGTCTTTGATATTGTTCTCACCCGTCACTTTCCATTCGATGCCTACCGTGCTGTTGCTTTCTTCTTTCGCGGTGAATGAAAGGAGGGTCACCGGGAGGACCTGCGCCTTTTGAAAGCGGATCACAAAGCGCTGGGCGGCCTTGCTGCCGGCGTCAGCGGTCACGGCGAATTCGTATACCAGTCCTTCGGCAGCCAACTGTATGGGTGTTTCTTTTGCCAGGTGGCGGTCGTACAGAACAGCAGCTGTGCCGGCAGGAAAACGATTGCCTGCCAGTTCCAGTGTGTATTTTCGAACCGCCAGGTTCCAGAAACGGAGCTGAATGGAATCGCCCGCCGCGGGAAGTGCGTCACCCGCAACGATCAGGTCCTTGCTGTTTTTGTATATCGACAGGTTCTCACCGCCGTTGACCGCTTTTTGCATGGCGGTCTTTTCAGACTCGCTGAACCGGGCCTGAACGCCATCGAGCAGCACTTGCTGACCGTTGATAGAAGTAAAGAGGTTGATACGGACCTTGGCCGGTGCGGCATCGGCTTGCCGGAAAGTTGAAATCGAGGGCTTGTTGCCGTCTTTGTGAACTTCTTTCAATTGTATGGTGTTGCCGGTTGTGGCCCCTGCTGCCGGCACCACAAAAAAGCCTTCACCGGAAGCAATTACCGGCTCGGTTGTTCCGGCGCCACTCGTGGCGGGAACGGGCTCCCATCCACCTTCGCCATTGGGAAACATCAGCACATAACCGCCCACGCCGGAGCCCAGGCCAGCCTGCCATGTCCAATAATAAGGCTGGATCTTGGAGCTGTTGTCGGTATAGAGCTTCCGGAAGTTGATGGGCGATGCGTAAGGGTTCCCGATAAGGGTGTGGCTTTGTGTTGTGGCAACCGGGATGGTATACGTTGTTTCCTGCTTCAGCGGTCCTTTGGCCCGCAACGTGGCGCTGCCTACAGCCGACCCGGAAGAGATGGTACGGTCGCCCCGTACAAACAAGAGGTAGGCCTCGTGGCTTGTGAAGCTGGCTGTTGTTGTATTGTCGATTGGAAAAAATGCCGCATCAATGTTGCTGGACGCAGAGGATGAACCTACGTATTTGCGGACCGATGCGCCACCGCCTGCTATCGCCGTCCAGAAATCGAAGCCGGCTGCGTTGGCCTTTTCAGGGGTACCCTGGGCCTGGCCGGTAATGAGGGTTCCGTAACCCTGCGCTTCTGATGCCCCGCTGCCGTTCCAGGTGCGGCCTTCCTGCCAGGCCTTGTTGATGCTCACGCCTTTTACCGGTGCGGTGACCAGGCGCCAGCGACGGCTGCTATGGGCAGGGATAAAGCGCTCTACGGATACATTGCCAGTAATGCTATTTCCTGCGTTGACACCGTTGTTGGTGATATCGGCTACTCTTGCCGTGGCGGCTGCTGATGATTTCAGGGCCAGGTGATCGTTGGTGGTAAATGTTTTGCTGTTCACTGCTCCAAAGGAAAGGGTGCCTGTAAGGTCGAGCGGTCCGTTGAGCGTTACGTTGTTACTGATGACCAGGTTTTTCACGGTGTTGTTGGCAAAGGTGTTGGCGCTGATTGATTGTACGGTGGTGCCGCTGTATTCGATGGTTCCGTTGCCTGCTTCGAAAACACCGGTGTTGGTAACGGTACCGAACAATTGTAATTTTCCTTCCACGTTCAGGAAGCCGCCAAACACACCGGATTGAATTGTGAGGTTACGCACTTCGCCAGTGATGGTGGCCTTGATGGTTGGGTAGCCGTCCAATACATCGGCCGGGATGATGGCGTCTTTTGTTCGCGTGGGTACGCCGCAGGTCCAGTTGGGTGCAAATTCCCAAGCGGTACCGTTGGCCGGCGTTGTTGACGCCGTGGGTCCGAGCCAGGTGGTCGATGCCGGGTTGGTATTGGCGGAAATGTTAGCGTCGTTTGAGCGTTTGGAACCACAAGTACCATAGATCATTACATAATAAGCGCCTGCATCAGCGGTTGATGTGAAGTTGCGGGTCAGTGTTGGTGCTGTTTCGCCTGTGAGCAAGGTTCCGTTTTTATACCACTGGTAGGAAGTAGCGTGCAAGGCAGCTACTGAAACCTGGAAGGTGCTGTTCAGACATACCGCTTTGGAAACCGGTTGGGCCGTCACTTCGGGAATGGCGGATACACTCAGGGTGGTACCGTTACTGTAGTTGATGGGGCAGGCAGCAGGGCCGCCGAACACCGTACGGTAGCGGTAGCCATTGAGACCCACCGTTACATTGCTGATGGTTAAGGTAGTGGAGTTGTTCCCGTTTTTGGTGATGGCATACTGTCCACCAGCATTGAGCGGCGTCCACCCGGTAACGCCATTGGGGCTCACTTCCCAGGCAAGGGAATTGGCATTGCTCACTGCAACGGTCAAGGCAACCGTAGACCCGGAACAAACGGTTTTTATTGGTTCGGGCTGGCTGGTGACCTTTGGGCCGTCGACGGCGGTGAGCAGACCTTCCATGGTATTGGAACAGCCGGTTTCGGTGTCCTCGCCAATTACTTTGTAACTCCATTTGCCATCGGGTGTTTGTACAAATTCAAGTGTACCCCCTACGCCTTCCACTGAAAAGTTTTGCCCGGGAGGGGTATTGCCGCCGGGGTTAATGGCTGTGAAAGTGTAGGTCACGCCTTCCTCTGACCCACTCAGGGTGAAGGTTGCCGGGGTACCGTTGGTGCAAAATGAGCCGGTGGCACCGTCGGGTCCTGTGAGGGTAAAGGCCGTGGGCAGGTTATTGATCACCACCGATTTTGTTGCCACCAGGTTGCCACAACCGGAACCACCCGCGACCGTATAGGAAACGGTATAGGTACCGGCGACGCTTGCTGCTACGTCGATCACACCGGTTGAACTGTTGATCACCAGGCCTGCTGGTGCTGTGTACACACCACCTGTAGGGCCGGTGCGGGTAGGCATTGCCGTTGCGCCGGGGGTTTTACAATAGGCACCAGGTGCCGGGTAGGTAATGGCTACTGAAGGACAAACGCTGCCCAGTACCTGAACATCCTTGATTGTAAAATCGGTGTTTGTTGCAGAAAGCCCCCAAGTAAAGATGCGTATATAGATGGTACTTCCTGCGGGTACCTGAAGGTTTGACGGATTAAAGGTGGTAGTTGTTATGGCTGCTGCCGGCGTGGTCTCCGTACCGATATTGGCCGGTGCGGCAAAATTGCTGGAAAAAGAATACTGTACCTGGAAACGGGCATTGGCCTGGTTTGCTGGGACAAGGGTTTTGAGGACCAGACCAGAAATTGAAAATGTATTGGTGGCGTTTACTGTTACGGAAAACTGAATATAATCGTTTGCTGTTTTTGCATTGTTCAAAGAATTTGTAATGGCATCCTTTATCGTATAGCCATTCGTTCCATATCCACCATTTGTCAACCCATTCCCTTTTGTCATTGCGGCTGTCAATCCAGCCGGAACTGTTGCATTCGCATTGGCTGTCAACGGCCAGGTGACTGTTGCATTTTGGGCCAGAGTGCCCTGCAGCATACAGAATATAGTGATGGCTAGGGCTACAACCTGTTTGCTACCTTTACCCGACGATACGTAATTGCCTGAAAAAATGAGCCTGCCTAAGTTTTGGACAACAGAATAACGCTGCTTCATAAGGTAGAATTTGGCACTGGTGGTGCAGTCATCTAATGATTGGTTGTCCGCAGGAGATCAGTGAAACTTGCTCCCTACACAAAACAATGAAATTGAATTGCAAGGTAGTCGTTTCCGGTAAGGCTTTTTACAGGAAGGTGGATATGGCGTCATTCGAAGGAATATTGTGTATGGTTATCCGCAGGATTGAATTCGGGGGCAAGATAAAGCCGATTATTTTTCCTTGCAAGTACCCCTAGGTCCTTTTCGGTGAAAACCCTTAGTTGAGCGGTAAAGCCCGGTTGAAATTTAAAATCGATGGTTGTGCCTTTTTACGATTGGCAAGATTTTGAAACCCTTGTTAACCGGTTTTGCATCTTCTACTGCCCTGTTATTTTCAGATTGAAGTGATTAATTTTCATCAGGTATTCGCAGGTTCGTTATCGTGATAGGTTATTTTTATTACTATAGGACATGCCAGGAGCATGTCCCTACAATAGCTGTCCAGACAAATGAAATGGGCCTCTTTTTTTGAATTGATGCTTAGCGTATAGGCATATCGCTATGTTCCTTTAAGGTCCATCGTCCGTGTTATAAAAGATAAGGCGGCAGGCGAAGGGTTTGCTTTCCCCTTCCGGCCTGCCGCCTGCAGTTGGTATTGTTTGCTTTAATGCGTGATCACCAGTTTTATTTTTTCTTTCCAGCCACCCGGGTGGTGAATTTCAGCCGTGTAGGTACCGCTTGCCAGGTTGCCTACCTGCAATTCGTAGGTTGCGGTTCCGCCCATGTGCTGAATCACCTGGCTCGCCACCTGTTGGCCCCCGGGTGCAAATAGCTGCAGGTTGTACCGTCCTTCGGGTTTTGTGGTAAACCGGAGATTGGCTGTTCGGCCAAGTACCGGGTTGGGATAAACCGTGAAACCGGATGGCTGCACCAGGTTAACCGTAACCGTATTGGAATAAACTGTCGCCCCGGAGACACCGGTCAGTTTTACGCGGTAGTGCACCTGCATGAATGGCTCCTTATCGAAATGGGTGTATTGCTTTGGCGCAGCACTTGCCTGTGAAAGCGTGGTGCTGATGGTTGCAAAGGTTGTTCCATCGGTGGACCTTTCCAGTTCATAGCGGGCCACATTCACTTCTTCCGGCACCTGCCACTGCAACTGAACGCCGGCCCGTTTTTCTGCTGCTTCCAGGGTAACCACCGGTAACGGTGCCGACCGGAAGACGATGACGAAGCGCTTCTCATCGCCGGAGGCAGCCTGGCCGCTCCGGTTGAAACTGTACTCCGTAAAGGCATCACCCAGGCTTAGCGGGGTTTCCTTCTGCAGGAATTTGTCGACCAGGATCGCTGCCAGTCCCGGCGCTGTAAAATTGGCGCTGCGAACCCGCAGTTTATAGGCTCCCGGGGCCGTGTTCCATAACCGCAGGTGAACCGTGTCGCCCATACGCGGCAAATCGGTTGTGGATACGATATAATCGCTCCCCTTCAGCTGCACGGAAAGGTTCTCCCCTGCCTGGAGGGCTTTTGTCAACCCCTGTGGCTTGCTGCCGGGACTAAATTCCGCTAGTACGCCATCAAGCAGGATGTCTTCTCTGCCGCCCCTTGCCGGGGCATACACATTGACAAACAGCTTTTTCGGCTTTTCACCCAATTGCCGGAATACGGACACTGTAGAGTTGGCGAGGGCCTTGTGGGTTTGGTTGATGGTGATCTTTGGATTGGTAACGTTCGGAAGGGGAACCACAAAAAATCCCTGCCCGGAACTGATAACCGGTGGTACGGGAGGTCCTCCCGTCATACTGGCATCCGGCACCATTTCGTAGTTATCGTCTCCAGGCGATTGTGGCCTTATGATGGCATAGCCGCCAAAAGAAGCGGTGAGTGAAGCCTGCCAAATCCAGAAGTAAGGCTGGATCGTCGTTTTATTTCCCAGTTTGGCATCGCTGTACATCTTGTGGAAATCCAATGGCGCTGCATAAGGGTTGCCTACAAGGGTATGAGAATTCCCGGCATTTACGGGCACGTCGTGGCTGAACTCTTCTTTCAGCAATCCTTTTGGCCGCAAGGTGGTGCCGCCGCTGGCGGAGGTAATGGAACGGTCGCCCCTGACAAATAGGAGGTAGGCCTGGTTTGCATTAAAATTATTTGCAATGGTAGAAGCTACCGGTTGCCAAATGGCAGCGGTCCAATCGGCATTGCCGGCATAATACCGAAGAGAAGACTGGGCTAAAGCAATGGCGTCCCAGAAATCAAAGCCGGCTGCATTGGCGGCCGCCGCGGTGGTGAACCTTGGCGTCTGGTCTGCCAGCCCACCACCGGTGATCAGCGTCCCGTATTTCGGTATTGGTGTGACTGCGGTGCCAGAAATTGTCAATTTATGTGCGCCATTGTTACTGGTCATGCCCTCTTGCCAGGCCTGGTTGATATTGATACCTTTCACCGGGGCGGTCACCAGGCGCCATTTTCGTCCAAGGGCGCCATCGATAAACCGCTCTACCGTAACCTGCCCGCTGATGGTATTGTTTTGTTCAACACCAATGCCGTTCGTTCTGTCCATGACCATGGCACTAACGGTAGAGGACACGGATTTCAATGTAAGCTTGTCGCCGGTGGCCAGTGATTTGTTGCTGCCGCCGAAGGATAACTGCCCGTAAACATCAACCAGTTTGGCAAAGGTGACCGTATTGCTGATCTTCAGGTGCTGCGTCTCTGTTGCACCCGTACCTGTCAGTGATTTTGGATCCAGGGTATTGTTTGGATAGGCGCTAAAATTAATGTTGGAAACAAATTCCAGCATGCCTTTGCTGGCTGGTCCATTCAGGTAGGCGTCTAATATTCCGTTGTTGGTAACGGTTCCGGCCATCTGCAAAAGGCCATCCAGTGTTACCGACGTATTGGCGTCAATTGTCAGGTTTCTTGTTTGTCCTACCAATCCAGAAGTACCATCGATATGAGGATATTTGTTGTTTGGAACAACAGGTACCAATGCATCCCTGTACAAATTGGGTATCTTACAAGTCCAGTTCAAGTCATCATGCCATTCGTCCGTATTTGCTCCGGATGTCCACACCGTCATATCTGTAGCATAGGTTGTGAGGTTGATGGTGCCTGAGGTTGCGTCAAGGCAGGGTGATGTACCCTTTATTAGCAGGTAATAGTCCCCTGCATCAGCGGGAGCCATTGCATTGATGACATAGGAATTGGAGGTGGCGCCGATTATGGGCTGGTTATTTTTATACCACTGGTATCCTGTTATGTCGCCGGTTGCCATAAAGGTAAGTGTGACCTTGCTGCCCCAGCACTGCGGAGGCAGGGGAGCTGTATTGGCGATGAGGACTGGCCTGTAAACATTGATAGTGACCGTGCCCGTTTGCGGTTGTGCACATTGCGTTGAGGAACCATCCCTTACGCTGACAAGGTTGTATGTAAAGGCACCTGCCGTTCCTGTGGGATGTTGGATGGTTATACTGTTTCCACTTGTTGTAGTTACCGTTTGGTTTGCACCATTGTTGACATTATAGGTAAAGGTATATGGTGCTGTGCCATCTGCACCGGTAAAGGTAACAGCGTTGGAGCTACCATTCTGGCAAGCTGCCGTTGCATTCACCGCGACGGTAGCCGTTGGCAAGGGGTTCACCGTGACAGTTACCGGATTGCTTCCACCCGGACAACCACCAACTGTAGTTGTTAATGTATATGTTGTCGTTGTTGTGGGAGAAGCCGTCACAGTCTGACCTGCTGTTGGTGTCAACCCTGTTGTGGGCATCCATGCGTATGTGATCGTGGGAAGTGATCCTGGAAGGGTCATTCCGTCTATTGCCCAATTACTTATCGTGGGCCCATTCACTCCCTGAAAATTAAAGCGTATCCGCAAATTCGTCAGTCCTAAATAACTTGATAAATCCAAGTTTGTTAACACCCAACTATTAGTTGGATTTCCCAAATTTGGATTTTGTGCACCATTGTATGTAATTAATGTATGATTATAGGACGCCCCTCCGTTTGTTGAAATTTCAATTTTTCCAATTGTTCCCGCATTAAAATTATAGGCCTGATAAAACTGCAACAAAGCAGAACCCATTCCAATCGTGTTAAAGACCGGTGTTTCTAAAAAAGTTGAAACAACACCAGAGGCAACGGCGAATTTACCATTGGTTTGAAGGTTGTTATAGATGACCCCATTCAGAGTTTTTGGACCGTTAGATTCACTCCAAGGGTTAGTCACTGCATTGTTTGCGTTCGCAGGAAAATTTATATGCGAACCATTTTCTGTAACCTGCCAACCGTCAGGATTCGCCTGGTTAAAGGTACCATCAATATTTCCCCAACCCGTGGTAAAACCTGCCGTTGCTGAAAGCATCGCAGATTGACCAACACAAATAGCCGCAGGGGTAGCTGTAGCCGTTGGTGTGTAAGTAGGAATTACACTGACAACAGCATTGCTTGAATACACGCCACTGCAAACTCCATTTTGGATGAAGACCCGGTACAATGTTGTTACCGTTGTTGAATAGGTTTGGGAAGTTGTCGTATTTGCTATCTGTGTCCATGATGTTCCGCCATTGGTAGAAGATTCCCACCTTACAATTGAGCCATTATGCCCACTTAAGGTCAGCGTTCCACCCGCTGCATTTGCACATACTGTTGTAACGGGTTGTGCAATGGTTCCACCTATTGATGCGGATGTAACAGTAATAGTTCCGGTAGCACTGATCAAGCCGCAACCGCCAGTTAGCGGAATTGAATAGTTAAATGTGCCGTTTACAGTAGGCGTACCCAAGATTGTGATGGTATTTGAAGCAAAACCTGCAGTAACACCCGCTGGCAGGCCAGCAGGCGTGCCAATGCCTGTAGCACCAGTGGTGCTATGTGTTATTGGTGTTAAGGCTGTGCTGATACAAAGTGTCGGCGTTGCTGAAGCCGCACCCACGGTATTCGTTGGAGTTACCACCAGCGAAACGGCTTGTGTTGCCGTACAGCCATTTGCATTGGTGATGGTCATTATACCCGCATAGGAACCGGGTTGCGTATTGGCCGAAACTAAGATGGTGTTGATGTTGCCTCCTCCCCCTGCGAAGGAAAAGTTTGTGCTTCCCTGATCAGTAAGGCCCGCACTGTTCGCTGCGGCATTCCAGTCGATGCTGTAGGAAGTTGGACTGTTACTTGTTGCGGTATAAGAAAGCGTCGTTGTTTGTCCTGCTGTACTCTCACAAAGAGGCGTCATTGCACCGCTTGTTGAAATTGTTGGCAATGGATTTACAAGCACAGTTGCGCCTGAACTTGTCGCTGTACAGCCATCACTATTTTTATACCCAACTATTACCATTTTGTTGTTTACCGTATTCCACTGTACTGTTATAGAGTTGGTGTTTAAACCACCACCCGTTATGGTATAGGCAGATGCCGGAGTAGGTAAGATCCAATTATAATTGGATTGGCCTGCCTGCGTGGTATAGGTAACACTGGTGCCAATACAAGTGGATGTTCCAGGGGCTACAATAAATGTTACTATTGGCAATGGGTTTACGGTTATTGTTTTGCTGGCGGTGGCCGAACAGCCATTGACGTTTGTTACAGTGACGGTGTAGGAAGTGGTTGCCCCAGGCGTCAGGTTGCTGAGAACAGCGCCCGTGGCACCCGTGTTCCAGGCATAGGAAGTACCACCGCTGGCAGTCAGCGTTGCAGCATCGCTGGTGCAGATGGTTCCATCATTGTTGGTGGTGCCGGAAGTTTCGGCTACCGCGATGCCGGGTGTGGGCAGGGAGTTGACCTCAACGGTAAAGGTTTCGGTATTGGTACAGCCATTGCCGTCAGTGACTGTTACCAGGTAGTCTGTGTTTGATGTTGGCGAAACAGGCACCGATTGAGTGGAAGCAATTGTAGTTGCACCGGTTACCCAGGAATACGAATAGGGGGCCAGCGTGCCGCTGCCATTGCCCGTCAGCGTAACTGAACTTCCTGTACAGATAATGCCATCATTGTTCGTTGTTCCCGAAGTTTCACTTTTTCCAATGCTAACTGTCGGCCGCGCATTCACCACCCAACTAACTGATACTGGTGTGGAGGATGTACAGTTTGTACCAGCAGCGCTTCTGTATGTGCGGATTTCAACTTTTGTATGCCCGGCTGTAGAGAGATTTGCGCCTGCTGTGTAGGTTGACCAGATACCGCTGTCATCAAAGCTGTATTCCAACAAATCCGTTCCAGTCCCTGTACCGGCTGTAGCGGTAGCCGAAACGCTACTACCACTGCAAACCGATGTTGTGTTTACACTTGCACTTTTTGCTATCGTACCGGACACAGGTTGGGCATCTACCGAAACAGAGGCAGTAGCAGATGTTGCTGCATTACATCCTGTTCCCGTATTCGTTACTACAGCGTAATAGTATATTGTTCCTACCGAGACGGTTGGCGGTGTGTAAGTAGAATTTGTTTCTCCATTTATAAGATTTCCACCTGTGTTGGAATTTGTTGTGTTTGCGTACCACTGATAAGAGAAGTTTCCGGAACCACCAGACGGGTTTACTGTCAGAATTTGCGCCACCGTGTTCAAACAAGCATCCTGTACGGCTGGTGAAAGTGAACCGGCAGAAGGTTGTGCAGTCACGACCCAACTTTTGCTATTCGTACCAGATGCGGTACAAGTTCCGTCAGCGGCCGTTCTTCTCGCTTGAATGCTGTTTGTACCGGTAACGGCTGCAAAACTAGGAACAGTTGTACTCCAGGCAGACCAGTTTGCTCCCCCATCAGTAGAATAACGATATTCATCCTGCGGATTGGTTGTACCTCCAGAGCCAGGTGTTGTAATATCGACAGTTAATGTTTGTCCTGCACAAAGGGTTGCTACATCAATACCAGCAGGTTTGTCTATAACAGGTGCAACCAGGTCAATCGGTGTAACGGTTGGAAGTGTCGTTCCAGCATTTGATGGCAGTATAGAACAACTGGGTGTTACATCATTGCGTGTAATGCCTGTAATGGTTAATTGTGCCCCGCTGTTGGAGGCGTTCAACCCAATTGTTGTAAAACTTGCAACACCTGAACCGTTGGACGTTACTGTTGTTGTAAGTGTACCCTCTCCCGGAATTGTGTAATCAATCGTTTGGGTGGTGTTTGGCAACAAACCATTTAATGTAATTGTGGCACCAGTACCTGAACATAAGGCTATAGTACTTGAGGAAACGCTTGTTAACGTTGGCAGAGCGTTTACTGTAACAGTTGTGGTTCTGTTGTTGGTACAGCCATTGTTATCGGTTACAGCAAATTGGATCGTTGTGCTTCCTGGTGCTACACCGGTTACCTCACCAGAATTATTGTCTATTGTAGCAATGGATGTATTCAGACTAGTCCATGAACCTGACACACTATTCATTAAAGTCGTTGTACCGCCAATACAAACAGATGATGTGCCGGTGATAATGGGTACTATTGGCAATGGGTTTACGGTTATTGTTTTGCTGGCGGTGGCCGAACAGCCATTGACGTTTGTTACAGTGACGGTGTAGGAAGTGGTTGCTCCAGGCGTCAGGTTGCTGAGAACAGCGCCTGTGGCACCCGTGTTCCAGGCATAGGAAGTACCACCGCTGGCAGTCAGCGTTGCAGCATCGCTGGTGCAGATGGTTCCATCATTGTTGGTGGTGCCGGAAGTTTCGGCTACCGCGATGCCGGGTGTGGGCAGGGAGTTGACCTCAACGGTAAAGGTTTCGGTATTGGTACAGCCATTGCCGTCAGTGACTGTTACCAGGTAGTCTGTGTTTGATGTTGGCGAAACAGGCACCGATTGAGTGGAAGCAATTGTAGTTGCACCGGTTACCCAGGAATACGAATAGGGGGCCAGCGTGCCGCTGCCATTGCCCGTCAGCGTAACTGAACTTCCTGTACAGATAATGCCATCATTGTTCGTTGTTCCCGAAGTTTCACTTTTTCCAATGCTAACCGTCGGCCGCGCATTCACCACCCAACTGGCCATGTTCGGTATAGATTGCGTACAACCCGTACCGGAGGCGGTGCGATACGTACGGATATCCACACTGGTATGACCAGCAGTGGAAAGAATAGTACCAGAGGTATAAGACTGCCAGCTTCCCCCGTCATAACGGTATTCCAACACATCAGCTACCGTACCTGTACCACCTGTACCGGCTGTAGCGGTAGCCGAAACGCTACTACCACTGCAAACCGATGTTGTGTTTGGCGTTTTTGTCAAGGTGCCGGATGCCGGTTGTGTACTTGTTGTGATCGTAGCCGTTGTGCTGCCCGATGGAGCCATCGAAATAGTTCCATTGGAGATGTTTGTGATCGTCAAAGTAGTAGAACCCGCATTTGCCAGTGGAATGGTGTTGAATGTACCTGCGCCCGATCCATTTGAAATGGTCATGTTGGCTGTGCCGGTCCCTGAATTCGCTCCGCTTAAACTGTAGCTGATTGTAAATGTGCCATTTGGCAATGAGGTGGGAATAGCGTTTGATGATATCGAAATTGTTGCCGGGTTTCCATTGCAGATACTACTTGAAGTTACTGCGCTATTTAAATAATAGTAATACACGATAATTTGGCCTGCGGCACCTGTTCCACCAGCTTTATTTTGATTGCCTTTAACTCTTGCACCTGATCCCCCACCACCAAAAGTAGAACCAGTGTTACCAACAGCATCTTCTACAGCCACGCCACTTGCACCGTCACCTCCGCCAATTGTTCTGCCCACGCCAGCGACTCCTGCATTTGCATTTCCACCCACACCAGTTGAACCTGCTCCACCGCCTCCAGCTCCTGATATTGAATTGTTTCCTGTTCCGCCGTTACCACCATTGAATATAAATCCAACATCACCGATACTTCCTGCAACAGAACCATTACCCCCTGCACCATTCCCACCTCCATTTGCTGTAAATCCTGTACCACCTGTTCCTCCCATAGCTTTCACAAGCTCAGTTCCACCAAGCGAAAAAACAGATGGATTTCCATTGTTATCGATTGATGCATTTGAAATTGTAGAAGATATTTTTGCACTAGCTACTGTAACATTATAGACGGTATTTGGAGTAACGGTCAATATTTTTCTTGCGAAAGCGCCACCACCACCACCACCCCCAGTTGCAAAATTGTTCCCATTTGTGTTGGCCCTTCCTCCGGCACCCCCTCCTCCCCACGCCTGCACATTAATTGTTGTAACTCCTGCAGGTACAGTAAAAGGATTTGATGAGGTAAATGTTAGACTTGTCTGTCCAATCGCTACGTTAACACCTAACAAACAAAAAACAGTGAACAATACTATCTGAAAATTACCTCTAGGTAAAATTGTCTTCATAAAGCGCTGGTTAATGGTTGGGAAAAATTGGCAGGATAAGTATGCACAGCTGAATTTGCTGCACTTTGTGAAAAGCAAGTCCATTTATATTCTGGTCTAATTAACCTATGGATACTTCCGTTATTAATTTTGCCCCTTTTCATGTTTTGTATTTAACACCTAAAGTGTCATTTCATAAAAAGCTTTTCCAGGAAAGGGATAAAACCATTACCTCCAGGCTTGCGTAAGCTTGCGGAAAAGTGACAGTTTTCAGAAGGGCTTTAAAAGAAAATTGGAAAGGGGGTTAATGATCAGAGGGATTGGAAAGCAGCAGTTTGACAGGTTTGGATTTGGGCGCAAGATAATCTTTAAAGTAGGAAAATCGCTGATACGTACCAAAAGTTTTTCCACTTGTGATGCACGCACGCCCTTACGCGTATGAAAAGATGGGGTAAAATTTGCGTTTATGCATTGCCGTCGCCAGATTATTTGTCCCTTTCGTGGGAAGAAAGATGTGTTTTTCCAAATAGATTCAAAAAGGCTCATTCACAAGACATTGTCAATCAAATAAAGGGCATAGCCTTGTCCATCGCATGTGGTTGCCTCACAAAGACGGAAGAAATTGCACTTTGCTAAAATGAAAGGAACTGATTCAGCCATAACAGGTATACGGAAAGCGCTGTATTGTAGCCCTTGCCGTGTTCACTTTTAATTCCGATAAGTTACCGCAATACCTGTACCGGCAGGGTTGTTGTTTTCCCGGACGACGACGTTATCACCAGCTTGTAAAGCGCGGCCGGCAAGCTTTGGCCAAGGTCTATGGACCAATCTGTAGTGCCACCGCTGTGCTCCCGTTTTTGCTGCCAGCATTTTTTTCCATCACCCGAATACAAGGTTAAGGTGTACAATCCCCCGGACAAGTTATTGACCCGCAGATGGATGTTTCCGCCCCGTACCGGGTTGGCATACACAAATGACGGTTCGCTCCCTGTACGCTTTTCATAATGTAGTGCCGGGGAATATTCCACTTTCCCGCTCTGGTGTAAGATCTTCAGGCGATATGTTGCCTTTTGTAAAGGTTGCCGGTCCAAAAATTCGTACCCGTTGGTACCTGTATCCTGCTTTGCCTTGATTGTAGCCAATTTTTGGAAAGCCAACCCTGTTGCTGACCGTTCCAGTTCGTAAGTGGCCTGGTCTTCTTCGCCTTCCATTTTCCATTCCAGGTTCAATCCTTCGGCTTTTTCCCTGACCGAAAAGTTTACCAAACGGAGGGGCAAAGGAATGTTCACAGGTCCCTCAAAAATGAGCCGAAAGCGAAACGGGTCGCGGGAAGATGGATCAGACGTAATGGTGAACAGGTGATCGGTCACCGCATTGCCCAAGGTAAGCGGAATCCTTTTATCGATGTACCTGTCCCAAAGCCAGATAGCCCCTCCCGGCCAATTGAAATCACGGCTGTGAAGCTGTAATGTGTAAGCTCGTTCGGTGGTGTTCCATAGGCGAAGCTGGATCTCCGTTCCCGGTGCTGGCAAATCCGCTTCCGAAAGTAACCAGTCTTTCCCTGCACTAAAAACCGAAAGATTTTCACCATTGTTTACAGCTTTGGCAATGGCATCCTGATTTCCTCTTTCACCGGGTTTACCAAATTGTAACATGATACCGTCGAGCAAGGTTGTTGAACTATTCTGCGTTGAATGAAGATTCATATAAAGTTTTGGCGGCGCCTCACCCGTTTGCCGCAGCACGGAAATGGTGGAACTTTCAGCCGCTTTGTGGGCTTGCCTGATATTGATGTTGGTTGCTGATGGCAGGCCGGAGGGCACGACAAAAAATCCTTCACCGGAGCTGATCACCGGTTCTGCAGTGAAAGCCCCGCCACCATAGGGAATCACTTCATAAGTTGTACTTCCTTCCCATTCGGGCCTTACCAGGGCATAGCCGCCAGTAGAAGACAAACCTGCCTGCCAGATCCAGAAATAAGGCTTGATATTGTTGTTGTTCTCTTCATAGATCTTCCTGAAGTGGAGGGGTGACGCAAATGGATTGCCGATTACCGTATGCGATTGCGATGGATTGATTGGAATCGTATACTCGAAATTTTCCTTTAAAGCCCCTGTTGCCCTTAACACTGTTCCACCGCCTACCGAGGTAACCGAACGATCGCCCCGGACAAACAACAGGTAGGCTTCGCCGTAGGTAAAACCTGCTGTGAATGTGGAAGGAAGTGGCTGCCAGGAAGCCGCTGTAAAATTGCTGCTGCCCAGGTACCTGCGGATGGAAGCTTGGCCACTGGCGATCCCAGGCCAAAAGTCAAAACCTTTTGCATTAGCGGCTGCTGCCGAACCTTGCTCCTGCCCCGTGATGAGGGTGCCATAGCCGGGAGAAAGGTTGTCGGGTCCTCCCCCATTCCAGGTGCGACCTTCCTGCCAAGCCTCGTTGATGGTGGTGGCGCTTACCGGTGCCGTCAGCAATCGCCAGCGACGGTTGAAAGCACCCTTGACAAACCGTTCTACCGTGACCCGGGTAGCGCCGAGCAAAATTCCTTTTCGCTCCGTCACCCGGGCGGTTTGGGTTGGGCCAGACTTTAGTACCAGGTTTTTATCCGCAAGATCAAGCGTGCCGCCAGCCAGGTCCAACACGTTATAGAGTTGCAGCTTGTTGCCAAGTGTTATGTTTCCGCTCCTGATCACCAGATTTCCTAGAGCGTTGGATGTGCCATCTGCTACCTGCGTAAACTGGAGGTTCGATACGCCTCCATGCAGGGTAAGGGCTGACGTTTCCGAACCGTTTAAGGTGCCATTGCCCATAATGCTGCCCGTCACCTCCAGGTGAAAACCTTCGAGACTTAGTGCACCGGCTGCCAGGGTAAGATTTCCTGCAACCTGCCGGTTCGTTGCCAGCCTTACTAAAGGTGAACCCGTGCCCGTTAAATTCACCGTGATATTTTGGGGTGGCGATGCTACCGGCCATTCCAAACCTGGTGTATAGGTTCTGCTTGCCTCGCCATCTGCGTAAACCAATGAAGCTCCTGCTGCATAGACCGGACTGGCCCCTGCCCATTCTGCAGTGCCGCTTCGGGTGCACCGTTGATTGATTATTGGTGCGGCAAGCGCCGTTTTGTTACCTGAACCGGCGATCGTGAGGCTGCTATAGGGAAAGGCTGTAGTAATCGTTTGTGCCGCCCCGTTATATTCCACCGTTGAACCGGGCTGCAGGTCTATAGCCGGGTTATTTAGACTCAGCACAGCCGCGTTTGCGGTTGCATACAAACCATTTACCGATGACAATTTCAGGGTCCCACCGCTTTTTACTTGCAGGGTAGCACCGGCTTGCAGGGTGATGCCTGACAAGGGTGCGGTTACATTGTTGCCGGCTATTTCAACATTTGCATATTGAATCACAGGGTTTCCCTGTCGCATGGTGGCGGTGGTAAGGTTGTTATTGGCAAATTCGATCGCTGTTCCTGGTGACAAGGTATACATGCCACCCATCGCAGGCTGGGTACCGGTGCTTCCAACTATCAGCCGGCTGCTCTGTTTCATAACCAGGTTGGTGGTTGTTCCACCGATGGTATGAGACGTACCATCTAGCACCGCAGCACCACTTGTGTAAATTGTGCCGTTGACCGCTATTGCATTGGATGGTGTTTTGATGCCTGTCCCACTGCAGGAAAGATTTTCGTAGGTCAGCGTAGCCTGGATGGATTGGTCGCCGGCACAGCCGAAGTCTATCAACGAACCGGCCAGGAGTTGTGGGTTAATGGTTGGAATGGCGGCGCCGGTGCCAATAAATCCCTGCCTGTCTCTTGTTATAAATGTACCAGCGATGCTAATGGAAGGTGTGCCGCTGGAAGATGTGATACTGCTTTCACCACCGTTGTCGAAGGTGCCACCGGGCAATACCTGTAGCAAAGCATTGTTGTTCAGGTAGAGGTTTTCCGCTGCATTGCCGGAAAGGGCGAAGGTGGCGCCGGATTCGATCCTGCAGGCCCCTTGCACAATTAGGTTACCACCGCTTTGTGCCGTTTTTATTCCTGTACCGGAGATAACCAGGTTTTGATAAGCCGGTATATTTGTAACCGTCAGGTCCTGGTTTCCCGGTGCATTGTATTCGACCGTGGAACCCGGCGCAAGACTTAGCGAAAAATTTCCTGTTTTTAAGGAGCCCGTTTCGGCAATCAACCCTGCTGCATTTGCCGTCCTGACCGTACCCGTACTATTTATATTCAACGTCGCTGTACCTGATGATGTGCGCAGTTGCCGTGTACCCGCATCCAAAATTCCACTTACAGACAATGTCCTGTTATTGGATACCACTCTATTGGATATTAAGGTTGTGGTGCAGCCCTGCAGTATAGAAAGATTTGAATTTAGCGTGCCTGCTCCGCCCAGTATGGCCGTACTGCCTGTTAGCTGAATGACTGCTCCCGAACTCAAATTGCCATCTCCCGCGATTCCATTGCGGATAATGAGTGGCCCACTGACACCATTCAGGTTAAAGGTCCGTCCGGCAGCCACCTCCACACTTCCGTTGATGGTTGTGGCGCTGCTGTTGCCAATTGCGGTTGTAAGCGGTGAATTGTAACGAAAAACAGGTATGGCGCCATTTTCCTGGGAACTAAAAAAAGGGCCGGCGATAATTGGAGCGGTTGTGTGACTGTACTCAAAAATTGCTTTATCCGCATACGTGTAGGGATTACCGTGAAAAGCCAGCAGGTTGTTATTGCCTGCCAATTTTAAAATGGCACCCGACCCTACGCGGACAGAAGCAGTTCCCGCCAAAACGGGTATAACGTTCGCTGCCATCTCCCATTCGCTGCCCGTTCCCTGTAGAACCAGGTCGTCGCCCGGTGTGTCTTCGAGTGAAAACTTCCCGCCTGTCCAAGCCAGCTTACCACCCGGTTGCACAGTGATTTTTGCTGCGACCAGGTCATCTGTTACAGATACAGCATGCCCTGTCAGCAGGGTTGTGCCTGCGGCCTCACTGCATGGAACTACATTACTGGCAGCAGTCCAGGTGTTGCCATCCAGGCTGTTTTCCCAAGTAGCCGGCTCATTCCAGCTGCCGTTGCCGCGGCTTCTAAAATACCCGGTAAAAGCAGGTATCAAGACCAGGCTAAAATCATCGATAGCCATGGCAGCAGAGTTGGACAGGGTGGCATCCACCCAACGAAACGTGACCACGGCACCCGGCGGTAATGAAAGGCCTGTGATCAAAACCGGGTTTAGCACTATGCGGTTGACACCACTGTTTCCATCCACAGCGCCGGTGCCGGTAACCGGCGTGATAAAATTCAGCGCCGTCACGGTTCTCCAACCCAGTGCCTCGTCCAAAGCAACATCGCCTACTTGATAAGAAAAGGTCAACCCGTCCGGAGCCGCACTCAGTCGCCATAGTTCACCGGTATACCCTACCACCATCGACGAAATCACCTGCCCGGTATTGTTCTGAAATTTATACCCCGGAATTGAACCCAGGCTGCCCGATTGCAGGAAACCAAAACCCCTGTCTGTCATTCCCGAAGCACCAAAACTATAGGTATCACCGGTGGCGGAAGTACCTGATCCTGCCTGGTAAAGGTCATTTTTATTGGTTCCGTTTTCCAGGAAAGACCATCCCTCTGCAAATATCCCACCGGTAGCGAATAGAGCATTCCCGGTTGCCGGCAATGCATTGAAGTCCTGTATGACTGGTGTGTTGAGAACAGTGATGTTTTGTTGGGCTGATGTTGAAACCGATGGCATTGCAGCACAGGCTACAATTAGTAGAAGTGGATAAGCAGGCAGTTTCATGACTGGCAGTGGTTTGGTTTGGTTTGGTTTGTTTGGTTGCTTACTGGTGGTTAGCCAATGGTTATCCGTAGGGAACTGGAATAAGAATAAGCAGTAATACCAAGACTTGATCGTCAGAACATTCTCATTGTATCAAAAGGGTCAGCAGGTTATTCTGAATACCGGGATATCGGCATTGTGTGCAAGAGACAAGAACAGAAGCACAAAAACGAATTTATATATAATTAATTATTTATTGGTTTATTTTTCATCCGAACTCCTGGGCCATCGGAATATGAACAATTTAGCGGAGTAAATAACAGTGCCCTTTCGGTATCTGTAATGCAACAAATTTCCACCAGCATGTTGCAGGAAAGGAGTTTATCTGTAACAATATGGCATCTCTCCTTAAAACCAAAGTAAAGTTTACTGTAAAAGGTTGGCCGAATAAACCCAGATCATATATCGGTTGGCGTGGAGGGCTCGTTTTGTTCTTTGCGGTTAGTGGACCGGTTTTTTAAGACACCATAACCTACACCTGCCATCAATAAAAAAGCCAGTCCGCCATCAATTGGCACACATAAGCGGGGATCGTAATCAGGGTCTCCGGGAAGACAGGTAGATGGCGGTGGGGGATCATCCTGTGCCTGTACCGCTTGCACGCTACACAGCATTATTGCCAGGCCGAAACCAAACAACATACGATATTTCTTCCCTTGCCTCATTCCCGGAGATTTGTGTTCAAATATAGCAGAAATATGACCGGTTTGCAAAGCCTGTCGCTAAAAATAAAAGGAGCCGCGATCAATTGCCTTCGGCTCCTTTTATGCTCTTCTTCTTAGGGAGAACTTACTTTATTTCAGCACACTGACGCTGACGTATTCGTTAACGCCCTTCTCGTTCCTGATCTCAAGTTTGTAATTACCTGGGCGTACCGCTTCTGTCAAGGATACCTTATGGGTAGTGTTTCCCCCGGTATGATGAACAGCCCTGGAGAGAACAACCTGCCCTGTCATGTTGTAAAGCACCCAGGTGTATTCTCCTTTTTGCTTGTTTTGAAACCGGAGATTGACCGATGTACCAGTGACCGGATTTGGATAGACTGTAAACCCTTCTGCCGGTTTATGAATCACCGCTTTTACAATATCGGAATATTTCACCTTGCCGTTTGTTCCCGTCATTTTCACCCTGTAAAAATTCAAAGAAGCTGCCTCTGTATCTATAAAATCATAAGACTGGTCACCTGCACCGGAACGGGCAGCCAAGGCGGCCAGCGGATGAAATGCAGTCCCATCAAATGACCTTTCCAATTGATAAGACTGAATTCCAGATTCATCGGCAGCCCTCCATTTCACCACAATCTGTTCGGCTGCTTTTACTTCTGCTGTTATGCTGGTAATCACCAAAGGCAAGGTTTTGTTTTCCTTAAAGGCAATGTAAAAACGCTGCTGGTCTTTGGAAGCAGCATCCGATGTAACCGTGAAAGCATAAACAGTTGCTACGCTGCCATCCGTAATCGGCGTTTCTGTATTCAGGAATCTATCCACCAACACGGGCATGGCGCCAAGATCGCTAAAATTTTCGCTGCGCAATTCAAGTTTATACGACCGGTTAACCGTGTTCCACATGCGTAATTTTAAGGTATCCAGCGTTGTACTTACCACATTGGAGGTAATGATCACATCACTGCCGTTTTTAAGGATAGAAAGGTTTTCGGTATTGTTTTGTGCTTTGCCTACACCGCCACTAGTTCCGTTATCGGTGTACTGTGCCATAACGCCATCCAGCAAGGTATTTTCCGTGCCACCGGTCAGCATGTTGACATAAACCTTTGCCGGCTCTTCGGCACCCGCCTGCCGGAACACCGACACTGTGGGTGTGGTGGTAGTTTTGTGCGACTCGTGAATCGTTATTGAGTTTGAAGCAGAGGCACCTGCGGCTGGTACCACAAAAATGCCTTCGCCGGAGTGAATGATCCGGTTGGCAGCCGATTTTGAGCCGTTGCCCGGGATGGCTTCGTACAGCGTACTTCCCGGAGATACCGGCCGTACCAGTACATAGCCACCGGTACCGGTGCCCAAGGAGGCTTGCCATATCCAGAAATAGGGTTGAATTTTATTGCTATTGGCATCGTACACAGCCTTAAAGTCCAGCGGTGCTGCGTAAGGATTACCGATCAATGTATGTGTTTGTTTGGCTGCAACGGGGATGGTAAAACTGCCTTTTTTCAGCTTACCGTTACCTCTTACTGTAGCTGCACCGGGAGATGTACCTGCATAGACTGTACGGTCGCCACGAATAAATAACAAGTAGGCCTGGTGCTGATCGAATGCATTTGGTGCCAATGTTGACGCAACGGGTTGCCAGGTTGCCTGTGAACTGTTGGCACCAGCAACGTACTGCCGTACCGATGCAGAGCCGCCGGCAATCGCCGTCCAAAAATCAAAACCATTTTTGTTAGCGTTAGTGGCGTTGCCCTGGGACTGCCCTGTAATGAGGGTACCAAATCCTGTGGATTGAGGCGACCCCTCACCGTTCCATTTTACTCCTTCCTGCCAGGCCTGGTTGATCGTTATCCCTGTTACAGGAACTGTCATCACCCGGTAGCGACGGTTTGCCCAGGCGGGGGAAAACCGCTCTATTGTCACATTGGTCTCACCGGTCAACGTTCCTTTTACCTCGCCCAGATAGGCAGTTTTGGTTGCATTGGATTTAAGCACCAGGTTTTTACCTGCCAAATCAAGCGTTGCCCATTCCATGGTAATACCGGTATACACATTTAGCTTAGAACCCAATGTAACCGTACCCCAAAATAGATCCATTGTCGACAAGGCATTGGTGGTGCCGTCTGTTGTTTGGTCAAAATTCAGCGTACCGATATTCTGCCCTGTTTTTACGGTTATACCCGAAGCCGCAGACCCCCGTAACACACCAGTCCCTGTAACCGGCGCATTCAGAAACAACATGTTCCCATTCAGGTTCAGGTGACCTTTTTGCAAATTCAACGCACTGGAAATAAGCTGGCCGGAATGCATGGTAACGCCAGCTGCATTGTTCACCGTCAGCCGACTGATGGTGCCGCATCCCGGCTCATTGTAACCAATCACGCTTCCCGCCGGCAGGTTTTGCGTTTGTGTGCCGGCAAAAACAAGGGTGCCATTAGCCAGTTCTAATTGCCCGGTAGTTCTTTCCAGGCTGCCCAGCAGCGTTAACGTATTGCTACCCACATAAAACGGACTGGATGCCAGGATCAAATTGTTGGTAACGGTCAGAGACCCTTGTAAGGTTATGTTGGAACCGTTTCTTGCTTCCAGATTAAAGATGGTGCTGTTGGTGAAAAAAGCTGATGGCAGGGACTGACCATACGTAGCCTGGAAAACAACTGTGCCGCTAAGTGCATTGACTTGCCCCGACCACCGGTTTAATCCGCCCGTTAAAACCAGCCTGTGGTTGTTGATCGTTAAGGTTCCATTGGCCAGGGTCAATGTCCCGGCAATGGTGAGGTCTGTACTGGCAGATACACCGGCAGCGTTGTTGACCATCAGGTTATTGAGGTTGCCAAAAAACGTTCCTTTGGAAATGGTTTGAAGCTTCGTTCCATTCAGTACGATCTCATTTTTTGATGCGTTTATTTTCCCGATATCGGCAACCAGGTTGCCGCTTACCGTTAATTTGTACGTACCTGCATCCAGGGTTCCTTTGTTCAACAGCAGGTTACCGTTTACCACCACTTCGCCTACCAGTTTTACCCCTTTGTTGTTATCGATGGAAAGATTTCCTACCACCGTCATCCCTTCCAGGTATTGTTCGCCGTCACCGGCAAATTCTAAAATGGCCAAGGGGGTGAAAACAACATTGTTATTGCCCAGCGTCGCTTTCAGTCCACCCTGTGCGCTTAAAGAGTTTACCTGAAGAACAGATGCATCCTCTATACGCACCGTACCACCATTACCCGGAAATGAAGCATTGGTTCCACAACTAAAAACGGCTTTGTCTGTAACCCGGAGCGTTGTGCCTAATTTCAATTTGCTATTCAATGTACAAATGGCGCCACTGCCAGCAATTGTTAAGGCGTTAATGGTCGGCGTGTACGTTTTACCGGAAGTAAGACAAAAACCAAAATGATCAAGATCAGGGATCGTTTTTACACCCGTTATCGTTGACGCAAGAATCTCCACATTATCAATGGAAAGATTAGCCACTGTTGTCACCGAAAAATAACCGTAAATACGAATGGTGACTGCGCTCCTGTTTTCTGCTTGTGCCGGCAAGGCTTCTGTATAGGAAGTATAAGAAAGATCCGTTGACTTGGAAGGCAGGGTAGTAAAGTTTACACCATCAATGCTATACGTAACACCAATGGCCTGGGGACCGGAGAAGCCGCGCATGTGCTCAAAACTCAAACTAAGGCTGCTAAAACCCTGTGTGTTTACCGTAAACTGGAAATACCGGGATGCGCTTGCACCCGGGTTAAAATTCAGAACTGGCCAGCCCTCTGCCGTAACCGCTCGACCGGCATTGCCACCATATAAAGCGCCAGCGCCGTTTGTATAACCAAATCCGGCCAGGTCTTTTTGTAAGAAGTTGCTGTTCCCGTTGTTCACACCAAATTCCGGCGTAACCTCACCACTACTGCTTCGGGAAGCATTGGGTTCAAAGTCATAATATAAAATGGGAACCTGTGCAAAGGAAACTAACGCACAGTATACAGCGATGGCAGTGAGTAAAAGTTTTTTCATAGTGATACAGTTGATTTGAAGAATACCAGGTGTTCATTCAACAAATACTACGGATGAGTGCAAACATAATAAGGGTTTCCCTATACTGCAAGCATTTGTGGATAACTATTTAAGGATTTATCCTTAGCAGAAAGCGAGAATTACCTCCTAAACAAAACTGACCGGTAATACTGCCAGGTTCACAGGCGAAGAATGCCATTTAGCCGATAGCGCTGCTCAATTGCCGGCCTAAAAATTTTTTTGAAAAAATCTTACCCGGACTTGCTTTTATAAAACTAATCTGCAATTACCCGCCCCATCCCGGAAGTGAAGAAGCCAAATGAAGGGTGGCATTCTCTTTTTGCCAGGCAATGGAATTTTCACCGTTCGTGATCAGTATCCAGCGGACGGGCAAAACCATGTTATACCGCAAGGCCTGTTGTAAAACGGCTTCGCTGAGGGAAACCGCCGGTGCCTTGCATTCGATCATCATCCAGGGCTGATGTGTCTTGTCGTACACCAGCATATCAAACCGCTTTGGCATCCCATTCAGTACAATTTCCTTTTCTACGGCAATGCTTTCCTTTGGATATTGCAGCACGCCAACCAGGTAGGCAATTATGTTTTGCCGCACCCATTCTTCTTCGGTAAGCGGCACCCAGCGTTTTCGTACCCCATCAAAAATGAATGGTTTGCCGTCTCTTTTTTGCATCCTGAAATCCGCCGGCGGAAACTGCACTGCAATCATGCGTCAAACCTAATACTTAAATTCGTGGTCATGAAGACGAAAGATGATATCGTAAAGAACTGGCTGCCGCGCTATACCGGGCAGCCGCTAAACAGCTTTGGCAAATACATCCTGCTTACCAACTTTAGTAACTATGTAAGGATGTTTGCCGAAGCCAATGGCGCGGAAGTGGTGGGACTTGACAAACCTATGCAGTGCGCCACGGCCGAAGGCATTACCATTATCAATTTTGGGATGGGCAGTCCTACAGCCGCAACGGTCATGGACCTGCTTACAGCCATCGAGCCCGAAGCCGTTTTATTCCTGGGGAAATGCGGCGGCCTGAAAAAACGCAACAAGATCGGCGACCTCATTCTACCCATCGCTGCCATTCGCGGCGAGGGTACATCCGATGACTATTTTCCCCCGGAAGTTCCGGCCATGCCAGCGTTTGCGCTGCAAAAAGCTATTTCCACCACCATTCGCGATTACGGCGTGGATTATTGGACCGGCACCGTTTACACCACCAACCGCCGGGTGTGGGAGCATGACGAAGAATTTAAAGCTTACCTGCAAAAAGTAAGGGCTTATGCCATTGATATGGAGACCGCCACCATTTTTACTGTAGGCTTTGCCAATAAAATACCCACCGGTGCTTTGCTGCTGGTAAGCGACCAACCCATGACGCCGGAAGGTGTGAAGACCGAAGAAAGCGACCGGAAAGTAACCGAACAATATGTTGAGCGCCACCTGAAGATCGGTATCGACTCACTGAAACAACTGATCAACAACGGCCTAACGGTAAGGCACCTGCGTTTTTAGTAAGTGTTTCAATCGAAGTTGTTGAAACCCTTAGCTTTGGCCTTTTGACAGTAGAGAATTTGCAATTGAAAACTGAGATTATTTATGAAGATCCTTGCCATACCCCTGATTGCTGCCGCTGCCCTGTTTCAACAATGCAACCGCATACCGGCTGCCACAAACTGTTACAAGGGCCGATTGGAAGTAAAAGCGCTATGTTCCAATTATACCATTGCTATCCTGGATGGTCCCATCGACACCTCCCTTGTTGAAGCCTCGTGGACGGATGAAAGCACTGGCAAACAATACCGGAACGTGTTCGCCCTTGGTAGCCCGTGCAGTTTTCCCGATTCCATCCAGCAAGGACAGGAATTTTATTTTACACTGGGCGAGAAGGATAAAGATTGTGCCGTTTGCATGGCTTATTATCCCAAGCCTGCCAAAGTGCTTTCTATTAAGGTGCTGGATAAACCTTGTCGCTAAACCATGGAGCCCTTGCTGCAGATCCAGGACCTGAGCATTGATTTTGTGACCGAAGGCGGCACCACCCGCGCCGTGGATGCACTCAACCTCGTGGTGAACCGGGGCGAGATCCTTGCCCTGGTGGGTGAAAGCGGCTCGGGAAAATCCGTGACCTCCCTTTCGCTCCTGCAACTTCTCCCCCAGCCACCGGCCCATTATTCTTCCGGCAGCCTTCTTTTCACCGAAGGCGAAGGCAAGACCGTGGACCTTTTGCAAGTCCAACGGTCGCTAATGCAGGCAATTCGCGGCGCCAGTATAGCCATGATCTTCCAGGAGCCCATGACATCCCTGAACCCCGTGATCACTTGCGGTGCGCAGGTGATGGAAGCCCTGCTCCTCCACAAACGGCTGACAAAAGAAGAAGCCCGCCGAAAAACCATTCACTGGTTTGAGAAGGTTAAGCTGCCGATGCCCGAAAAAATGTTTTCCCGCTACCCACACCAGTTGAGCGGCGGGCAAAAACAAAGGGTGATGATCGCGATGGCGCTTTGTTGTGAGCCTTCGTTGCTGGTATGCGATGAACCTACCACAGCGCTGGATGTCACGGTGCAGCAATCGATCCTTCAACTGATAAAAGAATTGCAGCAGGAGCAAAACATGGGCGTAATTTTTATCACGCATGACCTGGGTGTAGTGGCCTCCATTGCCGACAGGGTAGCGATCCTGTACAAAGGCAAGCTGGTGGAAACAGGGTCCGTCGCCGACATTTTCCGCAAAGCGCAACACCCTTATACAAAAGCACTGATCGCCTGCAGGCCTGCCCTGCATCCAAAAGGCGAGCCCCTGCCGATGGTGGCGGACTATCTGAAAACCGGGGAAGGAGGGTATAGGGAAGCAGTAGGCAGTAGGCAGTACGCAGTAGGCAGTAGGCAGGCGAAGGACGCAGACAAGGAAAGTGAGGCAGTGATAAACGTGAATGAGTTGTCGGTAAAATTCCCAAACCAGACATCGCTTTTTGGACGGCCGAAAAGTTTTGTAACGGCGGTGGACAACGTAAGTTTTTCCATTTATAAAAACGAATCCCTTGGACTGGTTGGCGAAAGCGGCTGTGGCAAAACAACATTGGGCCGCACCTTGTTGCGATTGATTGAACCCAGTTCAGGACAGATCCTTTACAAGGGCACTGATATTACCCGCTTGTCCAAAGCAGCCGTAAAAAAGCTGCGCAAGGATGTGCAACTGATCTTCCAGGACCCGTATTCTTCTTTGAACCCAAGGCTTACCATCGGTGATGCGATAGCGGAGCCAATGCTGGTCAGCGGGTTGGAAACTTCGGGTGCGGCCCGGCGAAAAAAAGTGGCGCAACTGCTCGACCAGGTCAGCCTCTCCCCTGCCATGATGAACCGTTATCCCCACGAGTTTTCGGGTGGCCAGCGCCAGCGCATTGTGATTGCACGGGCCCTTTCCCTTAACCCTGATTTTTTGGTCTGTGATGAATCGGTATCGGCGCTGGATGTCAGTGTGCAGGCACAAGTGCTGAACCTTTTGAACGACCTTAAACGTGACCTTGGCCTGACCCTGCTGTTTATTTCGCACGACCTTTCGGTGGTGCACTATATGTGCGACAGGATCCTGGTAATGAAAGCCGGCGCGATTGTAGAAAGCGGAACGGCAGACCAGATCTACAACCACCCGAAAAACGAGTATACCAAAACGTTACTGGCAGCCGTACCGAAGGTTGATGCGGCCATTGGCAATAAGCAATAGGCAATTTGCAATGAGCAAACCGTAATGTCTTTCGATGCGCTTACGAACGTTGCTTTAGTACTGAATGGTTAGATTGTCAGCATTATTGTAACGATCATCTTCTTCGTAAAACTGTGCGGCGCTGGAGCGCTTGCTGTACAGCAGCTTTTTCAACAGCTTTTCCAATTGCTCTTTTTGCGTTATGTCCGTTGAAAGTTTAGTCCCGGTAAGGCCGGTAAAGTCAAGTTCTGCCTTTTCTTCCTCATCCCAACCTGCCAGGTCGAATGCAATCACTGCACTGTCTTTTGGATAGATACCGGCTGTTGCCAGCTTCCAGCCATTGTCGTCTTTTTTCTCTTTATACCGGAAGAAATAGACCACTCCTTCTTTCCCTTTGTATTGAACCGGCAACTGATCGAGGTAAACAAGGGTATCGGGCTTGCCATAGGTTTTATAAGCCAGGAGACGGCTTTGTGCATGCAGGCGTTGCGACTTGAAAGCAGTTGGGAACAACGCTGCTTTCTCCAGCTTTACCAGGTCCGTATAAAGCCGGTACCGGAAATCATCCAGCGAAGCAAAATAGCTCAGCAAGGTATCAGGCAAAGCCATGCTGTTGCGCAGCAGCAGCATAGCTGTGTTGTATTTTAATTTTTTGTCGCGGCTTTGCAGCAACTGCTCCAGGAAAGGTTTTACCTGCGGCGACTCGTCCCTGAACGGCACCATCAGCGTGGCATAAAGACTGAGCTTGTAATTACCCATGTCCTCATCGTCCCGCTCAAAACGGTTATAGGTTTCCGTTACCTCGTCCTTTTTCAGTTTTTCAATGGCCCGGCTTTTTTCGCGAATCAGTTGTTTTTTCAGGGCCTGCCGCGCTTCCAGTAAAAGTTTGGGCAAATAGGATTCATAGGCCTTGGGGCTAACCAGGCTGCTGTCCACCAGCTTTCCCAGGATGGCCATCACCGGTCTTTCGTAATCATCAATGTTCAGCAGCGGCAGCAGCGAAGGGAAAATACCCGCCGTTAACTGAAGGCTGTCAGAAAGGTTGTCGATAAAAGCGCCGTTGGCAAGGTCATCATCATCGTCTGCGCCGTATGTATCGTATGCCCGGTTGACACCAGCATTGTAGCCTGCATTGCTACCGGAAAACTCAAATACCGGCGGATCGTTCTGCATAATCTGCCCAAAAACGTTGTAGGCATAGTCTGTACGCTGGCGCAGCAGGGTTTCCAGGGCTGTAAACTGCAGTTCCACCGTATCACCGGCCATGAAATAAAGCGACTTCAGGTAATCGGCAGCTTCTTTGGAAGGCATGGAAGCCAGCTTTCCAATAAATGCCTTTTTTGTTTCGAGGTAAGCCTTTTCGTTCCAGTTGAGCGATTCGATGCTCCTTTTCAACAAGGGAAAATCAGCAGCATCCATTTTCACCGACATACTATTGTTTACCGCCCGTCTGTGGGTTATGGAATCTTCACTGAAAAATTGCGCAAAGAAAAGCGCTGTTTTTTTGGTGTTGACGTCTACATCACCAAAGGTTTCCTGCGGCGAAAAGCTGTTGAAAAAAGAGGCAACAAAAGCGCTGGGTGCCGAGAGGGTATCTCCCTGCGTCAGCAGTTTATAGCCCATGCCGTCACGACCAATCTCTTTTCCGCGCAATACCCGGCTGCTGCCCTTTCCTCCTAACTCGTAGGTATGCACTTCCAGGCCATTAACCGTGTCTTTTTTTTGCCAGCGAACCATCCAGTCCTTGCCAAAGCCATCTTCCTCTTCGACTTCCTCCCCGCCTTTTTTATAATAGTAAGGCGAATGCTTGTAGTAGGAAACAAATACTTTTTCGCCCGTCGAATCACTTTCCACAACCCGGCTCAGGTAGGTGCCGTTGTTTACCAGGCTGTCATCTGCCGATTCGGTGTAATAAGCGTCTTCGGGATACATCACCAGTTTGCGATCTTTTTCCAGTGCTACAGGTGATGTCACGTTAAACTTCAACAAGGTATCGGTATACGATTTAGCGCTTTCATACTGAAATGACCGGATGCGAAACGAACGCAGGAAATAGCTCATCCAGCGGTTCTCCGTTTTGGCATGCGCAATAACCGTATAATACTGTTGTCCCTTCACCAAAAAGCGCACATGGGCCGTTGAACTGTCCTTGTAACGGTACCGGGCATCCAGTGCTTTGTAACCATCCACCTCTGTCCATTGTTTCGAGAGGTTGCGGGCAATGGTTTCCGAAGCCGCAAAGCTTTCTTCCATCAGTTGCAGGTCAAACGAATCTTCTTCTACAAATTCGTAGTTGTGCACATCGGTACGCACCACTTCAACGGCCGTTCCACTGCTCTTGTCATAAGCCGCGAAAACGCGGTTGCCAAGCGTCAGCACAACCGGTAGGTGCGGGAAGGCGGCTTCAAAACCACCATAGGCAGGGCTCCAGGCTTTCCAATCGGTTTTTTGTTCTTTGAGCTGTATCGAATTAAAAAATTGTTCGGCCTCGGTTCCGAACCGCACATAATCGCCATTGCCGCTCATTTTAAAAAGCAACACGTCAAACGGCGTGATGAAAATATGGTAGCGCTGGTGATCGCCACGGCGGGTACGGTTGGCAATATCGTAACCTTTATACCCATTGCGAACGATGCTTTTTTTCGTAAGAATTTTACCGGGAATATTTTCATACAGCACGCTGTCAAGTTTGCGCTGTACCTGTGTTTCCGAAAGACCCATGATGGCGGCATTGGTGGCAATGCGTGTCACCATGTAATAACTGCCGTTGGTCATGTCGGCGTACTGCTTCATGTCCAGCGCCCCGCCGCTGCGGCCAAATGAAAACAGTTTACCCGGCACCTTTACCGAATACGCCCCGTCTTCGGCGGTTTGCGTGGTGAACTGCACCGGCACCCGGATGCGCTCAATGCTTTCCTTGTGCTGGCTGTCGCGTTCTTTCATGCGAATGGGCCGCAGGGTATAACCTTGCCGCCGGAGGTATTCGATCACCCCCCTTTCACCGGGCAGGTGGGCTGCACCCACGCCGGCAAAAAGCGTTGCACCGGATCGAAGGATCGAATCGATAGACGCAGCCTGTATATCATTACGCTTGTATAAAAACTTTTCGTCAAAGGCCACCGACTGGCTGTTGACTTTGTTGATGGTATCCAGCAGGTCGAGGTTGCCGGTACGGTAGGCTTCTTCCATGCGGGCATAGGAAAAATCATCGTCGTAATCAACGCTGCGGGCCTTTTTCCTTTCTTTGGCCGCATCGGCATAGGCTTCTTTTACCAGCTTCATGCTGCCATGAAAATCTTCCACACCGCATACTTTTTTTCCCAATTTGCGACCAGCCTGGTAAATGTGCAGATCGAGATAGGTGTCTTCTTCAAAATCACTTCCGCTTTCAGAATTGTTGCGGTATAAAAAATTGTTGATGATGGATGGACTGCTGTACAGCGCTGCTTCCATCCATTTTTCAAACGGCTGTAACTGCAGGCTGTTGATGGTTAAATAATCCTGCGGCGTGCTGCCATTTCCCCTGTTGAAATAGCGACCCAGGTTGTAGCGCATGGATTCGCCTTCAAGGTCGTATTTGGAAAAGTCTTCCTGCCAGTTACCAGGATTGGTTTCCAGCGCCACGACCTGTGCGTTTTTGATCCCGATGTAAAAGGAGTCGGAAAGATGAAAGACCATTTTGTTGCTCACGTGCATGGTGCCAAAAAGGTAGGATGGCTTTTTCAGCCCTTTCCCACTGATCTCCCAAAGAAGGCTGGGGTATTTTTCCGCTTTTATTCTGGAGGATTGAGAGGCCGAAGAGAGGGCAATCACGATACACAAACAGGCACTGAGCAGGTTCTTCATAAACAGGTTACTTGATAATTCACCCGTTGAAGATAAGACAAAGCGCTTGCGAACCGAAAGGCTTTGGAAAAAAATTAACCGCTGCAAAACAAAATCCCCTTACTTTTGCGGCTTTTATATGCGAATTGACCAACCTCGGTGCCGTAAGACCGGGATTGGAACCGAACCTATCCCTCCGCTCTCCGGATTGTGTCAGTTGGCCTAAAATTTATGAAATTAAGCCCATGAAGCTTTCACAGTTTAAGTTCGACCTGCCACTGAACCTTATCGCTCAACATCCTGCCAAAAAACGTGAAGATGCCCGTATGATGGTGGTTAACCGCAAAACGGGTGAAATGGAGAACAGACATTTCCGCGACATTCTTGATTATTTTGACGACAAGGATGTGTTTGCTGTGAACAACACCCGTGTTTTTGCTGCCCGTATGTACGGCCGCAAAGAAAAGACGGGTGCCAAGATCGAGGTTTTTCTCCTGCGTGAATTGAACAAAGAACACCGCCTTTGGGATGTGATCGTTGATCCCGCAAGAAAGATCCGCGTAGGTAACAAACTGTACTTTGGCGATACAGAAGAACTGGTAGCCGAAGTGATTGACAATACCACCAGCCGTGGCCGTACCATCAAGTTTCTGTTTGAAGGAACCGATGAGGAGTTTCGCCAGGTGCTGGACAAATACGGTGAAACACCGCTCCCGAAATACATCAAGCGCAAACCCGACGATGAGGACCGCGAACGCTACCAAACCGTTTATGCCAAGCACGAAGGTGCTGTGGCAGCGCCTACTGCCGGTCTTCACTTCAGCCGCGAACTGATCAAGCGTTGCGAGATCAAAGGCATTCGCTTTTCGGAAGTGACCTTGCATACTGGGCTGGGTACGTTTCGTCCGATTGAGGTAGAAGACCTGAGCAAGCACAAGATGGATGCGGAATATTACCGTATCGATGACGGTTCGGCAAAGATCGTTAACAAAGCAAAAGAAGGTGGACGCCGCATTTGCTCGATCGGTACGACTACTATGCGTGCCCTGGAAAGTTCGGTGACGGCGCAAGGTCTTTTAAAGCCTTCCGAAGGCTGGACGAATATTTTTATTCACCCTCCGTATGATTTCAGCATTGCAGATTCGCTGGTGACGAATTTTCACCTGCCGAAAACAAGTCTTTTGATCATGACCTGTGCGTTTGCGGGTTACGACCTGACGATGGAAGCTTATAAAAAAGCGATCAAGGATAAGTATAGGTTCTTTAGCTATGGTGATGCATTGCTGGTGATTTAAGGGGCCTCCCCCGCCCCTCCGGTGAAGGGGAGATCCAACACACAGACCCTTGCTCTTGCACGATATGTTTATAGCCTCTGCCGGTTATTCTGGCGGAGGCTTTTTGTTTTGTTGGATTTAGAGGTCAATTGGTATTGCGTTCATTATTTTAAAGATTGCGATTGCTTTTCATTTATTGGAACAATGGAAAATTTTTAGACTGTTTTTCGGGTTCTTTTGGTTGGGTCCTTCTTTTCTTTGGGGTCGTTTTCCACCTTTTCTCTCCCGAAAAGGTGGAGCCAAAAGTTCAAGGAAAAAGCAAACGCTCCGCTGCTTTTTCCAAGGCCGGCGCACAAGAGCCTTTCACTATTGGTTGCCTGATTCATTTTGTATGCAGTCCTTCTTTTCGACTTTCATTTTCACTTCACGTTGTTTGATGCAATTATATCTATCGGCTTATAACGTAAGAAACGGC
>JABUMY010000021.1 GCA_013327885.1 Flavisolibacter longurius | reverse complement strand
ACTGGCTACTGGCTACTGGCTACTGGCTACTGGCTACTGGCTACTGGCTACTGGCTACTGGCTACTGGCTACTGGCTACTGGCTACTGGCTACTGGCTACTGGCTACTGGCTACTGGCTACTGGCTACTGGCTAATTATTAAACTCCCCTGCCTTGTAAACGATCTCCTGTACAAAGATCCGCCTGCCATCGAGAAAGGAAGCATGCAGGGCGGCGATGGCCTGCTCGGCCTGCGCTTCAAATGGCATTTCCAGAAAGGCAGTGCCCTTTGAGCGGCCGCTCTTTTTTTCCCGCACAATGGCAGCATAACTGACGGCGCCAAAAGCAGAGAAAAGAGAAACAAGGTCGCTGTTGTTGATACTATCACTCAGGTTGGAAACAAGAATATTCATAAACACCATTCAGCACTACACGCAGGGATCCTGCAACGGTAATGTTTTGAAGGTACTCTTATTTGGCCGCATGCCGCTAAATAAAAATCCGGGCTTGTGCTTTCAATAGCCTACCTTTAAACGGATCAGCGTCTTTAGCATCGCACCGTAGCAGCATATTCAACAGGTATTTCCCGCTCTCTTTTGCCTGCTATCTTGCCTTTCTTTTGATTTTTTTCATCACCCTTAATAAGCATCTATGCGTATCCATATCTCCAACCTGCACAGCAACATGCTCGAATCTGACCTGCAACGTCTTTTTTCGTCCTACGGCGAGGTGGAAGATGTGGAACTGGTTCGCGACAAACTAAACAACCGGTCTCACGGCAGGGCCTATGTGAAAATGCCCGTTTCCGGCCAGGCCGAACTGGCCGTTGCCGGTTTGAACGGCACGGTGCAGCGGGGCAAAAAAATTTCCGTTGAACAGGTGCAGTATGATCCTGTCCCCCACTCTTCCTGGTCGCACACAAGAGAAATGTAGCTGGACAACGATTGCTCACCAACGATTTTTTTTATGCAGGTAATTTCAAACAAAGACAAACGCTTTTTCGAAGAGACCAAAAAGCAACTTGCGCAATTTGGCTCGAAAGAGTGCAACTTTTTAAAAGTAGAACTGCTTTTCTACGACACGCTGCAGGTAGCCCGCCACTATGGCGACAACCCGGCAGAGAACAGCCTCCTGGCTGCCCTCAAACAATTGCAATTGGTTGGCTTTGCCGAAGCCAAAACCAGGTGCAACAAGGTGACTACACAGGAACGCCTCATCAAACGCTTTAATGGCCAGTTCAGGGCGGTTCTGGGTAGTGTACTAAGAAAACCATCATGTCTGACCCCAACAGTATAATCTTTATCATCAGCCGCCTGCATGTAAGCTTAAAAGTTGACATCATGCCCAATCGCCTGGTCAGCATTACGCCGTACCGCTGCTCCGAAAAAAACATGCGTCTCTGGAAAGGCATTGCCCAGGCACAGGCCATACAGGCACAGTTTACGCTTGACAGCGATAAAAAAGCATTACCACAACAGGCACTCCATTCACACTTTACCCGCAAAGGCTGGACGGTGGAAGAAAGTGAAAACTGATCTTCGCTTTTACTTCCGGCTGTTCCCTATCACCAATGCCGTATAGGAATTTCTCTCTTTTATGCAATGGCCCGGTTTAGGGCAACGCTTCGAGAAATGCTTCCATTTCTTTCTTTGCTTTGGCAGTTGCATACGGCGTCAGCAGACGACAAACAAGGGTCAGGTAATGACGGATCTGACCTTCGCTGCTCATGTCCCGGAAAGAAATGGCTGCTTCCGACAGCCAGAACCGGCTGATAAGGGAAAGTGCCGAAACCAAAAATGTTTTTTCTTCTTCTGCCAACTGCAGGTAATCGCCTTCCTTCAGCAGTTCCAGCTGTGCGCCAATGGCATCAAACCGGGCCGCCTGTGTTGTTTTGTAAGCGGCTGCCATGGGCTTGTTTTGCTCCATCAGGTGTACAAAGCTGCGCAGCAGGCAGCGAAACCGGTGCTGGTTCTGGTACATCCGGTGCAGCACGTCCAGGAAATGGCGCATCGTCAGGCTTTCCGTTGTTACCATGGCCGCCGAATTGGCCTTGCTTAATTCAACGGAAAGCGCAAACACCAGGTCATCTTTGGTAGGGAAATAATACGTTATGTTGCCAACACGGATGTTGAGCAGCGCCGCCAGCTCCCGCAAGCCCACATACTCAATTCCCCGTTCATTGAACAGTTCTAACGCTTTATCCAGTATTTTTTCCCTTGTATTCAACTTCAATTTGGACACTGTCCAAATGTAGCTAGTTTTACAGAACAATACAGCAAAATGAACTACACATTTCCCCACACCATTCAAAATCCAACCGGTGAAAAGCTGGTGTTTCAACGAGTGGAAAAAACACCGGAGGGTGACAGGCTGGTGGGTGAATCCTTTTGCCAGCCGGGTTCGGGTCCCCTGATGCACACGCATTTCAAGCAGGATGAAGGGTTGACGGTGGTATCGGGCAAAATGGGTTACCAGGTGCAAGGCGAAACGGTGAAGTATGCGTTACCCGGAGAGTCGGTTGTTTTCCGGCGGGGGCTGCCACACCGGTTTTGGGCCGAAGGCAACGAGGTCCTCCACTGCAAGGCCTGGGTGCAGCCGGCCAATACGCTTGTGTTTTTCCTGTCATCGGTTTATGCCGCACAAACCAAAACAGGAACGAATAAGCCGGAAAGGTTTGACGCGGCTTATTTGCTGACACGCTACGCAACGGAATACGACCTCGTTGGCATTCCCTGGTTGGTGAAAAAATTTATCCTCCCAGCCACGTACGTGCTTGGAAAGTTGCTGGGCCGTTACGAACTTTTTGCCGACGCACCAGAGCCGGTGCGCTGATTCCATCAAACTATATTTTTTCAATACATCCCCTGCAGCCTGCAGGGAAAGGGGCCTTGTATGCCTGCACTCGTTCTGCAACAATTCTATTTATCATTTAACCATCTACCATGAAAAAAGACATTCTTTATGCACTCTCCTGTTTAAGCTTCACCACCATGATCGGCGGAGCCGTTTACGAACACCTCTGTGTTGTGCCGCAATGGACGGCTGCGCCACCGCTTTCGCTTAGTATGTTCCAGGGAAGCTTTGGCCTAAAGCCGGAAGTTTTTTGGAAAATGATACATCCTGTAACGCTGCTGCTGTTTGTACTTACACTTGTGCTGCACTGGAGTAGTGACCGCAAAAGGGCACTGCTGACAACCCTAGGTGCTTACCTGTTTATCCTGGTGATCACGGCCATTTATTTTGTGCCAGAATTGCTCAGCATTACCAACACTACATTTGTGCAGGAAGTAGATGCAAACCTGGCCACTCGTGCCGCTGCCTGGGAAAACTGGAGCCTTCTTCGCCTGGCGGTTTTGTTCCTGCTGGCCATTAACTTATTCCTGGGACTGGCCAAACCAAATCACTTGCTTCCTGACGCTAATACAACGCCGCAACGAAAACAGTCGCCGCGAAGCCTGGAAACGGCCTAGCACAAACGTTTTTCATCGCTAACAAAACAGGTGTTCTGTTTCTGTGAAATGAAAAGGGACCACCTGTTTTTTGCTATGTATTGTTGATATGCCGGCACAGTTCCCAATACGAAAAAATGGTCCGGAACATCCCCTTGATATCGTCCATGTTGTACGGCTTTTCGAAATAACCCTGTACGCTGAGGGCATGGGCATGCCGCACCGACACCTTGCTGGCATTGGTGGAAATAAAGACAAAAGGAACGCCTTTGGCCCGCAGGTACGGATCGTCCTGCATGGTTCGCTTGAATTCCAGCCCGTTCATGCCGGGCATGTTTACATCGGAGAGAATGATAAAAGGTTGCTCCTCGGTGGTGAGCAGGTAATCCAGGGCGGCCTGCGCTGTTTCAAAAAAATGAATGGGATTGGGAACACCAGCTTCCCTGATCACCGTTTTGTAAACTTCCTGGTCATCTATATCGTCTTCCACAATTACAATAGGGCCTTTGGTCATTTGTTTTCATTTTTGGGTATGGCAAGGGGCCAGACCCTGTAAACATTCGGTTGTTGTTTTCATCAACAGGATTGTGTGATTTTATTTTTTACCGGGCAGTACATTTTGTTGGCGCTTGGCCCCTTCCGATAGCGTCCGCAGCTCTTTTGCCAACTCGATCAACTCTTCAAACGTATTGCCTTTTTCCATGCAGGCATCTGCCCCTGCCGCCAGTAATTTTTCGGTCAATGTACTTGTCAGAACTGTAGAATAGACTACGAGGCAGATCTTATCGTAGGCGGTATTGCCTTTCAAAATATCCAGCATGTCGGCTGCATCCCAACCGGGCAGGTTGTAATCCAGCACAATGACGGTTGGATACTGCTCCGGAGTTATTTTTTCAAGATAATCCAGCATCATTTTACCGTCCCTGAACTTTTTTATTTCGGCACCGTAACCAATCTCCAGAAAGGCTTCGTCTATAAAGATCCTGTCGTCCTCATCGTCTTCCACCACCAAAATCCTAAAGGGTAAACCATCATTCATAAATGATTCCCTTCAATAAACATACCCGTGTTCCTTTTACGATTAGCATCCCATATAATCCCGTTCCAAACAAAAGAACGGCACAGGCAGCTTTGCGGCAGTAAGAATCAAACTACGCTCCTGTTTGCAATGGACCTTATGATGATCGTCAGCAGCAACCAATCCTCTCCTGCAACAGTCCTGACTGGGCTTTCGGCACGCCATGCACAATTCAGCAACCGTATGAAAAAGGCCGTGTATATCTTTCCACTGGTTTGCAAACGATTTGGCCGATAACCGATTAATAAGCCTACCTTGTATGGATTCGCATCGTGCAAGACCACGGCCTCTCTTTTTGCTTCCTGTTTGCATTCTGCATTTTCTCATTTCGGTAATAACACATCTAACGTTTATGTTCACCTATCAAAAATTCCTGATCAGGGATACGGATCGCTTTGATCCCATTGCATTTCCCCAGCTCAATGACAGCCTCCGGCAAACCATTGAAGACCTGGCGCTGGCGCCTGCAGGTCCGTCAACAGAAATGATCATTTCATATGCCCGGCACCACTCTATTAATGCAAAGCAGGCGGAAGACCACCCTCAACTGGCCAGCCATATCAGTGAGAAAGGCCTGCCATTACAAATACTGGAACAGCTTTTTGAATCCAGCCGGCAGAACCCTGCCTTTCAAACAGGGCTACAAGACTACGTGGTAACCTGTTTAACCAAAGGGAAAGTAGACGAATACAATGCTGTATCGTAGCGGCAAAGCCTCGCCCCAAAAGAAATGACAGACTGCAGTAGCAAGCGGGTTTCGTATAAAGATTTACCTGTTACCGCCGGGTACACTAATTTTTTCGTTACCAACCTGCGTGCCATGCCGGCAAACGAAAATAAACAGGCAGGACTCACTGCTGAAGCATAAAACAATTACCATGATACCTTTACAGGAGCTCCGCATCGGAAATTTCGTGATTGCCAATGATGCGATACAACAGGTTTCCATGATCGATCAGGCTACACTTATGGCCGCAGTAAAACGTCCCGGCGACAGGCAACCATACCATCAATTATCGCTGGATACAATTGAGCCGGTCATCCTAACCGATGAAATACTGGAGCAGTGCGGTTTTCGTTACCACACGTATTTTAAATTTTGGCAACTAATTGAAAGTAGCGATGGCATCCGCTCGGAAATGGATATCGACAACGACTATGCCATTATTGACTTTATGCGCAAGCCCATCGCAAAAAATCTTATGGCCCTTCACCAATTGCAAAACAGCTATTTTATCCTTAAAGGAAAAGAGTTGGGTTATACACCAAAACAATTAACGCCAAAACTGGAAACGGCTTAACGCCATTGCCAATAAGGAAGCGAGAAAGCAACATTTACTTCGTTAACGGAAAGCGATTTACGGCCGGTTCTGCTGGAAAATCTTTAGTTAGATGCATCCTGCTACAAAGAATGATTGCTACTGGTTTCAGCGAGAGGTTCTTTAACCTAGAAAAGGTTTTAGCAGCAAAGCCCGTTTTTCCATACGCATCTGCACAATGGCCTTTTGCTTTATTTGCCGCACCCTTTCACCGGAAAGGTTTAGCCGCTTGCCAATGGCATCGGCACTCATTTCATCCTGCACACCCAACCCGTAAGAGTAACTGAGAATGGTTCGCTGAATGGGCGTAAGCGAAGCGAGGCAACGCGAAATTTCCTGCTGCAGGGACCTTGTATACGCAACTTTCTGATCAGTGCTGTGCTCTGTGTTCTGCAAGGTATCGAGCAGGGTTGTGTCTGCATTGTCGCTGTTCAGCGGTGTATCCAGGCTTTGGTGTTGATCGGTTGCATTGGTGATTAGTTCCACTACATCAACAGCCAGGTGCGTATGGCTGGCAATTTCTTCGGCCGATGGCGACCGCTCCAACTCCTGCTCCAGTTGCACCATGCTTGCTTTGATGTGATTGCGCTGGTTGACCTTGTTGCCCGGAAGGCGTACCAGCCGCGACTTTGTATTTACGGCTTCAATGATGGATTGCCGTATCCACCACACTGCGTAAGAAATAAATTTAAAGCCGCGTGTTTCATCAAAGTTCTTAGCAGCCTTGATAAGGCCAAGGTTGCCCTCGCTGATCAGGTCAGAAAGGGAAAGTCCCCTGTTCTGGTATTGCTTTGCCACCGACACCACAAAGCGAAGGTTTGACTTCGCCAGGCTTTCCACTGCTTCCTGGTTGCCGCCACGGATCTTCTGTGTCAGCAACACTTCCTGCTCAGGTGTAATGGCCGGGATTTTTGAAACCTCCTGCAAATATTTTTCAAGGCTGGCCGCGTCGCGATTGGTGATGGACTGTGTGATCTTTAATGGCCGCATGGTGTGAGGTTGATATGGGATGTAATGTAGGCTTATTCTGTGCAACACCCTGATTTATTACACATAGGCTTTTTGACTTACACCAATCTTCGCAAGCAATGAAATCAGTTCTCGTTGTACGCTTTGAAAAGTATGATGAGAAAGCGGCTTTGTTTGCGGCAGCAGTCGCCAAAAATTGTATGTCGAATCTGCAAAAACAAAAAGGCCTTTGAAAAAATTCAAAGGCCTTCGAAAAAAACTATTGTTCAATTACCAACGGTTTTTGCTGCCGCCGCTGTTACCGCGGAACGGGCTAAAGCTGCCGGATGATTTTTGTTCTTTTGGTTTGGCTTCCATTACTTTAATGGTTCTGCCTTCTACAGTTGCGCCATCCAGTTCAGCAATGGCTTTGCGGGAAGCTTCGTCATCGGACATTTCTACAAAACCAAAACCCCTGGAGCGGCCTGTTTCTCTGTCATTGATGATCTTAGAAGAAGTTACTTCGCCATAAGGTGTAAAAAACTCTCTTAAGTCTTCATCTTGTACGTTGAAGCTTAAGTTGGAAACATAAATGTTCATGCTAAAAAATTAATGAATTTAAAAATGATCTGAGAAAGGCAGAAGTAAGAAACTAACTACGATGCAAAAAAGCAGGATAATTACCGATTACTGATGCGAGGCTCAAATTAACAGGATGAAGGTAGTGTTTCTTTCCGGATATAATGCAAATAACATCATAAAGTAAAAATCAGCCCTATCGCTGTTCGCTTCACTACAAGCGAAAGAACGCCTGTCTTCTAATTGCAGAATAAACTTGCATTACGACGAGAAAATGCAATTCTTAGCAAGAACCCACTACCACTTCTGTACAGAAATCCCCCTTAAAAAAAATCCCTGACCCTTTCGAGCCAGAGATTTTTTTATAGGAGAATTCAATTGCTCCCCTTTGCCAATTGCTTATTGCCGATTGCTAATTGCCGCTCGGCTCTCACTTCATATCCACTGGAATAAAGATCAGCGGCGTCGGCAAACAGGAGGCGCCTGGCGGTGAGTAGGTCATGTTGATGGTTTGCACCTCACCTTCTTTTCCCGGAGGAAACACCTGGATCAGGATGGCTTCAGGAGCGCCTTTTGTCCGCAAGCCGTCAGACGGCAACTGGATGATGCCTTCCTTGAACTTGCCATCGCTTACGATCATGGTGTTGGCCATGCCGCCACACCACTGGTTGTCGCCGGCACGGGCATTCCAGGTCACCAGCGCAAGGCCTTTGCCGTTGGTGCTCTTCCACTTCATTTCAATGTTGTACATCACGCCGTAGTTGCCTGCCAACCGGGCAATGTCACCGGTGCTGGCATCCTTGCCGTAGATCCAGGGATCGGTCTTGCCATCGGCCACCACAATGGCTGCCGCTTCGCTTTTTGTATCAAAGGTGTCCTTTGTCATGACCAGGTAATTGCTCACGCCAAACAAGCCACGACCGGCATTGGTATGCCGCGAGGAGGCCACTTCGGTAATGCGGGCAGCCGCTTTCGGACCCGGTGTTTTGGGATCGGTTTGCAGGATGCTGATCTCCGCCGGCTGATCGATCACGAACTCGTAAAAGCCATGTACAAGCTCGTCATACTTCACAATATGCTTTTCCAGTTTTTCGTCAATGGCAATGGCCTGGCCCGGCTTTACCGTGCGGCCATTCTTCTCGGGCTGGGAAGCAAAAAAATCGGCCAAGCCTTGCTTTCCTGCAAAGAAATAATTGGTGGTAGGTTTTTGTGACGAATATTTCAGCATGCGGATGATCATCTTTTGTGTACCCGTGTTTTTAATAACGGCTGTGATCTTGCGGTCGATCTGCTGCGGCTCTTTGATGCCGTTTACATTGTACACATAAAGACGAACAGTGCCGGGCTGCACGGCCTCTTTCAAGGCAATGATCTCCGGTACGCGGATGTATTCGGGATCATCGGAGATGATGTATTGCGGTCCGGGCAGAACGATCTTTTCATACGGAATGGAAGGGATCTTTTCGGAAAGAAATCCCGGCAGTTCTACAATGCTGCCCTGTGCCGTTTTTAAAATAGCGTTGTTGTGTTCACGGGTGATCTTCTGTGCCTGTACCGTTCCCAGTGCAGCAACGCTGCAAAAGGACAGGGCAATCAATTTTCTGCTTACAAAATTCATGAGGCTCTTTTTTGATTTGATACAATAAGGTTTAATAATGCCAGCGCACAAACGCTTCCATTGCGGCATACTGGGTCAGTCCCAGTTGGGCATACAGGTTGGCAGTGGCGGCATTACGTTCTTCGGCACGCTGCCAGAACTCACGGGCATCGCTACCCTGGAATGGCACCGCGTCTTTTTGCGACTGGTGAATAAAAATGCCAAAACGCTTCCGGCGCACCTGGTCGGGGCTCATCGGAATGGCCATTTCAATCTCGCTGATCTCCCACTCCTGCCAGGCACCTTTGTACAGCCACAGCCAGCAGTCGTTTATCCATTCATCGCCTTCGGCCTTGATGCGTTTCAAGGCTTCGAAAATGATATCCAGGCAAACCTTGTGGGTTCCATGCGGGTCGGCCAGGTCGCCGGCCGCATACACCTGGTGGGGTTTTATCTCACGTAGCAGGTTCATAGTGAGTTGTATGTCGTCCTCACCCATCGGTGCTTTTTCAATGGTTCCCGTTTCGTAAAACGGCAGGTTCATGAAATGAATGCCGCTGTCCGGAATGCCTACATAACGACAAGTAGCAGCCGCTTCGCCACGGCGTATCAATCCTTTGATGGATCGCACTTCCGGCGTATCCATCTGGTTGGATTTTTTCTGCCGTAAAAATTCTTTTGCTTCCCCTGATACTCGTTGCGCCGGTTTGCTGTCGATGCCAAACAACTGCTCAAAGCCAACGGCAAAGTCGAGAAAGCGTGTCACGAATTCATCGGTCACCGCAATGTTGCCGGAGGTTTGATAGGCCACATGCACTTCGTGTCCCTGGTCATGCAGGCGCTGAAAAGTGCCACCCATGGAAATGATATCATCATCGGGGTGGGGCGAAAAAATAAGACAGCGCTTGGGATAAGGCTCCGACCGTTCTGGGTGTGCCGGTATCACAGCGTTGGGTTTGCCGCCAGGCCAGCCGGTGATGCTGTCACGCATCGCATAAAACACCTGCAGGTTGATGGCATAGGCATCGCCCTGCTCTACCAGCAGGTCACTCAGGCCGTACTCATTGTAATCGTTATTGGTCAGGCTAAGGATCGGTTTTTTCAGGTGAAGCGCCATGTTCACCACGGCCTTTTTTACCAGCGTTGGCGTCCATTCAATTTCACCCGTAAGCCAGGGCGATTTAAAGCGGGTAAGTTCGGCTGCTGCCAGGTCATCCACCACAAAGGTTACGTCATCATGCGTTTGCAGCAGCGACGCAGGCACTTGCTCGGTCACCGCCTGCTCAACCGCTTTTTGCACCACAGCGGCTTTTGTACTGCCCCATCCCATCAGGATGATCTTTTTTGCTTTCAGGATCGTACCCAGTCCCATGGTCAGTGCCAGTCGCGGCACATCCGACATGCCTTCAAACTCGTAGGCATTGGCCAGCCGTGTCGAGTTCTCCAGGTTCACCAGCCGTGTGCGGGAATGAATGCTGGAACCCGGTTCGTTAAAGCCAATGTGGCCGTTCTGTCCAATGCCCAGGATCTGAAGGTCAATGCCACCGGCATCGGCAATCTTTTTTTCGTAGGCGGCACAATGTTCTTTGATCGCTTCCTTGGGCACTTCACCATCGGGAATATGACAATTGGCCGGGTCAATGTCCACCTTGTCGAACAACTGCGTTTTCATAAAGCGGTTGTAGCTCTGTAACGCATCCTTTTCTATGGGATAATATTCATCCAGGTTAAAAGCCACCACATGCTGAAAGCTCAGGCCTTCTTCGCGGTGCAGGCGGGCCAGCTCGGCATACAACAGCTTGGGTGTAGACCCTGTGGCCAGTCCCAACACACATTTTTCGCCGGCAGCCGCTTTTGCACGAATGAGGTCAGCCACTTGCGCAGCCACCCATTTGGCGCCTTCGGCCGGTGTGGCAAAGATCCGCACCGGCACCCTTTCCAATGAATCTGTAAAATCGATACTCATGATATAGCGCTTATTGTTATTTATTTCTTCCCGGCTTCTACAACAATTTCTTTGGCCCCTTTGAGCTTATGCTTTACAGCAGCTTTCATAAAAGCATCCATTTCGGCAAAGCGCCGAAACATGTAGTTGCTAACCTCGTGGCCGCCACCGGGAAAGGTGTACAACCGCAAAGGCAGCTTTTCCTTTTTTGCTTTTTCGTAAAGCGTGTGCGAACCAAAAAACATCATCCAACCCGCATCGGTTGCTTTGCAAAAGCGGTGTGCTGCCGTACCAAAAGGCACCAGTTGATCTTTGGTACCGTGCATCAACAACAGCGGCACCCAGGCTTTTTTGTCCGCCGTGGTTATATCCAGCACAGCGCCTGCAAAGGACATGGCACCTGCATACTGAAACCGGTCGAACAAGGTATAACGCTCATCGTTCTTTTTTTTATACGGATTGAACAGGAGATTCAGGATCGCTTCGGCACCGGCACTGCTGCCGGCAATAAAAATTTTGCTGGAATCAATGCCCAATTGGGCTGCTTCCTTCAATAGGAAATGCGTGGCATCCAACGCATCGTCCACAGCCCATTGAATGGCTTTTAGTTTTTCCGGTGTTGGCATGCCGCAACCAAAATCTTTTCCTTTGAGATAGAGGCGGTACTTGATCACAAAAACTTGGTAACCGAGTTTGGCCAGGCCTTCGCCCATGGGGTATTGGTTTTTTGGATCGCCGCCGGTAAAGGCACCACCGTGGACAAACAATACAGATGCCCCGTTGGCCACGCCTTGCGGACGATAATGATCCATCCACAAATTGTGCGTGTCTTTTTGTGCATACATAAGAAGTTGCGGCACTTGCTGCGCCTGCACGCTACCGCAAACAGCGAGCAGGCAAAACAGGCAGATCGTTGTTATGGAAATGCGGATTTTCAAGTCGGAGGAATATGGTTTAGAGATAGTTGTTCTTTTTCAGATAGGCCACCCATTCTACGTATGCGGCTGGCCGTAAGTGAATGCCGTCCTGCGTAAAGGCCTCTTTTAGTTCACCTTTTCCATCGGAGAAGACAGGATGCAGATCGATATAAGGAACGCCTTCTGCTTCTGCGATTGCCTTGATGGATGCATTCAGCCTGGTAACCGAATCTCCTTTATTTGTCAGGTAATCGGCTTTCAGCAAGCCTTCATTCATTGGCAACACGCTTTGCGCATACAGCTTGGTTTTGGGTGACTCTCTTTTAACCTGCTGAATGATGCGCTTGTAATTACTGGCGATAACCTCAATGGGCAAGCCGCGGCCCAGGTCATTGATGCCAATCAGCAGGAAAATGCGCTTTGGCTTGTAGTTGGTGACGTCGCCCAGCCTTGCGAGTACGCCAAAGGTATTGTCGCCGCCGATGCCGCGGTTCATGATCATTTCACCCGGCAGCAGTTCACTCCACTGCCCTCTTTCGGTAATGCTGTTGCCCAGGAAAACCGTTGCTTTTTTCAGTCCGCCGAGGCTGTTGAACAGTTCCATTCGTCCCTGGTAATAACTGTTGTTGTACGAACTGTCGATTTTCTTTTGTGCCTGTGCTGCGTTTGTTAATAAAGAGGCCGCGGCAAAAAAGACCAGTGTTTTTCGGGTCAGAAAATTCATCATTACAAATAGTTTTGCTTTTTGAGGTATTGCACCCACCGGATATAAGCTGCTGGCGAAAGATGAATGCCATCGGTTGTGTGTTCTTTTGGCAATTGCCCCCCTTCTTTTGGAAAGGCAGCATGCAGGTTTACATAGGTGCAGGCCGTGCTTTTTGCCAGCGCTTCGAGTTGCATATTCAGCGAATCGATCAAGGCGTTCTTCAGGTTTTTGTACGAAGAGGCCAGCATGCCTTCGTTCACCGGCAGTACAGTTTGGATGTAAAGCTTTGTTCTAGGCGAAGTGCTTCGGATCCTTTCCACAATGCGCTGATAATTTTTTGCAATGGTGTCAACTGGTACACCACGCTTCATATCGTTGATGCCAATAAGAAGAAAGATCTTTGCCGGCTTTGCCGACAGCACTTCGTCAAGCCTTGCCAATATACCCCAGGTCACATCACCGCTGATGCCGCGGTTCTTTACATTCTTTTTGGGAACCAGCTCCTGCCATTCACCAGCTTCAGTAATGCTGTTGCCAATAAAAACGATCTCTTTTTTACTGTCCGGCATTTGCCGGAAAAAAGCCAGCCGCTGCCTGTAATGACTGTTGGCATAGCTGCTGTCGATAACAACGCCGACCTGCGCATGGCTAAGCTGCATTGCCAGGAGAAAGGCCAGTAAAAGGGCGCCGGTACGGATCATCTGCTTACAGCGATTGTTTGTATTCGAGATAACGGTTGTATAAATGATGCGCCTGCACGTACGCACTTTGCGGGCTCATAAAATGCGAGAACTCAAACGTGATAGCTTTGTCGTAGCCACAACGACGGGCGGCTTCCAGTTTCAGGCGCAGCTTTTCAAACTTGATGGGCAAAAACTTGATCGGCATGTCGCGGTCAAAACTTTCAGCATTGGTCCAGCATTGCAGGCCGTATTGATCGGCCAGTTTTTTATTTACCGTAAAAAACGTATCCAGCTCGGTGTAATCGATCTGTCCATCCTGGAAGGCAACGGCATCCACCGCTCCCTGGAAACCGTGAAAGATCTCCCGCCATTCGCGTTCGTGTTCTTCTACGCTAACAGCATCGGTTTTGGTGAGCTCGGAGGTTGCGGCCAGCACGGCTTTTTTGCCATCGATCCAGGGTGAGATAAAAGTGGGCAGCCCACCGCTGGTTTCTTTGCATTGCAGGCCCAGGGTACGGAAGGCTTCGGTGGCGCCGATGGTTCTGCGACTGATCTCCATGCTCAGGTACCAGCCTTTAAAGGAAGGATGATGCCCATACTTCTTCCATACTTCGTCAATCACAAACTTGTTGTCTTCTATTTCGTGTTTAAGATCACCGGTATCCCAGTAGATACCGCTATCATACAATCCAAAATAAAATTGAAGGCCGTATTTATCGGCAAGGGAAAGAAACAACTCCACCAGGTCAACCGGCGGCTTAAAGCAGCCGTGCTTGTCCATGAGGTAGGCTGATGGATAGGTAATGAATTTCCGGTAGCCGGATCGTATCAGTATTACCGTGTCGATGCCTGCGGTTACCATGTGCTGAAAATCCTGCTCCCACTCTTTTGCACCCCAGTTCTGGTGCGGAATATCGTGGCTGATCTCGTCAATAAAAGTTCCTGTTATTTGCATAGTTGTTCAACTGTCTTTCCCAGGTATGCCTGGCCGTTAGTTCCCCTAATTTTTACACAACACTGGCTTCTGCAGCCGCTACTTCCAGTGTTTCATCCTCCGTCTTTTTGGGCAGCGGCACCAGCCATGTTACCAGGAAAGCCGGGATGGTGGCAAACATCACCCAAATAAAAAAATTATGGTAGCCGAGCCAGTCGGATAGCTGCCCACTAAAGGAAGATGAGATCAGGAAGCCGGCGTTGGCCACAGCGCTTCCAAAGGCATAGTGCGCCATTTTGTAGGGCCCTGGCGCCACCACCTGCATGATGTAAAGGATCAGTCCCACAAAGCCAAACCCATAACCAAAATGCTCCAGCGAAATGGCCAGCCCGATCATAAAATGACTCTGCGGCTGAAAGATGGCAAGCAGCGCATAAGCAATAAAAGGCAGGTTAAAAACGGCGCAAAGAAAAAGCAGTATTCTGCGGTTAAGACCTTTTTTGGATACATAGTGCCCACCGGCAATGGAACCAAGGATAAAGGCAACGGTTCCAAACACACCTACCAAAAGCCCGAAGTCTTCGTTGGTCAGGCTCAGTCCGCCTTTTTCTTTTTCGGCCTTTAAAAACAGGGGTACCACTTTAATGGCCTGCCCTTCGGCAAAACGGTAAAAAATAATAAAGATGACGGACAGCCAGATGAGGGGCTTTTTGAAAAAGCTCACCAGCACATCCCGTAAAGACCGGCCCGTTTGCGACCGCGACTGTACCGCGGCGGCGGTATAGCCAGAGGGTAATGCCCTTGCATTGTAAAGGGCAAGAAGACACATCACGCCACCATATAAAAACAGCACAATGGTCCAGGCCTCCAGCGTGCCCATGCTTTTCTGAAAGATCCCGGCCAGGTACACGATCAACCCACTGGCAAACACCTTCGCCACGTTGTAAAAAGCACCTTGCCATCCTACATATTTTGCCTGGTTCTTTTCATCCAGCGCATCCAAGTAAAGCCCGTTGGCCGCAACGTCATGCGTAGCGCCGCTAAACGAAAGCACGGCCATCACCGCAATGGAAACGGCAAAATAGTTCGGCAGGTGCAGGCTCAGTGCCACCAGGCCAAACAATACGCCGGTAACAGCCTGCGTGGCATAGACAAAAAACTTCTTGGTCCGGTACATTTCCAGTAGTGGGCTCCAGAAAAAGTTCAGCGTGTAGGGCCACATAATCATGGAGGTCCAGAAGGTGATGTCTTTATCACTGATCCCAAAATCCTTGTACATGATGGAGGCTGCCGCGGACAGGGCCACAAAGGGAAGCCCCATGGCAAACCAGGTGGTGGGAATCCAGGAAATGGGATGCTTTTTTTTTGTTTGACGGTTTAGCACGCAATAGTAGAATTGGTAAGAAATGGCTTTCGCGAACCAAGTTAATTAAAAAATTAAAAAACTAATCGAAACTTTAAAATTTAATTTACAAAGCTGTTAGGATAATTTGCCATGTGTAGAAACAGAAAAGGAGAAACTACCAAGTTTCTCCTCTTTGAAATGTTCCCAATTTACAATGTCGGTCAGATCAGCTTTTGCCTTTTCAGGAAGGCAACCCACTGCCGGTAACCCGTTCCGGAAAGATGAAGGCCATCATAGGTAAAAGCGCTGTGCAGTTGTTTTTTTTCGTCGAGCATGGCGGGATAGGTATCAACATACATCACCCTATTTTTCGCGGCCATTTCTTTGAGCGCCGCATTCAACTGCAGGATCTGCGCATTGGTGCCTTTATAATACTGCCGATTGATGAGCGAATCGTTGATGGGAAAAACCGCCTGCACATAAAGCTTCGCCGCAGGCAAATCCGTTTTAAGTTGCTGCAAAATGCTGGTATAGGTGCGAACAATGGCTTCTACCGGGATGCCTTTGCTGATATCGTTGGTGCCGATAAGAATAAACAGCTTTTTCGGCCTGTGCCGAACCACTTCATCCAAACGATAACGCAGCCCGTAACTGATGTCGCCGGCAATACCGCGATTGAGCACCTTGCCCAAACCGGTCAGCTCGTTCCAGTCGGCCCATTCAGTAATGCTATCTCCCCAAAAAACAACAGGACCTTTTTTGGCCGGTAATTGTTTGAAATACTGCAGGCGGCTGTCGTACCAATAGTTGCGGAAAGACGAATCGACGGCTTGCGCCAGGAGCCATTGCGCAGACAAAACAAATAAAACAAGAAAGCAGGATCGTTTCATACAAAACATGTTTTAGGTTTTCCAGAACCATTTCTTTTTGACAAAAAATACCGTTACCAGGGACACTATACCCGTGAAGATGATGCCTCGTAAAAAGCCACCCAGTGCCGTTGCATTCAGACTGTTCAGCAGGGCCATGCCACTGGTAAGGTGGAGAAGCGGAATGAGGAGAAGGTTACCGGTAACATAAGCCACCATCGGGTTGCGACCGTTGGTATCGAAATAGCGAACCAGAGCATCACCGGATCTTATCGTTTGCAGGCTGTAAAACAAGATCAGCATAAAAAACGCTAGTCCCGCCGTTACAAAATAATAGCTGTAAGTGGACACGTCTTTTTTGATACCGCCTTCAAAGGCCTCGAAAAAAAGTCCGAGCAAAAGCAGGTAAGTACCGGCGCTGAAAAATTTCCGGAGACTGCTGTTTTGGGGTGCGGCACGTTTCAGCAAAAAATATAAGCATAGGGTAAGCAGCACCGTTAGACCCAGGTTGAGCACCAGCGCCCGGCTGAAAAGAAAACAAACATTGACGAGAATGATCCCAAAACTCAGCAAACCGGCAAGCAATAAACCGCTTTTGGTTTCTTTGTCTTTCTCTTCTCTCATGCCAGCCAGCAGCCACTCGCCTGCCAACGTTCCGGGCAGGATGATGAAAAGGTATTTGAGGTAATAAAACTTGTACAGCCAGGGCAAGGGCGAATAATTGAAAAAGGCTTCATTCCAGGAACCTTTTTCTTTTGCGCCCAGGAAAACGGCCATCACAAAAGGCAGCAGGGCCAGTCGGAGCACCGGGTTTTTGCGGGTAGCCCACCAAATGAGCGTACCAAAAAAAGCCATGTTGCCCAGTACCAATATGATAATATCGATCCTTGTCAGCGAAAAGCCCTGGCCCTTAAAAGATAGCGTATAGAGCAGGAAGACAGCCGTGGCAAAGGCCAGAACTTTTAGTGCTGCGAATAGTGTTTTGTACCGCTCACCTTTGTATTCGTAAAACTGCAGGCAAAGCAAGACAAACCCCAGGATCGAAATCAGGTGATCGGTAGCGGCAGGTGTGGCCGCTATCATGTTTGCCCGCATATGAACGGTGAAGAAGGCAAAAAATGTAAGCAGCAAAAACCGCCTTGCTGCGATCCAGAGCACCCGTGTAAACGAAGCGCCTTCCTTTTCCAATTTTGCTAAGGACAGCGGGATGGCCGCACCCATGCTGAAAAGAAAAAAAGGAAACACCAAATCCACCCAGGTAATGCCGGGCAGGGTGGGAATAAACTGGTGTTTGGGCGGCGGCAATTGCGCATGGTACATCCAGGCCGGCAGTACGCCGCCAAAGGCAATGGCGCTGGAGAGCACCATCGCCAAAATGGCAAAGCCCCGTAGCGCATCCAGGCTTTGGTCTCTTTTAATTATCAGGTCTTTCATGGGTTATTTTAATTCAATCGTTTCGGTATACGTATTTCCAAACCTGTCGGTTACAATGATCGCTACTGTTTTGGCAGCAGGGGATGGTGTGGCAAAAAACAGGTGGTCTGTCAAGCTGGGTTCTATCCAGGCATAGGTGCCCAGCTTGTCGGCGCCAGCCATGGCAGCAATGGCATCGGCATCCAGCGCCGTTTCCTGCTTCATTGCACCCATCGCTTTGCCATCTTCTTTCCATTCTACTTTCCAGGTCCTATCCCAGTTCCAAACATTTACAGCAATGTCGGCTGGCCGGGCTGCATACCGTCCACGGTTATACACCCGCATCTGGTGCGACTTGTCCCTTCCCACCGACTTGTAATACCAGCTTACGTTGTTGCCATCCACCTCGTACACACCATAACCGGCTGGCGTGCCGTCGGTGCAGATGGGTGACGTCCACCAGGCGCCGCACAAAGCGGCCGTGTTGTGTTCGTACACACTGCCTTCCTCCAGGTTTTCGTTGGTATGCGAATGCCCGGTAAGCAGGTGGGCCTTAAAAGGCTTGAGCAAGTTGTAAAGCGCCTGCCGGTTAAAGGTGATGTTACCCGGGTTGTCGGCCGCTTTTTTATTCCTGCGTTTTTCATGGTTGTACGCCGAAATATGCATCGAAACAAAAACCGGTGAGCCGGGCCTTACACCCGCCAGGTCCTGCTCCAGCCATTTCAACTGCTGTTCGGTGATGTAACCGATATAGTTGTAGCCGTTGGCATAATAAAAAACATTGTCCAGCACCACGTAGTGCGCATTGCCCCGGTTGAACGAATACCACGACGGGCCAAAGTGTTCGTGGAAAGTATTATCCGAGGCTTCATCGCTCCGCACGTTGATGTCCATATCGTGGTTGCCCAATACCTGGAAGAACGGAACTCCGGTCACTTCCACCGCCTTTTTGTAAGGCGGTATCATGGCAAAATTGTCCCAGTAGATATCACCAGCGGTAATGCCGTGTACCGGTCCTTGCTGCAACAATTCCTGCACATGTTCTTTGGTATCAGGCGCCGAAACAGCAATGAGCTGTTGCGCCTGCGCATCGGTGTTGATCTGCGGGTCGGCCCACACAATGGCAAAATGTTTTGTATCCGGACGGTCGAGCTTTTTGAGTTTGAAATCCGCGGTAAACTTTCCTTTCACCGCTTTGATGGGCTGGTAAAATTTGGCAATGCCCGCCTCGCTGGGTATCTCGTACCCCGAGGGCAGGGTGAGGTAAACGAGAGGCGCTTCACCGGTGGTATAAAAACGATAAGCGCCTTTTCTGTTTGTTCTTACAATGCTCGTTCCATCGGTAACGGCAACACCCGGCAAACCCCTGCCTTTTTCATCGGTCACCCTGCCCTGCAGCAATACAGGTTCGTTGCCATTTGCCTGCGCAGCAGAATAACCCTCCGGACTAAAAAAGCAAAGCAGCAAAAAAATATAGCGAAAAAAGATCTTCATGTCAGTTCAGTGTTTGCGGGTCTTCGGTCAATCCTTTTTTTAACTGCGACCACCAGCCGTAATTGATGATATGCACAATGTCGAACACCATGGCACCCTGCGATTCTGCACGGCACATCTTCAATGCCTTTACAAACTGCTCAGGGTCAGATTTGTATTGCTCTACGTACAAACCTGCATACACGGGCACAACGCCTTTGGTCACCCTGCTGGCGATCTCCGCCGAACCTTCCACGGAATAAATCGTGTCCCTCCTGCTTTCCATGCCCGCTTCGGTTCTGGCCGCCTTGATGGCATTGGTCTTTTTTACTTCTTCTTTGGTTACTTCAAAAAAATAGTTGCCGGTGGTAAACAGGTCCAGTGTTTCTGCATACCCATAGTTGTGGTAATTGGCGGTAGCCCAGGCGTAATCTTTTGAAGGGTCATAGGTTTTGCTGGCCCAGTTCACACCAACTTCGTAATAAGTGTTGTACCAGGCGCCGGTATAGTCGCCAAAAATGATGTTTGGGTTGATCTTTTTGATCTCCCCTCTTGCCTTTACAAAAAAGTCATGGATCACTTTGGCCCGCCATTCCAACCATTGCTTGTACAGCGGCCCTTCTACCCGTTGTTGTTCTTTTGAACTAGTATAGCTGAAAATATCAGCCGGCCAGTTGGCTACTTTCTGGCCAAGATGGGCCTCAAACAACCGGCGGGAAGCATCTGAAAAATCGGCCGTAATGGCATCGTACCGAACACGGTCGAGGATAATGCCATTAAGCTTTGGATAAAGCGCTGCCAGCTCTTTTAAGATCGAAAGCTCATAGACCTGCACGTCGGGCAATGCCGGGTTGAGCATGGCCGAATATTTTTTCTTTTGCCTTGTAATGGGCACCATTCCTTCGGGCAGATGGCTAACGGTTTGCCAGTGTTCTTTGGATTTATCTTCGTACACCATGCCCCTGTCAAAAAAGTTATGGCCGGCCACAAACACGTTGGTAGAGGCATGAACACTTAAGCCGAGGCGATGGCCTTCCTCAATAAAATACGAAAGCATATCCCAGGAAGGATCTTTTCTACCTGCCTCCTTTCCGCTTTTCCATTCCAGCATTTGCGGGGCAATTTTGCTGGGGTACAACACTTCCCCGGTAATGGGCTTTACATCGATCACCACATCGGTTACACCAGCGTCTTTTGACTGCTGCAGATAATAGGTGATGGAATCTTTAAACGTAAAGCGGTGAAAATTGGCTGTGGCATCAAACCACAGAATGGCCTTTTGCGCTTTTTGTTTTTCTGCCGCAGGTTTTGAAACCGTACAAGCTGCCATAAAAAAGGCACCGCTGCCAAGCAGGGTGCCTTTTACAATTGAACTGAATTTCGTCATCAAGGTTTGTTTTTGTTCAACAATTATTGTTTTACGCCTTCTTTGATCTCGTCCCACAGGGTTACACCCAGGCGGTTGTACTGCGGAGCATACACATGCACCAGGTCAAACAGCATCACACCGTCGGCTTTTTGCAGGATCAACTGAAGGGCCTTACGGATATCTGTTTTGCTGTTCCAGCTTACATTGCCCATGTCGATGCTGCCGAATACGGGAATCTTTCCTTTGGTGACGTATTTGCCGCCATTGAGCGAACCTTCCACGCTCCACCAATGATAGGTTTGCCCGGCAGTGGCAGGGTTGTCGTTGATCATCAGTTGGGTGAAATAGTTGCCGGTCATTAGCCAGTCTAACTGTTCGGCATAACCGTATTTTTCATAACCGGGATAGGCCCAGTCGAAACGCAGCACCGGGTCATTAAAGGGATCGTAGGTTTTGCTGGCCCAGTTCACACCCACCTGGTAATAGGTGGTGTACCAGGCGCCGGTGTAAGAGCCAAACTTAATGTTAGGCTTTACACTTTTTACGGCGGCTCTTGCCTTGGTCACAAAATCATGGATCACTTTTACGCGGTACACCAGCCAACGCTTGTAATAAGTGCCGGTGGTTGCAGGCACCACCTGTCCGCTTGTTGTACGCCAGGTGGTCACTACATCTTTTGGGAAGTTCATGAACTTGGCGTTTTTGTCGCCGTATTCGGTTTCCAAAAACTTGATAAATTCCTGCTTGCTGAATTCGGAAAAATCGGCATTGATGTCGGCATAACGGGCATAGTCCATCACAATGCCATCCACGTTGTACTTCGTGGCCACTTCTTTCATGATGTTGATAGCCCGGTCCTGCACTTCGGGGCGTGCCGGGTTTACAAAGCCGTTCTTGCCGGTAGTGGTGATGGGAACGATGGTGCCGTTTTCTTCGGCTACCTGCGACTGGTACTGGTCGCGCCACACAGGGTCTTCAAATACTTTCCCGATGTTGCGGCTGCGATCGCCTTCCACCATCACCATGGTAGATGCATATACTTTCAAATCGCGTTTTTTGGCTTCTGTGATCATGAACTCTACATAGTCAACACCGGGTTGAAAGGTCTTGCCATCCAGGGACGTGATCTGCTTCGTATGAGCGCTTGGATAGATGGTATATCCCGAGGATGCTTTTACATCCACAATGAGCGAGGTCACGCCAACTTCTTTTACCTGGTCCAGGATCTTACGGATCTCGGCCGTGTCGGAAAAGCGGCCGTAAGTGCCAAACAAATTCGAGCGAAGGTCCACCCACATAATGACCTCTTTTTTGGTGCCTGCCGGCGGAGGATTGACACCGCTGCCACCGCCGCCATCAACCGGGGGTGCCGGCGGGTCGCTTTTGGAGCAGGCCGCGAAGCCGGCTGCCAGCGAAAGGGCCAAGCCAGCAAGGGCAAATGATTTTAGTTTCATGTGATCTGTTTTAAAAACAAACAACAGCCGGTTTCCAGGCTGTTGTTTGTTTGTGTACAAAGATTAAGGTTGGTACTTGGTGAACTCCTGCGCCAGGATGCCGCCGTTGGTCAGCAGCATATAGACCTGCATGCGTTCTTTATCAGGCGAAAACGCAATCGTGATATCGCCGGTGCCGTTTCCGTTTGTGCTACCCATCAACTGCTCTGAGTTGAACACGTTGAAAGCAGGATAAGCGGGGCTGTTTGACGGCGTACTCATTTTGGAGATATCGGTGATATCAAAAAGACTCATGTGCACCCGGTTCAGGTCATAGCTTCCCACGTATTTTACAATGGCCATGTATTTAGCATTGTTGAAGGTGGCCAGTGCCGTTGGCATGTGAAACAATCCGTAGATATTGGTTTCGTTGGCAAAGGCATTCTTCCGCGTATAGGTTTTCCCATCAACCAGTGCCAGCTCAAACTGGTAGTTGAGGAAAAAGTCCGTGTCCGGATCGGCAGAGATGGGCTGTGCTTCCGCATAGAAACCCAGCTTGGTGTTGGATCCGCCAGCCACGTTCTGGTAATCCATAATCACCGGAGTGTTGCTGCGCAATACGCCGTCTTCAATGATCCACTTGTAGATGATAGACGACTGCCCGGCCATTGCCATGATCACCGCATCGTCATTCAGGTCGCCAAAAATATTAACCCGGCGTCCTACACCGCCATCCAGCGTAATCCCGGTGGGATTGTTGTTTACCCACTCGATGAGTTTTACAGGGGTGGCATCTACGTTGTTCCATTTGTATACAAGGAAGGTGCTGCTCTTTGGTGCCCAGGAGCAACCGATAAAGCGACCAACAGAGTCTTCTGCTACCTGGAACGAAAGACCGGCAAATGGCAGCGAAAGATCACGGATATGGTTACCCGTAAAGCGGTTGAAGATCCTGTACTTTGAAGGATTGGTACGGGTAACGGTAACAAGGTTGTCGCCGCTAACAGCGATGGCAACTTCATTGTTGGCAGTAAAGCCCAGGTCTGTGGCTGACTTTGACCACATCTTGCGGTTGATACCAAAACCATAGGCCAGGCGCTGCGGCTCTCTCGCTACAAGGGTATAGGTTTTGGTGCGGCCATCAACACCGGTTACGGTAAGGGGAACAGGGTTGTTAAGGTTGATGGTGGCACCATTGGCAAGTGAGGTTTGCGAGTGACGGCTTACCTCTACATTCAGGGTAGAAGCCGAAAGGTCAACACCGGGCAGTACATAAAAGACCAACTCATCGCCGCTCAGGATGGCTTCCAGCGAGTTGGTGGTACCCGCTTCCACGTAGCTGATCTCGGCTTTTTTGATCGAAAGGTCGCCGACCTTTTTTACCACCACCACGATGTTCTTCGACTTGCCCGTCCCGGAATTTACGGTCAGGGTTACCGGGTTGGTGAGGTCAGAAGGTGAACCCAGCGCCGGGTTCAGTTTAGCATCCACCGGAATGTTGGCGCGGAGAATCAGGTTTTTGATATCCACCTCGAAATCCGATTCCGCGGGGTAGAAATAAGACATGTTGATATAGGCCGTATCCTTCAGTGCATTGTAGGTAGCGTTAAAGCGCTCCTTCACACCGGGGATCTCCACCCAGATATCGGCAAATTCGGCCGCATCGTTTCGTTCGATCAGGTCGGGTTTTACGCAAGCATTAAACAAGACCAACACACAGAACAAGGCTGCCAGTTGGTGAACTATTTTTTTCATGTTCGGTCAGTTTTATCTGGTTACTGTTGATTGATTACCATCCCTGGATCTGTGTGATCGCCGTGTTGCGTACGATCTCGTCCTGCGGTATGGGCATGTAATAGAATTTGGCGGGGAAGAAGCGGTCCTGCTTGTCCACATCCACTACCTGGTACGTGTAGGTATTACCGGTAGCAACAGGCTTGTGCCCCTCAAAGCGTACATCGTTCAGTACAAGGTGTGCTTTCCGCCAGCGGCGAAGGTCCCAGTAGCGATGGCCTTCAAACGCCAGTTCCACCATTCTTTCCTGCTCGATGGCTGTCATCATCTGCTGCAGGTTGGCAGCGGTAACGCCAGGCAGCCCTACCCTTGCCCGAACCCTGTCAAGCGAAGTTTTCGCATCGCCGAGGCGGTTCAGCTTCGCCATGGCTTCGGCATGGATCAGCAGCACTTCGGCAAACCGCATTTCGTGCCAGGGTTGTATGCTGCGCTGCGTGAGGATGGCCGTGTTGGCTTCATCCAGCATTTTACGCAGGTAGTAACCGGTAACCGTTTTGCGGGGATCGGAATTGTCTTTAAAATCAACATAACCTTCTACGTTATTCTGCGGCGATGTGTTGATGGTGCGGTTCTTCCAGGATGCACCATTATAAATGATGGAAGCATAAAAACGCGGTTCGCGACCGGTATACGGGTTGGCCGCCATGGTGGCATTGTTCCAGTCGAACTTGTTCCCATTGGCCATTTCATACTGGTCAACCAAGTTGGCCGTGGGTACGCCAATGGCACCACCGCCGGTTACGTCGGCCGGGGGCACGTAGTTGAAATCAAACTGGTGAGAAAAAGCCGGGCGGATGTAATGCAGGGTAAACAAACCTTCTTTACTGGCCCCTTTCAGGAAAACATCTTTGTAAGATCCTTCCAGTGCATAAAGGCCTTCAGCTTCCAGCTTGATCACTTCCTCAGCGGCAGTTGCTGCATTCTGGTAATACGACTGTGCCTTGTCCTGCGGAACGCCGGTCAGCGGGTCGTTGTTAAACTGCTTGCGGTCGTAGTCGGCAACCGAAGCCGCATACAGCCAGGTACGGGCCAGCATGCCATAGGCAGCACCCTTGGTGGCACGGCCTTCCTGCCCTGTCCAGGTCTTGGGCAGGTGTTGCGCGGCAAATGCAAAATCAGCGGCGGTAAAATTCCATACCTCGTCTTCACTGGCGCGGGGATTGTCTTTTTGCTCAACGCTGTTCAGCTTATCCAGGAGCACCACGCTTCCGTTCACTTTTGCCAGCCAGAAATAGGTATAGCCGCGAACAAACCTCGCTTCGGCCTGGTAGCGCAATTTGGTTTCGTTGTCTACTTTGCCATACTGCTCCAGTCCAAGCAGGAACTCGTTGATCCGGCGAATGCGGGTATACGACGCAGCCCATACGTTGATGTTAGGGCTGGATGCATTGACCCGGTTGGGATCAAAGGCAAGGCGGTTGGCCGTACCGTTTCCTTCCGAGTTGGAAGTATATTTTAAAATATCGGTCAGGGCATCAGTAGAATTGTCATAACCCAAGCCCGGCATGGCACCAAAAGCATACTTGTGAAACTCGGCATACATGCCAGCGATGTACTGCTCAATGTTGGCGGGGTTCTGCCAGATCACGGCATCGGTATACCGGTCGGTTGGCACCACATCCAGCTTTTTGCAGCCGGTGGCAAATGCAAGCAAACCGGCCACCAGGATTCCTTTATAAAACTTCGAATACTTGTTCATGTTAGATTACTTGAGAAGTTTAGAATGTTAAGTTGGCACCAACGGTCATCATCTTTTGTTGCGGATAGAAACCGTTGTTGGCGTTCGGCATTTCCGGGTCCAGGTACTTCAGGTGATCCCAGGTAAACAGGTTGAAGCCAGCCACGTAAAAACGCACATTCTCTACATTGATGCGGCTCAGCAAATTCTTGGGAACATTAAAACCCAGTTGAATTGACTTTAAACGCAGGTAAGCGCCGTTCACTACGTACTGTGAGTTCATCCAGCCATTGTGGTTGGCATAACCTGCACGATTTGCTGTTAAACGCGGCAGTGTTGCATTCGGGTTGTCGGGCCGCCAGGCCTGGTCGATCAGGTAATAAGGAGAGTTACCGAGGTTGTAGAAGCTGCGGGTAAACGGCGTGTTATCCATAACACCGCTCACACCAGCCGAGCCTTCGTAGGTTCCACCTAGCGATACATCGGCACGGGCCGCACCCTGGAACAGGGCCGACAGGTCAAACGCACCGTATTGCAGGTCCAGGTTCAGGCCATACATGATCTCGGGGAAATTGCTGCGGCCAATAAATGTAAAGTCGCCACCTTGTGTGATCTGTCCATCGCCATTCAGGTCCCTGTACTTGATAAAGCCAGGCGCTGCACCACCGGCCGGTGAAGAAGGCCAGGCATCCACTTCGGCCCAGTTCTGGAACAGGCCTTCGGAAATATAACCCACCTTCTGGCCCAGCGGACGACCCAAAGGATTCATCCACTCCGGCGTTCCACTGGCAACGTCCCTGCGGATCAAGCGGTTTTTGGCATAGTTGAAATTACCGGTTACACCATACCGTAAGTTGCGTCCAATGGTGTTGCGGTGCGAAAGACGCAGGTCGAAACCACGGTTGTCAACAATAGAGCGGTTAACAACACTGGGGAAGTTACCACCAACGGAAGGCGGATAAATACCGGCAACGTTGTCAAGGATATCACGGGTGATCTTGTAGAAGTAATCAAACTCCACATCCAGCTTTCCTCTCCACAGCGAAGCTTCAAAGCCTACGTTGTAGGTTGTTGTTTTTTCCCAGGTGATATCACGGTTAGGAACAGCCGTAGTGTACAGCGCTGTTACCGGCCGGCCACCAATAACAACCACAGGGCTAGTGGTAAGGGAGAAGGTTTGCAGGTACTGGAACTCACCAATGCGGTCGTTACCCAGCAAACCGGCCGACCCACGCACCTTGAACATGTTAATGGTCCTGCTCAGGTTATCGAAGAAATCTTCCTGGCTGACAACCCAACCCAATGAAGCGGCAGGGAACCAACCCCAACGATTTTCAGGGGCAAAGTTGTAAGAGGCATCGTAACGGGCCACCACTTCTGCCAGGTATTTGCTTTTATAGGCATAGTTCAAACGACCCACGTAACCGGCACGGGCCGTTCTGTCGGTGGAGCCGGTTGGTGTAATATAATCTACCACATCCTTGCTGCCGTAGTTGATCTCGTGCAGATCAGTCAGTGCAAAATTGCGGGCACCGGTAGAAAAGGCGTTGCCATCGGTTTGCGAATATTCGTAAACGAACAATCCTTTTACGTCATGATCGCCAAAGCGGTTCTCGTAATTGAGCTGGCCCTGGTGGGTTTCTCTTGTGCTGACCGAATTGCTTTGGCGCAACGTATTCACGGTAATTCCGGGAGGCAGTGATTTTGCCCAGTACCAGCCGCTGGCACTTCGTTCCCGAACCATCATCTCGTAAGGCTGCAGCCAGGATTTAAACAACTGGTTGGTACGGTCGTAACCAAAGAGCATTTTTGCTGTCAGCCCTTTGATGAACGGAATTTTAGCGCTCAGACTCAGGTTGGTTTGCAGTACGGTTGTTTCGTATTTCTGGTAACCGCTGTTATCGAGGGCAGCAATGGGATTGACCACACCGGCACCGGCACGGCTGGCGGCGGGAATACCTTCCGGCGTATACATCGGGATATTGGGCAGGGTACGTACCGCCTGGAAAAAGGGGTTCATGTACGCCCCGTTATCTGCCGCAATGCCGGTGCTTTTCCGGTCTTCTTTACGGGCACCCAGGTCGATGGCACCAGAGAAAATGCTGCTCAGGGTAAAGTCAAGGTTCGAACGCATGTTAAAACGCTTGAAATCGTTGTTGCGTACAACACCTTCCTGGTCAAGCATACCTATGGAGGTAAAATATTTCACCGACTCGTTACCACCACGAACGGTAACGTTGTGGTGTTGCGTCAGGCTGTTTTTGCCCAGCAGTTCACCAATCCAGTCGGTATTGCCATAGAACGGGTTGGTGTTGGTGCCTTTCTGCATGGCATCAATCTCTTCGTCGGTATACGTATACGGAATGGGATTGCCATTGATGTGCATCAGGTATTCGTTGTCAAGTTCTTCTCCCCTTTTATACCAATACATATAATCGGCACCGTTCAGGAATTTGGGAAAACGGGTCAGCGAGTTCAAACTAACGGAGGCATCATACGTAACAGTGGCCTTTTTGTTCAAACCACGCTTGGTGGTAACAAGGATAACACCACCGGCAGCTTGCAAACCATAAACGGCGGCAGCAGCCGCATCTTTTAAGATGGTGATGTTTTCAATTTCGTTTGGATCGAGGTTGCTGAAGGAACGCTGCACGCCATCAACAATGATCATGGGTGTGGATGCTCCCGTGGTGTTGATACCGCGGATGCGCAGCGTAGCATCGTCAAAACCCGGGCGGCCGGATTGCTGCATGACGGTAAGACCGGGCAAACGGCCGGCCAGTACGTTGGACAGGTTAATGGCGGGGGCTTTTTTCAGTTCAGCACCATTGATTTGTGCTACCGAGCCGGTAAGGGTTCCGCGGCGCTGGCGGCCATAGCCTACCACCACCACTTCTTCCATTTTGCTTTGGGCTTCGGCCAAAACCACCTGCACGGTTTGCCCGGCTGTTACCGCCAAAGTTTGCGAAGCGTAACCGACCATGCTGATCACCAGGCTGCCTTTGTCGGAAGGCAGGGCAATGGTAAAGCGGCCATCGGCGCTGGTTTGTACAGTGGTTGCCGTTCCGCTAACAGTGACCGAGGCGCCGCCAAGGGGTTCGGCAGTTGTGTTTGATACGGTTCCATTGACCGTACGGGTTTGCGCAAAGAGTGCACCGCCTGGCAGACTTAGTAACATAGCAAGCAGTACCCAGCAGCGTACCCAATAGAGGGGTTTGAATTTGCTCATACAACAATCAAGTTGGGTTAAACTAAAATTTATAATTACGAATCAGAGAGAACGTTTTTGTTCGGATCCAAAGAGCTTATTGCACCTCGCCTTTGTGATTCACAGGTCTTTCAAAAGGCTTCAGGTAATGGTCTATCAGCCAGGCAATGGCTTGCCGGTTCAACACCGTGTTTTCAGCCAGTGCTTGTCCCTTTTGCACTTGCTTCCAGTCGGCCATCACTTTTTCTGCTTGAAGCTTTACACCCGCTGCAGCAAAAAGCTTCAGTGCCGATTGCAGCGTCAGCATTTCACCGGAGGCATCGAGGTAATTTTCCAATGAAGCGTAATAAGGTCGCAGGCCTTCTGCCAGGTCATACTGGCTTAGCGGCTGTTCGGGGTAAAACCAGGTTTGGTTGGCCCATTTGTAGGGCACACCGGCTCCTTTTAAAATACCGGTAGCCCCCACTTTCTGGATCGCTTCAAAAAACGGGTTGTCCGGCGTTACATCGATGTAAGGCATGAGGTAAGCACCGGTCTGCAACAGCTTTTGCTGCACTGTGCGAACCGGTACGGTTTGCAAGGCTGCCGCCTGCTGTGCACTGATGGCAGCCAGGGTGCCGGCGGCCTGCCCTGTCAGCAACACACAAGGTTGCAGGCGGGTGGTGCCGTTGACAACATTACTGACCGAAATGCCTTTTTCGGCAACAACAAGGTTGTCAAAATTTTGAGGGATCAGCGCACCCAGGGGTACGTTAAAAGACGGTATGGGATAAAACTCCAGGTGCTGCGGTGCCGCCAGGTTTTTTTTGTGGTGATGATCGATGGGATAATCGCCAACAGAGATGCCCGTACGGTAAAGCGGGTCGCCATAGGCAAACGGCTCGGCAATGTGGCGCATGGTAAAACGAACCAGGCCTTTCACCCGGCGGCCTTCGCGGTGATAAGGTATCAGCGCAAACCTGTCTTTGGTAGGAAATTCATCATCGGCCAGGCCCAGGTGCTTAAAGCCCAGTTGCTGCTGGATAAAATAAATAAAGCGCCTGGTGGTTTCTTTTGCTTTCACCAGCTCTTTTTCCCGCTCAGCCTCAGTCATCTCCACTACATTTAAGTAGGTGTCGTTGCCGCTTAGCGGCCAGTTGAGCATGTATTTGTTGTTGGGAAGCTTGCCGTATTCCAGCATTTTCAGCGCATCTACCGTGGGTGCCCTTTTTGTTTTGTCGATGTAATAATCGGTGCAGGCGGCGTCAAATTCGGCTGGGTCGTAATTGGCGGGTTTGGGAATGGATTTATTGGCGCCTTTGCCGTAATCTTTTAAAACGGCTACATAGGTCAGGTCCTGAACAATGTTGTTGGTTTCGGTAACGCCTACTTTTTCACCGGTAATCTCCCCCGATTCCATACCCAGGTCGTACGGGATGCCGGCAGCTTTTATCACATCACCCAGCTCCGTGGCATCGATAAAGGTTTTCGCCCTGATGGTAAGCGTTTTGCCGTTGGCTTTGTTGGTAAAAGTGACCGCTTCCAGCCGGTTGTCCTTTTTTGTTACAGCAGTAAAAACATGATTGAAATAGATCGAGAGGTCCTTTTCGGCGCCAGCCATACTTTTAAAAATGCTGTCGGCCACACGGGGCTCAAAAAGTGTATTGCTGACCCAGCCGGTTTCCAGGGCTTCCGGACCGCCATAGCGTTTGTACAACCGGCTGCGGAATTCGGCCCACAGTCCTGATGGCAGTCGGTGGTTACCATCCACTGCCGATACACCGGCCGCGGAGATCATGCCACCCAGCCAGGGTGTGCTTTCTACGATGATTGTCTTTGCACCCAGCCTTGCACTCTGGATGCCGGCAGCCGTGCCACCCGTGCCGCCACCAATCACCAGCACATCGGTGGTGAGGGTTTTTTGCGCCTGGCCGCTTAGGTTATAGACGCTTACTACAAGCAGGAAAAACTTCTTTATCATTCGCTTACAACCGGTTTTAAATATTATCGGATTCGTCTGTTCTTCGTTGTCGGTTCTGCCGGGGCCAAACCGGGCTATTTCTCCAGGGTTTGCCAAACCTGGTAAAGGGCACGGGGCACATGGAAGCAGCCCTTCCACTTCCCGCCTTTCAGCGGCAGCAGCACTTCGCCACGGCGGTTGAGGTAACCATACCATTCACCGTAAGCGGGGTCCCTGAATTTTTCCCAGGAATAGTTGTGCACCTTTTCAAACCAGGTGCGGCAGCGTTCATCGCCTGTCAGTTTGTAACCTTTGGCCAGGGCTACCAGGGTTTCTACGTGTACCCACCAGAGCTTTTGGTCCCATTCGAGTTGCTGTGGCGGTGCCCCTTTTGCATCGAGGAAATAAAAAATGCCTTCATACTCTTTGTCCCAGCCATATTCCAGGGTGTCAAGCATAATGCTGCAGGCCTTTTGAACAAGGGCAGGATTGTTCAGACGCTGGCCCAGGTCCATAATAAACCACATGGCCTCAATGCCATGGCCGGGATTGATCATCCGTCCTTCAAAGCAGTCGATAAAGTTGCCGGCGGGGTCTACGTTTTCAAGGATCAATCCCATTTGCGGCTGGTAAAACACTTCCATCACCTCCTGGATCACTTCTTCCGCCAGCTCATTTACCCTTGCGGCGCCCAACAGGTGCTCCATCTCCAGCGACAGGTTGCTCAGGATCATGGGCAGGCTGAAATTGCGCAGCGGACGGGTACCCGGGTAGGCCTTATTGTAAAGACCCTTCCAGTTATCCTTTCTTTTTAAAATATTTTCAAAAGTTGTGAGGGCAATTTCTTTGTATTCATCTGAGGGAGATGCTTTGTCGAGGGAGGCAAAACCCATGGTAGCAAAGCAATCGCTGAAAATATTGTAGGGCTGCACCAAGGGCAAACCTTCGGCTGTGAGGGAAAAGTACCAGGCCCCATTTTTATCCCGGCCGTACTTTTTCATAAAGTCGGCACCAACGAGGGCCATGTCCAGCCACTCCTGCCGGCGTTCCACATTGTTATACATATGGCTGAAGCACCAAACGCCTCTGCCTTGTAACCACATAAACTTGTCGCGGTCAAAAACACTTCCGTCCCGGTTCAGGCAAGTGAAATAGCCACCATTTTGGTGGTCGGGACTGTGCTGCATCCAGAAAGGGAGCACATTGTTCAGCAATTCAGTTTTATAGCTTGCTGCGTACGTACCGAGTGCGGATCTTTTTTCAACGGGTGCAATGTCAAATTCATTCATCTAGCAGCTTTTTACTGCCCGAATTTTGTAATTATTTTATTAACTGCCAAATACTTTTTAAATATTTTTATTTAGTACATGATTATTACCTTGCTTTACATAAAAACTTTTCCCGATTTTTACGATAAATAACGCTTACATGCCAAACCTGCTTTTAGAAGTTTTTTCGGATGAGAATGCAATTGGGGTCGCCTATAAAAACAAATCACTCAAGCGGGCCATCATTTCTTACCTCGATACCGTAGGCAACACCACCATCGCCGACCTGAACAAAGAACTCAACATCAGCACACCCAAGATCATCAACCTCGTGAATGAACTAATCCAGGACGGGTTGATCAAAGACTATGGCAAGGTAGATTCCACCGGCGGCCGGCGGGCCAGCATGTACGGGCTCGTTTCGGAAGCGGCCTTTTTTGTAGGTGTCGATATCAAGCGTTTTTCCATCAACATCGGGCTGCTTGACTTTAAAAAGAACCTGGTGACCATCAAAGAAGATGTACCTTATAAACTGGAGAATACCACCGAATCGTTTGAAGAACTGATCCGGGTGATCGAGGATTTTTTAGAGGAATCGGCCATTGTTCGTGACAAGATCCTGGGTATCGGGGTGAACCTTTCGGGCCGGATCAACAACGCCAGCGGCTACAGCTACAGCTTTTTCCATTTCCACGAAGAGCCGCTGACCAAGACCATCGAGTCGCGGCTGGGCATTAAAACCTTCCTCGAAAACGATTCCAGGGCCATGGCCTACGGCGAATTTTATTTTGGCGTGGTGAACAACGAGCGGAATGTTCTGTTTGTAAACCTCGATTACGGCATTGGCCTGGGCATCTTGGTCGATGGCAAAGTGTATTACGGCAAATCGGGGTTCAGCGGCGAGTTTGGCCACATTCCTTTTTTCAACAACGAATTGATCTGCCATTGCGGTAAAAAAGGGTGCCTTGAAACCGAAGCCTCGGGCAGTGCGCTGGTGCGGATGTTCAAGGAAAAGATCCGCGAAGGCTCTACCTCGCAGATCCTGCACAAATACAAAGACATCGAAGAAGTAAAGCTGCAGGACATTATTGAAGCGGCGCAGAACGACGACATGCTGGCCATAGAGCTGATTGCCACCGTGGGTGAAAAGATCGGCAAAGGCCTGGCGGTGCTGATCAACATCTTTAACCCCGAGCTGGTGATCCTTGGCGGCACCATGGCGCAAACCGGCGACTACATTCGCCTGCCGCTAAAAAGTGCGCTGAACAAATATTCCCTCAGCCTTGTGAACAATGACTCGCAATTGAAAATGTCGAAGCTGGGCGAAAAGGCCGGTGTGATCGGCGGCTGCCTGATGGCGAGGAACAAGGTGTTTGCCACGAATGGTGGGGAGTAAGGAGGAGATTGAGATATTGGGATATTTTTTGGGTTAGCGTTTGCTAACAGAAGATTGCAGCTTAATGCATAAATACCTTAGCCGCTTTAAGCTAAATCTTCCTCATCTCAAAAGAAGAAGGATGCAGGAATTGGTGCCTTCATTTTCACTGATTTCTGCCCAGGTAACCTCGCAAAAGGTTCTGCTTTTGACCATAACGGGAAAGTAACGGGAATGGCTAGCCGACACAGGCCTTGCCTGAAACCAGGGCATGATCATAAAAAAGCACGGTTTGTACCGTGCTTTAAAATATGGTCCGAAATCTTGTTGTTATAAATTCGTTCGGGTGGAATCGAATTAGATGGCGCTTATAACTGTCCTCGCGAAAAGCTCCAAAAATGGAGTATTTACCCGCCTTTTTGCACGTTTACCGCCACAAGACCTTTGGGGCCCCGCTCTACTTCAAATTTCACTTTTTCGCCTTCGTTCAGCGGTGCCGACAGCTGGCTGGCGTGCACAAATATGCTTTCACCGGACTTGGCGTCGCGGATAAAGCCAAAGCCTTTTGTTGTATTGAAAAAATTGACCGTACCGGTACGGATGGGATCTTCTTCCTCCGCCTGGTATTTGGGTACACCGATCTCGATGTCCTCGGCATTAAAGGTTTGTTTTTTGGATGGATCGGGAGGTGTGGAGGATAGGTTCCCGTTCTCATCAATATAGGCCATCATGTCTTCCAGCGCTGCTCCTTTTTTTGCATTTGCCTTGCGTTCCTCGGCCCGCTCACGTTTTTCCTGCCGCTCTTTTGCTTTTTGTTTTTCTTTTTCCCGCTTATTGAAAGACTGACTCGATCTTGCCATGTAGTAATAAAAGTTTGTTTCAAATGAAGATACGGCCTTCCGGCTTAGGTTCAGCAACTGCCCACCCAGATTTTGCTTTTCTTTTTTAGTTCGCTTCCTTTATCAAAGCATTCACAGAAGAAAACCTATCTTTGCTACCTCTTCGTTGCTGACTTGATAAATTTCTTCCCCTTTCCGTAGAAGCTCATCTGGTCCTTCAAAAGAGACCAACGCTCCAACGAGCAATTTTTTATTACAAAACAAAACAGAAATGTTATTTGAACAATTAGGTTTGATTGAGCCCGTATTAAAGGCGCTCAAAAAAGAACAATACACCACTCCCACCCCTATTCAACAACAAGCCATTCCGCAAGCCTTAGAGGGTAACGATATCCTGGGCCTGGCCCAAACCGGTACCGGTAAAACGGCCGCTTTTGCCATTCCCATTTTGCAACGGCTGGCAGCCGCCCCGCTTCCAAAAGGTTATCGCCATACCAGGGCGATGGTGCTGACGCCAACCCGCGAGCTTGCCGTTCAGATCAGCGAAAGCTTTGAAAGCTACGGCCGCTTTTTGGGCCTGAAACACGAAGTGATTTTTGGCGGCGTGCCGCAAACACAACAGACCATTTCCCTGCGCAACGGGGTTGACATCCTGATCGCCACGCCGGGCCGCCTGCTCGACCTGATGAACCAGGGTTATGTGCACCTCGATTACCTGGAAATTTTTGTGCTGGACGAAGCCGACCGCATGCTGGACATGGGTTTTATTCATGACGTACGCAAAGTGGTGCGCCAGCTTCCCAAAGAAAAGCAAACGATGCTGTTCTCGGCTACCATGCCCAAGGAGATCGCACAGCTGGCTTCTTCGCTGATGCAGTCGCCGGTGCGAGTTGAAGTTACCCCCGTTTCTTCCACGGTTGAAAAGATCGAGCAAGCCGTTTATTTTGTACCCAAAGCACAAAAAAACACCCTGCTTCTGCACCTGCTTGACCAGCAAAATATCAAACGCACTTTGCTTTTCACCCGTACCAAGCACGGTGCCGATAAAATTGCCAAGCACCTGAAAAAAGCGAATGTGAAGGCCGATGCTATCCATGGCGATAAATCGCAATCGGCACGGCAGAATGCCCTTTCAAATTTCAAGAGTGGCAAGCTGAAAGTGCTGGTGGCTACCGACATTGCCGCAAGAGGCATTGACGTAGATGCCCTGGAGCATGTGATCAATTACGACCTGCCCGATGTGCCTGAAACCTACGTTCACCGCATTGGCCGTACAGGCCGTGCCGGTGCCTCCGGAATGGCCATCTCGTTTTGCGATGGCAGCCAGGAACTGAAAAACCTGAAAAGCATCAATAAGCTTATCGGGCTGAAGATCCCTGCCGTAGAGCACCCGTTCGAGAACTAAGCAAACCGCTTTATACTTTAACCGGTAAAGACAACCTGTATGGTTTGGCTTTACCGGTTTTTTTATTGGGGGAAAAAAGCTCTTCTATTTGTGGCACGATATTGCAACTTATAGGGAAAACCAAGAGTATGATCAAGTATTTGAAGAAGATAGGAATTGTGCAGCAAGAGTCGAATCAGCAGTTTAAACCCGTACCGGCTTTACTAATCATGGTATTGATGCTGACCTTTGTGGGAACAACACTCTACATTCTGATCAACAGCCTGTCCACAAGTTATTGATAGCAGGAACAGAACTACTTTGTCCTTACCCTCACCTTCACCCGTAAAAATTTTTATATGACAGAAAGCAGGGACGCTGGCGAAGCCATTCAACTGACAGGACAAAGTGGACAACCCTATTCGGGTAGGATCTACGCGGTTAAAAACGGCAGCTCGGCACCACCGGGAAAAGCCATTGCCCTCCTGAGCAACAGCCTGCGTACAACCTATGGTTGGGAGCACAGGGTTAACAGCATTTACAATACTGACGACCCTACCCGGGAAGTGGTGCATTTCCAATCGCGGAACGATGTTTCGCACCTGATCCTCCTGCCCTACGACAACAACGGAAACGGCCCTACCGATAAGGTAGACGACCTGATCCGCAAATACCTGCACCTATAAGTTCACTCTTCTTACGGTGTGCCTCCGCTTATCAATCCAACGATGCGTTGCGGCAAAAGATCATTATCTTTAAAACACCGAAAACAATAATCATATGAACAAAAAACACATTGGGGTCAGCTTATCTTTTTTGCTGGCCGTTTTTCTCATGAGCTTTACCGCTTGCGCACAAGGCAACCAGGCTTCACCGGCAGCTACCGCCACCGGTAAGATCGGCAGTGCCGACATCAGCATCAACTACAGCAGCCCTTCCGTAAAAGGGCGCACCATCTGGGGCGAACTGGTGCCTTACGGCAAAGTATGGCGTGCCGGTGCCAACGCAGCTACAACATTTGAAACGTCGAAAGACATTATGGTAGAAGGCAAAAAGTTGCCTGCCGGCAAATACAGCCTGTTTGCCCTTCCGGGCGAAAACGAGTGGAAGATCATGTTCAATTCGCAAACAGGCCAGTGGGGCACGCAGCATGATGCATCGAAGGACGTGCTTGCAGTAACCGTAAAACCCACCGCCGCTGCTGCCATGAGCGAACGACTGGTGTATGATGTGAACGGCAACGGTTTTGTGCTGAAGTGGGATAAACTACAGGTACCGGTTTCCATCAAGTAAAAAATTTTATGACAAAAAGAGTCTCCGGTTGGAGACTCTTTTTTTATGCCGGTATGATGTGTTTTTCAGGACATGCCAGGAGCATGTCCCTACGAGTATCATTCGATTGCTACTACCTACTGCCTACTGCTTACTGCCTACTTCTTTCCCTCCTCTCTCGGCTGCTGCATTTTGTTCATCTGGTCAGCCACCATCGATTCGGGCATCACGTTGCTCATGCCTACCATGGCTTTGTTCTTAAAGCCCGAAACGATCTTATCGTCACCGCTCATCAGGGCTTCGTAACCGTCTTTTGCCACCTTTGCCGGGTCCGACAGTTTGGTATCCAAAATCTTAGATTCCTGCATCTCTGCTTTGTTGAAAAAGTCGGTATCGGTAGCGCCGGGCTGGAGTGCTGTCAGTGTTACCGCCGAATCTTTCAACTCACTCACCAGGGCTTCGGTAAACGAAAGCACATAGGCCTTGGTGGCATGGTACACCGCTTGCCAGGGACCGGGCAACTGCGAGGCAATGGATGCCAATTGCAGGATCTTGCCTTCGTTGCGGGCCACCATGTCTTTTAGAAATAAATGCGTGAGCACCGTCAGCGCATTGATGTTAAGCTGAATGATCTCCTGCAGGCGCTGGATATCCTGCTCCACAAAAAGACCAAACTGGCCCTGCCCGGCATCATTCACCAACACATCCACCACCAGGTTTTTGCTTTGCACATCATTGTACACTTCAAACGGGGCATTGGGTTGAAACAGGTCTTTGGCAAGGGTTACTACCTCTATGCCATACTGCTGCGAAAACTCCTGCCTGCGTTGCTGCAGGTCCTCTTCTGTGCGGGCAACCAAAATAAGGTTGTAGCCGTCGCCGGCAAATAGCTTTGCCAGTTCATAGCCAATGCCCTGTGTTCCGCCGGTGATAAGCGCATACCGGTTGTTTGTTGTAGCTGCCATATTTTTTTGTTTTTAGATCGCTGTTCAATCTTATTTCTCTGCTTGCCAATTGGCTTTTGTTCTTTGCCATTGGCCTACTTCAGGGCAAGGTTGGTACCGCCCAAAAGCGAGCTTTCCTGCACAAAGAACTTGTCGAGGAAATTTAGCTTGGCGTCTGCCTGCCGCTCCTCTTCCAATGTCAGGCGCAAACGGGCTGCGATGCCTTCAAAACCGAGAGCCTCCGCAGCGTTAGCCACTTCTTCGTACCGGGCAATTTCGTAATGCTCAATTTTAATGGCACCGGCAATAATAGCTGCATCTGCCTTGCCATCCGAAACCTGTGTGCTCACCGTTCTTTCTCCCTCTTCCACCAGCGCCCTGATCTCCGCATTCTCTTCGCCTTCGTGGGCAAAGCCCAGTTGCTTGCAAATGGCTTCAATGGCCACTTTGTGCTGGTGCGTTTCGGCCAGGTGATGCGCCAGGCTTTTTTTCAGCCCCAAATTGACGGCTTTGTCCATCAACAAAGGCATGGCCTTGGTAAGTTGCTGTTCGGCACTCCACAGGTCCTGCAGGTCCCGCTCAAATGTTTGTGCGTTGCTAGTATGTTCTCCCATAAAATTCTTTTTGTTTTACACGTCTGTTTGCCAAAAAGGAAGCGGGAAACAACCGACATTTTTACTCCTTGTTTCCTGCCTTCCTCTCCCGTTTCTTATCAATCCATTCCCGGCTTTAAAACCACCTTTACGCAATCGTCTGTTTTTTGCTTGAACATATCGTAGGCTTCCGACGCTTTTGACAAGGGCAGGCGGTGGGTGATGATATCATCGAGCACAACTTTCCCGCTTTGCACCAGCTCAAAACACTGGTCGATATAAGTATGCGTTTGCGCCTGGCCAAATTGCATGATAAGGCCTTTGTCGAAAATGCGGTGAATGGGGAAGTTGTCGTAAGGGCTGGCATACACACCCACAACGGAAACAACACCATTGCGGCGCACGGCTTCCGTACACAGCTCAATTACTTTGGCTGTTCCTTTTTCGGCATTGATCACGGCCTTGGCCTTTTCCAGGAAACTGCGACTGGCTTCCATGCCAACGGCGTCAATGGCCACATCGGCACCGCGACCGTTGGTCATCGAGTAGATCTTTTCCCGCAGGTCATCGTCATTGGCATTGATGGTTTCTACCTTGTTTACCGTTCTTGCTTTTTCCAGGCGGTATTCCAGCGGATCCACGGCAATCACCAACTTGGCACCATTGATCCAGGCGGCTTTCTGCGCCATCAGGCCAACCGGCCCACTGCCAAAGATCACCACGGTATCACCTGGTTTTACCTTGCCCCATTTAACGGCACTCCAGCCGGTGGGAAAAATATCGGTAAGAAAAAGAACCTGATCATCATCCAGGCCATCGGGAATAATTTTCGGTCCTGCGTTGGCGTTAGGAACCCTTACATATTCGGCCTGCCCGCCGTTGTATCCACCATAGAGGTCGGTATAGCCAAACATGCCGCCGCCCTTGCCTTTTAACAGGTCACCTTCGGGTCCGTAATGCTCGGGGTTTGTATGCTCGCAACTGGGATGAAATCCCTGCTGGCAGAAAAAGCATTGCCCGCAGGCGATGGTAAAAGGCACTACCACACGGTCGCCCTTTTTCACCCTGGTAACGCCGGCACCTACTTCTTCTACAATACCCATGAACTCATGCCCAAGCACCATGTCGCGAAGCTGGGGAACAAAACCGTCATAAATGTGCAGATCGGAGCCACAGATAGCTGTGGAAGTTACCTTGAGAATGATATCATCTTCTTTCTCAATTTTGGGGTCTGCTACGTTGTCTACACTGATGTCACCAATCTTGTGAAAAACCGCTGCCTTCATACTGTATTTATTTGTTGAAATGATAAAAGAATCTGCACTGCGTTTTCAGTGGGGAGGAATGAAGTTGTGAAGCTGCAATTACAATACCACACCGTCAAGCACAGCCATAAAGCCGCTCCCCGCTTGCGTTTTAGAACGATCGCTATCAGCAGGTGGAAACTATCCCATCAAAGAGTAAGCTGAGCAGGGCGCAGTTTTTGAACGCACTGATGCGTAGTCAACAAATAAATAACCGCTAACGATATGCCTGTTTCGCTTTTAAAGATCGAATGGAAGGACCTGCTCCTGGGCAGCGAAGAATGGAGCTTTCTCCCGGAAACGATGCTGCGCACATTTATCATGTTCCTGGTGATCATGTTCGGCCTGCGGCTATTGGGCAAAAGGGGCATTAAGCAACTATCAGTATTTGAGCTCGGCGTGATCATCGGGCTGGGCTCTGCTGCCGGCGACCCGATGTTTTATAAAGACGTAGGCTTGCTTCCCGGCTTTATTGTGTTCACCATTGTTTTGGGCTTGTACCGGCTGATCACCTATTTCATTCAGCGCAGCATGCATTTCGAAGAATTTATGGAAGGAGATCCCGTGACCATCTTAAAAGACGGCTGCCTGCAGATAAAAAACTTCAACAAAGAGTCCATTGCACGGGATGAGTTTTATGCCCAGCTCCGGCTCAATGCCGTTTCGCACCTGGGGCAGGTGAGGCTAGCTATTTTGGAAACCAATGGCGAAGTGAGTATTTTTTACTTTGCCGACGACGATGTGAAATATGGATTACCCATCATCCCCGAAGCCAACCGGAAAAAACACGTAACCATCACCGATAGCGGCCAGTATTCCTGCGACACCTGTGGTTACACAACAAACCTTGATCCTGCACCGGCCCAGGTTTGTCCTACCTGCCAGCATAAAAAATGGGTGCCTGCGCTGAATGAGAAACGGCTGTCGTGAGAGGGGGAAATAGGATATTAGGATATCGATTATTGATTATTGGACAGTAAGTATGCACGGAGCTGCGTACCACTTGCTGCAAACTACTAGCTACTGGCTACTTACTACTCGCCATTCACCACCTCAAAGTTGCAGGGTTACATCACCATTTACCGGGTGGCCAACACAGGTCAGGATCAATCCCTGCCCCAGTTCTTTGTCGGTCAGCACTTCGTTGTACGAATGCCAGACGGTGCCACCCACGCATTTTGCCACGCAGTTGCCGCACCGACCGGCCTCGCAACTATACGGTAATACAAGCCCCTGTTTTTTTGCTGCTTTTAAAATAGAGTCGGGATAGGTTACCGGGATGGTGTATTCATCGTTGCCCAGGCGGATGAGTGCTGTATGATCTGTTTTATCAGGCGGAGACGCATCCCGCTTTTGCACGTTGCTGAAGTAAAAATTCTCCTTGCGGATGCGGGCAGGATCCACACCTGCTTCCTGCAGCGTGTAAGTGCACAGGCGCATGTAACTTTCGGGCCCGCAGACATAATACAAGGTGCTGGCTTCTTCTGCTCCCGCATATTGCAGGCGAAAGAAAAGCAAAAGGTCGCGGTGGAGCCGGGCACGGGAAAGATCGGCTGCATTACTGAACAGTGTTTCTAGCGTAAACCGATCAGCAAACTGTTGTTGCAGCAACAACAATTCCTGCAGGTAAACTGCCTTTTCTACCGATGCATTGCTGTAGACCAGCACAACCCGGCAATGATCAATTGTATGCAGCGCGGTTTTAATGAGCGAAAGCACGGGTGTGATGCCGCTTCCCGCAGCAAAAAAGAAAAACAGGCTGTACGAATCTGCATCATCGGGCAAAACAAAAAAGCCGCCGCTGCCCGATGACAACAGTTCATCACCAGGTTGGGTACGGTCGATAAGCTGCCGCGAGAAAGCACCATTCTCCACCCGCTTTACACCAATGGAAAGCGGCTCGGCTAAAACCGGCGACGAGGTAATGGAATACGACCGGCGCAATTCTTCTTCCCCGTCAAAACGCACCAGTGTCAGGTACTGCCCGGCCTTGTAAGCAATGTTGTGTCCTTCTTCAAATACGATTGTTTTAAAGCCTTTCGTTTCTTCGTTTATCGCCTTCACCCGTAGCCGGTGGTATTGTTTTTCCGCCCTGTTCATGGTTCAATTTCTGAAATTTTTTCAGTTGTTGTCGTGAAATAAACCAAGCCGGTACAACCACCGCTCCTGCTTTCTTCCCACAAAAAAATCCACCCCAAAAGGGATGGATTGCATTCTTTGTTTTTGTTGCCTTTACAGGCTGCGGCCCTGGGTTGTTCCCATGGAGGTTGTGCCCGATGCCACACCCGATCCTCTTTCGGCCTTGCGGTTGATACTGCCGATGGCCAGCGATGTCAGCTTGTCGTCGGCGTCGTATTCTTCCATCAGGGTTTGCTGCAGCAATTGCGCAACGTCTATCAGGCCCAGTTCCTCGGCGTAAGCCTTGGCGGTTCCATAACCACAGATCTCGTAATGCTCCACTTTCTGCGCAGCGCAAATAATAGCGGCATCTTTTACAGCCGGGTCCATATCAGCGGCCATCACTTCCTGTCCTTCCGCAATAATTCCTTCCATGGCCTTGCACTTGATGCCGGTGCCAAACAGGCCGGCAAAAATACCGGTGCCCGTGTTGCTTTCATCATTGTCGGCACCGAGCAATTGTCTTACCTGGTTAAGGCGGTCACGCTGTTGCTCGGTAACACGCAGGTGCTGCTCCAGCGATTGCTTTAACTGCGGATTATTGGCACTGGCGATCATAGCCGGCAATGCTTTTATGATTTGCTCTTCGGCAGAATACAGGTCGTGTACATCGTGCACCAACAGGTCTCTTAAATGATTCAGGTTATCCATATCCTTTACTTTTTTGTAAGAGATGTGTCACATAAACTATGCCCATGCTGCATTTGCTCTAATAAAAAAAGACCTGCCTCTGCGCTTGGCAGCAATAAAAAACAATGCTTTCCTTACTTTGAAACGTATTTCAGGCCAATGATGGAGAGGATGAGCGTGGTCAGGAAAAACATGCGCCAAAGATGAAGGGGTTCTTTAAAAAACAAGATGCCGATAAGGGCTGTGCCTGCCGCCCCAATCCCGGTCCAAACGGCATAGGCTGTGCCCAAAGGCAAAACCAGCGTTGCCCTGTACAGGAGGTACATGCTGATGCTCATACAAACAAAAAAACCAAGCAGCCACATGGCATAGGTAGTGCCACTGTTTTCTTTTGCCTTTGCCAGGCAGGTGGTAAAACCGATCTCAAAAAAACCGGCTATGATTAATAAGATCCAGGCCATAGGTAATGCTAAAACTGCAAACCTACAGGTAGTTCACCAGAGAAGCACGGATCGCTGTTTTTTTATTGCTGGTACATTTTAAAAACCACCGGTTGTTATGCACACATCTTTTTTCTACATCTTTTTTTTACTGCTCAACAGTATGTGCATTTTCCACTGTTGACGAAAGTGGTTGTGGTATTGTAGCGATGATTGCGCAAAAAGTGTTGACACACTGCATTGTTCCCGGTTAAAAAACAGCCTGTTCCGCCTTGTCAAATCAGGCACTTTCTTTTCATACAGTAAATGACGAAGACCGTGATTTGATGCCGGCAATGATCGTATCAATTTGAACTATCAACCTTAAATTTTTAGTTATGCAAGAAAACCAAAATCTGGAACAACCAAAATCAAAAAGAGGGTTTGCCGTGATGAGCCCCGAACGGCAGCGGCAGATTGCCAGCCAGGGCGGACGGGCTGCTCACCAGCAAGGCGTTGCCCATGAGTGGAGTACGGAAGAAGCGAAAGAAGCAGGGAAAAAGGGCGGACAAGCTTCGGGCAGAAGGAGAATGACAGAACAGGACGAAGACCGGGGATTGATCCTCTAAAGCATCACTCACAAGCATAAAAAAGCCATCCTCCTGAGGATGGCTTTTTTGATCGATAAAACGATTTTAGAAACTGGGCTGAACCGGCTGGTCCAGCTTGTAAAGCTCGTATTTATGAATGGTGCGGGTAATATCGGCCACCCATTTTTCCTTGGCTTCGGCATACGAAGCCGCGTTCATGCTTTTCAGCCACTGCTTGTAATCAGAGCTGGTTTTCAGCTTTACGTAGAATTTTTTCCTTTTCAGCATCTCGCAGAAATGCTCAAAGCTGGCTTCGGCAGACTCAAACTCACGATAAGCCGATTTGTAGCCCAGCTTTTCCAAAGAGCTGCTGTTTTTGCCCTTAACGCCAAAGAAGTTGCGCAGTGCCTTGGCAATGGCGCTTTCGCCGGCGGCACTTTCCACAATGCTTACACCCAGGATAATGCTTGCCGGGATGTTGTGCTTTTGCATGTTTTCAACGGCAATGTGCTCATATTTCTTAATGAACTTCTTTACCACTTTCTGCGCCTGAACGGCAGCGCTCAAAAACAACGAAAAAAGCAGAGCAGGTAGTTTTCGTTTGATGACTTGGATCATACGCGGATTTTTTTTAGAGTTGCTTTCGCAACTGTTAGAAAATGAGAAAAAGATCGTTGGCAAACCCCATTGCTTCCTGTACAGAAGAACAATCCCGGAGCCTTGTTTCCTTTCCGTTTCTTATACCCTTCAATCAACTTTCTGTCTAATCATGCCTTGCAATCAGCACACAAACATAACTCCTGAATCTTGAATTTTCAACCGGGCGGGCATAACCGATCCCGATATCGTACAGCGAAGCATTCCATTCGTCCAGTCCCAGCAAGTGTTTACGGTGTCCCAGCGAAGGCACATTTTTATCAATAATGAGGTTGCGGATAGCGGTTTCACCATCCGGCGCCCCGGCGCTCAGCGACTCGAAATAATTCATCTCCTTTTTGGTTAACCATTTGACATTCAGCTTATAGCCTGCTTTGTTAATGAAATGGTTCATGCCATAGCCTTCCGGGTCAACATGCGCCATGTATTGTCTTGTAGCCATGTCCAGCGCCTTTGCTTCCGCTACCGCCGCCAACGTATCGTTCCACTTTAACAGGGGCTTTTTCCCTATTTCGGCGAGGAAGGGCATTTCTTCGGTAAAGGCACCGGGGTTTGCCCTGATTTTATTCAGCAACACAAACGCTTTCTGCGCTTCTGCCTTGTCCAATTCCAGCGGTACTGCAGACAGCGTGAAAAAGGCCAGGAGGAAGAGGATAACGGCTTTCATGCTCTTTAAAACGGCAACAGGCCCGATCTATTGCCGGATGTGGATAAGTGAAGGGCAATAAAAAAGCCCGCCTTTTGAGGCGGGCTTTTTTATTATTTAACGATGACTTAGCGTTGCTTTTTCGATTTCCAGAAGTTACCGGTTTTGCGCTTGTTGCCTTCGGGGCTACCCATCCGGTCCATGGCGCAACGGAAACCGATGGTGCTCATGGCCTGGTCTTCTTCCAGGTAACGGCGTGTGCCGGGGCTCAGCCAGTAAGCACGGTCGTTCCAGCTACCGCCTTTGTAAACCCTTGTTCTGTCGGAAATAAGGGTGGTAAGGCCATAACCATACGAAGAGTTGGAGAGTGAGTCACCATCCAGGAAGTTGATCACGTTACCACGCTGGTAGTTGCGGCGGTTGCGGCTTTCAGCGTCAGTCACATCACGCATCCGTACACGGCCCATGCTGTCCACTTCAGCTTCACCATTCTCGTTCTTCATTTGCGTTTGGAAGCGGTTACCGCGTACAGGGGCCACATCTTCCATATCCAGTGAGTTCATGGGGCGATACACGTCAAATACCCATTCGCTTACGTTACCGGCCATGTTATAAAGACCAAAACCGTTGGGGTAAAAGGCATTTACTTCGGCAGTGTATACAGCACGGTCGTTCAAACCACCGGCCACACCGGCGTTGTCACCCGAACCCCGCTTAAAGTTAGCCAGGAACTGACCCTGCCAGCTACCGTGTTTTGTGTCACGCAGGCCGTTTACGTTTACAGCCCAGGGATAAATCTGTTTGTTGGATTGCAGTTCCTCACCACGTTTTCCTTCTTTGTTGGTAGGACGCGGGTTTTGGTTGATTAAACCATAAGCAGCATATTCCCACTCGGCTTCAAACGGCAGGCGGTAGTCGGGCTGCAGAATGCCATCTTCCATAGTAGCCTGTGCACGGGGACGGCCTTCGGCATCACGCAGTGGATTCTTTTTCGAATTCACGCCTCTGCCGGGCTGCGGTGTGTACAAACCAAGAAGGTAAGATTTGGTAGTGAAGTTGTCCTGTCCGGCACCGTTCTGCGATTTGATATTTTGCGGCGATACAAGGCCTTTGTCCATCAGGAGACCTTCGTTCACACGGTCGCTACGCCACAGGCAGAAATCGTGTGCCTGTCTCCAGCTTACACCCACTACCGGGTAGTTGTTGAAGCTTGGGTGACGGAAATAATATTCTACAAGGGGTTCGTTGTAGCTCAGTTCACTGCGCCATACGAGGGTATCGGGCAGGGCGGCATACAATACTTTCTGGCCTTGCTCTTCATCCGGGGGGAAGATGCGGGTGAGCCAGTGAATGTATTCGCGGTAGTGAACGTTGGCCACCTCGGTGCGGTCCATATAAAAAGAGTTCACGGTAACACGGCGCGGAATGTTGTTCCATTCGCCCATTACGTCTTCATCGGTTTGACCCATGGTAAAGGTTCCGCCCTGAACAAACACCAAACCGGGACCGGTGGCTTGCTCGGTAGCTTTCGATACCTGGAAGCCGCCCTGGTTTTTGTCGTTGTAATTCCAGCCGGTGACGTCAGATTGTTGTGGTTTCTTCTTAAATAAATTACAGCTTGCGAGAGCAGCAGTGCAGGATAATAGGATTACCAGATTTTTAACTTGCATGGTTGCTTTTTTTGTCTTTCTAAAGGACACATGGATTTTTACATGTGCCGCCTTTGTATAAAACCTTTGTTCCGAACTACATTAACGGCACCCTGTACCAATTATTGTAAAGGCACAAAGCATTTTTTTAAGGCGGTTTGCGAATATAGAGGGTTTACGATAAAATTATAGAATGGAAAACACGTTTTTTGCATGTGGATTTTACTAAGCTGCTGATAACTGCCTTTCAACGACTGCTGCTCCCGGGAATTTTCCTGGCCGTTTCGGTGCCGGTTACCGGCCAGCGAACCTTTAAGCCGGCGTCTGTTCTGGCCAGCGGGGCGTGGTACAAGATCAGCGTGCCGGAAACCGGTGTTTACAAGCTCGACGCCTCTTTTCTTTCCACCCTGGGTATCAGCGGTGCCATACCTTCTGCGCAGATCCGTCTTTTTGCCGGGGGCAATGGCATGCTGCCTGAAAGGGCTGGCGAACCCCGCATTGATGACTTGGAAGAACTGGCCATTGCTGTAGTGGATGGTGGTGATGGCCAGTTGAACGCCAGCGATTATGCCCTGTTTTATGCCGAAGGGCCACACAAATGGGTGAAGGATTCCGCCGCACAGCGGTTTACCCATCAGAAAAACCTCTACACCGAAAAAGCCTATTATTTTATAACGATCGGTGGCAACGGAAAACGGGTGACGGCGCAACTCAACCCGCCGGCAGCCGTCACCAGCACGACCACCTTTGACGAACGCTATTTTCACGAGCAGGATTCGGTGAACTTTCTTTCGAGCGGGAAAGGCTGGTGGGGCGAAGAATTTTCTGCACTTTCCGGGCGAACCCTTACCCGCAGTTTTTCCCTGCCACTCTCCGACCTTGCGCCGGGAGCGGCAACCCTGGAAGTTGATGTAGCGGCACGATCGGTGAATGCGGGCAGCAATTTTTCGGTTTCGCTGAACAATTCCTTGCTGGCGCAGGTTCCGGTTCGCAGCATCCCCACGGGTCAGTATGCTTTGTTTGCCCAAGAGGCGGGGCAACGTTCCGGCGGTGTTTTAAATGGAACAACGGCCAGGGTAGACATAACTTTTTCTCCCGGCAGTGCCAACAGCCAGGGCTGGCTGAACTGGTTCCGGTTTTTTTGTCGCCGGGCCCTGGTGCTGCCGGCCGGGCAGCAGCTCCGCTTCCGCGACTGGCAAACCGTGGGCAATGCAGCCGTTTCCTTTCAGTTGACCGTTCCGGACGCAACGGCGCAGGTTTGGGATGTTACCGATCCGTTTCAACCCGTTGTCATGGCCGGTACGCAAACCGGCAATTTGCTTCGTTTCAGCAACGAGGCCCAACGACTGCGGGAATATGTTGCCTTTGCAACGTCTTTCTCGACACCAAAAGCCGAAGGCCGCCTGGCCCCTCAAAACCTGCACGCTACTACCGAAGCCGACTACCTGATCGTTACGGCCCCCCTCTTTCTGCCGCAGGCGCAGCGACTGGCCCGGTTTCACCAGGAGCGAAACCTGCGTGTGGTAGTGGTCACTACGGATCAGGTTTTTAATGAATTTGCCGGCGGCATTCCCGACCCAGCAGCTATCCGCGATTTTGCCAAACTTTATTTTGACCGCTACCGGGCCTCCTGGAACAGCGGGGGCAGGTACCTTCTCCTGTTTGGCAAAGGATCGTTCGACTACAAAGACCGGATCAAAAACAACACATCCTTTGTACCGGTATATGAAAGCGCCGCTTCGCTAGACCCGCTGGCCACCTATACATCGGATGATTTTTTTGGTTTTTTGGAAGATGCCGAAGACATCAATTCCACCGCCATCGTCAGTACGCTGGACATAGGCATCGGCCGTATTCCGGCCACAAAGATGGAGGAAGCCACAGCGTTTGTTGACAAAGTGCTGGCCTACCATTCCCCGGCAGCCCTTGGACCCTGGCGTACCCAGCTTGATTTTATTGCCGACGACGAAGACCAGAACCTGCACCTGCAGGATGCTGAAGCCGTAACGGCAACGGTTTCGGCCACGGCACCGGTGTTCAATCCCCGCAAAATTTACCTGGATGCATTTCAGCAGGAAAGCGGTGGCGCCGGTGGCCGCTACCCTGCCGCCAATGCGGCCATCAACAGCAATATTTACAACGGCACCCTGGTATGGAACTACGCGGGCCACGGTGGCCCGCCACGTCTGGCCGAAGAAGTGGTGCTGGACCAAACCATTGTTGCCAACTGGAAAAACGAGAACCGCCTGCCCCTGTTCATTACGGCTACCTGCGATTTTGCCACTTATGACAACCCGCTCATTTATTCCCTTGGTGAAGACCTGCTGGTTCGTCCGAAGACCGGCGCCATTGCGCTGATGACCACGTCACGAGTGGTGTTTGCCAACAGCAACCGGGTGATGAATACCAATTATGTAAAAACGGCACTGGAAAGGGATGCCAACGGTAACTATAAAACCCTTGGCGAAGCAGTACAGGCTTCCAAAAACCTAACCTACACCACCACGGGTGATGTGGTCAACAACCGGAAGTTTTCCCTGTTAGGCGACCCGGCCATGCGGCTCGCCTTTCCTTCGCTGCAGGTGGCCCTTTCAGCAGTGAACGGAAAGCCACTGTCCTCACAGCCCGACACACTTGGGGCAGCGGAGATGGTAACCCTCGAAGGCGAAGTGCAGGACCGGAACGGTGTGCTGCAAACTTCTTTCAACGGAAGGGTCCACCTGTCGCTTTACGACAAAGAACGAAGCGTTACAACCCTGGGCAATGACGCCGGCAGCCTTCCGGTAGCCTATCCCGACCTGTCGTCGGTGTTGTTCCGGGGGAAAGTAACGGCGGCCGGTGGACGGTTTACCGCCAGTTTCCGGTTACCGAAAGACATCAATTTTCAGTACGGAGCCGGTAAGCTTAGCCTGTATGCCGAAGATGGCAGCAGGGATGGCGCCGGTTATTCGAAAAATATATTGATCGGCGGCACAGCGCAGGGTGGAACAGCGGATAACACAGGCCCGGAGATCAGGGCTTACCTGAATGACGAACGCTTTGTCAACGGCAGCCTTGCCAACGAAGCACCCATCCTGCTGCTGAAGCTTTCCGATTCTTCCGGCATCAATACCGGCACCGGCAGCATCAACCACGACATTGTGGCCACGCTTGACAACAACAACGACCAGTATTTTGTGCTGAACAATTTTTATGAATCTGACCTGGACAGCTACCAGCGGGGAACGGCACGTTTTCAGCTGCCGGCCTTACCCCCCGGACCGCATACGCTTACGATAAAGGCCTGGGATGTGGTGAACAATTCGGCTGAAACAGTGCTCAGTTTTATTGTGGCCAACAATGAACGCTTAACGCTTTCCCGTGTCTTGAATTATCCCAACCCCTTCACTACCAATACGGCTTTTTGGTTTGAGCACAACCAGCCGGGTGTTGATCTTTATTGCCGGGTGGAAATTTTTACCGTGGGCGGAAAACAAATTAAAACCCTCAGCCGGACAATAAACACCCCCGGAAACCGTTCCTTTGAGTTGTCCTGGGATGGACGCGATGAATGGGGCGACAAGATTGGGCGGGGCATTTATATCTACCGCCTTTCTGTAAAAACTGCACATGGGAAAGGGGCCAGCCAATGGGGCAAACTGGCCCTTCTGCAGTAGGATCCCATCCTGAAAAAATAAATCAAACCACAAAAAACTCTCTAATTTCACGCACTTTTAAAAACAAACTATGAAATCAACTGCTTTACGATTGGCTGCCGTTACTCTTTTACTGGCGGGAGGCGTGAGCGCTGTACAGGCACAGAATGCCCGACCGATTAACGTGGTAACAACAGCCGTTCCGTTCCTTCGCATATCCCCCGATGCCCGGGCCGGCGGTATGGGTGACTTGGCCATTGCCACCACACCCGATGCCAGCTCCTCTTATTTTAACCTGGGCAAGGTTCCTTTTAATGAATTGCGCACCGGTTTGAACGTAACCTATACACCCTGGCTGAAGCGCCTGGTGAATGATGTTTACCTCGCTTCTATGTCGGGCTACCACAAGTTGGATGACAACCAGGCCATTTCGGCTTCCTTGCGTTATTTCAGTCTTGGACAGATCCAGTTTACCGACGCCAGCGGCAACCCTTTGCAGTTGTTCAATCCCCGCGAATTTGGTGTGGATGTGGGTTATTCGCGTAAGCTGGGCGAACGCACAGGTTTTGGTATCGGCTTGAAATTTATCTACTCCAACCTTGCCGGCAACAGCCCTATCAGCGGCAACAGCTACAAGGCTGGTAAATCCGTCGCCGGTGACCTGGGCATCTACCACAATGCACACGACGAAGCGGGGCAAGGCTGGGCCTTTGGCGCTGCTTTGACCAACCTGGGTGCAAAGATCTCTTACACCGATAACGCCGACCAGCGTGACTTTATCCCGGCCAACCTTGGCTTGGGTACCACTTATACCAGCGTGATGGATGAAAGCAACAGGATCATGTTTGGTATTGACGTGAACAAGCTGATGGTTCCCACACCACCGGTAGATGCCAACGGCAACATTGTTGACCCGGCTGCCCTGGCCGAATACCGGAGCAAAAGCGTGGTGAGTTCCTGGTTTTCTTCGTTTGGAGATGCACCCGGCGGCTTTAGCGAAGAGCTGAAAGAGTTCCAGGTTTCTGCCGGTGCTGAATATGTTTACGCCAACCAGTTTTCGCTGCGTGCCGGTTATTTTTACGAGAACGTAACCAAAGGAAACCGCCGCTATTTTACAGCCGGTGTGGGTGTGAAGTACAATGTGTTTGGCTTGAACTTTTCTTACCTGATCCCAACCGGTTCGGGCATCAACCAAAATCCCCTGGCCAACACCCTGCGTTTTTCGCTTGTGTTTGACCTGACCGGTGAAAGCGCTGGTGATGGATCACAATAAATTTGTTTGCCTACAACGTAAAAAAGCGAAGGAAAGTCCTTCGCTTTTTTGTTGCAGTGAATAACCCGAGACCATTTTTGTGTTCGTATGAAACAAGAGGCGGATTTGCGTTTACAAACCCTCCCAAAAAATACTTTGTTGTTACAAACACTTGCCACATCCCCGGGCTACTGTAGCAGCCGCCTGGGGAATGGACAAGAAGGAAAAACCTTATTGCTCTAATTGAATAGCGCCAAGGTCAACAACCTGGCTGTCGGCTACGGCAACGTTTTCCTTTACATAATTCTTGTACGGTGCTTTTGCTTCCACTACAATTTTGTAGTTACCGGGAGTAAGCCCAGAAAACTCAAAAGCGCCTTCTTTTGTTTGTGTGCTGGTAGAGTCGGTACCACTATACGCCCATACGGTTCCTGCACTTTCTGCGGGAGCAACCGTTCCCTTAATACCACCTACGTATGTCATGCTGAAAGAGAAAAGGGCGATGGCGACAACCATCAATCCGAGAAAAAAAATGTTCTTTTTCATTTTGTGTGTTTTTCGGTTAAAGAGTGATTTTGTCGCTCTTTGTCAAGTACTATACCGAAACACGGGCCTTAATAAAACTTTAACGGCTGGTGATTAAACCTTATCAAGAATCAAAAGTTGGGGCAGTGGCGTGCCCGGCAGAAGGGATTTGCTGGAGGGTAAAAAAATAGGGCGTGCTTTTGTCAGTGGTTAGTAATGGTGCAAAAAGCAAGCAAGTATTTGATACATCAAGTTGCACGAAACTAAGCAGCAAGTGCTCTTCTGTTATTTATCTACTTTACCAACGTCACTGTTCCTTTTTGCACTCTTTCTTCGCCTGTTTCTAACGTATACCGGCACAGCCATACATAAGCACCAGTCTCCATCCGGTGACCGCCGCGACTTCCATCCCAACCTTTCTGCGGATCTTTTGTATGAAAAACCTGTTCACCCCAGCGGTTATATACGGACAGCTCAAACCGTTTCAGCTTTTCATAAACCAGGGCCCGAAAGACATCATTTTTTCCATCCCTGTTGGGCGTAAATGCGGTGGGAATATGAATGCCTGCGACACATTGTTTTGCTCTTACTTCAATCGCATCGAATCCAATACAGCCATTTTGATCCTGCACCTGCAAGCCATAGGTGCCGGGTACAGTTATGACTAGGCTTTGTGCAGAACTGCCGGTGGACCAGTTATAAGAAGGATAGACTTGCAATGGTGCTATGGAAATGCTGGCACCGGCACAGAGTTCTGTATCCTGTGGCAAAAAATTTTTCGGTAACGGATAAAGCGTTGTGATGCGGGTGGTATCGCTGCCTTTACATCCGTGGTTATCGGTAACGGTTACATGGTAAGTACCGGGACCGGCAGCGGAAAAGCTTGCCTGGCTGCTTCCATCCTGCCAGCGATAAGACGCAAAGCTGCCGGCTTGCAGCAGTTTCTCGCTGCCCTCGCAAAACGAGGTGGCTTTATCCAGCGTCACGACGGGCAGCGGCCACACATTTAATACGCTCATTGTATCTGCCGACCGGCATCCTTCTGCTGTTGTACCTAAAACAGTATAGGTGCCTGCCTGCCGCACCGTCTTTTGCTGGCCACCTGCAATGTTGTTCCAAACGTAGGATACGAAGCCCGGCCCTGCATTCAACTGGACAGCATCACCAAGGCAAAACGCCCTGTCGGCACCAAGGTCAATTTTTGGCACCTGCAAAACGGTAACACGAATGGTGTCATACGCAACACAACCCGCTGGTGTCACCGCTTTCAGGTAGTAAGTTGTATCCACGTCGGGATACACAACCACATCTAGTGTAGGCGTAACCGTGATATTATACGCCGGTGTCCACTCATACGAAGTGTAGCCTGCCGGTGCATTGATGTAGACAGAATCCTGGTTGCATTTCAACCGGTTCTTGCGTGGCAAAACCACCGTTGGCAATTGCTGCAACACTACACTGTCGCGTTTTGTGGCGCCGCAGGCATCCGTTACATCCACATAAAAGATACCCGGTGAAGTAGCTATAAAAAAGGAAGCCTTTGATCCGTCCTGCCAACGGTAAGATAGGAAGCCTTCGCCTGCGTCAAGGCGAAAGTTCGTTACGGCACAAACCGTACTATCGTTGCCAAGGTCAAGTGTTTGCGCCGGACGTGCAACCGTCACCTGTTTGTCTACAAGCACCACCGAACAACCATCAACGATCTGTACAGAAACAGTTGTCACACCCCATTTTTTAAAACGTATGGTAGCGGTTCGGGTCAACGGGTCATTGTTTTCAAATACTGCGAAGCTGGTATCGATTATAAATGTTGCCGGTAAAAAACACTCGGCATTGGGTGTTACAGAAAAGGTAGCGACTGCGTCGGCGGCACAAACCAGGTCAGGTCCGGCAAGGTCTGCACCGGTGCAAGTTGCAGGCTTGTTACAAGCTTTAGAGAATTCCATTGAAACGGCACCATCGGTAAGTGTACAGGAAACCCCGGTCAGTGCCGCAGCTATTGTCACATCCTGCACATCCGAACCGGCTTCCGTAATACCGGAGAAACGCTCTAGTACCCGCAAGGTGGGTGCACTCATGCAAGGGCCGATGTCGCCGAACATACCGGAAATAATACCGGCTTCATTGGCCTGCATGAGATAACCGGTATTGTCGCTATCAGCGCCTGGCAAGAGACGACCTGCCACCAACACGCCACCGCCCCTGTTCTTTGTACTAGCTACAACATAATTCCTTTGCTCGTGGTAACTCTCCGACCAGATGGCCTGGCCGCCGGGAGTAAACTTTGTCAGCGTTACCCCATGGCCACCCGACAAGCGCCTGGCTGCTACCACAAAATTGTCATCCGTCGTTTGCAGGTAGGAAGAAGGCAGGTGTTCCGCCAGCGCCTGGTCATAGCCCATGTCACTATGTTCGGGAATATCCAACCGAAAACTGCCCAGGTAATCGCCTTTGTCGTTGAATTTAACCACCATTGACCTCGGTGCAATTTTAGCCGGTTCAAAATCAGAGGGAATATATTGCGATAACAAGGCGTATACGGTATCGCCAATTTTTGTTACCAATCCTGCTTCCAGCTTGTTGCTGCCCGGCACGGCCAGGCGCTTGTTCCATGTTAGCTGCCCGTTTGCCGCATCCCATTGCTGCAGGTGAAAATAGGACCTGTCGGCGCTTTCGTCCGCCAGAACGTACAAAGTATTTCCATCCAGGTAAAGTTGTTTGTAAACAGGGCCGCTTGTTGCGGAATGATGCACTTGTTTTCGCCAAAGGATATTTCCAGTGCCGGATAGCCGCAATACGAAAGAAGAAATTTTCCCGGTGCCCCAGCCGCTGTTGCCACAGGCCAGAATGTCGCCGTTATCGGCAACCACCATGCTGTAAATATCCAGGTCAGCGCCGCCCAACGAAAAAACCTGCGACCAGAGAATGGTTCCGGTGCCCGTCATCTTTACCAAAACAGAAGCAGCAGGATTGGTTGGCGTGGTCAGGCGATTTTGAATACCCAGGAGAAGAAAGTTGCCGTCCCCGGAAGGGATGATGCGTTTAAAGGTCACTGGGTCTGCCCCGTTTATTGTATACGACCGGGCCCATTCCAGATCCGTTTTCCCGGTAAGTTTCATCACAAAGCCTTCGTCGTTCTCAAGCCTGCCCACGGAAAGAGTGCCGCCGTCGGTGGTGCCTTCCGTATCGTAAAGGCTAAGCTTTTCCTGCAAGGCTTTAAAATGAACCATAAAAACCGCATCGCATTCCTGTTGCACCCTTGCGTTTGCGATGGCAAGCTGTGCGGGTTTTGACGGGATGGACTTTCCACGCTGCGCAGGCGGTTGTACCTGGGCAAAGCCAGAAAAAGAAAGGAAAAGAAAAAAGATAACTCCAGGGAGCCATCGTTCATAAGGACCGGATTGCATGAAGCAGTTATTAGGTGCGAAAAGTACGGCAAGAAACCGGCGCCTGCAAGCAATTTCGACCAACCGGTCATTCAACGCTTTCTTCTTTTCACAGAAACGATTGCATCCAATTGCGTTGATGGGTACAGGATTTTCCGTTCCTCCTTCGGCAGTGCCTTTCCTTCGCTTCTCCATTTATATTTGCCTTATCGCCAACCTAGCCTCCATACTCGGCCAGCCCATCGAATACCTGAAAGGTGTCGGGCCCCTGCGTGCCGACCTGCTCAAAAAGGAACTGGGCGTTTTTACCTACCAGGACCTGCTATATCTTTTCCCTTACCGCCATATCGACAAAACCTCCATTACCAAAATAGAGGACCTGACCACGATGACGGATTATGCCCAAGTGCAGGGAAAGCTCTGGTACCACGAGACCGCCGGCGCTGGCAGCGCCAAGCGCCTGATGGCTTACCTGAAAGACGACACCGGGGTGATTGAACTGACCTGGTTTAAAGGCCTTTCCTGGGTGGAACGAATGTTGAAGCCGGATGAAACCTACAATGCCTTTGGCAAGATCTCGTTCTTTATGGACAAGGTGCAGATCGTTCATCCGGAGCTGGAAGTGGTGACGAATCCCACGGCGGCGGTTAAAAGTTTTCTCGAGCCGGTTTACCCAACCACGGAAAAGCTAAAAGCAAAAGGCCTGGGCGGCCGGCAGATCGGTAAACTGACCGCTGCGCTTTTTTCGCTGATTCCCGAAAGGGAAATTGAAGAAAACCTGCCGGCGTATTTACTGGAAAACCTAAAGCTCATTTCCCGTTCCGAAGCCTTGCGCAACATCCATTTTCCTACGTCGGCTGCCATGTACGACCAGGCCGTTCGCCGCCTGAAGTTCGAGGAGTTGTTTGTTTCGCAGGTACGACTGGCCCTGGTGCGCATCGAACGGCACCGCAAATCAAGGGGCGTTATCTTTCACAAAGTTGGAGACCTGTTCAATAATTTTTACAAAGACCACCTGCCGTTTCAATTGACCGGTGCGCAAAAGCGGGTGCTCAAAGAGATTCGCACTGATACGGCAGCAGGCCACCAGATGAACCGCCTGTTGCAGGGTGATGTGGGCAGCGGCAAAACCATTGTGGCCCTGCTTTCCATGCTCATTGCTATCGACAACGGCTACCAGTGCTGCCTCATGGCGCCAACGGAGATCCTTTCGCAACAGCATTTTGCCGGCATCAGTCGCTTGCTCGAAGGACTACCGGTAACGGCCAAACTGCTCACAGGTTCTACCCCGGCCAAAGAACGCAGGCAAATCCTCCAGGGATTGGCCGAAGGCCTGATACACATCGTCATTGGCACCCATGCCCTGATTGAAGAAACGGTCAAGTTCAAAAACCTGGGACTGGGAATCGTGGATGAGCAACACCGTTTTGGCGTGGAGCAAAGGGCAAGGCTTTGGAAAAAAGCACCCATTCCCCCGCATATCCTCGTGATGACGGCTACGCCAATTCCGCGAACCCTGGCCATGACAGCTTACGGCGACCTGGATTACAGTGTGATGGACGAGTTGCCGCCCGGCCGCCAGCCCATTACCACCGTACACCGGTACGAAACCCAGCGCATGAAAGTGCTGGAATTTGTCAGGAGCGAAATTGAGATCGGCCGCCAGGCTTATTTTGTTTTCCCGCTGATAGAAGAAAGCGCCAAAATGGATTACGAGAACCTGATGACAGGTTACGAAAACATCAAGGCGTTTTTTCCCGAACCGAAATACTGGATAAGCATGGTGCACGGCCGCCAGACCTGGGAGCAGAAGGAAACCAACATGCTGCGCTTTAAAAACAAGGACACCCAACTTTTGGTAGGAACAACTGTTATTGAAGTTGGCGTGGATGTTCCCAATGCCTCGGTGATGGTGATAGAAAGTGCGGAAAAGTTTGGACTATCCCAACTGCACCAGTTGCGGGGACGGGTGGGTCGTGGTGCCGAAAAAAGCTATTGCATCCTGATGACGGGAACAGAACTGGGGAATGAAGCCAGGGAACGCATCAAAACCATGGTAAGCACAAGCAATGGTTTCGAAATTGCAGAAAAAGATTTAGAGCTCCGCGGGCCGGGAGATATTGAAGGAACAAGACAAAGTGGTGTGCTGAACTTCCGGCTGGCCAACATTGTGCAGGATAAAGCGATACTGGATGCCGCCAAAAAATGGGCAGAAGAGATGGTGGAAAAAGACCCGGAACTGGTGCTGCCCGAAAACACGCCCATCAAACAGTACCTGCTTGCGTTAAAAGGAAAAACACCCTGGAGTAAAATATCTTAACAGGTTATTGTAACAATAATTTGTCCTCATTTATAGTTAACTTCAAAAACAATTGACGTACAAGTTTTCCATACTCTTTGCAATCGCCTCCCTGTTCTCTTTTTCCTTGCTTGCACAAACCATCGAATTTGTTGAGAACCGGGGTCAATGGGATAGCCGTGTCAAGTACATGGGCAGGGTTGATGCAGGTGCTATTTTCATTGAAGAAGGCGGGTATACCGTTGTGCAGCACAGCCCCGAAGACTGGGGCAAGATCACGGAAGCGGTTCATGGTCACGGACCCAATTCACCGGTTGCACCCTCCAGCAAGCTTACGCTTCGCTCCCATGCTTTCCAGGTAAAATTCGTTGGCGGTAATCCTTCGCCGGAGATCATTGCCGACAAGCCGCTGTTCACTTACAACAACTATTTTATTGGCGATGACCCTTCCAAATGGGGCGCCAACTGCCGGATCTACCAGGGCATCACCATCAAAAACGTTTACCCTAACATCGATGTGCGGTATTATTCCGGTGGTGCATCGGTAAAATATGACCTCATTGTTCATCCCGGCGGCGACCCGTCGAAAATTGCCCTGAAATACGAAGGCGTGGATGGGCTGGAAGTAAAGAACAAAGAGCTGCTGATCAAAACATCGGTGGGCGACCTGCGGGAAACCGATCCGTACACCTACCAGCACAACGAGCGGGGACGCATTGATGTGAATACGCGTTACCTGGTGCGCAAAGGCAACATTGTTACGTTTGACATTAAAAATTACAATCCCAATTCAACCCTGGTCATCGACCCGAATCTTGTTTTTTGCTCCTTCAGCGGCAGCCGTGCCGACAACTGGGGCTTTACCGCAACTTATGGTCCCGACGGCGCCTTGTTTGGCGGCGGCATTGTTTGGGCGCAGGGTTTCCCTACCAGCCCGGGTGCGTTCCAGCAAACGATGAATGGCGGCGAGTGGGATATGTCCATCATCAAATTATCGCCTGATGGTACCAGCCGTGTTTATGCCACCTATATCGGCGGCTCGGGACAGGACCAGCCGCACAGCCTTGTGGTTGACGAGCAGGGAAACCTGGTCATTGCCGGTCGTAGCAACTCGCCCCGAAGCGGCAACGTTGCCTACCCGGTACAGGGACCCCTTGGCTACATTGGCCCTGCTAATACCGGCAATGATTTTGACATTGTAATCACCAAGCTCAATGCAACCGGCACGGCGCTTATTGGCTCGGTGCGGATTGGCGGCAAGCAGGATGACGGCGTCAATATCAGCACCTCAAGGTCCAGCAATTCATTGCAGCAAAATTATGGCGATGATGGCCGGAGCGAAGTGCTCCTGGATGCAGCCGGCAATATCCTGGTGGCGTCCAATACAAGGTCGATGGGCGGCGCTGCCGCTGATGGCTTCCCCGTACGCAATGCTTTTCAGCCGGCAGGTGGCGGCAACCAGGATGGTGTTTTGCTGAAGTTCAACTCAACGCTTTCTACATACTTATTTGGATCCTTTATTGGCGGCAGTGGTAATGATGCAGCGTATGTGCTGGCCATTAACCCGGTGGATGGCAACATCTACGTTGCCGGTGGCACGGAAAGCAACAACCTGCTGGACGGCACCCGTGCCGGAACCTTGGGCGCATCTGCCTTTGGCGGCATCGATGGTTTTGTCAGCATTGTCAGGCCCGATGGCTCTTCGGTGATAAAAACCACCTACGTAGGCACTACAGGCGACGACCAGGTGTACGGCATCCAGTTCGATGCCAACGGCTTTCCCTACGTTATGGGACAAACGACCGGTACCTGGCAGGTGGTGAATGCCGCATGGAGCCAGCTAAACGGCAAACAATTTATTTCCAAGCTGCGACCCGATCTTTCGGGCTTTGTTTATTCCACCATGTTTGGCAAGGGCGCCGCCGCACCTGACATTTCTCCCGTAGCCTTCCTGGTTGATCGCTGCGAGAACGTTTACATGTCGGGCTGGGGCGGAAGGATCCCCGGCACCAATTACCGCAATGCGGGGGTGGATGGCCTGCCGGTGACCGGCGATGCCATGAAGCCGGCACCCGACATTAATGCGGAGAGCGGGATGGGCGACGACTTTTACTTTTTTGTGCTGAAAAGGGATGCGACGGCGCAACTGTACGGAAGTTATTTTGGACAGAACGGAGGCCAGTATGGCGACCATGTGGATGGCGGCACGAGCCGCTTCGACAGGCGCGGTGTTATTTACCAGGCCATGTGTGCCAGTTGCAGTAACAACCTTCCCTTCCCTACCACGGCCGGTGCCTGGGCAACCACCAAACCCACGCAGGCCTGTAACCTGGCCATGGTAAAAATTGCGTTCAACCTCGATGGTGTGCAGGGAAGCGTTCGTTCAGCCGTTAAGGGCATTCCGCGGCGAACATCAGGCTGCGTACCGCTGACGGTTGATTTTATCGATACCATCCAGGAAGCAAGGGAGTACGAGTGGAACTTTATGGACGGCAGCCCTGTGGAATCAACCACCACACCCAGCATCCAACATACGTTTGACCGGGTAGGTACCTACCGGGTTATGATGATCGCCATCGACCCTGACAAATGCATCACCAGGGACACGTCGTATGTAACCATCCGTGTTGGCGACAACGAAGCCAAACTTGATTTCAACCCGGTGAAACTGAGCCCGCCCTGTGATATTTTCCGTTACCGCTTTGACAACACCTCGGTAGCGCCGGCAGGCATTCCGTTCAAATCCGGAACCTTTACCTGGGATTTTGGCGACAACGCACCACCGGTAACCTCCGGGCCTGAAGCGGTTTTCCATACCTACGCAGCAGCAGGCACTTACCTGGTTAAGCTGATCGTCAACGACACGGCTTATTGTAATTCGCCGGATACGCTGGTGAAAACCTTACGGGTAGCCGCCAACGTGAAAGCGGCCTTTGAAACACCGGCAACCGGTTGTGCGCCTTACACGGCTGTATTTGACAACATCTCGCAGGGTGGCGCGGAATTTATCTGGGATTTTGGCGATGGCAACACCTCCACGGAGCAAAACCCAACGCATACTTACCTGCAGCCAGGAACGTACACGGTACGGCTGACAGCAAACGATCCCAATACCTGTAACCTTACGGACAATACTACGTTCACCATCACGGTTTACAACAACCCAACGGCCGATTTTACCGCCACACCGCAACCGCCTGTGACCAACACACCCATTACGTTCACCAATCTCTCAAGCAACGATGCGGTTCGGTTTAAATGGCTGTTTGGCGATGGCGATTCGCTGGTAACAACGTCCCGCGGGCCGGTTCAGCACGAGTATAATCTCACCGGCACCTACAATGCCTGCCTGATTGCTTACAATGCTGCCGGCTGCCCGGTACAGGTATGCAAGCCCGTGACAACGCAGGTAGAACCGGCGGTGGATGTGCCAACGGCCTTTACCCCGCTGAGCAATGATGTAAACAGCTATGTGTTTGTCCGGGGATACGGCATTGCCAAAATGAAGTTCTCCATCTATGCCCGCTGGGGAGAAAAGGTGTTTGAAAGCAATGACAAAAAAATTGGCTGGGATGGCCGGTTCAAAGGAAAGCTGCTTCCCATGGACGTTTACGCCTACACGTTAGATGTAGAGTTTGTGGATGGCAAAAGGTTCCAGAAGAAAGGTGATATCACGCTGATACGGTAAAGCCCCCTCCGGCTCCCCCGGTGGGGGAGTGAGCCAGGCACAGCCCCTGCCTGTGGAAGAGGCATAAAGAGGAAAAAGAAACGTTGCAACGCAGGGCCTTGTGCGGTGGACGAGATGGGCACCAACTGCAAATGAGAAGGGAACAAGTTAAAAACCGTCAAACCTCATTTTGTGAAAAAGATTCAGTACATAGTAACGATTGCTTTGCTGACAGTGACAGCCACTGCTTCGGCACAAGACCTTCATTTCTCACAGTTCTTTCGTGCACCGTTGAACACCAACCCGGCCAACACCGGTTTTATGCCTGAAGGCGATTACCGGCTTGGCATCAACTACCGCAACCAGTGGTCGTCGGTGATGTCGGTGCCATACAAAACCATGAGCGCCTTTGGCGATGTGCAGCTCCTGCGCAACAACTCCGAAAATGGCTGGCTGGGATTGGGTGGCATGGTGCTGCGGGATGTAGCCGGCAGCGGAAGCCTCACTTCCACCAAGATTTTTGGTTCGGTGGCTTATCACCAGACGCTGGGTTATTCAAGCTTGTTAAGCCTTGGGTTTAATGCCGGCTGGGCCAATAAGCAGATCAACACCGCCAACCTGAAGTTCCCCGACCAGTTTGACGGGACCTTCTTCGACAGCAAGATCCCAACGGCAGCTATCCTTGACCGCACCAATATCAACTACCTCGATCTGCATGTGGGTATGAATTACGCTTATTTTCCCAACAGCAATATTTATCTCAATGGCGGCTTTTCTGCGCAGCATATCAATCGTCCCAACGAATCGTTTTTTGTTTCCCAGGGCGATAAAAGCGCCAGCCGTGTGCCTCTCCGCTACACCGGCTTTTTGAACGGCAGCTTTAAAGTGAATGATTCCTGGATCGTCAACCCCAATATTTATTATTCACGGCAGGTAACGGCTTCGGAGTTGGTAGCCGGCATGAATGCCCATTACAACCTTTCCGGCGAAGGCGAAAATGTATTGATTGCCGGCCTTTACTACCGGCACAAAGAAGCGGTTATTCCCATGATCGGCCTGGGCGTGAAAGATTACACTTTTGCCTTTTCGTATGATGCCACGGTTTCCTCCCTGCGGGCCTACAACGGCACCCGCGGCGCTTTTGAGTTTTCGCTTATCAAGGAAGGCATTTTCGACAGCTTTAACGGCAACAGGCGGCAGTCGCTTTGTCCATCATTCCGTCAGTAACAATGTTTTATTTTTGCCCTGCAGAAGAGTAAACCTGTCTGGCCCAACCCTTTTTACATGCAAGCTGCCGAAAGATGGCACGGCTATGGTACGGATTGTTTCAGCAGGATAACCTAATATCGCAGAAAAAATCCACTATGAAAAAATGGAGTATTGCATTTATGGCTGTTTTGCTTAGCCTTTCGGCAATGGCACAGGAAGGTGAAGAAACCGAAGGCGGAAGCAAGTTTTTTGGCGGTGGTAATTTCGGACTTTCCATCGGTCGCTATACGCTTATCAGCCTCAACCCGCAGGTGGGCTATCGCATTAACCGGTTTATAGGTGCCGGCGTTGGCCTCAACCTCGTATATGCCAGCCAAAAACAGAAAGATTACAACGGCAACAATCAATACAAACTGGTACAGGGCATTACCGGCCTCAATACCTTTGTTCGCTTTTATCCCACGCAGCGCATCCTGCTGCAAGTACAGCCTGAGATCAACTATATTTTTGGCAAAGAGATCTACTACCAGCCGGTAAAACAAACCTATAAACTGGATGCAGAGATCGTGCCTTCCTTGCTGATGGGTGGCGGACTGGTAACGCCTACCGGACGTGGTGCGGCCATGTTTACGTTGATGTATGATGTGCTGCAAAAACCCGGTTCGCCGTATGGCAACCGTCCTATTGTGAATGTGGGATACAACTTCAGTTTTTAGGTCGGGAACACAAGAATTTACCGTAAATACCACATGGGGTATCGGACGTGAATTCCCGCTTTTCTGAAAGCGCCATACACGGATGGGGTTGGCCACGGATGAATTGATTATATTCGTTATAAGACACCAAACCGCCACCGCCATGACACACCAGTTTGAACCCTTCACACCGGAGCGCTTTAAACTAGAAACCGGCCTCAATGCGCATGAAAATGAAGCCATCTACCTGCGTTGGGCCAACAGCCAGATCAACTATGCCAATTACCTGCAAATGCGTGACATGAACCAGTCACTAAAAGAGATCATCGGCCTGCTAAAGGAAGGCGTCTTAAGCAACGAAGAAAAAATGACAAGGCATTGACCGGGCTGGCGTAAATTTTTTACGCCCTGCGGGGATGGAGCAGTACAGTTACACAACGGTACGGTTGGCCTCTTTCCATGACTTCCGGGATTATGTACAGCAGTTTTCCGAAACCTGGGCCTTTCGCGGACAGGTTGATGCCGCCTGGGTACTGAACAATGCTATAGAACGCACCGATTTTATTCGCCAGGGCAACAGCATTGAAGCAAAATTTGTTGCCGAATTTCAACGCGGTGTCCGCAACTACCTCACCAAAGACCAGATCCCCGAACACCTCATTGAATGGCTGGCGCTAATGCAGCACCACGGTGCCCCCACCCGCCTGCTCGACCTTACCCGGTCGCCTTTTATTGCGGCCTATTTTGCCTTTGAATTTGCCCCTATAAGCAACAACTACCATGTGGCCGTGTGGTGCCTAAATGTTGAGCACCTGCGAACGGCAGCTGTGAAAATTCTGTCGCAGGAATTTGGCGAAGCCCTGAAAGCAACAAATAACCTCATTAACGAAAACCTGTTTGAAGTTCTTTTTTACCAAAACAATAAAAACCTTGTTTTTCCCGTAGAGCCATTCCGGATGAACCGGCGTTACTCCTTGCAGCAATCCATTTTTTTAAGTACCGGCACATCGGAAATGCCGTTTATGGAGCACTTGCAGTTCCTTAAAGACTCCATGAAAAAAGCCATTGTGAAGGTGGAGATTCCATCCTGCCACAAAAAAGAAGCCCTTCGAGAGTTGCTGAAAATGAACCTGCACCGGGCCAGCCTGTTCCCCGATCTTGACGGTTATGCCCTTTCGATCAAGCTGCGTTACAACAGTATGAAGTCGCCGCAAGAATTGGCGCAGGAGCAGGAAAGCAAACGTTCCGATACGAATTATCCCTTTCTTCCGTAGTGGATATACGGTGGTTGGATATCCCATTTTACGGGTATTTTTTCACTTGACTTTAAGGCTTCCCTGCTGTAAGTTTGGTACATCTGTATTAACAATTGTTTGAAAAAACCTTTTGCCAAAACTGATGTCAAACTATTCCATAATCCTTTTGAAAATGAAACCTTACTTCCACAGTGTTATCACATATTTCGAACAGGTAGTACACCCGGCAGGGGGCAAAACGCCTGCTGAAAAACGTAAAAAGCGAAACACCGCCAGCAAAGTATTTCCATCGGCCACACCCGACAGCATGAACATCCGCGACCTGTACAAAAAGCAGGATGGCTTCCGGCGCAACCCCGCGCCGTGAACGGGAGACGACAGGCGTGAGAAGTCAAACGTGAAACAGGGCAGCCTGTTTGATCAGAAAGCACGTTTCTCGTCTCACGTCTCTCGTTTGACGTCTAACGTCTCACGTTTTCACATTTTTCCTGTGGTCACAAACCTTAATTTTAGGGCAGAAAACAAGTATGGGAGTCTTTAAACAATTAGCCGAATACCTTTACCTGCGCAAGCCCGATCCCGGCAGGCCCAAGACCTCTTTTGTCAAATACATGCATGGCATTAACCGGTTAAGCCTGTTGCTTTTCCTGCTTGCCCTGATCATCCTCGCTATCCGGCTGGCCACGCGGTAATTCACTGCAGGAAGCCTACAATTTCCTGTGCGGCACGGGCTGATGCATTGCCTTCTTTTTGCAAAATGGATTTTAATTCTCGGTAGTCTGCCTTCATTTGACCAATCCTGTTTTCATTGTGCAAAATGGCTTCGAGTTCTGCCCTAATGTTGGCAACGGTAAGCTCGCCTTGGATCAGTTCTTTCACTACGGGCTTGTCCATAATTAAATTGACAAGGGAGATGTATTTAATCTTTACCAGTCGCCTGGCAATCTGGTAAGAGATGGCAGAACCCTTGTAACAAACCACTTGTGGCACGCCAAACAATGCCGTTTCCAGTGTGGCTGTTCCCGACGTCACCAGTGCTGCTTTTGCCTTGGTGAGCAGTGTATAGGTTTGTCCCGACAAAGCGATCGCCACATTTTGATAACCCGCTGTTAGTTCCTCGTAAAAAGAAAGCGGTTGTCCCGGTGCCTGCGCTATAGTAAACTGGTAGGCCGGGAAAGCTTTTGCGGCCTCCAGCATCACCGGCAGCTTTACCGTGATCTCCTGTTTGCGGCTTCCGGGCAAAAGCGCCACCAGCTCTTTTCCTTCCCATTCAGCCGATGGCATATCAACGGTATTTTTGTTTGCAGGCTGAAAACAACGGAGAGGCACACCTGTTTTTTCAGCTATGGCTTCTTCCACCACCTGCACCAGCGGATGCCCAATGTAGTCAACCTTGTAATCCCACCCTTCGTAAAACGCTTTTTCAAACGGCAGGATCACCAGCATTTTATCTACCCATTGCCGGATGCCTTTTACACGGCTTTCCTTCCAGGCCCACACCTGCGGAGAAATATAATAGATCACTTTCAGCCCCGACACTTTTGCCCATTTAGCAATCCGCAGGTTAAAGCCGGGATAATCGATGAGCACCACAACGTCGGGGGAAAAAGCGACTATATCTTTTTTACAAAATTGAAGATTGGCCATGATGGTGCGCAGGTTCATCACCACCTCGATAAAGCCCATAAATGCAAGGTCGCGGTAATGTTTTACCACCGTGCCGCCGGCCGCTTCCATCAGGTCGCCACCCCAGCAGCGGATGTCGGCTTCCTTATCCCGTTTCTTTAGTTCTTTTATCAGGTTGCTGCCATGCAGGTCCCCCGATGCTTCACCGGCAATGAGGTAGTATTTCATCGGCAGTAAAGATAGAGGGAATGAATATCGAACAGACGAAAAATGAACAAGGATCGGTGAAGTGGATATCCTTTATTCAATTTTTTTCATTGAATACTGGCGGAAAGTTGCAAAGCATGCAGAATAAGTTACTTCGGCATTCAAGATTCCTTGTTCAGTATCCTTCTGTTCCCTAGATCAGCACCTTTGCCAGCAAAATGGCCAGGCCGTACAAAAGCGTTACCGCAAAAATGCCTTTCGCGGTTCTGTCTTTTTGGGTATTGACATAATAGGTAAAAAGTGCAATGTTGCTTACCAGGCTCCACACACCAAAAAAGGTGATCAGTCCTTTTTGCGTCGTAAACGCATCAAAAAAATCCGGCAGGGAAGCTTCGTTAAAGCGAACAAGGTAAATGATCAGGAAAACAACGATGGGCAGTACAAATCCCAGCAGCAGTCCCAATTGCAGGTTATCCTTCTTTAGAAAAAATGTCCCAGTTGTTTTCAATTTGCTGCTTTAATTTATAGTTGGTTAAATCGAATTGCACCGGCACGACGCTGACATAGTTATTGGCCAGTGCCCATACATCGGTATCGGTTCCTTCGTCAAAATTTACAAACTCACCGGTAAGCCAGTAATACTTACGGCTATGTGGATCTAAACGCTCAATAAAGTCTTCTTCGTATTTGGCATACGCCTGCCGGCAGATTTTTATGCCTTTTATGGCTTCGGGTGTGGCTATGGGAAAGTTCACGTTCAGTACACAATGCTTGTCGGGTGGGCTTTTCAGCATTTGCTCCACCAATATGCGGGCATATTTGCGGGCGGCCGAAAAATCGGCCTCCAAGGCAAAATCAAGCAGCGAAAAACCAATGGAGGGAATGCTTTCGATCGCGGCTTCCACTGCTGCTGACATGGTGCCGGAATAAATAACATTGATGCTGTGGTTGGCACCGTGGTTGATACCGCTGATGCAGATGTCGGGCTTTTGGTGCAGCACTTTGTCCACGGCCAGCTTTACGCAGTCCACGGGTGTACCGGTACACTGGTACGACTCGATACCATCGAAAAGCTGTACGCGGTGCAGGCGCAACGGCACGCCGATGGTAATGGCATGCCCCATCCCCGATTGCGGCTTGTCGGGCGCCACCACTACAATCTTTCCAAGTCCTCTAACGGCTTCCACCAGGTTCCGGATGCCGGGTGCATTGATGCCATCGTCGTTGGTTACCAGAATCACCGGCTCACGCAGTTCTTCCATTCGTATTTAATTTATGCTATTTGCAAATTTGTACCAGAAATAACGGAAAACCAAATGGTGATTGGTGAGTGGTCAGTAGTCAGTAGGAGAATCTTTTTTCTCGGATTTCTTCCCGGACAACCAAACCGAATTTTATTTCAAAAAAAAAATGACAGAAAAAACTCACCACTCACCATTCACCACTCACCATTTCTAAATAAATTAGTATTTTGCGGCTAAAATTATTAGTGCATGTCGTTTGCCAATAAAAACCTCAAATACCTGCGCAAGCTGCGCGGTTGGACACAGGAAGAATTTGCCCAGAAACTGCGTATCAAGCGTTCGCTTTTGGGGGCCTACGAAGAAGAAAGAGCCGAACCCCGGATCGATATCCTGGAAGCGGTGGCCGATATGTTCAAGCTAACACTGGATGACTTGCTTCGCCGCGATGTCAGCGACAACAAAACAAGCTACCTCTCCCGCCGCCGGGCCCAGAAGCTGGCTTCGGGTCGTGCCGATATTCCTTTTGTTCCGGTAAAAGCCGCTGCGGGTTACCTCGCCGGTTATTCCGACCCCGAGTTTATTGACGAACTGAACACCTTTACCCTCCCCATGCTAAGCGGTGGCGACTACCGTGCCTTTGAAATTGTTGGCGACTCCATGATGCCAACGCCCAGCGGCAGTGTGATCGTTGGCGAAAAGGTACAGAACCTGGAAGAAGTAAAATCCAACAATACCTATGTTGTCGTGTCCAAAACCGATGGCATTGTGTACAAGCGGGTGCTGAAGAATAACCGCCAGAAAAACAAGTATACCCTGGTAAGCGATAACCCTTCTTACCAGCCTTATAACGTGGGTGCCGACGAGATCCTGGAACTCTGGCAAGCCCAAATGGTGATCTCAAAAGCCAATACACAACAACGCTGGGATGTAAACAACCTGGCCAACTTAGTCAGCAATCTGCAGGAGCAGGTCAGCGTGTTAAAAAAGCGCATGGCCTAAAAAATTTATTGGCAATCATAGCGTTAATATAGATGATGTCGTCTATATTTACGCTTTCGCCAAAACTGCATGCATGTTGAGAGGGCTTATCCTCCTTTTCGTCTTGCTATTGACGCTAAGAGGGCTAACACAAAAAACACTAACTGCTGTCAAGTCATCCGTACCCCCAATTATCGACGGAAAGCTTGATGATGCTGCCTGGCAGCTAGCCCCGCATGCGGTAGACTTCATACAACATTCTCCCAATTATGGTGTACCGGCCTCGCTAAAAACCACGGTTCGTATTCTGTACGATGATAATGCCGTTTATATTGCTGCGCAACTGTTTGACAACCCGGCTCTTATCCGCAAGCAACTGACAGCCAGGGACGGCGAGCAGCAGCAGGATGCCGATTATTTTTCCGTATTCCTGGATACGTATAACGACAAACAGAACGGCTTCCAGTTCCTGGTAACACCGGCCAATGTGCAAACCGATGCCAAGCTGGATGCCGGGGCCAGTGCCAGTTGGGGTGAGTTTGGCGACCGCTCCTGGGATGCGGTCTGGCAAAGCGAGACCCACCAAACAGAAGACGGCTGGATCGTGGAAATGCGCATTCCTTACTTTTCCATCCGGTTTGCCAAAAAAGACGTACAAACCTGGGGACTGCAGTTCCTGCGTTACAGCCGCCGTAGCAACGAGATGGCTTACTGGAACCCGGTAAACCCAAACGAAAACGGTTTTATCAACCAGTTTGGCCAGTTTACCAACCTGCAAGACATTACCCCGCCGCTGCGCTTAAGCTTTTCCCCTTACCTGTCGGGAGGCATACGGTACTACCCAAAAAATCATACAAAAGAGAGTGAAGTGCTTCGCAATGGCGGCATGGATGTAAAATACGGCATCAACGAAAGCTTTACCTTGGATGCGACGCTGATCCCGGATTTTGGCCAGGTGATCTCCGATAATGTGATCAACAACCTCTCGCCGTTTGAACAGCTTTTCCAGGAAAACCGCCCTTTTTTTACCGAAGGAACCGAGCTGTTTAAAAAATCGGGACTGTTTTATTCACGGCGCATTGGCGCTGTTCCGGGCGGGTATTACACGGCGCAGGAAATGCCCAACACCACCGTGGTAAAAAATCCTTCCATCACGCAGCTCTTGAATGCCATCAAGCTATCGGGACGTACCAAAGGCAAACTGGGTGTAGGGGTGTTCAATGCCGTTACCGCTCCCATGTCGGCTACGGTGCGCAACGACCTTACCGGTAAAGAGTCTACGTTTGAAACAGAACCGCTGACCAACTACAACCTTGTGGTGCTTGACCAGGCGCTGAAAGGACGGTCTTATGTAACGTTTACCAACACCAATGTACTGCGCAGCGGGGCAGCCCGGGATGCTAATGTTTCCGGTATCGACTACGCCTATTTTACCCCCGACAACCAGTACCAGGTAAAGCTAACAGGCCGCTACAGCAAGATCTTCGGCTACTCGGAATTGCCCAGCCTTGATTATTCCTCTTACGGTATTAACCTGGTAAGCGATACCACCCGGGTAAACGGGCGGCTGGTGGTAAAACCGTACGATGGGTTTAACAGCGTGTTTTTTGCCGGGAAGGTGAGTGGCAAGCTGCAATATAATTTTACCAGCAGCATTACCTCGCACCAATACGACCCAAACGACATGGGTTACCTGCAGGCACCTAATGAAGTTATTTACGATGCCACCATCAGCCATAACCAGCTAACGGCAACGGACAAGTTTCTTTCGTATCGCTACAAGTTTGGCACCCGCTATACCCGCATGTACAAGCCCAATGCCTTTAACCAGTTTGAGATGTACGCCACGGCATTCTGGTACTTCCGTAATTTTTGGGATGTATCGGTAAACATCGGTACACAACCCCTTACGCAGCACGATTATTTTGAACTGCGTACGCCCAACCGTTACCTGCAACGACCCGCCTTCCATTACTTGTCGGTGGGTGGCAGCACCGACAGCCGTAAAAAACTGTTTGTTTCCTACAACCTGGGCTACACCCTTTACAACCTGCAAAACGCTCATTTCTTCCATACGAACCTGGAGACCCGTTACCGCTTCAATAACCGGTTTACCTTAAGTTTATCGGTAAACCGCGAAGACGACCAGAACCAGGTTGGCTTCGCCTTTTTACGCGAAGCCAACGGAGAGCCTATTGTCGGCTACCGCCAAAATGTTCAGACAACCACCATCCTGACGGGCAACTACAGCTTTACCTCGCGGTTGAATATTTCCCTGCGTACCCGTCACTACTGGAACAACGTAACCTACAACAGCTTTTACAACGTGGCGGCCGATGGCTCACACATTCCACGGGCCTTTATCCCCGGGCAGAACGACAACTACAACCTGTTTAACGTAGATGCCTTTTTAACCTGGGATTTCCGCCTCGGAAGCCGCGTGATCGTAGGCTATAAAAACTGGCTGGGTGACCCCTATGCCGTAGGCTCGGGTACTGACTATATTCACAACCTCAAGAATACCTTCCGCATTTCGCACGGCAACGAACTAACGGTGAAGCTTATCTATTTTCTTGACTACAACCAACTGCGCAAGAAGAAGTAAAAGAGGAAATTAGGATATTTTGATATTGAGATATTGCATTCGCTACCTGCCAACAAATGCTCTCAGCTCAAAGCTCACGGCTCACAGCTTGCAGCTCATTCCAACTCCCAAATTTCCTTTGCCAGTTTGAAGGTATTACAGTGCGCTTCTACAATTGTTTTTACCTGGGGCGAATAGCCGCCGCCCATGGCCACTACGCAGGGAGTGTTGGCTGCCTTTAGTAAAGAGAAAACAATGCGGTCCCGTTCGCGGCAACCACCGATAGTGACTTTCAGTTTCCCGAATTTATCGGTTTCCAGTATGTCCACACCGGAGAGATAAAAAGCAATATCAGGCTTCACCGTTTGAAGCAAGGTGGGAAGATGCGTGGTTAATAATTGTAAGTACGTTTGATTGGTGGTGCCATCCAGCAATTCAACATCCAGGTCGCTTTTTTCCTTGTGAAAAGGATAGTTGTTGCGGCCGTGCATGCTGAAGGTGAATACGCGGTCATCGCTTTCGAAGATTTTTGCCGTGCCGTTTCCCTGGTGCACATCCAGGTCAATGACAAAGATCTTTTTCGCCAGCCTTTTGTGAAGTAAAAAATTTGCCGCGACGGCGAAATCATTTAAGAGGCAAAAGCCTTCGCCCCTGTCGGCAAAGGCATGGTGGGTGCCGCCGGCCACATTCAGCGCAACACCGTTTTCCATCGCATGAAAGCAGCAGTTGATGGTGCCTTGCGTGATGATCAGTTCGCGTTGGGTTAATTGCGGTGATTGCGGAAAACCGATGCGCCGCTGTTCGCTGGCGGTGAGGGTTTGGGCCTTCAGCTTTTGGAGGTAGTCAGCGGTATGCGTCAGCAACACAATAGCATCGGGACAAGGCCCGGGCGAAAACAAAGCGTCTTCACTAATCACACCTTCGTAAAGCAATTGCTGCGGGATCAGCTCATACTTCAGCATGGGAAAGCGGTGCCCTTCCGGCAACGGATGCGCATAGATAGGATCAAAGGCAATGTGAAGTTTCCCGGTGCAGTTCATGCGAGTTTGATCAATTCGTTTTCAACAACGGCAAATACAGCGCTGGCTTCTCCCCTGTTCATGGATACGGCGCCGGTGAATTTGCTGAAAGCCGGCAGGATGCAATGCCGCTCCGTAAAATAAAAACAAGGAAAGCGGAGCGATTGTTTACCCAAGCCGTGAAGCATAACGCCGGGGTGAATATGCCCGCAAAACGCATAAACGCCGGCAGCCGTTTCGCACCGGTCGTGTGAAAACAGGAAGGGCCCTGTTTGCAGGCTCGGATTGACCACATCGATGGCTGCTTCCTTGTACCAGGCATCGGTAAGAATATCGTGGTTGCCTTTTACAAGGGTGATCTGCAGGGCCGAAAAATCATCCCGCCAGCGCTTAAACCAATCCAGCTCGGTATTAGCGTGGCTGTGAAAAAAATCACCCACCACGATCAGTTGGGAAGGCTTGAAATAGTGCAGCAAACTAACAAGCCGCTGCAAGTCTTCTTTGTACACCGTTTGCGGAACGGCAATGCCCGCTTTGCGAAAATGACCGGTTTTGCCAAAGTGCAGGTCCGATACCACGAGGGATTTTTGGTCTTCCCAAAAAAGGGAACGCTGGGCCGAAAGCCAAAGATTTTGCCCCTGAATTTTATGGAGAAGCGGTGCCTGCATAATTACTGTTACCTTGGAGGAAATGTGGATTGATCCTGTTAAAAATGAGTGGCAAAGCTAAGCGAGGGTGCCAGCGAAAGTTCATACTGCGTCCTCTTTCACCGTGCAATTAACGAAAGCTTGAGAAAGTAGAATTTACCTGCTTTTCGAACCGTAAAAATGGCTACGCGTTGTTCAATTGCTCCTGCATACGACGCACCCGGTCGGCCAGTTTTTCGGACGTAAGACTTTCCCGCAGGCTGTCCACTTTAATGGGAAAACAGAACGGCGTTAACCGCTCCGGGAAGGTCAACACGATCCTCGATTCCTGCACCCTTTGCAGCATTTCCCGTAGGCGGGCTTCTTCCATCTGTTGGTCGAAAACCTCCTGGTAGGCCTGGCGGATGAGCACATTGCTGGCATCGTATTCATTAAAGACATTGAACAATAAGCCGGCAGATGCCTGCAGGTGCCTTGCTTTTTTGTATTCGCCGGGAAAACCCTGGAAGATCAATCCGCCAATGACGGCAATGTCACGAAATTTACGTTTAGCCATCTCCGTGGCATTGACGCTGCGCTGGATGTCTTCCATCAGGTTTTGGGGCGAAAACAGTTCGTACACATTGCTGTCATCGACAGGAATGGGCTGGTCGCTCAGCAGCTCAAAGCCGTAATCGTTCATGGCAATGGAAAACGTAATGGGCATGATGCGGGAAATACGCCAGGCCAGCAGCGCTGCCATCGCTTCATGTACCAGTCGCCCTTCAAAGGGATAAACAAAAAGGTGAAAGCCATCGCGGGTCTCGATCTGCTCGATCAGCAATTCTTTTTCTTTTGGCAAGTGCGAAAGTTCCTGTTGCAGGCTGAACAGCGGTTGCAGCACCTCCAGTTCAATGGGCAATTGGCGATGGGCAATTGGCAATGCTGTTCCGGTCAGTGGCTTTTTTTCTTTTGTCTTTTGCTTTTTACCTGTTACGGTTTGCCCATCGCTTATTGCCTGTTGGCTATTGCCCATTGCCGCCTCACCACTCGCCACGTCCACCATGCGCCGCAACACTTTTCCCATACTGGCCGAAAGGGGCAGTCGACCACCGAGCCAACTTGGGATGGCCGATTTTTTAGCCGATGATTTTTTGGCGATAACGGTCATGTCCTTGATGGCCACCAGTTCCAGTTGCCGGCCGGCGAGGGTAAACGCATCGCCAACATCAAGGCGGGAAATAAAATATTCTTCAATGATGCCGATATAGCCGCCACCAAGGAACTTCACCTTCACCATGGCATCGCTGACGATGGTGCCGATGTGCAGGCGGTGGCGCATGGCAATGCGGCGGCTGTTGATCTTGTACACGCCGCCTTCGATCTCCACTTTTTTGTATTCATCGTATTGCTGCAGGGCATTGCCCCCCGACGTAATGAAATAGAGCATTTCGGCCCATTCGTCTTCCGTCAGGTCGGTATAGCAGTTGGTGGCTTTAACTTCTTTCCAGATGACAGCCGGCACAAAGCCATCGCCGCAGGCAAGGGTACAGAGGTATTGCACCAGCACATCGTAACAAAGCAGGAGAGGCTCGCGGCTTTCAATGAACTGTTCGTCAATGGCGGTTTTCAGTGCCGCCGCTTCAATCAGTTCCAGCGAATGCGTGGGCAAAAAATAAATGCGGCTGGTCGCATCCGGACTGTGCCCGCTACGACCGGCCCGCTGCAGGAAGCGGGCCACGCCTTTGGGTGAACCCACCTGGATAACGGTTTCCACCGGTCGGAAGTCTACGCCCAAATCAAGGCTGGCGGTACAAACAACAGCTTTTAATTTTCCTTCGTGCAATGCCTCTTCTACCCAGGTGCGCAGTTCCATTTCGATGCTGCCGTGGTGCAGGGCAATGGCGCCGGCAAGATGTGGCGCAATGTTCAGGAGGGTTTGGTACCAGAGCTCACTCATACCGCGGGTATTGATAAAAATAAGCGTGGTGCGGCTCTCATCGATAATGGGCAGTATCTTGTGCGCTAGCTTGATACCCAGGTGCCCGGCCCAAGGGTATTTTTCAATCTCGTCGGGGAGAACGGAAAGTACTTCCAGGCTTTTGGAGAGGTTCGCTTTGACGATAACACCGGGCTCATTTTGCTCCAGCAGCGCAAGCGGTGAAAGCAGCACATTCATCGCTTCTTCTAAGTTACCGATGGTAGCGGAGATGCCCCAGATGGCAAGGCGGCCCATCCCCGACCCTTCCCGGTGGGAAGGGCCACCAACCACACTAGCCCCGCTTTTCGAAGATTTCTTTTGATTTGCAGGCTCTCCGCCAGGCGAGGGCTGTGCTAGGGTCACTCCCCCACCGGGGGAGCGGGAGGGGGCCCCTCCAACGATCCGGCTTAAAGCCAGTTCAATGAGCACACCCCGTTTGCTGCCCATCAGTTCATGCCATTCATCGGCAGCGATCAGTTTTAGGGTTTTGAAAATGTCGGCGGCGCCTTTTTGCGAGAGCAGCAGGTGCATGCTTTCGGGAGTGATGATGAGCACTTCGGGCATTTGCCGCTTTTGCTTTTGCCGTTCGGAGAGCGAGGTATCGCCGTTACGGATGCCCACCCGCCATTGCAGGTCCAGCTCAAAAATGACTTCTTCCATGGCCCGGCCAATGTCCTTGGCCAGAGCCCGCAGCGGTGTGATCCAGATAAGCTGCAAGCCGTTTTTGGCCTTGCGGTTATAATCTTTTGGATGCTGGTTAATAAATTGAATGATGCTGCCGAGAAAAACGGAAAAGGTTTTACCGGTACCGGTGGGTGCATTCACCAAACCACTCCGTCCGTTAATGATATGCTGCCAGGCTTCTTCCTGGTAAGCAAAGGGCTGGTAACCCTTGCTGTTCAACCACGCTTTCACCACCTTGTAACCACTTGATCTTTTCAGGTCCGCCATGCTGTGTAAATCTACAAAAGGATACGCCTGTTTTAATAACCGCAGAGAACGGGAGAAACGGAGGGTTTCGCAGAGAAGGCTTTGGCGCAAGTACCACTAGTACAAGCTGTTTCCGTCAAAAACCTTTACTAACCCTTTACCATCTATTTACCATTCACGGGGAGACTGCGGGTTGTCCTGGACGGAATTGAAATTAGGCCAAAATAGTTCTGGAGCCTATTTCAATGGCTTTATGCCGGCAGCACGAATTTTATCGCAGATAAATTTTCCGACGGCTTCTCCTTCCCGCATGCCTTGCTCCACAGCATCCCGGAAATGAATGCCGCCATACAGCCGTGAAATACCGGCTTCCTCTGCCGCCTGCCGAAACGAGGTAAAAACCCTTGGTTGCAGCTCAAACATATCCTGGGTATTGTCGGTATACGAAACATGATTGCCCAGTAAGTAAGAAAGAACTTCCGCCGATGCGGCGGAGACAACACTATGCCCGCTGGGATATTCGGGAAAAGGCGGTGTTTGCAAAAGGGGCTGCCAGCCCACATCCATATAGCGATGAATATAGGTCTCCGGTCGGATGCGGTTGCTGCGGAATTTTTCATCCCAGCAACTGATAAAGGCATCCATTAAGGTCACGGCTTCAATGGCATGTAACTGGATGACCTTGTCAAAATCGAGGCCGGCTTCTTTCGCGGTAATTGCGGCAATGTTCATCCAGTGGGCGCCGGGACTGATCTTTTTAAACCCAATAGACATGTGCCCCGCGTTGGCCACAGCAAAAGGATTACAATCCCAAAAACCGGCTATGGCCAATTGCTCTGGCGAGGGGTTTTTCGACACCTCGTACACTTCTTTTGCCAGTGCAAAGAACGAAGAGCTGCTGTCTTTGCTGAAGGCCACCGGTGGCGGGGGCACAAACTGGTCACAGGAATCCATCACCAGGGTTTTTACCGTTTTCCAGTTGGGCTCTACGGCTTCCATATAGGCAGGTGGTGTGGGGTACCACATGCCTTCACCTTTCAGTGGTGTGTAACGCAACTGTGCACTCAACTTGCCATATCCGTCTTGGGCCGCCCACGCAGCGATCTGCGTTGCCACCGATCTGGCCACGGCAACCGAACTGTCGATGACCGCCTGTTTTATTTTTTGCGCTTTGATGGCGGTCAGGAAAGCTTCCTGCTTTTCCTCCAGCAGATAGCCGGAAGGCAGGAGCAATCGTCCTGTTTCGTAAATACAGTACAAGGCGGCAAGACGATGATCGTAAGCGTTGTTTGCCGTTGAAATCACCACAGGCTTGTACCGCTTGATGAATGAGGAAGGAGAAACCATAGCAAGATTGCGCTGTGCCACGATATCATAAGCTCCCAGGGTGCAATAGGCAAAAAAACGGCTGGCGGCGGGCGGGTTCACCACGTCGTGCATCATCACCATGGACAAGGAAAAAACAGCCGGTTGTACGAGGTCTTCATACGCTGTTTTTTTCGTCTGCGCCTGCAAACTGTTTGCTGCCAAAACTAAGATGACCAGGATACGCTTCATGTCCTTGGATATACCTTTTGTTTATTGAAAGTATTTGATTCAGCAGGTGGTTGTTTGTTCAAACAGATGCCAAGAAATTGATCAACGATATTCACGAAAATTACTTCAGTTTATAAAATTGCAAGGGGCCATCAGCTACACCGATACAAATGTATTTTTCATTGCCCACCGTTATTACCTCCGCTGATTTCACATCGCCTTTTACAGACAGTCCCGATGCTGTTTGCGGCAGGTAGGTAAACCGGCCATTGCCATCACCTTTCAACAGGCAACCATAGTTGGCGGCAATGCTGCCGATCTTCAGACGGTTATCCGAACGATTTCCCAGCAACAAGATGTCCTGCTTGCCATCGTTGTCAAAATCATCAACCCTAATGTTTGTTACCACGGAAAACTGCGCCTGCAAGGGAAGAATCGTTTTTTCAAACCGCCCATTGCGGTTCAGGTAACAAACCGTGTTGCCTTCCGTAGCGGTTAGCTTTCCCGCTTTTGCCATTTCAGCCGGCGTAAAAATGCTGGTCATGCTGGCGTTGGAATAGTCGCTGTACGACCTGAATTTTTTGCGCATGGCGTAGATCTGGTCGTTCAGCTCGTCGCGGCTTACAAAGGGATAGCTTGCGCCCTGCACGTAACAGTTCAAAAACGGGTCGATGGAACCGTTGCCGTCAAAATCGGCGAAGTATAATTCTACCGGCTCTTTTGTTGAAAAATGGATCTGCGTGTTGCGGCCCACATTGCCGGCAACTATATCGGGCAACCCATCGTTATTGACGTCTGCTATGGCCAGCGAAAACCACAAGCCATTGTCCGGAGCCGGAAAGTATTCGGTTGTTTTATCTACAAAACCACTGGCTGTGTTGATAAAAACACTCACCGGCATAAACTCGCCGCAAACCACGAGGTCTTTCCGGCCATCGTCGTTCAGATCGTACCACAACGCATCGGTGATCATGCCCACCTGGCTGAATGCCGTATGCACGACCGTAAATTTTCCTTTGCCGTTGTTGTTTAACAGGTAACTCATTGGCGCCATCGGGTAACGGCCGGGCACCACCCTTCCGCCCACAAAAAAATCAATGTCCCCGTCGTTATCATAATCTACAGCACGAACGCAACTCTTGGCACTGGCGCTGACATCGGGCAGGGCTTCCTTGTCAAGAATGAAGTTTCCCCCCCCGTCGTTCCGGTACAATTCATCCTGCAGGGCAACGGTGTTGGGCTCAAAAAGGGAGTAGCCACCTTTGGCCACGTAGAGATCCACAAAACCATCGTTGTTTACATCGGCAAAGGTGGCGGCGCTGGTGGCTGAACTGTTCTCATCGCCGATGGCCAGTCCATTGATGGCGACAAATGATCCTCCTTTTTGCTGCTGGTAAATTTTGCCGGCGGTTGTTTTGTCACCACTGACAAACAGGTCATCCAGGCCGTCCTTGTTCACATCGGCTTTCGCCATTACCGGGCCTGTTTTGGAATACATAAACAACATCAGGGGCTGGCGCTTGAAATCATTTTCGCTGAACGATTCGTTGCTGTAATCGATAAGCGGTTTCGCTTTGCTGAAAACAGTTTTTGCAGCAACCGGGTTGGTCCCCTCCCGAGCAGGATTGCTGTAGTCGATGGTTAAAAACTGATTGGCAGAAATGGCGTTGCTCTTTTGAACGGTGTTGTCGGGCCAGATGATTTTCACTGAATCAACAGCTGTTGCCTCGCCTAAACCGAAATGTGCAGCAAGCGGCAGAGAGGAAAGATAACCGCGGTTAGGCGCTACTTCTGCGTACTGTTTGCTACCCTTGTTATACACATAGATCTTGGCGCCAACAGCATTGCCGTTACCTTTTTTATACCGCAACCGGATAGAAAGAAAGGACATATTTTTTTCTTCCTGTTGCCGGTTCAAATAAATGCCGGCTTCCTTGTTGATGCGGTTGACAACAAGGTCAAGATCGCCGTCATTGTCTAAATCAACAAACACGGCACCGCTGGAGATCCCGGGATCGGTCATGCCCCATTCCGTCTTTTGATTGGAAAACGTCAGGTCGCGGTTGTTTTTAAAAATGTAGTTGTACAAGGTGGTAGAGGGCATGGCGGTTACGAGGTCCATGAGTTTTGTGGGCTCACGATCCATGGCCTTTTTAATTTTATAATCGCCCCAGTACCGCAAAAAATCTTTGTTGGTATAATCCCGCAGGTAGCCGTTGGTGACAAACAGGTCTTTGTAGCCGTCGTTGTCAAAATCGGCAAAAAGGGGCGTCCAGCTCCAGTCGGTGTTGGAAACGCCGGCTGCCTGCGCAATCTCGCTAAAGCTGCCATCGCCGTTATTCAGGTGCAGCATGTTGCGCATGTACTGCCGGTGAAGCCCCTGCGACTGCATCAATTGAAACGACTCGTAATTCTCCTGTAGCTGCAGGAGCTTTTGCCGCCGGTTGTCTTCTGGCAGCATATCAAGCGTTAGAATATCGGGCAGGGCATCGTTGTTGAAATCGGCAATATCTACCCCCATGGAAAAATGCGAAAGGTGTGAAAGGCATTGTTGCGATTCTTCCCTAAGCGTTCCATTCCGGTTGTTAATATACAGGTAGTCCTGCTCGTTATAATCGTTTGACACATATACATCCTGCCAGCCGTCTTTGTCGATATCGGCGATGGCGATGCCCAGTCCAAACGTCAGGGGGTTGCGGCGGATGCCGGCCTTTGCCGATACATCCACAAAGCGGTTGTTTTGGTTCTCGTATAGCTTATTGCCCGCCAACGAATCCACCTCGTTCCGGAAGCGGGCCAGCTCCATGTTGTCGATCTTTTTGGTGCTGTGGTTCAGCAGGAACATGTCAAGGTCGCCATCGTTGTCATAATCAAAAAAAGCGGCCTGCGTGCTGTAGCTTTTATCGTCCAGTCCATACTGAGCGGCTTCCTCTGCAAACTTCCCGTTGCCCTTGTTGATGAAGAGTTGGTTTCTTCTCAAGTCATCCGCTACTTTGCCCGAATAACAAACATAAATATCCAGCAGCCCATCGCCGTTGACATCGGCCATGGTCACGCCGGTCTTCCAGGCATTGGCCCGACCTTCCACACCCGCATCTGTCGTGATGTCTTTAAACTTCATCCCACCCAGGTTGAGAAAAAGTTTGTTGGGCTTCATGTTGGCGGTAAAATAAAGATCTTCCAATCCATCCCCGTTGATATCGCCTGCCGCCACACCGCCACCGTTGTAAAAGTATTCGTAGGCCAGCACGTTCAGGTTTTCGGTTTCGTTGATGTCGTTGCTGAACCGAATGCCGGATTGCTCGGCCGGCAACGGCCGAAACAATTGAGCCTGGATCTTATCCACAAAAACCTGTGCGAAGAAAAAAAACAGACAAGCTTTGTATACAGGCGTCATATCTTGATTGGTTATCCGTTCAACATTTTTTTAGACCGCTGATTTACCGGCCAGTTGCTGCAAGCTTTCCTGGCTGAAAACAACAGTACAGAGAACATTGCGTTGCGATTGCCTTTCTATGACAGACGCTATAGCAAGGAAAAAAGCAGTCTGTAAGGATGCGATAAAGACAAACAAATTTTTTGGTCTACCATCGCCCCTTCTCTTGCCCTTCTTACCCAAAATTTTTTGCCGGTAATCATATAGCGAAAGCAAAACAGCGCCTGTTTCCTCACAAATCATTCTTCTATACCAGCGTTCTTTCCCTCACATTTTATCACACTCAATATACATAAAAACAAAAAGACAAGGCTGTAACAGCCCTGTCTCAGATCTTTTTCAACCTTATTGTTATTTATCCCACCAAACCCTTGCATTCCAGGTATCGTTGCCGGATAAGCGGCTGACAGCTTCCTTGTAATTGGCGGGGTTGCTGGTAGCTTCGCCAAACGGATAGGGTTGCCGGCGGGGGATAGCGCCGCCGGAGAAATTACCGGCATAATTCACCGGGGTAAGATTGGGGTAGCCGGACCGTTTCCAGTTGTTCCAGGCCTCGCCAAAATTCAGGAGCATACCGGTGGTTGCCCAGTATTGCGTATTGATCATCTCCAGCGATTTGGCTGTTGAGGAAACATCCAGCGGACGAGAGGCCGCATAAGCATCGGCAGCACCAGCATCAGCAACGCCTGTTCTGAAGGCGTTCAGGGCCTGGATGCCACCGGACACCGCGTTTTGGTAATGCGCTGCGGCGGATGCCCCTACGCTCCAACCCCTTGCTGCCGCTTCGGCCAGGAGTAATTCGCTTTCGGCATAAGAAAGAACAAAAACAGGAATATCCCTGCTGGCATAAACCGCTGTCCTGGGACGGGAAAATTTACCGATAGGTGTCACATCTGTGCCCGTACCGGTAGCCCCAGGGTAACCGGGTGAGTTGGCAATATTGGTTGCCGACCCGGTGTTGAGATCGTAGCCGTTGGGCATTCCCATTTGTGCGGCCGGTGTGTTGTCGCCAGCCAACATCTGGTTGTTGGAGTTTGCATAACCGGCTTGCGGCACCTCGGCAACAATACCCAGGCGGGGATCGTTCACACTTTTCAAATAATCGATCATTGTTTTGCTCCAGCGCACCTGGTAAAAATCAATGGCCGTCAGCCAGGCACCTACGTTTCCGTTTCCGTAGCCGTTGGCATTGTCACGCCGGAAATAAACATCCTCGCCTTTTGCCAGCGTACCACCAGCAAAGGCTTTTAACGCCCATGTTTGCGCCAGGTTTGGATTTTGCTTTACCAGGCGCATAGCAAGGCGCAGCATCAGCGAGTAGCCAAAGCGTTTCCATTTGGCAACGTCGCCGGCCAGGGAGGAAACGTCAGCGGTTGGTTTTACTTTGGCTGGGTCCATCGATGTCAATGCCGCTTCCAGGTCGGTAAGCATGGCATTGTAGATATCTTCCTGCCGGTCGTATTTTGGCAAGGTAATGCCAGCCTGCGCCTGCAAAGCTTCCGAATACGGCGCATCACCATACGTATCGGTGATATACTGCATGCTCAGCACTTTCATGATGGTAGCAACGGCCGTAATGTTGGCCCAGGCCTGGTCGCCGCCCCGAACTTTTATGATCTCATCGGCAAGGCTCATGGAGCGGTAGCCTTCGTTCCAGCTCGATTGTACATACGAATTGGTGTTACTGGAGGCTACGTATTTATCGGCATTGGTATAATAATCGCCTGTGGTGGTCACCATCGAAAATATCTGCACCCAGCCACTTTGGAAAAGGATCGGCCCGCTGTAACCACTGATGGCCGAAGCATAACTATTCTGGCTGCTCGACAGGAAATAATTCGCGTCAAAGTTTTCAGGCGAATATCTTTTCGGATCTGTGTTGATCTCCTTAAAATCTTTTGTGCAGGCGGTAGCCAGCAAGAGTAGCAGGCTGCCTGTATAAAATAAGGTTTTCTTCATTGCTTGATTTTTTTATCACGTGAGATTGATACTGGTCTTTACCCAATGATGACAGCTTAGCGCTTGAACCTGAAATTAACATTGACGCCAAATGACCGGGTTGACGGCAGGCTGGTGCCCTCGATACCGGCATAGCGGATGTTGGAGGCAAAGTTTGCTTCCGGGTCAATGTTGTCGCTTTTCTTCATCAGGATCGCCAGGTTACGTCCCACCAGCGAGATCTGGATGCCGCTAAAGATGCGCAGGGCCGAAACGGCTTTTTCGCCAAACGTATAACCGATGGTTGCCTGCCGCAGTTTGACATAATCACCATCCAGTACCGTTACCGAAGTGACGTTGTTGGCCAATGCAGTGTAATAATCCTGCGCACTGGCTTTTACCGTATTTGTTGCGCCGTTGGCATAGACACCGGTGGTGATACCGTCCCTTCCTTCCAGGGTCATTTTATCAAGGCCTCTTCGCAGTGCATAATACTTGGTAGCCGACAAGATCTTGTTGCCGTAATTGTAGTCGATGAGGAAAGAGAAATTAAGGTTCCCGAAATTGAATTCGTTGTTCCAGCCGCCAAAATATTTCGGCAGCACACTTCCCATCTGGATCAGGTTCCCACGAAGCGGCAAACCTGAAGCATCAACAACGATCTCGCCTTTGTCGGAACGGGCATAATCATAAGCCAGTATCTGCGGACCGGGAGCACCTTTCACAAAGGCCGTAATGGCATTGCCCAGGGTTCCGCGGTTAGAGCCCAGGTTTTGGTTTTTGCCTTCGGCATCGGTTTCCAGGATTTGGTTTTCGATGGTGGTAAAATTGAACGTAGAGGTCCAGCTAAACTTGCCCGACCGAACAGGCACAGCGCTGACCTGCACTTCAAGTCCGGTATTTTTTGTAGAGCCGGTGCCTACCAGGCCACTCGTTGCACCCGTGGCCGGGCTGTAGGTTGTTGGCATGATCTCGTTCTCTGTTTTCTTGGTATACCAGGCCACGTCAAAATTCAACCGGCTGTTCAGCATCCGCAATTCGGTGCCCACTTCAACTTCCGTGGTCACAAAGGGCTTCAGGAAAAGATTGGGAAGGTCGGTGCCAAAGCTGCCCGTTGGAATGCCGCCCAACGGACTTCCCAGTGAATAATACAAAGCCGTTCTGTAGGCCTCGGCCAATTCGCCGCTTGTTTGTGCATATGAAATCCGCAACTTTCCAAAATTTAATTTGTTGATGTTGGCGAGTTCCGAAAACACAAAGCCAGCGGAAACAGAAGGCGTGAAAATGGTATTGTTGGAAACAGGAAGCGTAGAATACGCATCATACCGCCCGGTAGTAGAAAGCGTCAGGAAGTTGCGGAAGCCAAGATCCACCGTGTAATAAGCGGAATTCACCTGTGTTTTCCAGAAATCGTAGTTATCGTTTGGATTGGTTCGCGGATTCCTGACGTTACCCAAAGTGTATTGGTACGGAATGAGGAAATAGCTGCCACCAACGGCAACTTTTTCGTACTGGTTCTTCCGGCTGTTGGCACCGATGGCAACATCAAGTTCCAGGTCAGTTGTCAGCTTGCGGCTGGCGCCGATAAGGCCATCGACATTCAGCTCAAACCGCTGGGCCGAGGCCAGGTCCTGCAGGTTACCGTGCCTGTCCTGCGTGTAGGCCGTACCCCAAGGCTCAACCCGTAAGGAACGGTCGTTCGACAGGTCATAACCCACCCTTGCCTGTGCATACAACCATTCGGTAAAATTGTACCGGAGCGACCCGGAAGTTATCCATCGTTTCCGGTCAAGATCATTGACGTACTGGTTCACTACAAACCAGGGGTTGGACACATATTCATCGTCGCTGAACTGGGTCTCAAATCCTGTTACCGGATCGTAACCGGGCTTGAAAATTTCGTGGCTGACGTTTGTAGCGAGGAACTGAAAGTTGTTGGCATTCATCGGGCCATCGCTCAGCTGCGGACGGGCATCGGATTTTTCGTCGATATAGTTCAACACAATATTGGCGGTCAGCTTATCCGTGATCTTTTGCTCGCCGTTAAAGTTGATAGTTTTGCGTGTAAGCCCGCTGTTCCGGATAATGGATTTGTTATCGAGGTTCGACAACGAAAGCCGGAAAGACCCGGTAGCATTGCCGCCCGAAAAGGCAATGGTGTTGGTGAAAGAAGGCGCCGTTCTGTAAAAGCTGCTGATGTTATCTTTTACAGCCGAGTAAGGATACATCTGGCCATTATATTGTATGACCTGTGAGCCATCCAGCCGGCTTCCCCAACTAAAACGGTTGGAGTTCCGGGCGGTTAATACATCAACAGGCTTTTGGCCTTGCTGGCCCTGGCCGTATTCATACTGGAAATCGGTATTATCGATGGCCTTGTCAACCATGTAGTTCAAATTGTATTCTACCGAAAAGCCATTGCGTTTACCGGATTTTGTGTTGATAATGATCACGCCATTGGAAGCCCTGGCGCCGTACAAGGCGGAGGCAGCCTGTCCTTTCAGCACGGTCATGGTTTCAATGTCGTCGGGGTTCAGGTTGCCGATGCCATCGCCGTTATCGGATCCGCCCCACTCTCCCGAAGAACCTCTTTGCGTGTTGTCCATCGGGACGCCGTTGATAACATAAAGCGGGGAGCCGCCGCTGTTCATACTGGGCATGCCCCGCAGTAAAACTTTGGAGGTTCCACCCGGGCCGCTGCTGGTACCGGTTACTTTTAAACCGGCTACCCGGCCGCTAAGCGAGTTGGCAACGTTTGATTCCCTCGCTTTCGAGAGCATGTCGCCGTCCACGGTGGAAACGGCGTAGCCAAGCTTTCTTGCTTCTTTGGTAATGCCCAGGGCCGTAACCACCACGTTGGTCAGCTCCGCCGAGTTTTCGGCAAGCGAGATGGTAATGTTGGACTGCCCGTTTACCGGGATTTCCTGCTGGGTGTACCCAACGCCGCTTACCACCAGCGTTCCGTTGGAGGGAGCACTAATGCTGAATGTTCCATCCGCCCTGGTGACGGCACCACGGCTGGTACCTTTCACCAGCACGTTCATGCCTTCGATGCCTTTTCCATCACTCCCGATCACCCGGCCGGAAACCATTGTTTCCTGTCCCAGGGCGGCAATGACGGCAACCATAAGGAAAGTGAAGAGTAAAGTCAACTTTCTCATTGTTCGATGCAGTTTTTTGTGAAGAAATAAAGTTTACTAAACGTGTTTCTCAATAAAGGCGTTGCCTCAAAATCGATCAGTGTGGAAAGATTTCACGGGCAGTTGCCTTTATGGCCAGTTTTTAGCGAACGATCGGTAGACGGTTAAAATCCTTTACCAGGACTTTGGTTCTGTTTTTAAGGGTTTCGGTTTGCTGTCGGAACGGTTTGCGGAGAGGGTATCTACAGGAAGAATGGCAATAACAAATACGCATGCTGGCCACCGGCACAAACAAACGGCTAAGAATTGGTCTTTCTGGCAAATCCGTGCACTAAATCTAAATCAATCTCCCATTACAACGAAACTATATTTTTAAATCTGTGGATAAAATATTGTCTTTATTTTTTCTGTTCAAGTACAATGCGCTCCTGGCTTCATCTTGCTCAACACCAGGCCTTTTGCTAGCCGGAAATCAATGCTATACAAATTGCTTATTGCATCCTTGTCATATACCTTTTTACCCCGGAATGTTTTCATTAAACTTTCCCTGCCCGAGCAAAAAAGGAAACCAGTACTATTTCCCTGGTGGCATTTCTTCTATAGGATTGGTACAAATAAAAAGGTGGCCCGAAGGCCACCTTGAAACGAAGTCCTGTTGGTTGAAAACTTAATTGGATTTCACCACTTGCAGGTTTTGCTTTTGCTCACCCTGAGTTACCTCCAGGAAGTAAGTACCCTGTTTGTAAGCTCCACCTACCTGTACCACTTGTCCGGAGAAAAGGTTGCGTTTAACATCCACAACCTGCCCCAATTGGTTGTACACTTTCAGCGTAATCGCATCTCTTGTATTGTTGCTTTCCAGGCTGATGTTAAAGTGTGAAACCGCCGGGTTGGGATAAGCTTTCAGGGTCAGCTTATTCGCAAGGGTCAACTGTGGCGAAACGACCATCTGGGTTTCTTCGGTTTTCTGTGTTTTGCCACCTTTCACTTCGTGGATGACGATGGAACCGCCGCCGAGAGCTGTTGGAGGTATGCTATTTTCATCGGCACCCAAACCATTATCGTAAACGATAGCGCCACTTGCCGTATTCCAAATTTTGATACGGAATTTGTCAATACCGCCTCCGCCATTGATCTGTCCATCCACTGCAGAAACCATAAAGCTATATCCACTTTGACCATTGATCGTTCCTTTTCCTTTGTAGATCGCCTTTGAAGTAGCCACTACCAATGATCCATCGTTATAGATCGTTGATTGGAAGTTAAGACCGCCTGCCTGGAACTGGAACTCTGTATTTCCTTCCGGAATTGAACTTCCCTTTTTGTACTTAGAGTTGAAACCAAAGTTCGCCTTTCCGGTTAAGCTCATATTTGCTGTATAGGCACCGGCAGGAGACATGATCCAACCACCGCCTGTCACAAAGCCACCATTCGGATCATAGACGGGCAAATAGGCAGGCGACTGATCTGAATTGGAACAACCACTTCCTGCTTCTGCTGTAATTTTATAAACATCCACAGCAAGTCCACTTACCTGAAGAGTTGCAACGCCTAAATTGTTCGTCAAACTTGTTCCTTTATTCACACCGTCTATTTTAAAGGTCACGGGAACGTTTGACACAGCGGGTGAAATTTTGGCTGATAACGTAGCGGTTGAACCCAATGGAACAGGTGTGCTGCTAGCTGAAGCATCAATGTTCGTTATACCATTGATCTTTAAATTGCCAGCCACAAACACAAAGCTATAGTTAGTAGATGCCAAGGTTCCTGTTGTAACAGTAATTGGATAATTACCGGCAGCACTTGAAGAAGTCGCTGTTGTGGAGAATGTGGCTGAACCGGTTACGCCACTAGTGGATAATGTCTGTCCAAGAACAAATCCGGATATACTTGCATCGAAAGACGGATTTGCCTGACCACAATATTTCTCTTTGTTGTTGGCGGTTACGGTCAATATTGCTTTATTGATGGTCAGGTTGGCACCGTTGTAGCCCAGCTCATAGTTGTTGTTCAGCACAACACCACCCTGCTGGATCGCATAACTACCGACGGTGTTACCGCTTTCTCTTGTCAGTGAACCACTGAACGCATCGCCGCTCACCAGGCTACCTTCTGTAATCTGATAAGTCAGGGCAGGATCGGCCTCACCATAGGTCTTCGACTTGGCATCGGCGGTGATCACCACACGGCGGGTATTGATGGTCAGGTTGGCACCGTTGTAGCCCAGCTCATAGTTGTTGTTCAGCACAACACCACCCTGCTGGATCGCATAACTACCGACGGTGTTACCGCTTTCTCTTGTCAGTGAACCACTGAACGC
>JABUMY010000020.1 GCA_013327885.1 Flavisolibacter longurius | reverse complement strand
TTGCTTGATAATTCTTGGTGGAACAGGGTCAATATGCGTTTGTAGAGAAAGTGACCTCAATAAATCAGAGCGAGACCAAATTTCATGGCCGCCGGTGATGCGAATATCCTTGCAACCTTGCGAATACAACCATTTTCTAAATTTTCTTAAAGGAATATTCTTAATGTTGGCCATCGTGACTAAGCAAATACAGGCATCGAAACGTCGAAATTAGTCGCTGTGTATTGTTTGTGATTTAGAATATCACGAAGTTGCTCGTTTGAAGAAAGTTGTTCTGTAATTTCAGGAGCTTGGTATTGCTTTTTTGTTTTCTGCCAACCAAGTCTTTTGAGTTCGATAGCGAAAGTATTTTTATTCAATGTGTATTTGAAAAATTCAGCTAGCGAAATTTGCAAGGACGTTTTTGCCTCATCTTCATTTTGACCATATCCAATAATATCCAATGCAGGAATGTAAGCATAATGAATGTCATCTTCGATGAAAAGCAGAACCTGAAGCTGTACTTTTACAGAATGCTTATCATCAGACCATTCACCCTTAATGTTAAATCCATTGTTGACATTCATAGCAGGAAGTAGAATGCAATAATAATGCAAGATTATGTACAAATTCAAATCTTCACAAATTATTGCCTTTACCCATTGATTGTCAACACTTTTGCAACCACCAAGCAATGTCAAAGAACTCCCACGCCTAAGCCGACAAGCACTTAAAGCCGCTCACTTATCCAGACACAAAGGCTAACGGCTTTAACAGCTTGCGTCTTGCAGCGCCACCCCGAACCTCCGCCTGGCTGCTTACATGGGTTTGCCAAAATGCCGGCAGACGAACATGGGCTGGTCTTTTGTATTCCAATAAGGGCAGCATATCTTTATCCAGGCTGACAAATCACGGACGTCCGGCACTTCGGCAAGCCCTTTACCGTCAGGATGTGCAAAAAGGTTTTTTTAGTTTTCGTTTGGGTTTCAATTTTCCATCTTATTATTTTTGGCGTAAGGCTTAGTTTGCCTGTTATCAGAACGCGTGGTGAACGGCAGCGTGTAGACGAAGATTTTCTTTCGTTTTTCTTTTCAAATTCCCGCCGGTTTCAGCTTTTTCATCATTGTTTTTACGCTCAGGATATTCATGACCCGTTTGAGGTTGTAGCATAGGTACACCAGTCCTAAGTCTGCGCTAACTTTCTTTAGTCCTTTCAATAGCGTGTAGCTATAGCCCCACCATCGTTTAATGGTGCCGAAAGGATGTTCTACGATTTGCTGGCGGCGCAGGTAGATGTCTTTGTGTTTTTTTATTCGTTTGTTGTTTGCTTCCACGGCTTCTGCATATTCACTGCGTTCGATGACCCGCCCTCTTTTCAGCACGGTGCATAAATGCTTTACAGGACAGTGAAGGCATTTGTCCGTCTTGTAGTGTTTGAACCGGGAATAGCTTTTTGTCTTTTCACTTCGGTTGTACACCTTGATGTACCAGTGGCCATTGGAGGTAAGCGTGTGTCGCTGTGGACAGGTATAGGTATCGTTGTTGGGATGATAGCGGAAGTCTGCCAGGTGGTAGCCTTTCACCGGGATAGCATCTTTGGAGCGGTTGTACGTAGAGGGTACATACGTAATCACGTTATCTTTTTTGCAGGCATGGAGCTGTTCGGCATTGAAGTACCCCTTATCCGCCAATGCGACAATTGGTGATTCCTGTGCCAGATTCATGGCCTCTTTGACACAAAGGACGGTGGGATGTAGGGCTTTGCGGTCGTTTTCGTTGGTCACTTTATAATGCACGACCAGGTTGTGTGTAGCATCACAGGCAACCTGAGTGCTGTAGGAGACTTCGATAATGCCGGTCTTGTGTGGCACGGAGCGGCTGTCCCGATCCACGGTGCTTATCTGGGTGTCTGGACTTTGTTTTAGTTGCTTTTGTAACTGCTTATACTGCTGCCTGCGCTCAAGCATCTTTTCTTTGTCCCGGGTGAGTTCAAAGAGGCGTTTAAAGTCTTTTGCTTTTGTTTTCTCCTTGTGGTCGATGTTGTTCATCTCCTGGAGGTAATCACTCACCTTGTGGTCAATATAGGCAAGGTGCCGTTTTAGTTTATCTTCATTGTAGTTGTTCTTGCGGCTGTTCTGGGCCCGGTACTTGGTGCTGTCGATGGCTACGGTTTTGCGGCCTACCAGGCGCCAGTTGCACATGAGCGAAACAAACTGCTTAAATACTTCTCGGATCTGCTCCGGGTGCCGCTTGCGGAAGTCGGCAATGGTATGATACTTCGGTTGGATGTTGTTGCAAAGCCACATGGCCTCTACATTCCGTCGGCACTCGGCTTCCAGTTTGCGGGAAGAGCGAATGCCATTCAGATAGCCATAGATGTAGAGCCGAAGCAAGAGCGAAGGATGATAACACGGCCGGCAGTTGTCATTGGTGAACTTGCCTCTAAAATCCAATGCTACATAATCAATCCCCTCACAAAACGCATCCACCACCCGCACAGCAGCATCCGGAGTAATGAAGTCCTCCAGACAGTAAATGGCCGTTTGCCCTCGGTGGGTACCCTGAACATACGCCATAAAGAGCAGTTTAGACCTGCAAAGCTACCATCCTTTGAACTCTCGTACCTGCTGAATACCTTTAAGCCCGCAGAGTACCCTTTTTGCACACTCTGCCGTTGTGCGAAACCTTAGCACCAAATCAGAATCATAAGAAAGTGAATGGCGAAAAAGTATTTAAGAAAAAGAGAACCGAACGAAAGTATCTACGTCGTGGATATGTTTTCGCTTTTGTTTCTTCACTTCTAATATCAGGTGGACAAGCAGGAAGATATCATTTTTTCTTACGAAGTGAATACCTCCGACAGACAAACATCTTTTTGATTAATTGGGCGTTGCTATTTATTCTATCCTTTATTGTGACATTTTTGTTAGCACGCTGGTATTATAGAATGAAGGACAAGCAAAACAAAGTTCTTCGAAGCACTTATTGGAATGAATGAAACCTGAAGATTTAGGTGCCGTTAGGCACTAAAAATTATTTCTCTGCGCCGTGGATATGTTGGAACAGCTGGTACTAAAAAGTAAGTGCCATCAACAAGGAAAGGGTTCGCACAACATGGTTTCGCTGCATTAGGTGCTGACGAATATGTTTTAAACCAATTATCTTTAATGAGCAACATGATGAAAGTGAAGCTGCAGTTTTTCAAATGCACCTACTGACAGCAACATCTTTTCCGTTACCTGCAATCTTACAACCAGCACTCCTAAAGCCCAAATGTTGGATACTTTTAAAAAACACATAGACAAATTCGCAGAAGTTTCTAACGAAGAATTTGATGAAATTCAAAAATTCTTTGACATCAAGAATGTAGCTAAAAAAGAAAACCTCTTAGAGGAAGAACATATTTGCAGACACCATTACTTTGTATTGAGCGGCTTGCTACGAAAGTTTTACATCAATGAAAAAGGTATTGAACAAACCACCGAATTTGCCATAGAAACCTGGTGGATGACCGACAACATTGCTTACGAACGCAAGATTCCTTCTCAATTTTATATCCAAGCGGTAGAAAAATCTAAGCTACTTTGTATCACACAAGACAATCAGGAAAAACTTGTAAAAGCATTTCCGGTAATGGAACGCTATTTCCGTTTTGTCTACCAGCGGGCTTACGCCGCAGCCCAAATGCGTATTAAATATCTTTACTCTCTTTCCAAAGAAGAGTTTTATTATCAGTCGATTGAAAGGTATCCCGAATTTGCACAACGTATTCCCCAGTACCTACTCGCTTCCTATTTGGGATTCACACCCGAATATTTAAGCGAAATCCGTAAGAAGCGTATTTCTTAAACCAGTTTAAGATTTTTCGTTCTCTCATTTGCCAGCTTTGCATTGAACAATTTTAAAAGAATTAGGCCATGCAAAAACGATTCAACATTAAAGTAGCAGCTCCCAATGCGCTAAAAGCAATGATTGGTTTAGAAACCTATCTTTCACAGTGTTCTATATCCAAAACAACCAAGGAACTTATTAAAATCCGTGCATCACAAATCAACGGGTGTGCCTATTGTATCAACATCCATACGCAAGACGCAATTAAAAATGGCGAAACGAACCAGCGTATTTTTTTGTTGAATGCCTGGAGAGAAGCCGAAGGTATTTTTACCGAAGAAGAAAACGTAGTGTTGGCTATAACGGAAGAGATAACATTAATTCATCAAAGTGGATTATCAGACGACACGTACACAAACGCGTTGCAATTTTTCAGCGAAACGCAAATTGCAGATATTATAACGGCCGTTATTACCATCAATCTTTGGAACAGGGTTGTACTAAGCACCCACCTACTGATAGGACAAAGTCTTGCATAAGATTGCAATGACCGAAAATCACAGGTCGATCGACCTGTGATTTTTTGTTTGAGGGAATGGATATTCAGGTTATCCGGGTTTGTTTAAACATAATACAATAACAATGTATGATTAGGAACTAAGTAAGCGATTATAGAAAAAGGCAGAAAAAGTGAGTGATGTGGGGTTCGAACTATAAAAGACTGCAGGTGATATGGTGTTTATGCAATAAGGGCTTCAGTTGAAAATTCAACCAATTAATTCTATTTTGCTTTAGGGAACGGTAGTGATGCATTAGGATATCTAATTCCCTTGCTGCATAAACACCTTTTCCGTTACCAGCCATTCTAGAAGCCGGTGGCGCTTAAAGAACCAACTGATCAGGCCCGCACCCTCCACTTTTGCCAAATGTCAAATAAAAGGCAGACTGCGATTTCTAACTTTGCCGAATGGAGAAATTTATTGACTATATTTTACTGTTTGGCAATCTGAACGGCCAGCAAATTGACCTTATTAAAAGCAAGGCGTCAGAAATAGAGTTGCACAAAGAGGACTATTATTGGGAAGCAGGTAAAGCAGTCAGGCAAATTGGCTTTCTTTCCGATGGTGTTCTTCGTGTTTATTATTACAACAACAAGGGCGAAGAAATTACACGTTACTTTATTGACGAAAACCATTTGATTTTACCGGGAAATACAATTGACGAAATTTATACGCCTTCCGAATATCTCTCCGCCATCACGGACTGCAAACTGGTTGTTTTTTCCAGGCAAGACTGGAAAGAAATTTCCGACACCATCATTGGCTGGGACAATATTGTTCACAAAATCATAGCGAAACATCATAGCGAAAAAATGGCGCGAAGAAGCGAGCTGATTTCGCAAGACGGAACGGAACGCTATCTCGATTTCATTCAAAAATTCCCCACACTGGTAAACCGTGTGCCTTTAACATTCATCGCTTCTTACCTGGGAATCACACAATCCTCTTTGAGTAGAATACGGAAAAATATCCGCTAAAATCCTTTTTTGCCAATTGGCAAGTGCCTTCATTTTTTATTAGAGAACTTTTGTGGTGTCACATTTAAAATCAATAAAAAATGAACAAGAGAAAATTAGGAAAAGGCGGATTGGAAGTATCTGCACTGGGATTGGGTTGCATGGGGTTAAGTTTCCCAAACGCACCTACCAAAGAAGAAAATATAAAACTGATTCGTTCGGCAGTAGAACACGGTATTACTTTCTTTGACACGGCACAGGGCTATGGCGACAATGAACTTTTGGTTGGTGAGGCGCTCCAGCCATTGCGTAAAGACGTTGTCATTGCTACCAAGTTCGGTTTCAAAGACGGCAATGTGCGGTTCGGGCCTGATAGTCGCCCGGAGACCATCAAAGCAGTTGCCGAAGCCTCTTTAAAACGATTGCGAACAGACGTAATCGATTTATTTTATCAGCACAGACCCGACCCGAATGTTCCAATTGAAGACGTGGCAGGAGCGGTAAAGGATTTGATCGAACAGGGAAAAGTAAAATATTTCGGGCTTTCAGAAACCAATGCAGAAACCATTCGGAAGGCACACGCTGTTTTGCCGGTAACAGCTTTGCAAAGTGAATACTCAATGTTTTATCGTGAACCTGAAAACGAGATCATTCCGATACTAGAAGAATTAGAAATTGGGCTGGTTCCTTTTAGTCCCTTGGGCAAAGGATTTTTGACAGGAACCATCAATGCAGACGTGGAGTTGGACAAAGATGATACAAGAAACCTGTTGCCACGTTTCAGTAAAGAAAACCGGCTGGCCAACCAGGCGTTAGTGGACCTAGTTACATCCATTGCGAGAGACAAAAACGCAACGCCTGCACAAATTGCATTGGGCTGGTTGTTAGCGCAAAAACCATTTATTGTTCCCATTCCGGGCACATCAAAATTACATCGCCTGAAAGAGAACATTGGTGCGACTACTGTTTACTTAACGGATGACGAGTTATACAAGATCAATTCAGCATTGGCAAAAATCAAAATTGTTGGCGAACGCTATCCGGTACAATTACGAGCCACAGCAGAAAAAAAATAGGTAACAACGTATCGACTGACAGGGAAACGGCTGGTATTCCTTTGCGTTGACAGTTGACAGCGAATCCTTCCTGACAGGTGTTTTTGTGAACAGGCTGTCAACTGTTGGATGTGCTGCTCATGTTTTCTCAACTACATCAATCCAAGTCCAACGATTATAAAAAGGCCTTCTGCTTACCATTACGAAACGCGAATGGTTGAAAAGCGAAAAAACGTTCTCCCTCACCCGGCGTTGGAAAGAACCGGCCGATTCAATTAATAATCGGGAAAGAGGTTTTATACTTGTGTCGTCAATTGTAACCAGTAGCATGAAATATGGCTTCTTCCAGAGCCATAAACACCAGGCAAGAGTTTTAGAACAATTCTGTGGTATGAAAATTTATTTTTTACCGGTCCTTCTCTGTTTCTGCTCCACACTTTACGGACAGGTTGATTTTGTGACACCATTCAAGGAATGCAATATCCAGGGAAGTAGTATCGTCTATGGTTTTCACAATCAAAAATGGTATGTCAGCGATACGGCAGATGCCAACAGGGAAACTTTACCGGCATCAACATTCAAGGTTATCCACTTACTCATTGCACTTCAAACGGGCACAATCAAAGATGAAAATACCATTGTAAAATGGCCAGGGAGTACAGACACCACGCTTTATGGCTACCGGCCGGAAATATACCGGGATATGACGGTCAAAGAAGCCTTTGAGGAGTCTGCCGGCTGGGTATTTATTGAGCTGGCGAAGAAAGTTGGGAAAGAAAAATACCTGCATTACTTAAAAGCATGTGGGTATGGCAATTTACGTATGACCGAACAAGGGACAGACTTCTGGAACTTTGGATCGTTTGCCATTTCGCCTAAAAACCAGGTCGATTTCCTGGTGAAAGTCCACAAAAATGCGGTTCCTTTTTCAAAACGCAACATCGCTATTTTAAAAAGGGTGATGATAACCGAAGTCACGCAGGATTATACCATGCGATCAAAAACCGGCTGGACAAAATGGCAAGGTAACGACATTGGATGGTGGGTTGGTTATGTAACGAATAAAAACGAGGTTTACTTTTTTGCGACGCGAATCATCAAACGCCGCTCGGCGATCAACACCGGGTTTGGAAATTGCAGGAAGAACATTACGAAAGCGATCCTCCGCCAGCTCAACGCCATCAACTAAGACCAAAGGCAAAACAAGCCCGGCCCAAAACCAGTTCCGGCGACAGCTTACGCTGGCAACAAATGGCCTGTAAACAGTCCAAACGCTTCCACCTTCGGTAAGGTCAATACCTGCACCGGCAATGCCTGTCTTTACTAACGAATGCTTCTCCTTCACTTTTCAGGGCTGCACCCTAATTCTTACAGGGATTTATATCACCACTTTCCGGTAGGCCCCGAAGCAGGCTTCGGCTAAAGTAGTCTTTGAAAACAATCTCTCCCTACTGCCTACCCGCGAACATGACTTTTCTCATAAAGCGGCCAACAATAATCAGTCGGGCAGAATATCTATCTCATAGAAATCGGTAGCCGGCAACTCTACTTTCGTCCTGTTATCAAACAACAACATCCCAAACAATAAAACGCAGCATCATGAAAAAGAATCTCCTCAGCCAAGCACTCCGCCTCCTCCTCATAGCGGCCACAGTTGTTTTGGCAACCAGCCAACTGAATGCACAAAGTATTAAAAAATCCTTTTCGTACGAGATAACATTATTGGGTAACTCTAACATTCACAAATGGACGATGAAGTCGAGCGGCAACAACATGGAAGCTAACTTTACCGTTGACCCCAGCACAAAACTGCTGGAAGGCATTCAGCCCCTGACCTTCACCATGCCGGTGAAATCGCTGAAGAGCGACGAAGGCCTGCTGAACACAAGAGCCTATGACGCCCTGAAAGCAGAAAAGTTCCCCAACATTGTTTTCAAACTGTTGAGTGCAACACCCAGTGGTTCGCAAATGACCCTGCGCGGCCAGCTTACCATCTCCGGAAACACCAGGGATATTACACTGGTAGCCAACAGCCAGAAAGCAGCCGATGGCAGCTATACCCTCAGCGGCAGCAAGAACATTAAATTTTCAGAGTTCGGCATGAGTGCGCCTAAGTACATGCTGGGTGTAATGAAAGTTTACGATGACCTGACCATCAACTACAACGTACGCTTTTAATCAATCTTAAATCAATACCAATTCAAACACCGGTCCGTTTCCGAACTAATTCTAACCTGAATAAAATTATTACCATGAAAAAGAATCTTCTTCCCCTCGCACTCCTGCTAGCTGCCGCCCTGCCTTTTGCCTCTCAGGCGCAGAATACAGACAAAGAAGTTTACCAAAGACCTTCACACTGGAATCCATATGATAAAAGAGGTGTCAATACGTTTGAAACCTCCAAAGCTGCCGATACCATTCCTTTTGATGGCTTACGCATTCGCTTCGGTGCCGGTTTTACCATGCAGTACCAGAACATTGAGCACAAGAACACGGCCATCAACAATACAGGAAGCGGCGCTAACAGATTGTATCCAATTGCCCCCGGCTTTATGACCTCCCAGGCCAACCTCTTTACCGATGTGCAACTGGCCGACGGTATCCGCATGAACGTAACAACCTACCTGTCTTCCCGTCACCACAACGAAGCCTGGGTAAAAGGCGGTTACATTCAAATTGACAAAACACCTTTCCTGAAAAGCCGGCTTCTTGACAAGATCTTTGAAGTAGCTACAGTAAAAGTGGGTCACATGGAAATCAACTACGGTGATGCGCACTTCCGTCGCCCTGATGGTGGTCACACCCTGCCAAGCCCCTTCATGGAAGGCAATATTGCTGACGCCTTTGCTACTGAAATTGGTGGTGAAGTATATGTTCAAAAAAATGGCCTGTTTGGTATGGTGGGTGCATCAAGCGGTATGATCAAAGGACACGTTGACTCTGTTGGCGAAGCCAAGATCGGAACCTTTGTAACAGATGCCAACACCAAAAGAAGCCCTTCTCTTTACCTGAAAGGCGGCTTTGACAAAAACCTTTCTGAAAAACTGAGAGTACGCCTGTCTGGTAGCTTGTACACCAACAGCAGCAACGCAGGTAGTGGTTTGACCCTGTACAGCGGCGACCGCACCGGTTCTAACTACCAGAACACCATGGAAACTTACTACGCAGCCGATGGTACTGTAAAAGCCGGAACTGCCATGTATTCTTCCGGTCGCTTTAACCCTGGCTTCAGCAAACAAATCACTGCCGTTATGCTGAACAGCTTGATCAAAGCCGGTGGCCTCGAGTTCTTTGGCACCTATGAAACAGCAAAAGGCCGTGGCAAAACCGAACTGAATGACAGGAACATGACCCAGGTGGCTGGTGAACTGATCTATCGCTTTGGCAAAAACGAAAACTTCTACATAGGTGGCCGTTACAACACTGTAAAAGCCGACTTGCTGAGAACTGCCGTGAATGCTTCAACTGTTGCCACTTACACAGGCTGGAATACTTTCGAAGAAGTGAACATCGACCGTACTTCTTTTGCAGCCGGTTGGTTCATGACAAGAAACGTGTTGCTGAAAGCAGAGATCGTAAACCAGAAATACAAAGGATTTGAAAACCTGCGCAGTGCTGCTGGTGTAGCCAACTCCGACTATCGCTCTGGTGGTAAATTCAACGGATACGTGATCGAAGCAGTAGTAGGCTTCTAACAACTAAGAATGATTGATAAAAGAACGGGCCTTGTGCCCGTTTTTTTTGTTCTGGTAAATTGAAATAAAGTCGCTGATAGAGGCGTGAAACGTCAAACGTAAGAAGTGAAACGGAAAACTATATGCTGGATTAAAAAGGCTGTAGAGGGAGGCGGCGGAAAACAGCAAGGCTTAGCTGTACTGAACAACTTGACCTGTTAGGTTTTTTGTTTTCCTCCCTTGCCCCGTTGCTTCAGCACGGGGTTGCTCAATAGAAAAGTTTCTCTGTTCATAGCGGTTTTAACCGAAGGGTTTGGCTAAAGCCACTATTTACTTTTTTAAACAACTATTTTTAACCCGCCGTAAATGACGGGGCAACAAGAGAGGCTTGAATAGGAATTTAGAATACACTTATTTCACGGCCAGCGCTTCGAACAAAATCTCCGCCGTGTGCTTTCCCTTTCTTCCCGTACCGTCCTTTATCTGGTGGCGGCAACTGGTACCCGAAGCCGCAACGATGGCATCGGGCTTCATTTGCGCAATGGCAGGAAAAAGCACAAGGCCGCCGATCTTCATCGACACTTCGTAGTGCTCCTCTTCGTACCCAAACGAGCCCGCCATGCCGCAACAGCCCGATGGGATTTCTTTCACGGTATAACCCGGCACCACGGAAAGACTTTGCACAATATAGCTGACAGAAGAAAGTGATTTTTGATGGCAGTGTCCGTGCACAAAGACCTCGCGGTTTTCGGCACGGAATTGTTCGGGTTGAATGCGGTCTTTGGCGATCTCACGGGCCATCCATTCTTCAAACAAAAACGTATTGGCGCCCAACTGCCTTGCTGCCGGTTGCAGGTCAGCAGGTACTAACTCCGGGTATTCGTCGCGAAGCGTAAGAATAGCGGAAGGCTCGATACCGATAATGGGTGTTTCCTCCGTGACAATATCTTTTAAAGCAGTCACATTTTTTATCGCCAGCTCTTTTGCCTTGCGCACAAATCCTTTCGACAGAAAAGCCCGGCCGCTTTCGTCGTGCTTTGGCAACAAAACACGATAGCCCAATCGCTGCAACAGCAGGACCAGCTTCTGCCCTACTTCTACGTCGTTAAAGTTGGAGAACTCATCGCAAAACAGATACACGGTGCCGTTAGTTGCGCTTTCGTTTTTGGCTGGAAGCTTTTCAATCCAGGCCCGCAACGTTGTATTGTGCAGCAGCGGCATGGTGCGATCAGGGTGAAAACCAACCGCTTTGTTGGCAGCCCGCCGCAAGGCCGGCGTACTGAAAATAAAATTGTAGGCAGGTGGAAAAAGAGAAGCCAGCTTCATTTGCCCGTTAAAGCCGCCGATCAGCTTTGCCCGCAAGGAAGGTTTGTGCTTGTCGTAATACGCCTGCGTAAATTCCGCTTTCAGCTTGCCCACATCCACACTCGACGGACACTCCGATTTGCAGGCCTTGCAGGAAAGACAAAGGTCCAGCACATCCCGCACTTCTTCTTCCGTTACGGTTGCGGGTATGTCGTACGACTGGCTGGTATAAAAATGCCGCAGCATGTTGGCCCTTGCCCGGGTGGTATCCCGTTCGTGCCGGGTGGCCATAAAACTCGGACACATGGTGCCGCCGGTAACACTTGTCTTGCGGCAGTCGCCGGAACCGCTGCATTTTTCGGTCAACCGCAGCAGGCCTTCCTGCCGGCTGAAATCAAATACGGTTTTCAGATCTTTTTTGGGAAGATCCTGGCTGTAGCGCAGCGCTTCATTCATCGGTGGCGTGTCTACGATCTTCCCGCGGTTGAAGACATTTTGCGGATCGAAAAGCCTTTTTACCTGGCGAAACAATTCATAAACGTTTTCACCCATCATGTAGGAAATGAATTCGCCGCGCAACCGTCCATCACCGTGCTCACCACTCAGGGAACCGCGGTATTTTTTCACGATAACGGCCGTTTCCTGCAGAATGGTGCGAAAGAGATGTTTTCCCGCCAGTGTTTTCAGGTTGATCATGGGCTCCACGTGCAACTCACCGGCGCCGGCATGGGCATACATCGAGTATTTGACGCTGTACTTTTTGAGCAGGGCCTCAACCTCGCGGATGTAATCGGGCAGATCGGCTGCATCCACCGCGCAGTCTTCGATCAGGTTTACCGGTTGCGTGTCACCCGGTTCGTTGCGCAGTAGGCCCAGTCCGGCTTTGCGCAAATCCCAGGCTTTATTGGTTTCAGCGCCATAAAGCACCGGGAAGGCATATCCCCATCCCTTTCCTTTGATGGCATCGATAAAAGACTTTGCTTTTGCCGTCAGCGCTGGCAGGCTTTCATCAAAAAATTCCACCATCAATATCGCCTTTGGTTCACCTTCTACAAAAAAGCGGTTCTTGCGCTGGTCGATGTTTGTTTTGGTGTATTCCAAAATAATATCATCCACCAGTTCCGAAGCGGCGCACTGGTGTTGCAAGGCAATGATATTGGCTTGCAAGGCTTCCCCGATGGTAGCCGTATGCAGGGCAACAATGCATTTTTCGTTGGGTGGCAACGGACGCAACTGCAGCTTGGCTTCGGTAACAAAACAAAGCGTGCCTTCCGAACCAGCCACCAGCTTCGCCAGGTTGATGGTGCCCTTTTCGTCTGCCGGAAATTGGTCGAGCAATACATCCAGTGCATAACCGGTATTGCGCCGATGCACGGCTTTTTTGGGAAAACCATTTTCAATAGCCTCCCTGTTTTGCGGTTGTTGCAGCAGTTCGGCAAGCGAACGGTAAATAGAACCCTCCAGCGTATGCGCAGCGCATTTTTGCCGGAACGTTTCCCTGTCGATCGCACCAAAAACAGCCTCGCTGCCATCAGCAAGCAGCACGGTCACTTCTAAAAGATTATCCCTTGTATCACCCCAAACAATGGAGTGCAACCCGCAGGAATTGTTACCGATCATACCACCGATCATGGCACGGCTGGCCGTTGAGGTTTCGGGACCAAACATCCAACCCAATGGTCTCAGGTAAGCGTTGAGGTCATCGCGAATCACGCCGGGCTGTACCCTTACCCAGCCTTCTTCCACATTCACTTCCAGGATAGAAGTGAAGTATCTCGAAATATCCACCACGATCCCGCTGCCCACCACCTGGCCGGCCAGTGAAGTGCCAGCAGCCCGGGGAATAAGCGTTACACCAGCCGTTGCTGCATACGCCACCAGGGCCATTACATCCGCCACCGTTTTGGGCAGGGCAACCGCCAGCGGTCTTTCCTGGTACACGGAGGCATCGGTGGCATAACTCATGATCACCGCATTGTGTGCTGCCGTGTTTTTGTAATACAGATCACCAGAAAATTTCTCTTCGATAGGGGCCAACATGCAAACTATAGTTTGCGGTAAAATTAGGTGAGAAACCAGCGACTTACTGCAAAGGCACTGTCCACTGTAGGAAGCTGGAGCTCATATCCTTTTTTCTTTTCAGACAAGAAACATTTCAAAGGGAAATCATGACCATACCAGCACCAGGTTGTACAGTCCCCACCACAGGATGGCATGTCTGCTGTTTTTTGTACATTCATCCAAACGAGGCCTTTCCTGCATGAAACGTTTGCTTGCACATAACAAAACAATTTTGCTCACCGCATCACTTGTGGCAGTGGTGAGCTTTTTTGTTTTTAGCACGGGACATTCCCCGGTTGATTTTAATACCGACGTAAAACCCATTCTCAATCGTAGTTGTATCTCCTGCCATGGTGGAGTGAAAAAACAGGGCGGCTTTTCTGTGCTCTTTCGCGAAGAAGCCCTGGCTAAACTAAAGTCCGGTAAATACGGCATTGTACCCGGCGACCCGGGTGAAAGCGAAATGATCCGCCGGTTAACACTCGACGATCCCGAAGAACGCATGCCTTACCAGCACGCCCCTTTATCAGAAGACGAAATAGAAACCCTGACGCAATGGATCAGGCAGGGTGCTGTGTGGGGACACCATTGGGCTTATGTGCCGGTGCAAAAAACTCCAGTACCCAAACCGGGAAGACGATTCTTTGGTTTGCTGCCGGCAAAAAAACTCGACTGGGCCCGCAACGATATCGACTATTTTATTTACGAAAAAATAGCAGCGAATGATTTGCAACCTTCGCCTGAAGCCGACGAAGCCACGCTGCTGCGCAGGGTCAGCCTCGACCTGACCGGTTTGCCACCATCGCCGCAATTGGCCGCTCAGTTTTTACACGACAATAACGGCGACGCCTATGCGAAACTGGTGGATTCTCTTTTGGCCTCTCCTGCCTACGGCGAACGGTGGACCTCCGTTTGGCTGGACCTTGCCCGCTATGCCGATACCAAAGGCTATGAAAGGGACGCCGGCCGCAACATCTGGCGCTACCGCGACTGGCTGATCAGAGCCTTTAACGAAGACAAACCCTACGACGAGTTCTTAACCGAACAACTGGCGGGTGACCTCCTGCCCAATGCCACCGACGAACAATTGATCGCCACGGCTTTTCATCGCAATACCATGACCAACGACGAAGGCGGTACAGACAACGAAGAGTACCGCGTTGCCGCCGTCATCGACCGGGTAAACACCACCTGGCAAAGCCTGCTGGGAACCACCTTTGCCTGCGTGCAATGCCATAGCCACCCTTACGATCCGTTTACCCATGAAGAGTACTACCAGTTCATGGCTTATTTCAACAACACAAGGGATGAAGACACGCATGCCGAATATCCCCTGCTGCGGCACTTCGACAGCAACGACAGTGCGCAACTGGAAACCATTGTGCATTGGCTGCAGCAAAACAAGTTTGCTAATGAAGCCATCACCACAAAACGCTTTTTAAAAACATGGCAACCGGCCATCAACTCCATTCGGGCCGATAGCTTTGTGAACAGCGAACTGAGTGATACCAAATGGCTGGCTTTCCGCAACAACGCATCGGCAAGGCTGGCCCATGTTGCGTTGGACGGTGCCAATGAATTGATTGTGCGGTATGCCGGCTTTTTACCCGGTGGCCGGTGGACCATTCATCGCGATAGCGTGAACGGCCCGGTTATTACCACCGTGCAGGTGCCAAAGACCAAAGGCTGGCAGATCGACCGGATCTCGTTTCCACCACAAAGCGGCACGCATGATCTTTATTTTACCTACACCAACCCGCAGTTAAAAAGCCCAATGGACGGTGGCCTGCAATTCGACTGGTTTTATTTTACAAAAGCCTTTCCCGGCCAAGAAAAACCGGGCTATGATTCGATACAAAAAGCCTGGTGGAATCTGCTGACCAAAGCCGTTTCGGCCACTCCGGTAATGCTTGACAATCCAACCCACATGCAACGACCCAACCATGTATTTGTGGCCGGCAACTGGCTGGTTCCGGGGCAGGATGTAAAGCCTGGCGTACCGGCTTCGCTGAATGCGTTTCCGGTTGGAGTTCCCAACAACCGGCTGGGGCTTTCCCGCTGGCTCACCGACAAACAAAACCCGCTGACGGCAAGAACCATGGTGAACCGTCTCTGGGAACAACTGTTTGGGACCGGTTTGCTGGAAACACTGGAAGACATGGGCACCATGGGTGCGGAACCTTCGCACAAGGAATTGCTTGACCATCTTTCCTGGCAGTACATGCACAACTGGGGCTGGAGCACCAAGCGATTGCTCAAAGAGATTGTTCTTTCCGCCACCTATCGGCAAAGCCCAACCGTAAAGAAAGAAGCGCTTCAAAAAGATCCCGGCAACAGGTGGTATGCAAGGGGCGCCAGGGTAAGGCTGTCGGCCGAGCAGGTCCGCGACCAGGCCCTTGCCGCCAGCGGTGTACTGAGTAAAAAAATGTATGGTCAAAGCATTATGCCCTGGCAGCCGGAAGGCATCTGGATGTCGCCCTGGAACGGCGAGGCGTGGAAGGCCAGCAAAGGCGAAGACCAGTACCGGCGGGCCCTGTACACCTTCTGGAAACGCACGGCGCCCTACCCATCGATGGTTACGTTTGATGCGGCGGGCAGAGAGGTTTGCGTATCGCGGCGCATCCGCACCAACACACCGCTGCAGGCGCTGGTTACCTTGAACGATTCGGCCTACCTTGACCTTTCGCGGCAGTTTGCTTACCGCATGCAGGCAGCAACCAGCAGCAAGAATGCAAGAGAATGGATCGGCACCGGTTACGAGCAGTTGCTCTTTAAACCCATCTCCCCGCAAAAGCTTCAGGCCCTGCAAACATTATACAACACGGCTTATGCAACGTATACAAAAGACAGCGAAGCCACTTGCGAGATCATTGGCGTGAACAACGAACATAACAATCCTGAAACGGCTGCGTTGGTGATAGTAGCAAACGCCTTGCTTAACCTCGACGAAGTGGTCACAAAAAACTAAACGCTGGCATGACACAAAAAGAACTCCATAACCAGCGGCTGGTAAAAGAAGCAGAAGAAACGGTGATCCGCATGCACACAAGGCGGCATTTTTTAAAAGAATGCGCCATGGGTTTTGGCGGCCTGGCTCTGGGCTCGCTGCTGCAGTCCTGCGGAGTGGGTGGAAATAATACTGCTGTACCGCAAACGCTTTTTGACCCGGCCAATCCCCTGGCGCCAAAGCTGCCGCATTTTGCCGCCAGGGCCAAAAGCATTATCTACCTGCACATGGCCGGTGCGCCTTCGCAACTGGAATTATTCGATTACAAACCCGAACTGACGAAGCTTGATGGACAGGATTGCCCGCCCTCGCTGCTCGAGGGCAAACGCTTTGCTTTTATCCGCGGAGTGCCCAAGATGCTGGGACCGCAGGCAAAATTTGCGCAGTACGGGCAAAGCGGTGCCTGGGTGAGCGAGCACCTGCCGCATTTTTCAAAAATTGTAGATGAAGTAAGCTTTCTAAAAGCCTGCAGTTCGGACCAGTTCAACCATGCGCCGGCGCAACTGCTGATGCAAACCGGTGGCGCAAGACTCGGCCGGCCGAGCATGGGTTCGTGGGTTACCTACGGATTGGGAACAGAAAATCAAAACCTGCCCGGCTTTGTCGTGCTGACATCGGGTGGCAAGTTTCCAGATGCCGGCAAAAGTGTCTGGGGCAGCGGCTTTCTGCCATCGGTTTACCAGGGCGTGCAGTGCCGCAGCGAAGGCGACCCGGTGCTTTTCATCAAAGACCCTTCCGGCATGAACCGCGACCTGCGCAAAGCTTCCATTGATGCCATCAACAAAGTGAACGAAGAAGAGTATCAAGAGTACAACGACCCCGAAATTCTCTCCCGCATTTCGCAATATGAAATGGCGTACAAAATGCAGATGGCTGCACCCGAAGCGATGGACATCTCCAAAGAACCTGCCTCCATTCATGAATTGTATGGCACCAAGCCCGGGAAAACGTCGCTTGCCAATAACATTTTGCTCGCAAGAAAACTGGTGGAAAAAGGCGTTCGTTTTGTGCAAATTTTTGATTGGGGTTGGGACAGCCATGGTACCGATCCTTCCCTCGCCATCGACATTGGCTTTATCAACAAATGCCGCGAAACCGACCGGGCCATGACGGCGCTTGTACTCGACTTAAAACAACGCGGTTTACTGGAAGAAACACTGGTGGTGTGGGGCGGCGAATTTGGCCGTACACCTATGATGGAAAACCGCGAGGGCAAACAAAATCCATTCAAGGGAAGAGACCACCACGTAGAAGCGTTTACGATGTGGATGGCCGGCGGCGGCATACAAAAAGGTGTTACCTATGGCGAGACCGATGAAATTGGCTACAGTGCCATCAGCGGGAAAGTAACGCCGTTTGATATACAGGCGACCTTATTGAACCGTCTTGGCTTTGATCATGAAAAACTCACCTATCAATACCAGGGACGACCTTTCCGGTTGACCGATGTAGCCGGAAAGGTCATTGAAGAAATTATTGTCTAAATGAGCTATTCCATTTCTCCAGGAAATGGAATAGCTGCGAAGTAGAAAACATGCAACTACCCCGTAGAAAATTTATTCAAACAACAGCAACGGCCACCACTGCGCTTTTTCTTTCATCATTAAAAACCTTTGCCACCGAAATGCCTGTAACAACAACGCATCCCAACTTTGACCTGAAAATTTTTGCCACCAACTGGGGCTTTACCGGAACCATGGACGACTATTGCAGCCGTGTGCAAAAAGAAGGTTATGACGGCATCGAGATCTGGTGGCCAATGGAAAAGAGCGGCCAGGATGAGCTATTTGCGGCGCTTAAAAAATACAAGCTTGACGTGGGTTTTTTGGTAGGCGCTTCGCAAACAAATTTTAGTGAGCACCTCTCCTATTTCAAAAAGATGATCGATGCGGCAGCGGCCAATACGATTCAACGGCCACTGTACATCAATTGTCATTCGGGCAGGGATTTTTTTTCTACTGAAGAGAACCAGGCTTTTCTTGATCATACCGCGGCACTAGCGAAACAATCGGGCATTTTAATTTGTCATGAAACGCACCGTTCCCGTATGTTGTATTCGGCACCGGCTTCAAAGCCCCTGCTGCAAAAAAATCCTGACCTGAAAATTACGTTTGATGTGTCGCACTGGTGTAATGTGAGTGAATCTTATTTGCAGGATCAACCGGAAACGATGGCACTCGCGCTGGAAAGAACGGAGCACATTCATGCCCGCATTGGCCACCCCGAAGGGCCGCAGGTTTCGGACCCGCGGGCACCGGAATGGGAGGCTGCGGCAAAAGCGCATTTTGCCTGGTGGGACGTAGTGGTGGCCCGCAAAAAAGCGGCGGGTGAACGCATTACCTTCCTGACGGAGTTTGGTCCGCCCGACTATATGCCCACCACACCATACGACCGCAAGCCACTGGCCGATCAATGGGCCATCAATGTGTACATGCTCCAACTTCTCCGGCAGCGATACCGTTCCTAAGTTGTAAACTTGCACCCGTGCTGCTTTCCGTAACTGAATTTATCGGCCGCTTTCATCCTGCCCTGGTGCACCTGCCCATTGGCATCCTGCTCATGGGCATCCTGTTGCAATGGCTTTCGGCTTCGCCCAAATACAATGTTTCGCACAATGCTGTTCGTATTGTTTTGCTGATCGGCACCGCCTGTGCTATCCTTTCCTGTATCACCGGATTTTTTCTTTCGTCTGCGGATGATTACGAAACAGACCTGGTAAGCCTGCACATGTGGATGGGCATTGGCGTGGCGGCGGCATCGCTGCTTTTCCTGCAACGCATCCTCCTTAAGCGGCAAGACAGCACCACCAAACTGACGTCTATTTCGCTGCTGGTGCTGATTGTACTAACAGGGCATTTTGGCGGCTCGCTGACCCATGGCCCCGATTACCTGACGGCAGCATTAAATAGTAATGAAGACACCGTTTTTGTTCACCAGCCCATTGCCAACATACAGGAAGCCGTAGTGTATGAAGATGTGATCAAGCCGGTATTACAGAACCGTTGTTACACTTGTCATAGCAGTAAAAAGCAAAAAGGTGGCTTGCGGTTAGATGATCCGAAATTTATCCTGCAGGGAGGGAAAGGCGGTGAGACCCTGGTGCCCGGGAACTCGGCCAACAGCGAATTGCTGCAACGGATGTTGCTCCCGCTGGAAGACGACGACCACATGCCACCCAAAGCAAAGCCGCAACCAAAAGAAAGCGAGATGGCGCTTATTCATTGGTGGATTGAGAACGGTGCCGATTTTACTAAAAAGGTAAAAGACCTGCCGCAGGTTGAAAAACTGCAACCGGTATTAGCGGCTTTACAATCTGGCGGGGAAAAGCCCAAAGCACCATCGCTGATTCCTGCGGATGGGGTGGAAGCCGCAGGCGCCAATAGTATTGCGGCTGTAAAAGCTTCGGGTGCCGTAATGATACCGGTGGCAGCAGGCAGCAACTATCTTTCGGTTAATTATGTAACAGCCACTGGGGTAACAAAAAAGGATTTGGAGCCATTGCTGGCACTGAAAAAACAACTGGTTTGGTTAAAGCTGAATGATGCGACCATCACCGATGACTTATTGCCAGTCATTGGCCAACTGACCTCTTTGCGAACACTTTACCTGAACAACACCACAATCACCGACAAAGGATTGGCAGCGTTACAATCATTGGCGAGCCTGCAGGTGCTTTCGGTGGTTAATACAAAGGTTACGGCTGCCGGGCTGGCAACGCTCAGCGGAATGAAAAACCTGCACGCCCTGTTTGCCTACCAAACCGGTGTAAAAGCAGCAGACACCAGCCTGCTGCGGAAAACCTTCCCATTGGCAAGTATCGATATTGGCGGTTACACGTTACCGTTATTACCCAGCGATACGGCACGTCTCGGGTTTTCGGGCCGGTAGGAATGCACCTGTTTTGGAGATTCTTTCCATTTGCAACCCTGTCTAAACAAAAACAATAAGGCAAAACAAACCTGTTGAAGAAAAGAAGACACAGGTTGAAATAACCCCAATTTTATTCGGCACAGATTCGATTCCCTTTTCGCTAGTCTCCTTGCTTTCCCTAATCACGCTGCAGCCCTGAAGGAGCGACACAGGTTGTGTAATGACTTCGCTGTGTCGCCCCTTCAGGGCTCTGGTCACTCTCTCAAAATGTATACGAAGGGCTTGCACCCTGAGCTGATATGTGTCGGCCTTTCAGGCCTGCATTATGTTTAAATAAAACTTCCTATTCGCGGAGAAAAGAATATTGTCCTGAAGGCACTTCTACAACTGCATACCCGGCTTCGTATCGCAGCACCTGCAACCCCTGCGCCTCCAATGTTTTTCCGCTTTCTGTAATGCGATCACCTTTCGTTGCCGGTACCCACACAGTAGCCGTTGTATTGACCGGGATATTTACGTCCAGGACAAAACGGTTCCCTTCTTTTTTCCAATCGCTGCCAATGGCACCGCGAATGGAATGATAGACACCTTTTGCCCAAGACAAGTCTGCAACGGGTTGGGGCTTGATGGTAATTTTTTCAAAACCCGGTGACGCCGCATTGATGCCAAGAAGCGACCGGTAAAACCATTCGGAGATGGAGCCAAACATCGGGTGGTTCATAGAGTATACGCTGTCGGGTTTTTGCCAGGACTCCCACAAGGTGGTAGCCCCTTCCTCCAACATATAACCCCAACCGGGATAGCTGCGCTGGTTGGCGATGCTGTAGGCCAGTTCGTTCTCGTTCCTTTCCCTTGCCACATCAAACAAAAATTTAGTGGCAAAAATGCCCGTGGAAAGATGGCCATTGTGCCGCCGGATCTCGTCTTTTAAAAACTGCATTGTTTTTTCTTCCTGCGGCGCCAGGCCGTACCACAGGGCAAACAATTGCGCCGCCTGCGTGGCATTGTCGAACCGCCCGGTGTTGGGCACATGGTATTTGCGCACCATTGCATTCTTTATGCGGCCAGCCCATTGGCTGTAAATGGCCGAATCATCAGCTTTACCTAAGATGGTGGCGATCTCAACGCCCAGCGTTACATGGTGGTAATAAAAGGCTGACGCGGTAAACGCTTCCGGTCGCGGGTCCAGCGCTTCATGGTCGCTGATGTCCCAGTGATACAGGCCATCCACTTCTTTTGTCTTCAGGAAGTACAGTTGCTTTTGAAAAGCAGGGTAGTATTCTTGCAGGATCTTTTTATCGCCGTAAAAATCATACAGCTTTTTTTGCACGAAAGGAAAGACCAGTTGCCAGCCCAGCGGGCCGGATGAATCGCCATAACCCCTGTCGGCAATACCGGTGAAAGGAGCCAGTTCCGTAATGCCACCACCGGGTCGCTGGTCATTGGCGAAATCAGCTACCGTTTTGCGGTAAAAATTGGCCATGTCAAAATTGTACAGAAAGGCTTCGGCGGTCACCACAATATCGGCACCATAACCCATCTTTTCCCTTGCCGGGCAGTCGCTTTGGACACTGAACACATTGCTGAGAAAGGTCCGCTTGGTTACTTCCTGCAAGCGGTTAAACATGTCATTGGAACAGGCAAATTCTCCCGCCGGCTGCAGGTCACTGTGCAGGCGCAGCCCTTCTATATCGCTTTTTGTTGGTCTTCCGGTCCAGCCGGTGATCTCAATATAACGGAAACCATGAAACGTAAATCGCGGCGACCATTCTTCGGTTCCGCCTCCCTTCAAATAATACACGTCTTCCTGCCAGGCTGTTTTGGGTGCACCCGGGCCGCCACTGAGTTTCCAGATCTCTTTTATCTGCCCCGCTGTGGAGGTGAGATAGTTCAGGCGTCCATCGGCATGGATGGCCTCAGCATAACGCAAGGCTACCCTTTGGCCGGCCGGTCCCTTTACACGAATACGGGCTACCCCTGCAAAGTTTTCGCCCATATCAACAAGAAAAGTATCCTTTCCCACTTCGGTAATGGATTGGGGAAGAATAACGTCTTTGATACGAATGGGCGGCTGCATCTGTGGCGACAACCGGCCGGAAGGGCCGTTTACCACCACGGCATTTTTCCACCCGGACAGGTTGCCGGGAAGATCCCAGCCCTGCTTTTCCAGCCGCGCATCGTAATGCTCTCCCAGGTAAACATTGTTACGAATGACAGGCCCGGGCGCCGTTTGCCAGCTTTCATCGGTGGCGATGGTTTCTTCACGGCCATCGGTATAACGGAGAAGGAGCTGTGCTTTTACGCAGGGCCTGCCTGTTTGCTGTACCTCCCGCAAATTAAACCGGCCAAACAACCGCAGAGGCAGCGGGTTGTACCAGCCATTGCCCAGCAGGAAGCCAAGGGTGTTGGCACCTTTTTTCAGCAAGGTGGTAACATCATGCGTTACATAAAACACTTGCTTTTGATAGGTAGCCCAGCCCGGGTCCAGTACATGGTTACCGATCTTTTTACCGTTCAGCGAAGCTTCGTAATAACCGATGCCAGAGACATAAAGCCGGGCGGCAGCCAGCTTTTTCCGCAGCGAAAATGTTTTCCGGAAAAGCGGTGCCGGATCATCGCCGTAAAAATCCTCGTCCTTCTCAAATTGTTTTTTTCCATCACCGATCCACGCTGCCTTCCAGTCGGTGGTTTGCAGCATGGCGGTCTCAAAAAAGGCCGGCCTACTCCAGCCGGATGCCTCTCCTTTTTGGTTATACACGTTTACCCGCCAGTAATAGCGTGTAAAAGATTTAAGGGAATCACCACCGTATTCGACCAGGGATTGTTGCGAAAGCAGCTTACCGCTTTTCCAAATGTTGGCGTCTCCACGTTGAAGTGCGGCGAGGTTATCGCTTACCTCGATCTCGTAAGCCGATTGCTGCTGGTTGCGAAGGGAAGATTGCAGGGTCCAGGTCAACCGAGGCTTTTTCTCATCGATGCCCAGCGGGTTTTCCCTGTACTCGCAGGTAAGTTTACCCGGTTGCAGCGGTGCAGCCAGCGAAGCAAGGGAAAACAACAGGAAAAACAAGGCAGTAAAAAAACGTTGCGCATTACCGGTAGCAGGCAACGTGTTGATGCAGGAACGTGTACGAACGAAAACCATGCGGAAGGATTGTCTTCTAATTTACATATACTTCCTTCAATTGCTGCATCAGGGCGGCATAGGCTTTGGGCGCATCTTCCCCAATCGCCTTCATGTTGCCTTCCACAAGAATGAATCCTTTAAAGCCGATGTCCTTTAAGGCTTGGAGGTAAGGCCTGAAATCATCTCCTGCCACACCGGGAAGTGTGCGGCCTTCTTTTTCGGCAATTTCAGCATAAACAATCAGGTCGCCGGCCTTCCGGATCTCCTCCGGCGATTCGCCTTCTTTCAGCATGTGGTAGATATCGGCATTTAACCGGAAAGAGGAATGGTTAACGCTTCGCACCACAGCAGCAGCTTCGCGAAGCGTGGTAAGAAAATTGGTTTCCGTACTGTTTAAATTTTCTAGGATTATGGTGACGTTGTACTGTTTTGCCAGGACCGCCATCTTTTTTGCCAGCAACACAAAAGAAGCTTTTGCTTTTTCGGTTTCATAGCCTTCAGGAAGACGTCTTGCGCCCCCGCTGCCGAGGATAAGCTGCCTGACACCTGCTTTTTGTGCCCGCTGTAAAACGGCCTGGAGGTAATCCAGCACATTTGTTTCGTCCACGTTTGGACCGGCAAGCTTCAGCGATGCAGGAAAGAGAATGTTGCACATGTAAAGGCTGCATTTCAGCGAGGTTAGTTTCTTCCTGTTTTGCTGAAAGGCTTCTTCGCTCAATGATGGACTGATCAGGCTTCCAACCGACGTACCGATGGCACGGAAACCTGCGGCATGCAGCAGGCTGTCGTTTTCCAGGTTGCTGACCATACCAAGCGTGGGCAATGCCTGTGCCTGCAGGTTCCGCATAGAAAACAAAAGAGCCAACAGACAGGCGCAACGGAGAAAACAAAACCGCAGGCGGTGCAAGTCAAATTTACGTGTACGCATTCCTGGTATACGAAAGTTGGCAACCTGCATCAGCCTGCGGTTTATGGGGTTTGTGAACTTCATTTAGAGCACTGTTGCTTTAGAGAAAACTGTCGCTTTCCCTGTAGGCTTTGAGCAAGGCCACTTCGCCTTCCTTGCCCTGGCCCGAAATGCCGTGTTCCATGCCAAGGATGCCTTTGAATCCTTTTTTATGGATATGCCTGAAAACATTCTTGTAATTGATCTCACCCGTTGTTGGCTCTTTGCGACCGGGATTATCGCCGATCTGCAGGTAGCCGATCTCGTCCCACGAAAGATCGAGGTTGGGAATGATGTTGCCGCAATGGATCTGCACATGGTAGATATCAAACTGGATCTTGCAGGCCGGGCTGTTCACCGCCTTTACCATGTGGTAGATGGTTGCCGGATCGGGCAGGATCTGGTTTGGGTGATCGCGGAAGTTGAGGGTTTCCAGCGTCAAAATGAGGTTGTGCGGTGCCAGGATATCGGTAGCTCTCCGCAACGTTTCCAGCACGTAAGATCGCTGGTACATAATATCCACGCCGGGTGTAATAATGCCCGGCACGGCCACCATGTATTTGGCGTTGCAGCGCTTGGCCACTTCAACCGATTCTTTTACCTGCGAAAGAAACTTTTCGCGGATCTCGGCTTTTCCGGTGGAAAGCGAAGGCTTTTGCCAGTCGATGTCGTGAGCCACAAAAACACCCATGGTCATGCCCAGCTTGGCAAGCGTTTCCCCGATCTTTTTTTGCTGCTCAGGACTGCGGCCCCGCATGCCGTTGTCTTCAATGGACCGAAAACCCATCGAGTGGCCAAATTTTATCTGCTCGATAAAGTCGGCACCGGCATGATGACGGAACATACCGTCATGAAAAGCATAATCGAGGTTGAAGGGTTTTTCGGCTATAAGCGTTTTGCTTTCTTTGGTTTCTCCCGCCAGCAGCGGGTTTGCGAAAAGGCCGGCCGCTCCTGCGACCATACTTCCTTTTAAAAAATGGCGACGTTGCATGCGATTAAGATAGGGCATAAATTTAAAACCACAGCCGGTGGTTTTTTGAGAGCTGGTAATTGATTATTAATTATTGGTTATTGATTATTGCAGCATTCATTTCGATAGCAACATTCTATCAGCAGGCAAATAAGTGCGAAGGCTGGTAAAATGAAACCGATTTTCAACCAGTATGAACCTACACGGCTTACACAACTGCTAACTATCGACTCCAGACTGCCAACTGCATACTGCTTACTGCCTACTCTCCTCACAACCTACGTTTCTTGTCACAAAAAAAGTCCCGCCAACCGGCAGGACTTTTTTTCTCTAATTTTCTAATTACTACTAACGCATTCCTCTTGTATCCACGGCACCTTTGAAGTTGGTTTCATCCAGTTTTTTGTTGGCGCCTAGAACCTCCTGGTTTGGCAGCGGGCTTGTTCTTCCCGGCACACCGGTACGGAAGCTACCCGATGAAATATAACGGATGGCGCTTGCCAGTGAGGCTTCTTCGCGGTCGCCCCAGTCTTTGTCAAGACCATCGGCTACCTGGTGGTTCAGTTCCATACCGTTGTAATAATGGCCATTGCCGGCCTTGTTCACGGTAAAGAACGATACGGGAAGAATGTACCAGTCTTTTCCAATGTCGATCGGGAAATAACCCACCGGCTTGCCATGCGTTTTGCTGGCACCCAGGAGCAGCACTTCCATATAAGGCTTCAGGCTGTTGATGAGCAATTCGCTGGCAGATGCCGTGCCGCTGCCCACGATAAAGAAAACGCGGTTAAGATTGAGCGAACCTTTTTTCCTGAAACGCTCTGTTGAATTAAACCTTGCATAAAGGTTGTTGAACTTCTGCGTCATCATCACATCACCGTTGGCCGCTTGTGGCGCCAGGTAATTGGCAAGGGTTTGGGCAAGGCTAACATAACCGCCGCCATTGTAACGCAGGTCAACGATCGCCTCCTGTACACCTTCTGAAGAAAAGCGGTTGAACACACGGTTGAAATCAGAAAGCACGGCCGTGGTATCGCCCAGGAAGGAATTGAATACGATGTAACCAACCTTTTTGTTGTTGGCTGTGTACACCGAGTCAAGCACCACCGGCGTTTCCTGGTAGGTAGTGGCCTTCAGGGTCAGGTTTACCGAGCTGCCATCGGGCTTTTGAAACGTAAAATCGGTGGATGTGCTTTGGTAAACATTCTGCACAATAAACTCGGCATTGTTGGTGGTAATGTTGCTGCTGCCGGCAATTTTGGTAATGCGCCAGCCACGCTTGATACCGGCCACACCGGCAGGCGAACGCTTTTCTACAGCCCGTACCCGCAGGTCACCTTCCTTAATAAAAAACACATTGAGGCCGTAATCGCCGGCCACACCGCTGCTGGCATCATCCCATTCTTTTTTGCCGATGGCAAAGCTCCAGCGGTCAACAGATGACGTAAAGCCGGGTTCAATGGCGTACTGCCGGATGGCCGTCATAATTGCCGACGGATCGGAATAGTTACGGGCATTGAACGAAGCGGGAATCTTTTCGTTCCAGAGATAAATGTCTTTGGTGTAGATCAGCGTAGAGTCTTTGTCCAGGTCCGCCTGGCTGACGGTAGTAGTCGGCGGCGGAGGCGGGTTCGACCCTGAATCTTCTTTCTTACACGCAACAAACGAGACAACCAGCGCCAGGGCCGGGAAAAACATTTTATTAAATTGCATATTGGATAATTAGCGACAAGCAATTTAGTACGAAATTTTAATATAAAAGACAGGTCTGCAAGCCTTTAACAAGGATTAGTGCAAACCGGCTTCAACTGCCCTGTTTTCCTTATTTTCACGCCCCTCAATACAAATAGATTGCACCGGATCGTTTACTTCTTCCTCTTCTTTTTTTGCACCACTTGCTTTGCGCAAACCCGCTTCCAGTTTACCGAAGCCAAAATGGGTTCGCCTTTTCACCTGGTGTTTTATGCAGGTGATTCGGCTAGTGCAAACCGCCTGGCGGCAGAAGCGTTTTTGCTGGTCGATTCGCTCAACCAGGTTTTCAGCGATTACATTCCCGGCAGTGAGCTGAACCAATTACGACAAACGGCGGGCAGCGGCAAAAGTGCTCCGGTTTCGGCACCACTTTACGAGGTGTTGCAACGCAGCCAGCAAGCGTCGCGAAAAAGCAAAGGCGCCTTTGTTATCACCATCGGTCCGCTTAGTCATTTGTGGCGGGCCGCCAGAAAAAACAAAACCTTTCCCCCGGCCGACAGCATTCGTCTTGCCTTGAAACGATCCGGGTACAAACTTTTGCAGGTAGATGCGGCATCGAAAAAAGTAAAATTGTTGCTTCCCGGCATGCAGCTCGATGCGGGTGGCATTGCCAAAGGCTACATTGCCCAGCAGGTCATTTCTTTCCTCGGTGCAAACGGTGTTTCTTCCGCCCTGGCCGATGCCGGTGGCGACATTGCCTGCAGCGATCCGCCGCCCGGTAAAAAGGGCTGGACGGTAGGCATCAATGTTCCCGGCAACGACGAGGAGATCTTACCCGAAACGCTGGCCATCCGCAACAGCGCTGTTGCCACCTCGGGTGATCTCTACCAATATATCGAGCACGAAGGCAAACGCTATTCGCACATCATTGACCCGCGTACCGGTTATGGCGTTCCGTTTCAGCGGAATGTAACGGTAATTGCTGCCGATGGGGCCACGGCCGACTGGCTGGCCACCGCCTGCAGCATTTTGTCCATCAAAGAAAGCTTGCGCCTTGCCGATGCCGAAAACGCCGCCCTGCTGATCACGCAGGTACGCAACGGAAAGCCTGGCTATCATACGAATAAAAGAATGAAAAAACGTTTGCGCAGCTAATTCTGCGACAGATTGCTTATTTTTCAGCAGCACAAAATCGATCTCGTGAAAAGAACCTGTCTGACGACCCTTGTACTCGCCGTTTGTCACCTCGCAATGGCACAAAGCGCCGGTGCTTTGCAACCCTATGAACAAAAATTGCCGGGCACATCTCATGCTTTTAAAATGGTACCCATCCCGGGCGGCAGCTTTTCGCTGGGCAGCGCGGCTACCGATAAAGCCGCCAAAGGCGACGAAAGCCCACAGCGCACCGTAACCATCAGTCCTTTTTACATGGGCGCTTACGAGGTTACGCATGATGAATTTGATGTGTTTTTCAACGATCAACTGGTTCCTGAAAATACCAAGGTAGACGCGGTAACCCGCCCTTCGCCCCAATACATTGACCTTTCGTGGGGCATGGGAAAAGAAGGCGGCTACCCGGCCAACAGCATGCAGCAGTTCACGGCACTGATGTACTGCCGCTGGCTGTACCAGAAAACCGGCACGTTTTACCGCCTGCCCACTGAAGCAGAATGGGAATACGCGGCCAAAGCCGGCAGCACATCCACCTACCCCTTTGGCAACGATCCAAAGGAGCTGGACAAATACGCCTGGCACAAAGGCAACAGCAAAAACAAGTACCAAAAGGTTGGACAAAAAGCACCCAATGCCTGGGGGCTTTACGATATGCTGGGCAATGTAGCCGAGTGGACAATGGACCAGTACACCGAAGATGGCTATGCAAAACTTGCGAATGGTGCTGCCGATCCGTATCTTACACCTACGAGCAAGCATCCAAGGGTTGTGCGTGGCGGTTCGTTTGAAGATGGTGCCGAGGCCCTGCGGCCTGCGGCACGGCGGTCCTGGCTGCCTGAGTGGAACAAGCGTGACCCACAGATACCAAAAAGCCGGTGGTGGCTAACCGATGGCCAGTTTGTGGGTTTCCGCGTGGTGAAGCCGGCGAAGCAGCCAACGGCACAGGAAGCAGAAGCATTCTATAAATTGCATTTAGGTCAATAACCAAATCATAAAACAGCCGATCATGACAAATAACAACAAAAGCCGCAGAGATTTTGTCAAACAAACCTCTGTGCTTGCCGGCGGACTGCTGGTGCTGCCAACCCTTTCACACGCCAACTTTTTTTCGGGGGCCGATGACGCTATCAAAGTAGCCCTGGTGGGTTGCGGTGGCCGCGGTACCGGTGCTGCCATGCAGGCACTGCTCACCAAACAAAATGTAAAGCTGGTGGCCATGGCCGATGCCTTTCGTGACCGGCTCGACGATTGCTACAAAACCCTCACCGCCGAAGACCTTTCGGACTGGGGTGCCAAAGGCAATGTAAAAGCTAAGATCGATGTACCGGAAGAGCGTCGCTATTCCGGCTTTGATGCCTTCAGCAAGGCCATTCCGCACGCCGATGTGGTGATCCTGGCAACGCCTCCGGGTTTCCGCCCTATTCATTTTGAAGAAGCGGTTAAGCAGGGCAAGCACATTTTTATGGAAAAACCCGTGGCTACTGATCCTGCCGGGGTACAAAAAGTGCTGGCTGCCGCTGCGATCGCCAAGCAAAAAAAGCTGAACGTGGTGGTCGGCCTCCAGCGTCATTACCAGAATTCTTACCGCGAATTATACAAACGCAAAGACAGCATCGGTGAGATCGTTTCGGCCCAGGCCTGGTGGAACAACGATGGCGTGTGGGTGAAAAAGCGCCAGCCCGGTCAAACCGAAATGGAATACCAGATGCGCAACTGGTACTACTTTAACTGGCTTTGCGGCGATCATATTGCCGAGCAGCATATCCACAACATCGACGTGGTGAACTGGTTCAAAGGCGCTTACCCGGTAAAAGCCCAGGGAATGGGCGGTCGCGAAGTACGCAAGGGCAAAGACCATGGCGAGATCTTTGACCACCATTTTGTGGAGTTTGAATACGCCGATGGATCGATAATGAACAGCCAGTGCCGCCACCAGCCCAAAACCATGAGCCGCGTGGATGAATTGCTGGTAGGTACCAAGGGAAGAATCCATTGCGGTGCCGGCAAGATCGTTGACAGCAAGGGAAATACCATTTATCAATTCGACCGGAAAACAGAGAACAACCCTTACCAGGCCGAACACGATGAATTGTTTGCGGCCATTGCCAAAGGGCAATACAAATTTGCCGATGCAGAAAACGGCGCTTACAGCACCATGACATCGATCCTGGGCCGCATGGCAACCTATAGCGGCCAGGTGGTGCAGTGGGACAAAGCACTGAACTCCGGCATCAGCCTGCAGCCTGCCGTGTATGCATTTGACGCCACACCGCCGGTTGTGCCCAATGCAGACGGGTATTATCCTGTAGCTGTTCCGGGAGTTACCAAGTTTATTTGATCCTAGATTATTCTGATAAAAAAGCATCCTGCCCAAAAAGCAGGATGTTTTTTTGGGTAGGATGTTTTTTTTATAGGGTAACAAGCAAGTGGTAACGTAAACCACATTTATTTCAACAAAAAGATAGTCGTTCCGTTAACGGGATAGTGGTATGAGCAAAACGTTATGTGTGCCCTGTCAGCCATTGACCCCGAAGGGGTCACCTGTCAATAGCCCCGGGTGAAACCCGGGGTAGGCAATGCAATAAGCGAACCCGACCCCGGATGGGGTCGAACAACGGAGAATAAAACGACTGGAAAAAAAGGAAATTCGAGAAGGCAGCGTGCAGTTCCAACAGCTAACACGGGGCTCCTTCAGAGCCCTTGCATATTCCGCTATTCGTTTGCTATAAACACGGCGCTCCTTCGGAGCGGTTTCGCACAACTATCGCAACCGAACGAGGCAAAAAAGGGAAGACTGCGGCTGTACCGGAAACCGCGGTTCTGAAACTTTTGGCAATCACTCAAACATCTATACTTTACAACCACCCACTCATTCTTTCCAACAAAAAAGACACCGCCTGGGTGTCTATTTTTATTGCCTGAAACTGTCAATCTATTAATGCACCGCCATGGTCATTTCGCTTTCGGAGGCGGCGGTCTTTTTATTTTTTTGCCAGATAAAGAAAATGGCAAAGGCCACGATCAGGATCGCGGGAAAGGCCATCATCTTCACCAGCGACTGTTGCCCGGTAGCCAGTTCCAATGCCGTTCCGGTCAATCCCTGCGCAGCGTTATCGGCTCTTGCCGTATCAATCCAGTTACCAATGATAGGCTGAAAAATTGACGTAGAGAACATACCTACACCACCCACAATGGACATACCGAGGGCACTGCTGCGTGGCACCCTTGTGGCCACAGAACCGATCATCACAGGCCAGAAATAACAAATACCCAGGGCATACACAATGGCGGCTACATAGGCCATCGGGCCGGTGACTATGCTAAACAAATAAATACCGATGGTGGCCAGGATGGCACCACCCAACAACACACCGGTTTGTCCCAGTTTGCCCACCACGGGACCGGCAAAAAAACGACCCGTTGCGCTAATGCCATTCGTCAACGCCAGGATCAGCATGGCGTTGGCGCCGCTGGCACCCAACACAATGCTCACCCACTGGCTGGGCCCGAACTCGGTAATGGCGGTAAGCGCCATGGCGCAAAACAGGAATATAAAAACTGGACTTAGCATCGCCTTTAGGTTTTCCTTGAAAGAAGTAGCCTCTGCGAGTTGTGTCCGCGGGAAAGTTTTTCCAAAAAACAAAAACGCATAGATAAGTGTCGGGATCATGGTGACCCACATCTGCGCCTGCCAGCTCATATCCATCTTTGTCATGGCAAACGAGATCAGCGATCCTACCAGGATGCCACCCGGAAACCACATGTGAAAACGGGCCAGCATTTTCTGCATCGTTACTCCCGAATACATATCGGCGATCATGGGGTTACAAGCCGCTTCGGTACAACCGTTGCCGATACCGATCAGCAGGGTGGAAAGCAGCAGCGTATTGTAACCACCGGCAAAAATGGTGAGCAGGATACCGGCTGTATGACAGATAAAAGCCACCGACATAATCGTCTTGGGACCGATGGTGTGATAGAAGATACCACCCAGGATCATGGAAATGGGAAAGCCTAAAAACCACATGGAATTAATGAACCCAAGCTGTTCTGCTGTAAGGCCAAAACTTTCTCCCAGTTCGGGAAGAATGCCGGCACGAATGGAAAAGGTAAAGGCCGTGGTGATAAGGGCAAAGCAGCTTCCGTTGAACAAAGCTGTTTTGTTGATGTTTCCGTTCGTAAGCGCTGTGTTAATGGATTTCATGATGCAAGCTGTTAGGTTTTTAGATGAATGTGCTGCTGTTGATTGTTGTTGAAATGGTTTTGCCGCAGAAAGATAAAGACTTAAATAGTTGCCGCGACAAAAAATGAATATTTAAATGTTGCGATCGTTATCACCGGAAAATAACCAGCCGCAAAAAAGCGCATATTGGTGCCCGGTAATTATCGTCATAAAAAAGAAAAAGCTTTTCTTCCTCAATCTGCCCGCCTCTTTTTACGGCAGTACCCGCATCAAAACTTCCTTGTAATAAACTTTGCTGTCCGGGTCGTGACCCTGCAGGGCAATGGTGCCGCTGCTTAACCGCTTTTCGGCTCGCCCCTCTTCTTTTTCCACGCCTTCCGGTTCGGTATAATCCACTACCGTCCGGTCATTTATTTTTACGGTGATGCGCTTTCCCTCTACGCGGATGGTTTCAGTATACCATTCGTTGTCTTTTACATACACTTCTTTTACATCCTGCACGCCATACAGGCTGCCGGTGCGCCGCCAGTCCGACTGCGAATTGTTCACCTGCACTTCGTAGCCTTTCGAAGGCCAGCCCTTCTCCTGGTAGACGGTATGAATAAAGATTCCCGAATTGGAACCAGGAGTGGTCATGACCTTTACCTGCAACTCAAAGTTTTTAAACTGGTGATTTTGAACGGGCCCTTCATAAAACAGGTGTGCCCTTGGGCCGTGCACAACGATACTGCCATCCTGCACAGAGAAGGTAGCCGGGTTCTCACTGGCTCGCCAATTGTTGAGTGTTTTGCCGTCAAAAAGTGGGATCCACTTTTCATCCTGGCTGGACTTACTAACCGAACAACCCAAGGTAAAAACGGCCAGGAGCGATAAAAGAAAGTATTGCTGCATGGGTAAAAATTGTTTTTCAATTTAGAACAAAATCATTCGATAGCCGTCCTGAAATTTGCTGGCAGGATAAATGCAGCAATTTTACCCGTCCTGATTATTATCAATCAAAAAAACCACGATGCAAGACCTCATCCAATCAAAAGCCTATTGCAACGGAAACTGGACCGAAGCTGCCAGCGGAAAAACATTTGCAGTGACGAATCCCGCCACCGGTGAAGTGATCACCCACGTGCCGGACATGGACCGCGAAGACGTACGCACTGCCATTAAAGCTGCCGATGCCGCCTGGCCCGCATACCGCGACCTGACAGCAAAGGAACGATCGGGCTTGCTGCGCACCTGGTTTGATTTAATTATAGAAAACAAGGAAAGCCTGGCCCGCATCATGACCATCGAATCAGGCAAAGTGATCACGGAAAGTTTGGGAGAAGTGGCTTACGGTGCTGCCTTTGTGGAATGGTTTGCCGAAGAAGCCAAACGCACTTATGGCGATGTGATACCAACACATGCGGCGGACAAACGTCTTGTCGTAGTCAAACAATCGGTTGGCGTGGCAGCGGCCATCACACCATGGAATTTCCCGCTGGCGATGATCACCCGCAAAGTGGGTCCTGCACTGGCAGCGGGTTGCCCGGTGGTGATAAAGCCGCCTTCCGAAACACCGTTAACGGGACTAGCCCTTGCGGCCCTTGCCGAAAAAGCAGGCTTCCCACCCGGTGTATACAACACTGTTACCTCCAGCCAAAGCAGCGAGATCGGGAAAGAGCTTTGTGAGAACAGCAAGGTGCGGAAGTTGTCGTTCACGGGGTCGACGCCGGTAGGCAAAACCCTGATGGCCCAGTGTGCTCCCACGCTGAAAAAGCTTTCGCTGGAACTGGGTGGCAATGCGCCGTTTGTTGTCTTTGACGATGCCGATATGGATGCCGCCGTAAAAGGAGCGCTGGCATCAAAATACCGGCATAACGGGCAGACCTGTGTTTGCGTGAACCGCATCCTGGTGCAGGACAGTGTGTACGATGAATTTGTTGAAAAGTTCACCAGTGCCGTAAAGGGTTTAAAGACCGGTGATGTGCTGGATAAGGATGTACAGGTTGGCCCGCTGATCAATGAAAAAGGCGTACAAAAAGTAAAAGAACACATCGCAGATGCAGTAGCCAAAGGTGCCCGCATTACCACTGGTGGCAAATCGCTGCAAGGCTTGTTTTTTCAGCCGACAGTGCTGGCGGAAGCGTCGCCTTCGATGATCATTGCTAAAGAAGAAGTGTTTGGACCGGTTGCGCCGGTATTCCGGTTTGCGACCGAAGAAGAAGCCATACAAATGGCGAATGACACCGTATATGGCCTGGCGGCGTATTTCTACAGTCGTGATGTGGGCCGCTGCTGGCGGGTGGCCGAAGCGTTGGAATATGGCATGGTGGGCATCAATGAAGGCCTCATCTCAACAGAACTGGCGCCGTTTGGCGGCATCAAAGAATCGGGCTTTGGCCGCGAAGGTTCGAAGTATGGAATGGAGTATTTTATGGAGATGAAATATTTGTGTTTTGGCGGGATTGGTGGATAATGAGAGACTGGTTATTGATTATTAGTTATTGATTATTGGGTGGTTGAGTAGTTGACTGTTGTAATTGTTTTTACAATCGAAAAATAATTTTACTCCACATAAAAAGTTGAGAAACGCAAGTGTTGAGAAAGCGTTTGTCTGTCAAAAGTGTAGTTAAGCTTATAGTGAAACATCTCCCACTGTTGCCCCGCTGCCTTAGCGCGGGGTTGGAAAAATCGCCAGATTCTCCCATTGTATCCTAGCGCATCACTGCGCTAAAGCGTTGGGGAAATTGAAAGGCAGAAAGAACTTCACATAACATTCGTTAGAAGGCATTAATAATTCTAGCATAAAGCATCCAGAACATTCCCGGGCTTTCAAAAACGAGTTACTAAGCAGACAAGCAGCCGGTTGAAAACCCAAATACGATTTCCCTCCTAGAAACAAACTGCCCGCAACCAATCAACAGGCTACGGGCAAATGATAGTTTAACTGTTTTACGTTTCTTATTTCACGTCTGCCATCCCACGTTTTTCGATTCACATTTTACGTTTCTCGTCTCCCGTTTAACGTCTCCCGTCTCACCCCCAATAGCCCCATTTTTTCATAATGGCAATATTGTCCCGCATGGCGTCTAGGGGCTTTTGTCCCTGGTACGACTCCTGCTCGATGATGTAATGTTCCGTGCCACCCATTTTCTTACCCAGGTCCAGCACTTCTTTTACATTGATAACGCCTTTGCCCAGCAAGGTGCTTTCGTATTGGTGGCGGCCATCACCGCTGGCCTTTATCTCGTCCTTCACATGCATGGAAACAAAACGACCGGGATAAGCTTTGATCACATCGGCAGCTTTGGCGTTGGCGTTGTACATATTGCCAATATCCAACTGGTGAATCACCAGGGCTGGATCTGTATTTTTCATAATGATGTCGTAAAGCGTTTGGCCATTCAGTTTCTCGCTGAACTCAAACTCGTGGTTGTGGTAGCCAAACCGCATCCCGTGCTTTTTGCACAACTCTCCGCTTTTGTTGAACATCTCCAGCAGTACCATCAGCTCGTCGTAATTCCGGCGCTGCTTTTCTTCCATCGAAGGACTGATCACATACTGTTGTCCCAGTACGGCGGCATCTTCCACCGTGTATTTCCATACATCGTTCAATTGCTTTGTACCGGCATCCCAATGGCGGCTGTGCATCACCGTATGACCGCTTGGCATTTTCATGCCCATGTCGTCCAGCACTTTTCTGAAATCTTTGGCGCTATGGCCGTAAAATTTGCGGTCAACATAGTTGGCATGCTCCAGGTGCTTGTATCCCATTTCCGCAAGAGCCTTCAGCGTTCCCAGCGGGTCTTTGCGCATATCGTCACGTACCGAATACAGTTGTACACCGGTGAGCTGGTTTTTCTTTGGGGCTGCCAGCAAGGAGGGTGAAGCCAGGGTTGCGCCTACCAGCGCCATTGACGTTTGTTTCAAAAATGTTCTGCGGGATTTGTTCATATAACAAGTTTTACCGTTCGTTGTCACAAGATAGTTTTTTCTGTCAACATCAATTCGTTGCCGGCACAAAATCACTCACTGGGGAAAGAAATCTTTTCTTCTTTGTTCGTCAGCAATAACTTCGTTGTAATCTTGAACTTTCTAGCTGCCCGATAAGACAACCAAGTTTGTTACCTAAAACCAATTTTACAATATGATTACGCTTGCCATGCTCGGCTCAGGCTTTATTGGACGCTTTTATGCCGACTCGATCCACGGAAACCGCAGTGGTGACAGGATTGTCAGCATACAGTCCCGCCGTGAAGAATCCGCCAAAAAATTTGCCGATGATTACGGTGTGCCGCACCACACCACCAACATGGAAGAATCGATTGCTCACCCCGATGTGCAAATGGTATGCATTGCGCTTCCCAATAACCTGCACGAAGAAGCCGTGCTCCTGTGCTGCAAACACAAAAAAGCCGTTATTACCACCAAGCCCCTTGGCCGCAACGCTGCTGAAGCCAAACGCATGCTGGAAGCCGTAGAAAGCGCCGGCATTTTCCATGGTTACCTCGAGGACCTGGTGTATACACCTAAGTTTATTAAGGCCGAAGAAAGTGTACGCAACGGTGCGCTGGGCCGCATTCTTTGGGCCAAGTCAAGGGAAACCCACCCTGGCCCCCACAGCAACTGGTTCTGGGACCTGGAGCAGGCCGGCGGCGGTTGTATCCTTGACCTGGGCTGCCACTGCGTGGAGATCTCCCGCAGCTATATCGGCAAAGACATTAAGCCGGTGGAAGTCATGTGCTGGGCCGATACGCAGGTGAAACCCATCGAGGCCGAAGACCACGCCATTGGCCTGGTAAAATACGAGAACGGCGCCATTGGCCAGTTCGAGGTGAGTTGGACCTTCCGTGGTGGCCTTGACCTTCGGGACGAAGTGATGGGCACCGAAGGCACCATCTGGATCAACTCGTTTTTGCGTACCGGTTTTGAAATGTTCACCACCGGGAAAGGCGGCGACTACATTGCCGAAAAAGCCGAAAGCGACAGCGGCTGGCTGTTCCCGGTTGGTGATGAGCTGAACGAACTGGGTTATAACCATATGTTCATGGATATGTTCAGTGCTTTTGAAAAAGGAGAACAACCGAAAGAAACCTTTTACGACGGTTACGTAGTGAACGCCGTGCTGGATGCGGCTTACCGTTCATCTAAGAGCAAGCTGTGGGAACCGGTGCAGCTCGACATCTGGCGTGGCCGTACCGGCGTTAGCAAAGACAGCCACCTGACAGAATACGATGCCGACCACTACTTTGTAAAAGAAGAAATGACCCATTACGGCACCAAAAAACTCATCCTGAAAAACAAAACAACGGGTGAGTTTATTGAAAAGATCCTTGATTAAATAAACGATCAGTAATGAAAAAGGGAGTCGCTGTTGGTGACTCCCTTTTTCGTTTACAGTATACTGTTTGCAGTTTAGCGTTTGACGTCTCTCGTCTCACGTCAAAAGAACCGAACCTTCCATTCCACTGCAAACTGCTCACCTGCCGGTAGATTGTTGATACCTTCTTTTTCAGACAGCTCACCACTGGCATCAACACTGTCGGCAATGCCGCACCAGGGTTCAATACAAAGAAAATCGGCGCCGGGTGCCGCCCAGAGTCCCAGGTACGGAAATCCTTCAAAGAAAAATTCAAGGCCATGCGGTGTTTTATCGGAAACCAACTGCGCACTGTTAGATTGCAACTGCTTTAACACGACCGCGTCTTTTGCAAACAGGTCTTTGGTAAGCGGCAGTACATTACTATTCTGCAGCAAGGGCTGTGGCGTTTTTTCAATCAGGCCATCCTTGCTGATGGGCCAGCGGCCGGCTGTTTCTACACGGGAAAATTCAAGGCGGTAATCGGTGTAAGTTGTGCCTTCTGCCAGCGGCAGGTTAAAGGCCGGGTGACCACCTACCGAGAACAGCATTTCGTCATTGCCCCTGTTGCTAACGCCGTAGCGTACACGTAAGCTGTGTTCGTCCAGTGTATAAGTAAGCGAAAAAACAAAGTCAAAGGGGTAAACCGCCCTGGTCTCGTCATTGCTCTCCAGCGAAAAGGTAACAGCGCTTTCCTCCTGTTGGCTGACAGTAAATTCTTTGTCGCGGGCAAACCCGTGGCGGGAAAGCTGGTAGGACTTGCCCTTATACCGGTAGGTCTTGTCCTTTAGTTCACCAACAATGGGAAACAGCACCGGCGAAGACTTGGCCCAAAAGGCAGGATCGGCCTGCCAGATATATTCCAGGTTATTTCCTTTATGAAACACGCTTTTTAATTCGGCGCCCTTGGGATCGATCGTTACCTGCAGGTGGTTGTTTGCCATACTGATCATGCGGCGAATGTAGGCATCAATCCGTATTCACCGCAAGCGGCCCTGTCCTTAGTAAACGGAACAGTGTTCTTTTTCAATGCAGGACTGGCAGGGAAATGCGATCTCTATCTCGCAGCCTTTTCCCGGTTCGCTTCGCAGCGTAAAACTTCCGTTCAGGTTTTCGGCTCTTGTGCGCATGTTGGTAATGCCAATGCCGGCACGCCTGGCGGCGGTATCAAAACCTTTTCCATCGTCGGTGATCTTCAGAAAAATATGGGTGCCCTTTTTACCGATCTCGATACAAACCAGGTGGGCTTCGGAATATTTGATGATGTTGTTGAGGCTTTCCTGCACAATGCGGTAAATGGCCAGGTGGATGTCTTCCGACACGCCGCAATCCGGCAGGCTTTTCGGCACATAAATGATCTCGAGCCGGCCGGTCAGGTTGATCGAATCTACCAGTTCGCGGATCGAATCCTGCAGCGTTATCTTGCCCAGGGTGGGTGCCGACAGCCGCTTAGAGATGCTGCGGATTTCGTTGATGCATTCCTGGGTGTATTGCGTGGCTTTCACCAGCAGGTCCTTGTCCTGCATATAACCCGTCAGGTACATTTCGTTGTACAGCTTTACGGTGGTCAGTATCTGGTTCACGTTATCGTGCAGTTCCAGGCCAAGCTGCGACCGCTCCGACTCCTGCGCACGGATCACCGCCGACGTAATTTCCTTTTGCTTGTTGATCAACTCGCGGTTCAGCCGCTTCTGCAGCTTTACCCGGTCGGTAATGTTGCGGGCATTGACAAGGATGCCACCAATAGCGGCGTTGTCCAGGTGGTTGGTACCCTTCGATTCCAGGTAAACCCATTTGCCGTTCTTGTGTAAAAACCGGTGCACCACGCCGTTTGCTTCTTCTTTCCGCACCACATTCCTGATCTCATCAAATACTTTTTTGCGGTCGTCGGGATGAATGAACTCGTACGCATTTCGTCCTTTCAATTCATCCGGCGCATAACCCAGTATAGAGAACACGTTCCGCGTACTGTACTGAAACCCGCCCTTCTCGTCGATGATGACGATAAAATCGGAGCCGTTTTGCACCAGTGCATCCAGCCGCTGTTCACTATGCTGCAGCGCTTCTTCTTTGCGCTTTTTTTCAGTTACGTCCTTTGTGTTCACCAGTAAACCGCCAATGATAGGATTGTGCAGGTGGTTGGAAACGGTACACTCCACCCAGCGCCATTCACCGTCTTTCCCCCTGAACCGGAAAGCACCGGTAGCCAGGATCTCGCAGGACTGTATATTTTCCAGGTGGGCCATCATCAACGGCAGGTCATCGGGATGTATCAGGCTCAAGGAGTTCACGCCTACCAGGTCCTCCACTTCGTAGCCTATTACCTGGGTAACGTTGTTGCTGACAAAGGTGTAAACACCCTGCTGGTCAATGATAGCGATCATCTCGTTGCCATGCTGCACCAGGAAGCGAAACCGCTCTTCGCTTTCCCGCAAGGCCTGCTCGCTTCGCATCAGGTCCGAAATATCCTGGATGGTGCCGATGGTTTTTACCAGTCTTCCTTCGGAATCGAAAACGGCCTGGCGGTTACGTTTGATATGGATCACCGTGCCATCGGGACGGATAATGCGAAACGTAAGCATGGAAGAAGCAGGTTGGTCCGCCGCGGTCAGCGCTGTCCTTACCATGTCTGCATCATCAGGGTGCAGGAGCGACCAAAAAAGTTCGGAAGTATATTCTTTGTGCTCTTTTTTATCCAACCCAAAAATTTCGAAAACGGTGTCCGATACATAGGTGTATTGCCGGCTGAGGACATCAAACTCGTAGTTGGCAAACTTTGCCATTTCCTGTGCCTTTACCAGCCTCTGCTCAGCGTTGTACTGGTCCGATGCATCCCGAACCACGCTGTAAAAAAGCTCGTCACCTTCGTCCCAGCGCCAGGACCAGACCAAGGGAACAAGCGTGCCGTCTTTTCGCCGGTAGCGGTTTTCAAAATTGGAAACCTGTTTATTCTGCATTCTTTCGGTAATGCACCGGGTGGTATTGTCGGCATCAGGCGGGTAGATAAAGCTGAGAAACGATTGGCCCACCATTTCTTCCGGCGTATAACCAAGAATAGCAAAAGACGATGAGCTGATATAGCGAAAGATGCCGTGTGCATCACAAACACACACAAGATCAACAAGGGAGGAAAGCAGTTTTTCATAGTTCAAACCCGCAGGCAGCGCATTGCCCGCTGGTTCGGAACCCGGCGTTCCGGATTGGATTTTCATACCTCTAATGTCGTTTCTAACGGGTTATGTTTCTGTAAATAGGAACAATATTTAACCCGGTTACATATTTCTACTTATACCCGTATAAGAAATTCGAGATAAGTAATCAAAGTTCTTCTACAAAAAACGGCAGCAGGTAGGCCCTGCTGCCGTTTTACAGTAAAAGAATTAGATTGGTTTAGTTGGATTTTTTCAGCTTTTCCAGTACGGTCAGCTGGCCAACGGCATCGGCACGAACGTTGGTCCAGGAGGTCTTGTCTTCCAGGGCAATCACGTAAAACATTTCCTCGCTGTTGGTGATCTCGGTAACGCCAAAAACAGTTTTGCCCGGAAACTTTTCAGCCAGCTTGGCATGCAAAAAAGGAGCAAGCTTGGCACCGGTATAATAGTTACGGGTGCTGAGAACTTTTCCACCCCGGTCGTAGCGAATGTTGTATTTGATCTCTTCTTTTTCGAAGTAAACGTCAAAGTAAGTGTCCCCCTCAAACCACTTGGCATCTGTTACCGTGGGGAAAGAAATGGAGAATTGCTTTAGGACTTTTTCTGTTACCGGCGGGTTGGCAAACGAAAGCGAAGCAACGGAAAGTGCGCAGATCAGGAGCAGGCTGGCTATTGACTTTTTCATACAAACAAATTTTAGGGGTGAATGGAATCTGTTGTCAAATTAGACTGCTAACTGCATGAAAAAAAGGGAATTACGACTGGCGGCAATAACATTTCACACAGGTTTCGTTAACCTTTTTTTAACCTCCTGTGCGAAGCCTTTTTTTTGATCACCGAACAACGCTTTTCAAGACCTGAAACCTGTTTTGCTTCTTCCCTCCCGCCACTTTTTCTTACTCAAAAAAATATTGATTTGGGATAAGCGGCAATTAGTACGAACCTTTTCGCACATAAAAAAGACCACCCGAGGGTGGTCCTTTTTAGTTTGGTTGCCAAATGGATCAGGGGACAATGTTCAGGGTCACTACCTGCGATGCCGGTGCGTTTTTGGCGCCGAGGGTCAGTTCCGTTCCATCGTCCTTTACGGCCTTTTTTAGGGTAACCGTAGCCGTTGCACTTGTTGCCGGTGCTACTATGGCGTTGGCCGGGATGTTGATAGTGGCCTGGCCAGTAAGGGCTTCGCGGTCGAGTACCAGTGTTTGGTTGGGTAGGTTCACCGCCCCGGTCACGTCATAATACACGGTTACTTTTTGCTGCAGGCCAGTACGCATGGTGAGGCCAACCGTGGTGGATGCCCCTTGCTTTACCGTTTTGGCGGCTGTGCTGGTAAACTCAATGTAGGGCTCCAGCGTGTTGCTCAGATCAATGCCTTCGGTATTGGCATCGTCCTTTTCGCAGGCAACAAAAAGGGTGGCGGTAAACAACAGGAGTATGATCGATATTCTTTTCATGAAAGGAAGTTTAAAGGTCAAACCACATTTTTTCAAAATAGCGGATCCGGTCTTTGGGTGCGTTCGGGTTGGCCGCAATCTCGTTGGTGATAGGATACTCGAAGCGGCGGAAAAGGCCACCGGCCGGTGCTCCTGGTGGCAGTGTCAGTGCAGGCACTTCGTCCCCTTCCGGTCCCGAGCGGCGCCATTGCGTAAAGGCATCCAGGCTGCGGTCCCATTTATCCACCCAATGGTGGTAATGCAGGTATTTTACCGCCTCGCGGGTGGTGGCAAAAGAAGTGAGGTCGGGCACGGCTTCGGCAAACGTAGCTGCCGACGCCAGGGCCGTATTGGCTGCAGCGGTAAACTCGGTGGCAATAGCAGCACTCCTGGCACCGGCCGTAACCAACGTTGCCGCCTGCGCCTGCCGTGCATGAAAGCGTACCGACTCTTCAATTGCCTGCTTGAACAGCATGTTGGCTTTTGTCATGTTAGCCGCTACACCCAGTCCTCTTGCATTGGCCTCTGCTTCGTAAAACAATTGCTCCTGGTAATTGAACAAGATCTCGGGCTGGCTGGCATTGTGATAATTGCGGTTGATGCGGGCATGCACGGCATCGTTAATGTCTTCTGCCGGTTCCGGCGCAACAATGCTAGTAGCCGCCGTTCCTTTTTCATAGAAGATACCCAGCCGCGGATCGTTGAGCGGCTTGCTGAAATTTACCACCCATTTGGACGCACCAAAGAACGATTGCTCATTGTTGTACTGGCGGTTCAGACCATATTTTGGGTTGTACCGGCCGGCGGTGTTGCTATAGTTGATAAAAAAGTTATCGGCAGATGAAGATATAAAACCCCCCTCCTGCAGCAACTGGCCAATGGCAGCGGCCTTTGCGGGGTCTTTGTCCACCATCGTCATCAGCACTTTCAGCTTCATTGAGCGGGCCACTTTTTTCCATTTGGCAATGTCGCCTTTGTAAAAAAGATCGTAGTCAGATATCTTCAGCGGGCTGGCCTCGTCAAACTGACCCAGGGCATCATCCAGCATGGCAATGATGCCGTCGAGAATCTGTGGCTGCGTTTCAAATTTTGGATAGAGGATATCCGTGTTCAGCGCTTCGGAAAAAGGTGCATCGCCAAACAGTGTGGTTACATCGTAAAACACAAAAGCCAGCAGCACTTTGGCCTGTGCGGCAGCGTTGTTGTTGGGCACGTCGGCACCTTCTGCCAGCCGTATGATCTGTCGCAGGTTGGCACCGGAATAATTGTAAAGGGCCCGCCAGCTATTGCCCAGCGAAAGCGCATTTACATCGTACTGCTCCTCGGTAGGCGTGCCCCATGTTGTAGCCGTGTTGCCACCGGAGGCAATGGCCTGCCCGGCAAGCCCTAAAGGAATGTAATAATCACCGGAGGCCCTGACGTTGACAAAGCTGACGGCTGCATTGGAAAAAAGCAGCTTGGGATCAACCACCTCCGCAGCATTGGGGTTTTGGTTGATGTCGAGATATTTTTTACACGAGGTAGCCAGTGTGCCAACCAGCAGCACCGCTCCCAGTATCTGTATTGTTATTTTTTTCATTGCTGTTTTCGTTTACTTATTTCCTGTAATCAATAGTTATTAATTACTGATTATTAGGAAGGAATATCATCGCTTAAAACGTTGCTCTTACATTAAAACCGAACGACCGCGTGGAAGGCATGTTGTAAAACTCAACGCCTTCACCTACGCTTGTTGAGCCAAAGAGGTTTACTTCCGGATCGATGTGCGGCACGTTGGAATGGATCAGCCAAAGGTTGCGTCCTTCCAGGCCAAAGCTTACGCCTTTGATAAAGCGTTTGCTCCGGAAAAGACTGGCCGGCAGGGCATAGTTGAGTACTACTTCGCGAAGCTTGACATACGAGGCATCAAACACGGCACCTTCTGAAACGGTGTTGTTGCCAAACTGTCCCCAGAAATCCTGCATGCTTTGCACCGGAACCGTATTGGGAATGTATTTGTTGGCCGTCGCATCGAAGATCACACCTGGGTCCACGATGATCTTATCGCGGTTGATGGCTGTTTCGGAAGCAAGACCCGTTGTACGCAGGTTGCCCACCGTACCGGAATAAAGCACACCACCCTGGCGGAAGTCGAACAGAAAGCCCAGTGTAAGGCCTTTGTAGGTAATGCTGTTGTTGATGCCCATCGTCCAGTCGGGGAAGATGTTGCCAAAGCGCTGGTCTGTTACCACACGGCGCAGGCCGTTGTTTTGGTTGATGACCATGTTGCCGTCGGGATCACGTTCAAAACCGGTGCCCCACAAGCCGATCTGCTCACCATTGCGGGCCCTGATCTGGATGCCGTTGTAGGCACTGGCTAGGGTGTACTGGGTGATCTCGGCCGGCAGGTCTTCCACCGTATTCTTGTTCTTTGAAAAGTTGACGTCGATATCCCAGGAAAGGCTTCTTGTGCTCAGCGGACGGCCACCGATGGTCAGCTCAATGCCTTCATTCTTCAGCGAGCCGGCATTTACCCGCTTGGTAGCAAAACCGGTTGACTGCGGCAGGGCCAGGGCAATGATCTGGTTAGATGTTTTTGTGTTGTAATAGGTAAAATCAACCCGTGCCCGCTCCCTGAAAAAGCGCAGGTCGATGCCCGCTTCGTAGGAGGACTGGTTCTGCGGCTTTAGCTGCTCATTGGGAATGGTGATAGGAACCGAGAAGCCCAGCACACCGCCAAACGGAAACTGCGAGCCTTGTCCGTACTGTGCAAAGATCTGGCTCACCGGCGTGTAGGCGAAGGCTAGTTGATAGGGTTCGGTATCGCCGCCTACGTTGGCCCAGCTTGCCCGGATCTTACCGTACGAAAGAAAATTCGGCCGCCATACTTCGGTAAACACAAAGCTGGAGCTTACGGAAGGATAGAAATAAGACTGGTTCTCTACGGGCAGCGTTGAGCTCCAGTCGTTGCGTCCCGTTGCATTCAAGAAGAGAAAGTTTTTGTACGAAAGACCGATCTCTCCAAACGCACCAATGATCCTCCGTTTGTTGGAAGTGTTGGTAGTGGTAATGGAAGCGGCGTTGCTGAACGTGTACAATTTGTCAACCGTCAGTTGCTGCGCATCCGACTGGTCGCGGCGATAGAAGGCTTCGTAATTATTCACGCCGGCGAGTACACGTAACGTAAAGTCATTGGTAAGCCGCTTGTCTGCGGTTACAATAAAGTCGTTGTTCAGCACACGGTTGTACAAATTGGCTTGGAAGAAATTTCCCTGCAACTGGCCGGCCGTACCGGGTCTTGTTACCAGCTTGCGGAACTCGGCATACACATCACTTCCAAAGTTGTTGGAAATGGTCAGCCAGGGAAGTGGCTTGTAGCTCAGTACAATGTTGCCGTAAATACGCTCCACGCTGCTTTCCGATGTGTTGTAGTTAATCACCCAGTAAGGGTTATTGCCCGTTTTGGCCGGTGTCAGGTTGATCTGCTGGCCGGTTATAGGATCCTCGTAATTGTTGCGCAGGGCATCGATATCCACCGTGCGTGGAAGAAAATGAATGATCTGCGTCAGCGAATTGCTGTTATTGGAAGACTGGATCGGCCGGTTCTTACCAACACTGCTGACGTAATTGAGCGTTGTGCGAACATCAAACTTGCTGGAGATGGCACGGCCTGCATTCAGGTTGACACTGTTGCGCAGGAACGACTGGCTTTCCACCACGCCTGTCTGGTAGTTGTTGGTGTAACCCAGTCGAAAATCACCGGCATCGCCACCGCCTTCAAACGAAAGGGAATTGATAAAGTTGCCGCCGGTTTTGTAAAAATCCTTTACGTTATCGGGGTAAGCCTGCAGGGTCACCTGGTCGCCTTTAAAGTTTGGGAAAGTGCGGTCCTGCACCTCGCTGATCTTTGGTCCCCAGCCATTGGTGTTGTTTACCGAATAGACTCCGTATTGTCCTTGGGCATATTCGTTCTGATAATCGGGCAGTTTCAATACATTGTCAAAACGCACCGAAGAATTAAAGCGCACCACGGAGCCTCCGCGGCGTCCGCGCTTGGTGGTGATGATGATGGCGCCGTTTTTTGCCCGGGCACCATACAAGGCCGTTGCTGCCGCACCTTTCAATACGTTGATGGATTCGATGTCATCAGGGTTGATGTCGCCGGCACGGTTGCCAAAGTCAACACCGGCGGTGCCCTGCGGCACGGCGCTGGGTGCAGTGGCCAGTTGCTGCGACTGGTTATCAATGGGCAAGCCATCCACCACAAAAATGGGCTGGCCTCCGGAGGCATCACCGCCAAATGATGATTGTCCGCGCAGGATGATCTTGGAAGAGCCACCCGGCGTACCGGATTGCGAAGACACACGCAGGCCGGCCACTTTACCGGCCAATGCATTCACCACGTTGGTTTCCCGGGCCTTTGTCAATTCATCGCTGCCGACGCGGGTGGTACTGTAACCGAGTGATTTTTGCGTTCGGGTAATGCCCATGGCTGTAACTACCACCTCCTGCATGGCGGTTTGCCGGGCGGGCCGCAGGGTAATGGAAATGTTTTCCCTGTCACCAATGGCCACTTCCTGGTCTTCATAACCAACCGAGGTTACCAGGAGTTCGTTGCTGTTTGCAGGTACGGCCAGCGCAAAAGCGCCGGTTTCGCTGGTGCGGGTGCCCACATTTGTATTGCGTACCTGCACCGACACATTTGACAGGGGATTGCCAATGCTGTCGGTTACCACGCCCCGCACCTGTTTTGTTTGCGCCGATGCCTGCCCAAGCAGCAAAAGGGCACAGCCTACCAAAAGAGAATAAATTTTCCGCATAAATTTTGGGGTTAACGTTTACTGATAATGGGTAAGACAAGCAAGTTGTGGATTTGGGCGTCGGCAATGAGAGAGGTGCGTTTCGAGGAATGACGGTTTTGACCCAAAGCATGAAATTGAAGGCGTGAAGCCGTGCAACCAAATGCAGCGGAAGCAACGTCCGGGCTTTGCTCTACAACTGTGGTCTCATTAGATGGGATAGTGGGATAGTGAGCTATTTCAAAATGGGTTTAATAAGGATCGTTTTCAATAGGCCATGACATAGCATTGAGCAATGCTATGCATAGTTGGACGGCAATTGTTGCAAGCAGGAGCTTGTCATTTCTTCCAATCCAATTTTCCACCGTGTTTTTTTGAGGGCATGGTGGGAATTGGGTACAGAACAAAGTAACGGATACAGTAACACGTGGCTCCTTCGGAGCCAATTACCTCTTCTAAATCTTTTTCTATAAACACGGTACTCCTTCGGAGTAGCAGAAAAAAATCGATTTGTATCCAGCCCTACCTTATAGGGTTTCAATAACCAATAACCAATAACCAATAACCAATAACCAATAACCAATAACCAATAGCCAATAGCCAATAGCCAATAACTCCTCCTTAACCTTAACCTTAACCTTAACCTCTACCTCTACCTCAGGCTTCAACTAGCCATTTACGAAACGAAGGCGCAGTTTCCTGGCTTACAATGATGGAATGGTCAATGTCGGGAACATTGAGGTCTACCCAAAGCTTTACCCGTTCGTAAGGCTTGAAGCTTTTGATGAAATTGATGTTTAAAATGTACTGGCGGTTGGCACGGAAAAACATGTTGTCATCCAGTTCCGCTTCCAGGTCCGAAAGGTTTTTATCCACCATGTACTTGCGGCCGTTGCGGTCGATGGCATGCACTATTTTATTCTCCGTAAAAAACAGCACGATCTCCGAAAGCTGCATGGTGATGTTCTCAATTCCTTTGCGCACCAGGATCCGCGACCGCTTGCGTGAGGACACATACTGCATTAACTGGTTAAAGGAAGCATCAGCCTTTTCGGCTGCAAAATGCTGGGCAAAACTCTTGTACTTACCCAAAGCTTTTTGCAGGTCGTCCTTGCAAATGGGCTTTAACAGGTAGTCGATACCGTTATTCTCAAACGCATCCATCATAAAGCGGTCGTAGCCGGTGATGAACACTATCGGAACGGTGAGCTTTACGGTATTGAAAATGGCAAACGACAGTCCATCCTGCAGTTGCACATCGCTGAAAATAATATCCACTTTCCCATTGCCGGAGAAGTAGGCAATGCCCTTTTCTACGCTGGGTAAAACGGCTTCGATGGTGATGCCGGGTTCCGTTTCTTTGAGGAGGGCACCTAAATAATCGGCAGCTTCTTTCTCGTCTTCAATGATCACTGCTTTTATCATGTTGTTGGATTTTGGGGTGTAACAATAGGCAGCTTCACCAGGAAGCGGTTTCCGGTGCTCAGCACCTGCACATTTTGATTGGTAATGATCCGGTAGCGGGCTTTCAGGTTCCGCAGCCCGATGTGTGTTGACTCGGCCGCATGCAGCTTTGGCCGCACGGGGTTGGATACATTGATGAATTTACCGTTCCGGAAAATAGAGATCACTAGCGGTTCCCGTTCCGAAAAAAAATTATGCTTGATGGCATTTTCAACCAATACCTGCAAGGTGCAGGGCAGAATGGCGATGCTGTCGCCGCCTTCGTCAAGCTTGTTCTCTATCCGGATGTTGTCATCAAAGCGGATGCGCAACAGGTAATAATAGTTGTCGAGAAAGTCCATCTCATCCTGCAGCGATACGTACTGCTTTTCCTTGTTGCGCAAAAAGTATTTGTATACGCTGGAAAGATTGTGCACAAACTGGTAAGCCTTGTCGGCATCGTTGCGCACCAGGTGCGAAAGGGTGTTCATGCAGTTGAAAAAAAAGTGCGGGTCCAGTTCGCTGCGCAAGACGCTGATCTCCGCTTCCAGCCGCTCCCTGTCTACCTGCTCCAGCACCCTTGAATCCAGGGCCTTTTCCAGGCTTAAAAAAATGATCTCGTATACGAACACCAGTGCCAGGCCAAACACCCCTCCCACTATGGCTTCATTCCACAGCGTGCCGGAATCAGCTACCTGCGAAAACAGGCTTTGCCAGATCCAGGTGGCGGTAAAAAAAACGGCGGCACCGGCAAGGCTCCCGGTGAGCAGCAAGACTGCCAGCTTTAAAAAAACGGTGTTTTTCAGAAGGTTGGATCGGCGCAGGTCCGCCACCAGTTTCACAATGAGGTGCCAGGCGGCAAACGTAACGCCAATGAAATAAAAAACCACCAGCAGCGTGATGGGAAGATTCTCTCCCGGCATGCGAATGATCCCGGTCAAAAAAGGAACCACCGCACCAACAATCGGAATCACGAGTCGTTTGAAAAGTTGGTCTTTGATCATACGCTCCCCAACCAGGTAGTTTGTGTGTGTAGCCAAATCTAACCTGCACGACGCACTTCGTATAGTGGAATTATGCGTTCGGATGTATTTGTAGATAAATGGTAAGCGCCGCCTTTGTAACCAAACAGAAGGCAGCCAGCAAAAGCAAAATGGGCCGGCAGGACGAGCTTTACAAGACCATTCAAAAGGATGGGGCGATTATCTTCCCCGATCGATATACAACAAGTATGCAATGCAGAAAATCCGCATTAAAACACCGCAAATAATTGCAAGCAAAATGAATGAGCCTGCTGTTTAAAAGGATGAGCTTACCCGGTTCAGTGCCGGAGAACCGCACTTCATACAGCAATTGGCATGACTGAGGAAAGTCATCCGCGGAAAGGTTTCGTTGCAACCGAACTTGCAGGTATTCTCATGTGCGGATCTTTGTTCTCATCGATCCATTTTTGTTTTAGAGTTAAAATTATCGCAGGCAGTTTCTACTGCCTGTTCTGTTTTACAGAGAAGTGTTGCCGCTTATCAAAAAGAAGGAGCTTTTTTACTTTTTTCCAATTACAACAAGGCAAACTTTAAGCGCATAAAAACAGCTCCAACCGTGAAACAAGACCACTCATTTTCCTGATCATTGTTTTCCATGCTAAACCGGCCCAATTGGTGTAAAACTGCTTGTGAGGGGCAAAGCCGGATTTTATCTTTCCGGGAGAAAGCCGCACAAAGACACAGCAAACTTTTCCTTCACGCCAAAATCATCACAACATGAAGCTCCTCCTTGTTGCTCTTTCCCTCTTGCTTAGCGGTGCGCCAACCCCTCTTATTGTTGTTGACAAAGCCCTGAAAAAGCCGCTCAAATCCGTTGACGTGTACACCACGCAGGATTATTTAAAAGGGACCTTCCCAATTTACACGGCCGAAAGAGATGCATTAGTTGCCGCAGCCGATAAGGTGGCCAAATGGATTGAAAGAAAACAAGACTGTTACAGCATCGACAGCATTAAAACGGAACATACACTCTTCCGCATGTTGTCCGACTGTGAAGGCGGGCTGAATTTTTCCATAACCCTGTTTACGGAAGTAGCCGAAACCGCAACCACCTACAGCTTTATCCTGGTAAAAAACGAAGGCGACAAACGCAAGGCGCAGCAAAAGGTCATGGACTTTGCAACCTATATCGGTGAGTGATAATGGGATATTGAGATATTAGGATATTGGTTCTAATCCAATGGGCTGTTTCTGCTTCGATACAGTTGTTTGCAATAGTATGTTTTGCATACGCAAAATTGTTTTACAGCGAGACGAAGGACCGTTTAGGAGGTGGATAGACATGCTTTTATTTCGTATTGCTGGTACCCATAAAACAAATGAGGAATTCTTTAATGAAAGAATGCACCCTTTCGTTGCAGCAAGTTTTTATGACCTTACTGTCAGCATTTTTCTTTTTACACTTATAAAAAAAAGCAGGCTCGCCATGGCGAGCCTGCTTTTTATGTAGAAACATTTTTGCTACTGCAATACGCAGTTATTGCTTGATAAATTTAACTACGCTGCTGGCGCCATTGGTTTCTGCTACCAGGAAGTAAGAGCCCGGTGCCAGGCCGGCTGCAGAGATGGTAAGCGTACCGCTTTCGGATTTTACCTGCTGGCTGCGAACCACCTTGCCGGCAGCGTCGTGTACTTTAATTGACACCGTCGCTGCTGTGCGATTAAGCGAAAGACGGATGTCACCCTGCACCGGGTTGCCCAGCAACTGCACCTGCAGCCCGGCGGTTGGTTTCAGGTTGAGCGATAAAACCTTGCTTACGGTTTCCTTTCCGTCAAGATCGCGGTTGCGAAGGCGGTAGTAAACAACAGCCTTTCCGCTGTTGCCTATCCCGGCATCGGTAAAGCGATAGGTATTGCGTTGCGAAGAATTGCCGGCCGCTGCCACAGTGCCGATAGCGGTGTAGGATTTGCCATCATCGCTGCGCTCAATCACAAAATCGCGGCTTCCTTCTTCCAGCGAGGTTACCCAGTCAAGCTTTGCATCTGCAGCCTGCAGGCTTACGGTAAAGCTTTCGAGCTTCACCGGCATGGGTACCAGCGAGCCTTCGAGGCGATAGAGGTCCCATTTGAACGGATCATCGCCATCGGTGGCGGTAAAAATGTAATAGCCGTTTACCGGGAAAAAAGAAAAGAAAAGCTCACTATCCTCTGGACCCTGGTTGACATCAGCAACCAGGCTGGTACCTGCATCAGTGCCATTGCTTTTCCATAATTCGCTGCCAAGATCGGCGTCATCATCAATTGTGAAATAAAGACCTTGCGTGGTGTACACATAGGATACAGAACCGGGATCACTGTCTTCCGTGCGCAACGTTTTTACTTTTACCGTACTTGCATCCGTTCCGTCCGACTTCCACAACTCTACACCACCATCTGCGGGTAAGCTAAACAGAAAAAAGAACCATTTGTCCTGGTAAAGCTTTTGTTCAACACTGGTACCGGTAAAAGTTAAATAGGGCAGCAACGATGGAATGCCACCGTCCATCCCTGGCAAAATTTCTTTGAAGATTTTGGTACCAGCGGTTGTGCCATCTGTTTCCCAAAGTTCGGAACCGCTTTCTGTTTGGTAGGCTGTAAATATCAGCCGGTTTCCAACCTTTACGCCGTTAAATAAAAAAATAAAAGAAACAGCAGCTTCCTCGTTAATATCTTTCAACAGGAAGGTGCCGTCTTCCGTACCGTCCGTTGCCCATATCTCCTCACCATGTACACCATCATTGGCCATAAACAGCAATTTGCCATTGAGCGCATACGTGGCAAAAAAGTTAGTGGTGCCAAGGCCAATGGAAATGTTCAAACTTGATGGGGTACCGGGGCGGATGTCCTTCACTAGTTGCGTGCCGCCGGTTGTGCCATCTGTTTTCCAAACCTCTACGCCATTGGCAGCCGTTTTAGCAGCAAAAAACACCTGGTTGTTGAATAACGTATATGTACTGATCTCCGAGCTGGCTGTTCCGGGATTGATGTCCTTGACCATAGCGGTTCCTCCGGCAGTGCCATTGGTACGCCAAAGTTCATAGCCTTCTGCTGTAGTGGTCATGTTGAAAAGCAGGTAACCGCCAGCCGAAAAAAGGTTAAACGAGCCTTTAATGCCGCTGCCTGCGGGTCCTGCAGTCAGGTCGTCAACCTCTGTGGTGCCAGCCTCTGTACCGTTGGTACGCCAAAGTTCACGGCCATGTTCCGGTGTGCTTGCCGAAAAATACAGGTAACCATTGTGCAGTACAAAATCATCGTTCGGCTCTGAGCCGGCAGGGCCGGGAACGATATCTTTCAGCAGGCTGGTGCCGGCTGGTGTGCCATCAGTGATCCACAGTTCGGAGCCATACGTGGCATTGGTTGCTGCAAAAATGAATTTTCCGTTTAATACACCGCCCACTTCCTCGTACATAATGTTGTCGGATAGTTTAACAGTGCCACCCGTGGTGGCATCGGTAACCCAAAGTTTTTTGAAACCCGACTCCACGAGGATGGTTTTCGTTTTGCTTAGCGGGACTTCCACTTCCAGGCTGGTATTCGACGACAGTTTTGTCATCTGCCCCTGGGCTACAGAAAAAAGCAGCAGGTTAAAAAGAAGAGCGGGTAAAAAATGGCGCATATTTATTGTTTTAATGGTTTGTTGCAGGAGCCATCGCTGCCTTCAAAAGGGTAAGGAAATTTCCGGCAGGTCAACAAACACATGGCAGGGTCGCGGTAGCCGAAGCAGTCCTTGAACGGGAGTTCATCAAAACTGCATCGTAAATTCTGCCCCGAATAGCCAAAATTGATGGAATGTAAATTTTGAAGGATAGATTGCAAAAAGCAGTACACTAACGTTAAAACACAAATCTGCAAATGAAAACAAAGCCGGTTGTTACCATTGAATATTGTCCCAAATGCGGCTGGCTGCTGCGGGCCGCCTACATGGCACAGGAACTGTTAACTACGTTTTCCGAAGACCTTGCCGGTGTAACGCTGCGGCCATCGGAAGTAAGGGGACGTTACACGATAACGGTGGATAGCGATGTTGTTTTTGACCGGAAGGCAAATGGTGGCTTTGCAGAGATCAAGGAGATAAAGCAAAAAGTGAGAGACCTGGTCAACCCGGGAAAAAGCCTGGGGCATTCTGATAGGAAGGAAGGTGGGGAGGTTTGAGGTGCGAGGTTTGAAGTTCGAAGTTAGAAGTTTGTGGTTTGTAGTTTCTAGTTTGCAGTTCGAGGTTCAATGTTCATTGTTCATTGTTCAATCCTGGGTTTAAAAGTCAAAAAGTTATTGGCTATTGGTTAATCGATAGTTGGATCTTGAATTATTAGATGTTGGACAATTGAATGTTGTTTTTGCTTTGAGAAAACCTCAATCACCATTGTAACGGTAAAAACGCAAGGATGGTGAAAGCACTTGCCTTAAAAAAATGCAGTTGAAAGGGTGGTGATACTGCTCCCTCCAGTTGCCCCGCCGCTTTAGCGCGGGGAAAAGAAAACAAACGTGTTATTCCCAACAGCGGCTTTAGCCGAACCGGTTCGGCTAAAGCCGATACACGTTACATCAAAATCAATTTGATCCCCGCGCCAAAGCGGCGGAGCAACAGGAACAGCCAAAAGTCTGGCTGACTAAAAGTCTTTAAAGACGCAGGCCTTAAGATTCGACGTTTGACGTTTCTCTTCTAACGTCTGAGGTCTAGCGTTTGACGTCTCTCGTTTCTCGTCTACCCTCTCACCTCTCCAGTCCCTTCAGCAAGTAAGCCAGATCGGCGCCGGATGGCAGGTCCGTTTTTACCGGGAGCGGCTCTTCGCCATCGGAAAGAAAAACCACTGCTTCGCTTTCACCCCAATAATGCAAGTTATCATCAACCCGTTGTAGTGCGGATCCCTCGGGAAGGCCTACCACCGGCACACCGGTATTGAGCAGGCAAAATTCCGTCAGTCGCTGGTCTCTTGTTTCACCATGAAAACCTTCTATCTGCACGTTGTAATAGTGCGGGTTCAACTGGAAGGGGAAAAAGCCAAAGGCCGTAAAACCCGCCGGCTGTATGATGGGCATGTCGTTGGTGGTGCAAATGGTTTTACCGGTCAGGTTAGCACCCGCACTCCAGCCAATGTAGGGCACACCGGCCTGCACCCGCTGCCGGATAAGGTCAAACAGGTTGTAGTGGTAAATGTCGTGCAGCAGTTTGAACGTATTGCCACCGCCCACCATGATCACATCGCAGTTGCTGATCAATTCCTGCCCGTTAGCAGGTTCCACTACGTTGATGGTATACGGCAGACCGGCAAGCCCTTCCCGAACCTTTTCCACATAGGCTTCATAATCGCCATCCGCCGCTGCAAACGGTACAAAAGCCACCTGCAAAGAAGCATTGTCTAAAAAGTTTTCGATTAGCGGCACAGCTGCGGCCAGGTAACCACCATTGCCAACACGGGAACTACTCAATGCCAATACACGCATAAAAAAATTTTAAAGAGGACAAAGATATCTTAGGGCTCCTGGTTGTAACGCACCGAATAATTTACCACCAGCGTTCCGTTTTCGTAGCGGCGGCTGTTGTTGAAACGCAGCCAAACCTTTTGCTGCAACAGGTCCACCATCGGCTTTCCGCTACCCAGCAAAACAGGGAGAAAGGAAATGGAAAGTTCGTCCACCAACTGCCGGTTCAGCAGGAAGGCCAGCAGGGTGGCACCGCCATACAGTGCAATGTCTTTCCCCGGTCCTGCTTTCAGCAATTTTATTTTGGGTTCGATATCACCGCTGACCAAAACAAAGTTTGGGTCTGCGGCTGAAAGCGTGTTGGAAAAAACATAGTTGGTGATGCCTTGCACCGGCTCCTCGAATAGCGACTTTGCAGCTTCGTAAGAACGGCGGCCGAAAAAGAAGGTATCGAAACGTTTCATCTCGGCAGCGAAATCGATCTTCTCATCCACAATGATCCAATCGTGCCCGCCATCAGGACCATCAATATAGCCATCCACACTGGCAGCAAAACCGGCAACAAGTTTTCGCATTATCGAGAATGTAGTTCGTTGAGCAATTAAAAAAAGAAGTGTTACAAAAATTCAATTCCATCCAGGCAAAGAACACCGTTTTCCGCTACCCGGGCTTCCACTTCGAAGCGGTTATTGTAATACCCCTTGCGGGCACTTTCCCAGAGATACAAAACCGAGAACCACAAGTAGCCGTAACGCCGAAACTGCCGCACATGCTCAATTTCGTGTACCACCCAGGGAGTTCGCTTCAGGAAGTCTTCACGGCTGACATTCCAGAGATGAATGGTGCTGCCAAAAACAGCCGCCACCGTATTGCATTTCAACTTGCGGGCCGCAATGCGGGCAAAAAGCGATTCTTCCCTTATCCTGATCTTCATGCAAAGCAAATTAGCGTAAAAACAAAAGGTGTTGCGGTCAGGCTTCTTGCTGCTTTGTTATTTTTTGGGGTCGAAAGGAATGACTCTTTTTTCTTCGCTGCTTTGAAAGGTCGCTTCAATCACACGGATGGCGTTGATAGCCTGGCCAGCCGTTACGGGTAACGGAGCGCCGTTGCGTACCGCCTCGTAAATGCCGTCAAAATAATGAAGGTAATTTCCCAGTACCGTAGGAACGGTTTCGCGGATAACGGCACCGTCTCTTTCCGTGTGCAGCAATCCTCTTTCGGTTACCGGTTCTACGCCCCAGTCGGGAGTGCCAGGGGGATGCCCTTCCAGCAGCGCAGCCTCCTGCACATCGGCCCGCCATTTCAGGAAAGATCCTTTGTCGCCGTGTAAAATATAAGAAGGTAAGGGCTCTCTTACCAGGTAACTACCGTGCAGGCGCACCCGTAATTGCGGGTAATACAGCAGCACTTCAAAATAATCATCCACTTTTGAAACAGGACGAACAATGCGAATGTCGCCAAACACGGCTTCCGGTTCGCCAAACAAGAGCAAGGCCTGGTCAATGATATGGGCACCCAGGTCGTAGAGGGCACCGGTACCCGGACCGGGAACTTCTTTGTGTTGCTTGGGACTGAGCTCTGTTTTAAAACGGTCGAAATGAAACTCGGCTTCCACGATATTGCCCAACCAGCCATCCTCAATGACCTTCTGCACGGTTTGAAAATCGCTGTCCCAGCGGCGGTTCTGGTAGGGAGAAAGCAAGAGGCCTTTTTCTTCTGCCAATGCTTTTAGCTCCTCGCCTTCCGCCCTGTTTACCACGAAAGGTTTTTCCACGATCACATGCTTGCCGGCTTCGAGGGCTTTTTTCGCATAGTCGTAATGCGTGTAGTTGGGGGTGTTCACAACCACCAGTTCAATAGCGCTGTCGGCCAGCAGGTCATCAAGGGTTCTGTAGGTTTTTACATCGGGATAGATCTCCTCTGCAAGGTTCTTGCTGCGTTCCAGCACGGCATAAAAACGGAACCCTTCGTGTACATGCAGGAAAGGAGCATGAAACAATTTCCCTGACATGCCAAAAGAAAGAATGGCTGTGTTGATCTGTTGCATAGTGTAAGCAAAGAGTCAAATGTAAAAATTAAAAAAGGGAAACCGCTTTTGCTGTTTCCCTTTTTTCTGCTACGCAAAGAACTTAATCCTTTGCAACCGGGTAGCCTTTGTCGATCCAGTCGGCTTTGATGTTGCGGGGAATATTGAGCAATTTATAGTTGGTAAACTTCTGGTCCTTCAGCATGGCTATCGCCGGCCGCACATTGGGACAATTTTCAAACGGACAGCATCCGCAATAGATCACTACCGCTGCGCTTTTTGGCATTGCCTTTAGTTTTTTTTCCAGGTTTGCCAGGTTATCGGCATCATTGGTAGGGCCTATGTGAATGGAATTGGGAATGGTGGCGCCAGGACCAACAGAGATCAGCGCCGGCAGGTCTTTTTTCGACTGCATCATTGCGGCGAGTGCTGCCGGCTCCAGCAACTGCTCTTTGGTCCAGTTAACCGGGTTTTGTGCAGAAGCGCTGAACAGGAAAACGAAAAAGACAACAGCAAAACCAAGTCGTTTTTTCATGGTGGTATTTTCGCTAAGATAAAGCGGGACCAAAAAAGGCAGCCTCGCTATCCTGATTATTAACAATGTAAAAAGTAACGCTGTTAAATAAAACGTGTAAAGCCATCTTCTTTGCTCAGTTACGGAAGTGCTTTTTCAAGGCTTCCATCGCTCCCACAAGGTATACCGCCGGTGCCTGCCAGTTGATGGCGATCTCGTTGGAAGCATACGAGCAAACATTATCCACAAAGGCCAGTTCGGGCTCGGCTGAAGGGTACGTGCATTTATCCTGCATACCAGGGTTGGGACCGCCCGACAAGAGCCCCGGCACCGGGTCAACCACACCATCGGCCTCCGAAGGGCGGTGGTGCGGGTGCATCACCCGTTTGCTGCCCAATCCTGTTACAAACGAATAACCGGTGGCGTTACGTCCCAGCAAATAATCGAGATTGGAAAGGGCGCCGTGCAAAAACTTTTTATCCTTTGTTTGCTTATAAGCATAAAGCAACAGCATGCCCTGGTTGGCCGCCACCGAACTTCCACCCCAGCTAAAATCCCGGGCGGTTTGTCCCATCACAGTAGCAAAGGCGCTGGCCGGCACATTCGCTAAATACGTTGCTGCTCTTTTCAGCACCGTATCCTTCATAGCAGCAACAACAGGCGCCGCCACGGCGGGCAATTTGTTTTCCATCCTGATCATTGTATAATAACCCATCATGGCCACATTAGCCCAGGAAGGCAGCGGCACAGCATCCTTCATCCTGTCCTTTACAGCATCCAGGTACGTTTGCTCACCGGTAGTGGCAAAGAGCTCTGCTGCAGCCCACAGCTGTTCGTCATTGAAATTGCGGTCGCCGTATTCACCGGTGGTGATGTCAGGGTCAAATTTGGGAGCCATCTCCTGCTGGCTGTAACGGACGGCAGGATTTTCTCCTGCCCATTTCCAGGCCGCCTCAGCGGCGTTGAGACAACTGTCGGCAAGACCGGGAAAAGATTGCGCATAGGGTTTTAAAATACGTGTAGCCATGGCTGTTACCGCGGCAAAGTCCAGCGCGGCAGCCGTGCCTTTTTGCACCACGTAACGTGGTTCTTTGGTAACGCCGGGCATCACCATGCCATCGAAGCTGGCATTGGTTAGTTTGTGGTACACACCGCCATTGGCGCCGTCTTGCATGGTGAGCATCCAGCGCAGGTTGTAAACCGCTTCGTCCAGGATGTCCGGCACTGCGTTGCCGCTTTCCGGTATGGCAACAGAAAGTGTTTTAAAATACTGCGGAAAATCTTCGTATGCAGCCAACAGCGTTCCCATGGTAATGCCTGAATTAACGATGTACTTGTTGTAATCGCCGGCATCGTACCAGCCACCGGGAGAAGAGATGACAGTACCCGCAGGGCGCAGTTCCGTTGCCGCAGAAGGGTGCACCAGCACCGCCGTATCGGGATGGCCAGCCCCTCTTGCCCATTTGCCGGCATAGGCTTCTTCCAGTGGCGTGTTAGAGCGGATAAAATAAAACGCTTTCAACACATCCTTGGCGGCACTTGCATGCACATCGGCCCCAATGGCAAAGGGGTAAGATGTGCCCACACCTGGAATGGTGATGGCATAGCTCCCACTCTTTTTAAAGGCGCTGAAATCCGCCGTTTTTGTGAGGGTTGATGAATACTTCGAGCTCTTTTCACCCGACAACTTGCCGGTATAAAACGTGGTGCGACCATCCGGTGAGGTTACGGAAAATTGCGTGGCGCTTGTGTTGCCGGTGACCACCGCAAGTTTGGGTGCAGCACTGTAAAAACCCACCTGGTTTAGTTGAATGCGGTTGCTGCCAATTTGCGCATTGATTAGTGTAGAAAGCAGTGTCGTTACAAAAAAGAAAAGGCTGTTTCGAATGATCATTTCTTATTTTTTATTCCAGCAATAAACCGGAGTTGGATACAAAGGCAAATTGTTTACTGTCGGGCGACCAGGATGGCGTATTGATGGTACCCTGGCCGCCATAGAGGTAAGCCAGGACTTTGGGCTCACCGCCTTCCATCGGCATCATGCGCAGGTAGACCTGTTTGTAAAAAGGATGCTCGTCTGGCTTTACATCAGCTTGAAAGCTTAGAAACAAAAGCCACTTTCCGTCTGGTGAAGGATGCGGGAACCAGTTGTTCAGCGTATCATTTGTGATTTGCGTTTGTGCTGTACCGTCAGGCTTCATGCGCCAGAGTTGCATGCGGCCGCTCCGCGTCGAATTAAAATAAATATAGGCGCCGTCCGGGCTGTATTCCGGGCCATCATCCAGCCCCGGTGCGGTAGTGAGGCGCACTTCCTCGCCGCCCTCCGAAGGAATTTTATAGATGTCAAAATCGCCATTCCTTTGGGCCGTATACGTCAGCCACCTGCCGTCCGGCGACCAGCCGTGTAAATAAGAAGGTCCGACAGGTGTTACCTGTTTTGGATCGCCACCCGTGATGGGCACCGTGTACACAACAGAATTGTATTTTTTATCCGGGCTGGTGGCACTCAATCCCAGCATTTTTCCATCGAAGGAAATGACATGGTCGTTGTTGTTATTCTGTACCGCACCCGTATTGAGTTCTGAAACCTTTTTACTGGCCAGGTCCAATTGAAAGATCCGGCCGTTTTTGTTGTAAAGAAGCGACTTGCCGTCCAGCATCCAGTTGGGTGCCTGCAGGGAGAAAGGCTCGCTGTAAACAACGCGTCGCTTACCGGTCGCCATCTCAAACAGTTCGATGTTGCTGCCGAGGAATTCGCGGTATTGCACCAAGCCTTCCCTTGCCGGCACCACAATGCGTACGTTATCGAAAATGGCTTTTTCCACCACGTCCTTGTTATGGGCACATACATACAAACCCACGTATAGCTCGTCACCCAAATCAATATCCTGCACCTCTTGTACGGAAAAAAGCTCACCGGACCGGGCAACGGACATGATGAATTGGTTGCCCCTCCGTTCAAGCTGAACGACATCCGGCGCCGTGGTTGCAAACTTTGTCTCTGCAATGGCTGTACCGGTCTCTTTCCGGTATTGCAGCGAAGCCAGTCCATCGCCATGAACGGCCGCAATCACCGTTGCCGCGTCGGTTGCCAGGGATTGCCTGATCATCCAGCCCAGCTTTCGGTGCGGGTCAACGCCGGCGCCGATAAATTTTGCCCTTGCCTGCAAAATGAAATTGCCCTTTAGTTTTCGCCACACAAAATGGGCTTCGTCCGCAGCTGCCCAGATGTTGGCGCCGGAGCCGGAAACAAGGTATTCACCGCTGCTTTTGTTGTACACCAGGCCGCCTTTGTGCAGGACAGGCCCGATATCAGCCCGGTCTTCGAAGATGCCATTGCCTTGCGCCGCCGTCATAAACGGAAGGCTGCTCAGGAAAAGAAAAGTCAAAGCGTTGTCGCGAAAAGAACTTTTCATATGCTTGATTTTAATGGTTGCCGGCTATTGTCCTGTTGCGGCTACGGCCTTGCTGAAATACGCCTGATCACTTCCATACAGGCGCGGCTGTTATGGTAAGGACATTTCCAAAGACCCACTTTGTCCTCTTCGGTCATCACCGAATAATCTTCTTTCACGCCCCACACCCATTCACCCTCTTCTTTATCCAGGAGGTGAGCTTTACTAAAGTTCCAGCTTTGCCAGGACTGTTGCAGGAAGTTCTCATCGCCACTTTCCTGCCAGGCGTGGAGAAAACCAACCATGGCTTCCGCCTGCGGCCACCAGTGTTTCTCACGAACCGTATGACCCGTTGCCCGGTCGTGTTCATACCAAAGACCGCCATCACTATCCAGGCCTTCGGCCGCAGCTTTTGCCACGGCAACTGATTTTTCTTTCACCTGTGAAAGAAGTGTTTCATTGCCCACCAATGCAGCGGCTTCCTGCACCAGCCAGGCAGCCTCAATATCATGGCCATAAGAGATGATGCGGGAGCGAGGTTCCCAGCGATCGCTGAAAAATAAAATGAGGTGATTGTCTTCACCCATGATGCGATCAAGGAACAAAGTCACCAGTTCTTCGATGCGTTCTTTTAAATCTTCATCCGGCCAAATGCGGTAAAGATTGGTAAACGCTTCCAGTACATGGAGGTGCGTATTCATGGATTTTTTTTCGTTGGCGTCTTTGGCGCTTAACCGCAGGTCATCCAGCTCCTGCCAGTTTTGCGACAAGGCCTCGAGATAACCGCCATGCTTTACATCGTAGCTATACTTTACAATGTCGTAATAAAGTTGTTGCGCCAGCGCCTTCGCCCTTTCGTCTTTGGCAGCCAAAAAATATTCGCTGGCACCATAAATGGCGAAGGCAAGCGCATAGATCTGCTTTTTGGTATCGAGTGGCTTGCCGGACGCATCAACCGTCCAGTACACACCGCCAAAATTGGGATCGAAAAAATGATGCAGCAGGTAGTCAAATGCTCTTTCGGCGGTGGCCAGGTATTCGTTATTGCCAGTCAGGTTATACGCCGCTGAAAAGCTCCACAGGATGCGGCTGTTGAGCACCGAACCTTTGGGTGCATCGGCATGAATGGTGCCGTCATGATCGATCCGCCCGACAAAGCCGCCGTTGGCATTGTCAGGCGTATGCTTTATCCAGTAGGCAAGGATGTTGTGCAACTCATTTGTGACTTCTTCCCTGTATTGTAGCAAGTTATTTTCCATGCCTGTTTAAAAGGAGATTGAAAAGCGATCCTTTTACGATTTTATCCAGCATTTGCCGAAGACATTTTTGCTGTTTGGGGAAGAAGGCCTGTTATGGCTTTGTTCTTTGCAATAATGCCGGTTAACGTTTGCACGGAAGCGGCAGAGGTAAGCCCGTCTGCGGCCGTGTTCATGCAATAGTCCAGCAGCTTTTCCACCGTTGATGTGGCCACGTGCATGCGGGTATCCGACGAAGCATAATAAATGAAAACCGTTCCGTCGTCGTCAGCGATCCAGCCATTGCTAAAGAGCACATTCGACACATCGCCAACCCTCTCCTCTCCTTCCGGCGCCATAAAATAACCCGCCGGTTTGTAGATCACTTTCGTGGGATCCTGCAGGTCGGTCATAAAAAGATAGAGCGTATAACGGAGACCCGCAGCCGTATTCCGTACACCGTGTGCCACGTGCAGCCAACCCTTGCTTGTTTTGAGAGGTGCCGGCCCCAGGCCATTCTTGGCTTCGTACACGGTATGGTATTGCTTGGGGTCGATGACGATCTCTTCGTCAACCACGGCACATTCGATACAGGCGCTGAGGCCAAAGCCGATGCCGCCGCCCTTTCCGGTATTGATAAAGCCATCCTGCGGACGGGTATAAAAGGCGTATTTGCCCTGCACAAATTCGGGGTGCAGCACCACGTTGCGCTGTTGCGGCGAAGGCGTTTTCAGGTCAGCCAGCCGTTCCCAATGGAGGAGGTCCCTGGTGCGAGCAATACCGCATTGGGCAATGGCCGATGATTCATCGCCAAGGGGTGCTGCCGGGTCTTTTCGCTCGGTGCAAAAAAGCCCGTAGATCCAGCCGTCTTCGTGCTGCACCAGGCGCATGTCGTACACGTTGGTATCCGGCTCATCAGCCGCCGGCAATTGCACGGGGTAATCCCAAAAGCGAAAGTTGTCGATGCCGTTCGGACTTTCGGCCACGGCAAAAAACGATTTGCGGTCGGCGCCTTCCACTCTTGCCACTAGATAATAATTGTCATTCAGCTTGATGGCACCGGCATTGAAGGTGGCATTGATACCAAAGCGCTCCATCAGGTGCGGGTTGGTTTGCCGGTCAAGATCATACTGCCAGAAAAGGGGTACATGCTGTGCGGTCAGTACGGGATGTTGATACCGGTCATACACACCATTGCCCAACGTTTCCTTTGTATTCTTTTGCGTTAGCAATGTTTCCCTCGCGGCTTGCAACGCCGCCAGCCGTTTGTCAAATGCTGTATTCATGTTCTCGTTTTTTATCGCCTTGCGGCTGGATAGTCGAAATATCTTCGCCTTCGTCGAGGCGGTTCCACCAGGTTTTTTTCAATACCAGGATGATGAGGAGTAAAACCAGGACGGTGACAAGGAGCGGCAATTTCATCCACAACACCAGGTACATGGGCAGGATGGTGAGGCAGCACTGGGCAATGATTCCCAGCACCACGTTGAACATATCGAGCCGGAAACGCCGGTTCGGTTGAAAGGAAGGGTCTTCCCTCATCACTTCTTTTTTAACAGGCTCCCAAAAACCCCAGGGACGCACTGTTTTGTAAAACGTTTTCAGCACGGCCCAATCGGTTGGCGGTGCCGTATACGTACCAACGAGGCATCCGATCACCGAAATCAAAAACAGGAGGGGCCAGTTATACAAGGGCAAGCCAGTGAAAATAAACGGAAAGACCAGGGCCGCTGCAATGCCCGCCATCATACCCCAGAAAAAACCATTGGCATTAAATCGCCACCAGTACCATTTGAGCATGTTGGCGGCAATGTAGCCACCGTACAAAGCGCCAACGATCCATTGCAAAATGCTGTTGACATCACGGGCAAAAAAACCAAGCACCACGCCAACGGCTACCACCATCACACCCACGATGTAATTCATGGCCATTACCCTTCGGGTAGAAGCCCGGGGATTTACGTATTTGAGGTAGATATCATTCACGATGTAGGCCTGCGCCGCATTGAGTGTTCCCGAAAAGGTTCCCATAAATGCACCCAGCAAACCGGTTAAGACAAGACCCAAAATTCCAACCGGGAAAAAAGCATTGACGGCTGCGGGAAGAATGCGTTCGAAGTCGGTGCCGCCGGCACCATTGGAAAGGTTCAACTGGTCAAAATAAAGCAGCGACATGACGGTCAACCCAATCACCATTGTATAGCGAATGGGCAGCAGGATAATGGAAACAAAACCTGTCATTTTAGACGCTTCTTTCGGCGAACGGGTGGAAAGAATTTTTTGCATGTCGTAGTTGGGCGCCGGTCCGGCAAAAGAGGCCAGTGCGCCTTTGAACAACATCATCATAAAGAAAAAGCCCCAGGGACTAAAGCTGTCTTCTTCAATTTTTGTGTTGACATCGGCCAGGATACCCGACCAGTCGAGATCCAGGTTCCAGCCAAAAAAAGGATCGGCCCAGTTGGTGGGTACACTTAAGGTTTTTCCCTGCACATTGATAAAGGCAATGACACCAATGGCAATGCAACCAATGGTCATGATGGTGTACTTGATAAAGTCGCCCACCACAATGCTGTGCATGCCGCCAAGGATGGAATAGAACATGGCAAACAGCGTAAACACGATGCCGTAGAAATGGGCTACGTATTCCGGCGAAACCGTAAACGGCACGTAGGGCTGCACTAAGTTCCAGGGCACAAAAATCTCGATGAACTTACCAAGACCAACAAAGCCATAAGCCAAAAAACCAAGGCAACCGATAAGCGCAAAAGCCACCACCACGTTGTGCGAGGCTTTCACACCTTTACCGCTGAGGCCAAACCGTGTGGCCAGCCACTCCGCACCTGTGTTGGCATTGGAGCGACGCAACCACTTGCTCAGGTACATCATGTTAAATACCTGATTGAACACAGGCCAAAGCCAGGGTATCCAGATGCTTTTAAACCCATACACAAAACAAAGAGCCACCATCCACATGGTGCCGCTGATGTCGAACATGTCGGAAGCATCGCTGAGCCCCAGCATGTACCAGGGAAGCTTTTTGCCGCCAAGCAGGTAGCTTTCTTTGTTGAGCCTTGCCTTTTTGCGATAGTACCAGCCAATCATCACCATCATGACGAGGTACAAAACAATAAACGCAATATCGATAAGGTGTAAGCGCATGCGGCTGGTGTAAAGATTGCTTTTTTTTACTGGCGGGTAGTACGATAAATATTTTTCAAGTCCGTTAGAAACAAGGTATAAGGATCGTTGTAAAATTTCAGAAAATCGGCTACACTGCTGTGACCGGGAAAAGGCGCATAATAATGGGTTGGACTGTGCTGGTCGTTGCGCCAAACCAGTACATAGCATAGACGCATGCCGGGCGTTTTCATCACCTTCAATAACACATCATTCCACCAGGCCGGGTTTGGGATGGACTCCAGGCCCGTTTCGGTAAACGCTGCCAGTTTGTTAGCCTTGATCGCATAGTCCGAAACGATCTTTAGCTTGCGGGTAGCTGCTTCCAGGTTGTAGCGGCCATCGCGGCCCATGTCGCCATAGTTATCCATGCCTACCATGTCCACCCAGGCATCGCCGGGATACCGGTCAAGAAATTCCGCTTCGCTGTTAAACCGGTTATCGGGAGAAAACGCATACAAAAAGTTGCGAACGCCAAGGCTGTCACGGAGATAGCTAACCGTAAATCGCCACAGGCTGATAAATTCTTCTTTGGTAGCATGTCGGGCACCCCACCAAAACCAGTCGCCGTCAAATTCATGAAAAGGGCGAAAGATCATAGGCACCGGCTTGCCGTCTTTGCCCTTAGTTGTTTGGGCCCAGTCGCCAATGCCGCGCAGGATCTGTTTGTACTGATCGTGTGCTGCGCCGCCGGGAATAATGTATTTCACGGCCGGTTTGGACACGGAATCTTTCCAGTAAAAGCCACCGGCAGAAACCGGGTTGTTGAAATGCCAGGCAATGGTGATGACGCCACCACGATTATAGTGATCCTGTGCCACGTTGCGCAGCCGTTCTTTTTCTTTTTCAATGGCATTTTCTGGCTGGCCCGAAAAGCCCATCACATCAATACCGATCACCGCCGGGTGCGAACCGGTAACGGATTTAACATCGGAGCGGTCTTCCTCACCCGACCAGCCATGGCCGTATTCGGTGGCATGCTGGTGGCCAAACAAAGTGTGGTTCTGGGAGAGTTGCATCAGGTTGTGAAAAAGAGCTTTTGTTTCCGCTGTGGCGTTTTGGTCAACCAGCCGGATGCTTTGGTTAGCTGTATTATCTGGTGACGTGGGCACGCTCAATTTTTGTGTGCAACCCAATCCAAAAATTACCAGCAACAACATCCCAGTTTGTAATTGCCTCACTGCTTTCTGCATACTCACTTTGTTTGAATAATGAAAACCGCCTTTAAAACGTAGTTGTCATTTACCTGTTGAGGCCTCTCAATCTACTACAATCAGCCCTTTAAAAAAACTGGTTCATTTCTTTTCGAAATGAACCAGTATAGTAATCGCTGCTATGGGAGAGAACTTCTTCGATAAAGACTACACCACCAGGTATCTTCCCATTTTTGGCCATTTTTCCCTTGGCGGCGTGACGCATTAGTTTAATCCAACCGCATCCACATAGATCGTATAACCACCGGTGCTGGTTTGATCCTGCACCCAGATTTCAGTGATTGAAGTAACGTTACCCAAGGATGTAAAAGGGATTACGTGGTCTGTCCATTTTCCTTCTACAACAGTCAGCGGAAATCCGGGACCGGAATTACCATTGAGCTTAACCTGGATAGTCTTTCCATTTGAACCGGGTGCACCATATATGGAAAGCTTGAAAGTTGTATTGGTGCCTACGCTAAGGTTACCGGCTCCTAATTGAAAGGGCGAACCATAAGCGCCGCCTGTGTTATACGTGATCTTTATGGATTTGGTTCCTTCGCGTACTGGGTCGGTGTTGTCCATAACTTTGGTACCGCCCCAGCCGCCGTTCCAGCCTGACCAGTTTTTCACTTCATCAAGATAAAGGGGCACAGCTAGGGTTGGCGGTGGCGCCGCACCGGCTATTTCCAACGTTTGTGCCGACTGCACTGTATCTGTTGGATTGGAGATGCCCAGGGTGACCCTTCCATTCAACACACCTGTTGGAACTCTTACCACGATCTGCGTAGCTGACTTGCTGACAAAGCTATTCACCGCAGGTGCGTTTTGGAAGGTAACAGAAGTAACCATATCCAGCCTTGTTCCATTGATGGTCAAATTGGTTCCGGGTTCTACGGGGCTTGGTGAAAATGAGGTTACCATTGGCAACACCACGCTGATTTCACCGGTGGATTGTGTTTGCACACCGGAGGCCGCTTCCAGGGTTACCTTTCCTTTCCTGGCGCCTGCCGGTGCTTTCACTACAATTTGTGTTGCCGACTGGCTAACAAACGTGGTGACGGGTGCCGCTACGCCTGAAAAGATCACTTTTCTTACCAGGTCAAGATTGGTACCGGAGATGGTAACATCGCCATTCAGGTTAACAGAAGCCGGCGTTACGCCTGTTGCCATGGGCAAAACAATATCCAGGTCTGCCGCAGATGTTGTTTGTACACCCGATGCCGCTTCCAGAATCAGCTTCCCTTTTTTTGCTGTCATAGGAACAGCTACAACGATTTGCGTTGCAGACTGGCTGACAAACGTGGTGACAGGGGTAGCCACACCTGTAAATATCACTTTCCTGGCCAGGTCAAGGTCTGTACCGGTGATGGTCAGGTTAGTTCCCGGCTTAACCGTGGCAGGTGACATCGTGGTCGTCACCGGTAATTTCACCCACAAGGTATCCGTTTCCGATGTGCTTGAATCGGTACCACCAAACGCTAATACCAGGCGGCCGGTTTGGGCAGTTTCCGGAATGGTCACAACCAGTTTGTTTATCTCCTGGCTGACAAAGTTGGTAACCACCAGGTCTTTGTTGAACGTTACGCTTTTTACCCAGTTCAAAAAATTACCGGTAAGGGTAACCGTTTCTCCCGGGCGGGCAGGACCCGAAACCTGTGTTACCCTTGATTCCACACTCAGGTTGAGCATTGTTTTGCTGACAATATCACCCTGTGGCGTTTTCAGCGTAACATAGCCTCTTTCAGCCGATTCCGGTACGATCAGGAGCAGTTCTTCCCAATCCTGCTTTTTAAATTCTGATTGTTTTACGACGGCATTGGGCCCTGTAAAATGCACTTCCGTTACCTTATCGAGGTTGGTACCAAAAAAGCGCAGGGTATCGCCGTGCATGGCGCCTGTTGGGCCATAGCTGAGTAACTGGATCTGGCTGGTGCGTTCATCCTTGTCCTTTTTACAGGAAGATAGTACCGTGACTGCCAGCAGCAGGCAAAGGAAAGACAGCAGCTTTGTATGCGTTAGCTTGATCATTCTTTTCAGTTGTAGTCGTAATGAATTTTATTTATCCACTTTTGGAACAATGCGGAAGGTGTCAAAGGCAATGTCAGCATTCAGTTCGCCGGGGCCCTGCATCAACAGGCGTGTCCAGTAACCGGCGGGGTTCACCCTTGGCTTTTTGGCATAGCTGGCCACCACTTCGTCAAACGGTATCACCACGGTTTGCCACTGCCCTTTTGTATCATACGGCGGCTTCCACTGGTAGTTTGAATTGTCTTCTTCTGCATGTGCATACAGGCCTACATTAATTCGGATAACACTGTTGTTATAAGGCTTCAAGGTATTCACCTCAAATTTCAGGTTGTAGTCCTCCGGTTTCAGAATGGCTGCATCCGGGATATTCTTGCTGTGGTTGGGCATGGAACCGGCATCGCCACCGGCGATCTCGTTCCAAGACCAGTCGCCAAGAACCTTGGTCACACGAATGTAGTTGCCATTGATCTTGGGCGGATCGTTTTGGCCCGGGTTGGTCACCACGTAACCCGAATTCCACCAGCCTTCATACGGATCACTGCTGATAACAACATTGCGGTTATCGCGAAACCAGAAATTGGATTTTGTTTCGCCAAAATTTGTTTTTACGATTATCGGTCCCTGTTGGGCGCCTGCCGGCACACGTACCTGGATCTCCTGGTCTTTTACTTCTACCAGTTCACCGGTAACGCCACCGGTGAAGGTTACCGTCAGCGGCTCGTAGAAATAATTACCGCGGATAACGGCTACGTCACCTTCATTCACAAACTCGGAGAGCATGCTGCTTACGGTAGGCTTGCTGATCTGCACTTCAAATTCATGCTCCAGCTCTTTGCCGTTTTTGAAGACGATCTTGAGTTTATTGGTAACCGTAGAAGGAATTCTTGTGGGTACGCTGATCAGGATAGAGGTTTTGCTGATATAAGTAGGTGTCAGTACCGCCTTCTGATCGTTGAACCAAACCTCTACGGCATCCTGCAGGTTCTCGCCCATGATGGCAATCAATTGACCCTGGCCGGCACCCACCAACAGCGAGTCGGAGGATTCTGGCGCCGTTACCCTTACATACGTAATGCGTGGTTCGCCCCCGTTGGGAAGGTCTTCTTTTTTACACGACGTGTAAACGCTGATCACAGCAAAGGCTGTCAGCAGCAGCAACAATGTTTTTTGTATCTTTTTCATATCACTTGCAATAAGTTGGAAAGAATAGGTTTCGGCTTAGGGGTACTCAACAGCAGGTTCATTCAACCACGGTGCCTGTGCTGTTTCTACAGACGGAATCGGTATCCGGAAATTGCCTGCATGCGCATTGATCTTCCTGGGGTTGGCCGGTGGGTTCGCCCATGGCGTTTTTTTGATCACCCAGTTGTTGGCCTGCGCATTCCGCACATCCGGCTCGATCCAGTAAAAGCCCCTGTCCTGCGAATTGAGAATATCATAGGCTTTTTGCGGGTTCCAGTAGTGCAGGCTCACCAGGTCGTACCAGGCCATGCCTTCGATGGCAAACTCCTTAAAGCGTTCACTCAGGATAAGGTCCAGCGTAATGGGAAGTGCTGCACCGTTTTGATCGGTGTAATTCGGCATTCCCGCCCGGTTACGCAGGGCATTCAGGTATTGCACCGCCTGCGGATCAACCGTTGAGGTTCCGTTGCCAAGGGTGGCTTCGATATACACCAGGTACATTTCAGCCAGGCGAAGCATATAGGTGTTTTGCGGATAACGCTGCGGTTCGATGGTTGGGATGCCAATATCCTTTCCTTGTCCCACCACGTATTTTTTGATGTTGGCAAAATTGCGTGAGGCATCATTGGTGTACTGAACGATATAGGGTTTGGTATCAACACCACCCACAGTACGGGTGATCTCAGGATAAACAAAACCGGGGAACATAAAGGTTTCTTTCAGCCTTCTGTCGAGCGTACGGCCAGAGAGCATGGTATCACCCGAAGCGGTAATGCCTTCGTACTGGCTCAGCATCCACCAGGTAGCAGCTTTGTCGCCACCCCAGCCTTCCGCACTGATCTCGTTGCTGGGATTAAAATGCGAAATGGCTCCGTTGCCCAAACCATACCCGGGACCGCCTGGCAAGAACGTCCATTGCAGCTCAAACAAGGATTCCTGGTTGTTGTCGTAGGGATATTTAAACAGGTCGCCGTAGTTCGGCAACAGTTTTTTACCGCTTTGCGTGATCACCCGTTGTGCATAATACTTGGCACTGTCCAGGAAAGACTGGTTGCGGGAAGCGCCATTGGCCTCAACTCCGGCACGGGTCAGGTAAAAGCGGGCCAGCATACCTTCGGCCGACCAACTGCTTACCCTGCCGGGCACTGTTTCAGCAGGCAGGGCTTCCGCTGCTGCACGCATCTCTCTTGTGAGGAAACGCCAGATGCTTTTTACGGTGTGCTTTTTTACAGTGGGATCGTTTAGCAACTCGAGGTTGTTCTCGATGATCGGAACTTCACCCCAGTTCATGACCAGCATGCGGTAAGCGGCAGCCCGCATGAACCGGGCTTCTGCGTTGGCTGTTCGTTTGGCCTGCTCGGAAACACCTGAACCGGCGTAACGGGCTACATTGGCAATTAAAAGATTGGCCTGCCCGATGACAACAAAAAGCGAAGACCAGGCACGTCGGTTTTCCGGTGTGATGTCGGTGGTGTTAAACTCCACGTTTCCTCTTTCGTTATAGCCGCGGAAAGCCGTACCTGCACGAATGTCGCCAAAGCTAAACGCAGGGTTTTCGTTGTAATCAAACCAAACCTTGTTGTACAGCAGTGACGATGCTGCCAGCAATTGCTCATCTGTTTTGTAAAAATTGGCGTCTACAATGGCATCGGTTGGCGGCCTTTCCAAAAAGGATTTTTTACACCCGGCCAGGCACAGTATGCCGAATAGCAAGCCGGAGAAATACGTTCTGTTATTTATCGTAAATCGTTTCATTTGCTGATTTTTAAAAGTTTACACCCAGGCTGAATGAGTAAATGGGGGTTAGCGGGTAACGGCCGTAATCAAGTCCAATGGCCTGGTTTTGCGCATTTACGTTGGCGCCAACAGAAGCTCCCACTTCGGGATCGTAGCCCGTATACTTCGTCCAGGTAAGCAGGTTTTGTACACCCACCGTGGCCCGTACGCCCCTTACCACTTTCAGTTTTTGAACCAGGTCGTTCGGAAGGTTGTAGGAAAGCGTCACATTCTTCAACCGGATAAAAGAACCATCTTCCACCCAACGGCTGCTGATCACATTGTAGTTGTTGTCATTGGGAATCTGTGAGCCGGTGATCCGGGGAACATTGGTCTCTGGGTTGAGAATAACAACCTTTGAATTCTGGTCTTCCAAACGTGCATAATTCATCACGTCCGTCATCAGGTTACGGCTGGTATAAAAACGGCCCATTTTAGAGTTGACCATGGCCAGCATGTTATAGATATCGTTGCCGGATGTGCCGGTAACGAGGATGCTCAGGTCAAATCCTTTGTAGGAGAAATTGTTGGTAAAACCACCAAACAGCTTTGGCCAGGGATTGCCGATATAGGTTTCATCACCGGAGTCAATCCTGCCATCGCCATTGACGTCTTTGTATTTCACATCGCCTACCCAAACACCGGTTGGATCGGTAGGATAACGGTTGCCGTTACCATCAACCCGAACAGGGCTGCTGTTGATCTCTTCCACCGACTGAAACAATCCTTCATAGATATAACCACGGAACAACCAGGGCGCCAGTCCAACGGCGGCACGTTGCGTCCATGTTTGAGACCAGTTGTCGTACCAGGTAGAGGTACGGTCAACCACGGCCGATTCGTTGTAGAACTTCTCTACTTCTGTTTCAAAGCTTGAGAGGTTCAGGTTTGTTTCCCAGCGGAAATCTTTTTTGCTGATGTTGGTAGTATTGATGGTAAGGCTCCAGCCCTTTGTTTGCAATTCACCAATATTTACCCGCGGGTTGGCCACTGAGCCTTGTCCGCTTGTACCCATGTAAAAAGGCAGGGGATTATCCATCAACAGGTTGCTCGAATTTTTTACATAATAATCAGCTTCAATGGTAATGCGGTTGTTCAGCAAGCCAAGATTCAAACCGATGTTATCTGTTTTTGTTTCTTCCCACTGCAGGGCAGGGTTGCCATAACGGCCAGGCAAAAAGCCGCTTCCCAGGTCAGAGATACCGGAGTTCAGCGGTGAGTAGATGCCGGTTCCGCCACCCTGATTACCGGTGATACCGGTTTCGTAGCGCAGCTTTAATTCACTGATAAAAGGAACATTGAAGAAGCTCTCCCGTGAAACACGCCAGGCGGCTGACACGGAAGGGAAAGCACCCCACCTGTTCTCCGGACCGAAAACAGCTGAACCATCCCTGCGGTAGGTACCGGTGAGGAGGTAACGGTTGTCGTAGTTGTAGTTGATCCTTCCCAGGTAAGATTCCATGGCCCAGGGACCTGAACCGCCACCGTTTGTTCCGGGTGCAGCACCGGCACTCAGGTCAAATACATCGTTGGTAAGAAAGCCCGAGCGGCTGGCCGAAATGTTCTGCCATTTTGATTCCTGCGACTCATGGCTGGCCATCAAGGTGAAATTATGCTTGCCCAGCTGCTTTGTGTATTCCAGCAACTGGTTCCAGTTCCAGTACGTACTCATGTTCACGTTATTGGTCAGGGAAGCCGATGTGTTCACGGCCCAGCCAATGCGGTAAGTTGGATTAAAGTACAGTGAATTGGAGTAGTTGATATCGGTGTTGAAGGAAGTGCGGAAAGTAAGGCCTTTGGTGAGATTCAGGGCAAGATTCAACCCACCCCAGAACTGCCTTCTGCGGTTGGTATTGGTGCGCAGGCTGGCAATGGCAATGGGGTTCACCGGTGCAAATTGCGTGGCACCATTCACGTCATCCCCACCGCCCCAGGAGCCGTTGAGGTTTTTCACCGGGATCTGTGGTGTGATCTGCAGGGCATCAGCAATAACGCTTTCCGAGCTGGTAGTGAGCTTTTCGTTGGTTTGGTTAAAGCTAAGGTTGGCACCCAACGTTACCCACTCCCGCGGCTTGTTTTCCAAATTCACCCGGAAGCCATAGCGGTCGAAACCGGAACCAATGGCCACGCCATCCTGCTTCAGGTATTCACCCGACATATAATAAGTAGTATTGGCACTCCCGCCGCTCAGGCTCAACTGATGTTTTTGCATGGCTGCGTTGTTAAACAGCTCGTCCTGCCAGTTGGTACCAGGACCAAGGATGGAGGGATCTAAAAACTCCTGCGGCGTGGTGCCACCGGCCAGGGCATGAAACTCTTTGCGCATGGCAGCATATTGCGGCAGGTTCATCACCGGCAAGGCCTTGGGCGGGGTTTGTACATTGTACTGAATATTGTAGTTAAATACAGCTTGTCCTGCTTTACCACGCTTGGTAGTTACCATGATAACGCCATTGGTGGCGCGGGAACCATAAATAGCCGTTGCGGAAGGCCCCTGTAAGATCTGTATGTCTTCGATATCAGAAGGGTTGAGTGAAGCCAGGGGGTTGGAGGAATTGGTGGTTCCACCGCCCTGCAACTGCACACCGTCGATAACATACAACGGTTCGGTATTACCGGTAATGGAGCTCACACCACGGATGTTGACCGAGATGCCGCCACCCGGCTGACCGGAGTTTTGCGTTACATACACACCGGCGGCACGTCCCTGGATCGCCTGCTCAACCGTGGTGTTGACTGTGCGTTCAATTTCCTTGGCGGAAACGGAGGTTTGTGCCGTAGTAAGGTTTGCCCTCCTGGCACGGCCATAACCAACCACCACCACATCGGCCATGGCACCTGCACTGGCCTGCATGGAAACATTCACCACGTTGCCGGTACCAATGGTCACTTCCTGTGGCTGCATGCCAACAAAAGAAATGACAAGCGTACGGCCGCCCTGCGGAACATTAATAGAGAACTTGCCTGCCACATCGCTGGTGGTAACCGCCGTTGTTCCTTTTACGGAAACGGTAGCGCCGGCGAGCGGGGCTTGTTTGTCGTCTGTAATGGTTCCGGTAAGAGTTCGTCCTTGAGCGAAAGCGAGAGTTGAGAGGAGCGCAAATAGCAAAAGCAGATGCACCCTAAGGCACAGGCATTTTCTCATATAGCTTACTTATTTGTATCAAAAATATTTTTATTACCTATTCGCATGTGATACTTTCTTAACAAAGAGATGTATTTTTTTACATGTTTTGCAAACGCAATATTTGGCCGAAAGGCTGAAACACAATACAGGTAAGGGTTCTAAGAAAAAAAGGAAATATGCAACCGATTGTGGTACTATCTTAACTCAATTGCTTATTTTAGAAGCGTCCTTAAGTGTTTGCTACATGAAAGAAAATCTCCTGCGGGAAATCACGCCGCTTACCCAAAGCGATTGTTTTACTATTCTTGCCCGGACCAAATCCGAGTTCTCCTTTCCGCTTCATTACCACGAAGAGTTTGAGCTGAATTTTATTCAGCATGCAAAAGGTGCCAAGCGGGTGATTGGGGGACATTTTGAAACCATAGACGACCTGGAACTGGTTTTGGTTGGTCCCAACCTGCAACACGGCTGGTTTACACACAAATGCAAAAGCAGCGAGATCCACGAGATCACCCTGCAGTTTCACCGCGACCTGCTGGATGAAAAATTTTTGCAGCGCAACCAGATGAGCCTTATCCGGAACATGTTCCAGCAATCGTTACGAGGCATTCTTTTTTCAAAAGAAGTGACCGAAGCCATTATGCCGCGGGTGCTTAACCTCGTAAACAAATCGGGGTTTGAATCGGTGCTTGAATTGTTGTCCATTCTTCATATTCTTTCCACTTCGGCCAACATGCGCATTCTTTCAGACATCTCTTTCCAGGCTGCGGATTCCATCACCTACAACAGCCGGCGCATCGACAATGTGATGGGGTTTCTGAACAAAAACTTCGACAAAGAAATCACCCTGAGCGAAGCGGCCAAACAGGTTTCGATGTCGGAGGTGGCGTTCAGCCGGTTCTTCAAGCTACGCACCGGGAAAACTTTCGTGGAAACGCTGAACGAGATCAGGCTGGGACATGCCTCGCGGATGCTAATTGATACGACGCAAAGCGTCAGCGAGATTGCCTACCGCTGCGGGTTCAACAACATGTCCAATTTTAACCGGGTGTTCAAAAAGAAAAAGCAGTGCACCCCAAAGGAATTCCGAGAACAGTACAATGCGTCGGGGATCAGGGCGTTTGTGTGACAGGAAAGGCGGATATTGGGATATTGAAATATTGCTGACTGCCTACTGCCTACTTCTTACTGCATACTTCTTACTGCTTCGGACTTTACGGAACGGATGATCGAATTACCAATATCACAATATCTTATTCTCCTCCCTTCGATCTCAGTCGTTTGATACAATTCGCCAGCGCTCTGAAATGGTGATAAGTGCCCTTCCAAATATGGCCTTTCAGGGTAGTCTTGCGATGCGGCTCCTTATCCAATCCTTCTTCAAACCAATCGCCATGCACGTGATCGATCAGGTAGGTTTGGCAATAGGCCCACAGCTTCCTGAACTTTTCTTCATACCGCATTGGATCATCCGGAAAATGGTCTGCCATCAGGAGCAGGGTATTTAACCCTTCGGCCTGTGCCCACCAGTTCTTACTGTCAAAAAGAATGGAAATACCTTTCTCTCCCTTGAAATAATACCCTTCGTTGTAAAAGCCACCAACGGCAGTATCCCAGCCGTTACGCAGGGCATGGTCCACCATCCGTTTGGCAACGGTAATGGTAAGGGTATCGTTTTTCAGTCCCAGGGCATGAGAGGCTTCCAGCATCAGGTAAGCGGTTTCTACATCGTGGCCAAAGGAAACATGATCGAGGCCCTTGTGACGCAGAATCGCTTCTTTGGTGGAATCCCGAAATGTGATAGGTTTCCAGTCCGGCGTAAAAAAAAGCGTCAGGTAGCCCTGCGGCGTGGTGATCTTGTCGCGGATAAGAAAAAGCATTTCCTGCAGGCGTTCCCGTAGCAGGGAATCTTTCCAAACGCCGTATAGCTCCGTAAAGGCTTCCAGTAAATGGATGGAAGAATTCTGGTCTTTGTAACCCAGGTCCGACGTGGAGGGAACCGTGGCATCTCGCCGCACAGGCGTGCCATCCCTTTGCAGGTGTTGAAAATAGCCCCCATGAACCGGGTCATGACTGTGCTCTTCCAGCCAGTAAAATGCTTTCTTGGCCATGTTCAATGCTGCCGTATCGCGGGATGCTTCGTAGTGGGCGGCCAGTGCGTAAATACCAAAGGCATTTCCATACGCTTCTTTGTCTGCTTTGCCTGCAGGTTTTACTGTTCCATTGCGTGTAACAAGATTATAAAAACCACCGTAGGTTTTGTCCCATAGCACCTCCTGCAAAAACCGGAAGCCCCATTTGGAACTGGCGAGATAATATGATCTTTCCGGGTAGAGCAGTGCAGCTTTGGCCGTTGTCCAGGTATGGCGGGCCTGTGTTACAATAAACTTATCCTGCGGGCCCGTTGGTTTGAAATCATAGGTGAACGTGCTGAGAAAACCGCCATGCAGGCTGTCGACCGACTGCGGGTACCATTTGTTCAGCAACTCTGTTTGCAGGGAGGCCTCCATCGCCCTTGCAATGGCCAGGCGGCTCTCCGTTTGCGCAGCGGCCAGATTGGCGTCGATGATGCCCGATACAAGGAGAAACCCACCAATCAAAAAAGCGTTTGTATTCATTTGCCTGGCCGTTTTATGGAAAGTAGCGAAAAGCCCTGATCATTTGCACCTGTTTCCGCCTTTGCAGGCATGACTACTTACAGGCTTCGAAAAATACGATCAGCATTATTTTGCAGTGCTGTCAGTCACATCCCAGTTGTCGGTTCGAAAAATACCTACCGGCAGGCCGTCTTTGCTGAACAGGTTAGGCATGGCCACATTGCTAAAGCCAAACCGAACCGCAACCGGCTTTTTCACGCCTTTGGCCGATACCACTACCGATGTTCCTTTGATCACAGCTTTTGCGGGATGAAAGACCTTGTCTTCACCGGCAATAAAAAACTCCGTGAGCTCTCCTCCCCTGGCCGTCAATCCCGCTTCGGCATTGGTAAAGGCAACATTTATCTTGTCGCCTTCCACCGCCATGCTGCTATACTGCGGATAGCTTGCCTGCAGTCCGTTCACCCCATAGGTTTTTGTCAACGCCAGGGCCGCCAGCCGCTGCCCTACTTCTTTTTTTAACTTGGGATGAATGTCGTTGATATTGTCCACCAGGTCGTGAATAACCACCATGCCCGTGTTGGGATGGCTGGCAATTTTTGTTTGCGCTTCCCGGAGGAGAGCGGAAGAAGGATAGCTTCCGTAACCGGCAAAGGGTGCGATCTGCACCAGGTAAAACGGGAAGGCTTTTCCAAAACCCCGGCGCCAGGATTCGATCATGTTTACCATCAAAGGCTGGTAGGTGTCCCAGGTACCCACATTGCTTTCGCCCTGGTACCAGATGGCGCCGGCAATGGCATACTGTTGTAGCGGGTATACCATGGCGTTATAGGTTGCCCCGGCCACAATGGGCCAGCCGTTGGAAGGCTTTCGTTTTTGCGCGGCCGCCGACAGCGCCGGGTCGTTTCGAACAATTGAATCCGGCGTCCAGGCTTCAGCGGGAGTACCACCCCAGCTCGAGCCGATAAGCCCAACCGGCAAAGCCCTGTTTTCTGCTATGGCTTTCCCAAAAAAATACCCAACTGCGCTGAACTTTTTCATTTCCTCCGGGGTGCACACTACCCATCTTGCTTTTACGTCGTCCTGCGGATACTGCGCTGTTGTTCGCGGCACGGCAAAAAAACGTATGTTCCTGTCCGTTGCTTCGGCCACTTCTTTTTCGTAGGGCAATCCCCAGGCCGGTGCCCATTCCATGTTGCTTTGCCCGCTGCACAGCCAAACTTCGCCTACCAGCACATCCTGAATCACAAGGGTATTGTTCCCGCTGATAGTGATGGTATAAGGACCGCCGGCTTTTGGGGTGGGCAAAACCAGCTTCCAGGTAGCGCCGGAGTTTCCTGTTGTGCGATAAGTGGTGGTATCCCAACCGGTGCGGATGGAAATTTTCTCACCGGGATCGCACCAACCCCAGAAGGTAACGTTGGTGGCCCCTTGCAATACCATGTGGTCGCCGATGATAGCCGGCAGGCGTATATCAGCAAAGGCAGAAAGACAAACCGTAACTAACAAAGCGGCAGAAAGAAATCGTTTGATCATTTGAAGAGGAATATGGTAGTGGCAAGTTAAGGCAACCCAAAGCGACAAACCCCTATTTGTTCAACCAATGCTTGTACATTTTTAACCAGGAAGGGAAATCAAATGCACGAGAATCGTCCGTCTTCTTATCACACATAATTAACGTTGCAAAAAGCAGATAAATCCGGAACTGTTACGGATTATTTATTCTGCGGGAAACCATATCTCCCCAAAAAAATACCGGCCTGTAAACAAGCCGGTATTTTATGAATGGTTCGAATTTTCTATTACCAGTAAATTGAATACAGCGCTACCAGGATACCACAGATCAACAGGGCACCCACGGCAAATCCTGGCGACATGCGGAACATTTGTTTGTCCACTACCAGGCCTTTGGGCTGAACACCGCGGCTGTTTTCCCACAGGCTGATCAGGACCATACCCAGGATGGAAATAACAAACACGATCCCCATGCGGTCGAGGAAGGGAATTTCATAAACTCCCGCTGCATTGGCTTTGGCAAAACCAAAGCGTTCTAAAAACGACAGGTCCATGAAGTTGGGCAGGAACTTGAAAAAGATGGAAAACGCAAAGCCGCCAACGGTGGCAAAAAGCGCTGCGTTGGAGGTTGTTTTTTTCCAGAAAAAGCCCAGGATGAACATGGCAAAAATTCCCGGCGATACAAAGCCGGTGTATTCCTGGATGTACTGGAAGCCTCCTTTTTTATCGATGCCCAGCATGGGAGCGATCATCACGGCAAGGATCATGGAAACGATCACCGTGATCTTACCGATAGAAACCATTTTGTTCTCCGATGCTTCCGGTGCGATCTTCTTTTTATAAATATCCAAGGTAAAGATGGTAGCGATACTGTTTGCCTTGCCCGCCAGCGAAGCCACGATGGCAGCCGTTAACGCAGCAAACGCCAGTCCTTTCAAGCCTACCGGCAAGAGGTTCAACAAAACGGGGTAAGCCCGGTCGGGATTGATCTCACCGTCCTGCAACAGTTCTGTTTGAAAGCTGCCTTGCTGGTGCAGCACAAAGGCCGCAATACCAGGAAGCACAACGATCACCGGCATCAACAATTTTAAAAAAGCCGCGAACAGGATACCATAACGGGCCGTTTTCAGATCGGCACCCAAGGCACGCTGGGTAATGTATTGGTTACAGCCCCAGTAATTCAGGTTCACGATCCACATACCGCCCACCAGCACGGTCAGGCCGGGCAGGTCCATGTAGTTTTCGTTCGACTGATCGAAAATCATATGGAAATGACTTTCGGCCTGCTGGGTCATGATCTTAAAACCATTGACCGTTCCGGCAGTGCCAAACTTTTCCGAAACAAGGTTGAGGGCCAGGTAGGTAGTTACCAAGCCACCGAGGATAAGGAAAAAAACCTGTATCACATCCGTGTACCCGATCACCTTCATCCCACCCAGTGTGATAAAGATGGCAAAGACAGCCAGCAGGTACATACATAGCGTAATGTTGATACCGGAAATGCTGTTGATGGCCAAGGCCCCGAGGTAAAGAATGGAAGTAAGGTTCACCACTACGTAAAGCAGTAGCCAGAAGACCGCCATGATCATGGCCACCGTACCGTTGTACCGTTCATTGAGGAACTGCGGCATGGTGTAGATCTTGTTGCGCAGGTAAACAGGAATAAAGAAAATGGCAACGATCATTAACGTGGCGGCAGCCATCCATTCGTAGGTGGCAATGGCCAATCCCATTTTAAAACCGCTGCCGCTCATGCCAATGAATTGCTCCGCCGAAATGTTGGAGGCAATCAGCGAAGCGCCAATGGCCCACCAGGTCAGCGAACCCTCGGCCAGGAAATAATCGTGAGAGGCGGAGACGGTTGCTTTTTTCTTTTTCTGGTAGACATAATATCCATAGCCGGCTACCACAATAAAGTAAACAATGAAGACGAGGTAGTCGTTCAAGTGCAATTGCGACATAAGCGTTCTTTAGGAATAAATAGGTTTGGGATACAAAATAAGTCTTCGCAACTATATAACGAGAAAAAAACCTTACTGCCCTGTGCTGGACAGTAAGGTTGAGGAGGATCAGATATAGCGATTGATGATGTTCTCGAGCCACTCCTGGCGACCACTGCGTACTTCGGGCTCACCATGGCTGATGGCGTACTGGCGCAGGTCTTCCAGTGAAAGCTTGCCTTCTTCAAAGGCTTTTCCTTCGCCGCTGTCGAATGAAGCATAACGCTCCTGGCGGAAGGCTTTGTATTCGGATTTGCTCAGCACCGCATCGGCAACAACCAAGGCTCTTGCAAAGGTGTCGATGCCACCGATGTGCGCATGAAACAGGTCTGCGGGATCGGTGGAGTTGCGACGGATCTTGGCGTCGAAATTCACACCACCACCCTGCAGGCCACCGGCTTCCAGGATCACCAGCATCGCTTCGGCCAGTTCGTTGATGTTGTTGGGAAACTGGTCGGTATCCCAGCCGTTCTGGTAATCACCGCGGTTGGCGTCGATAGAACCCAGTACGCCGGTATCGGCGGCTGCCTGCAGTTCGTGTGTGAACGTATGACCGGCCAACGTGGCATGGTTCACTTCAATGTTGATCTTAAAATCGTTCAGCAGATCGTACTGGCGCAGGAAGCCTACTACGGTTTCCACGTCAAAATCATACTGGTGCTTCGAAGGTTCGGCCGGCTTGGGCTCGATAAAGAAGGTACCGGTAAAGCCCTGCTTGCGGGCATAATCTTTTGCCGTGTGCAGGAAACGGGCCATGTGTTCTTTTTCCCGCTTCATGTTGGTGTTCAGGAGCGACATATAGCCTTCCCTTCCACCCCAGAAAACATAGTTCTCACCACCCAGTGCAATGGTAGCATCCAGGGCCGCTTTCACTTGTGCGGCACCGTGCGTAAGCACATGAAAATCGGGGTTGGTGGCAGCACCGTTCATGTAGCGCTTGTGCGAAAAAAGGTTGGCCGTGCCCCAGAGCAACTTGATGCCGGTTTCCTGCTGCTTCTGCTTCAGGTAGTCGGTCATGGCCTGCAGGCGACGATCGTTTTCGGCAATGTCATCGGTATACTCTACCACGTCCACATCGTGAAAGCAGTAATACGGCAGGCCAAGCTTCGCAATGAATTCAAAGGCCGCATCGGCTTTGGCACGGGCCCGCTCCAGGGCATCGCCGCTTTCGTCCCAGGGAAAAAGATGCGTTGGTCCGCCAAAGGGATCGCTGCCTGTTCCGGTAAAAGAGTGCCAGTAGGCGCAGGCAAACTTAAAATGCTCTTTCATGGTTTTGCCGGCCACCACTTTGTTCTCGTCGTACCAACGATAGGCAAAAGGATTGTCGGTTTCCAGACCTTCGTATTTGATCTGCGGGATATTTTTAAAAAATGTTCTTGTTGCAATTGCTTCCATTGTTTTTGTTTTATGCTGGTTATACGTTTACGGTTTGTTTGTATGCGGTTGTTTTTTGCAGTTGCGTTTTCAGCAGGTCTTTCCAGGTGCTGTAAAGCGCATCGTAGGTGGCCGTTTGCGTTGGCTTTACAAGGGTCAGCGGCTTTCTGCCAGCAAAAGCTTCCTTCGGTTCGCTGAAGATCTTTGCCCCAACGCCGGCACCTAGGGCTGCCCCTATGCTGCCATCGGATTGGTACAATTCTACCGGCACGCCGGTGGCGTTGACAAATGACTGGGTGAACACTTCGCTTAAAAACATATTGGCCCTGCCTGCCCGGATAATGCTGGGGCTCATGCCGTTCTCCCGCATAATGTCCAGCCCGTAGCGAAACGAGTAGGCAATGCCTTCATGCGCTGCCCGTACCAGGTGTGCCGCGGTGTGCAGGTTAAAATCAAGGTTATGAAAATGCGCACCAATGGTGCGGTTGTTCAGCATGCGTTCGGCACCATTACCAAAGGGAAGGGCCAGCAGGCCGTTGGCGCCGGCCGGTACCTGGGCCGCTTCGGTATTCAAACTTTCGTAGCTGTGCTGGGCACCCACGGCATTGCGTATCCAGCGGTTGAAGATGCCGGTACCGTTGATGCAAAGCAGCACGCCAATGCGCGGTTGCTCCGGCGTATAATTCACGTGGGCAAACGAGTTGATGCGGGATTGCTTATCATAGCGCAGGTTATCGCTTACGCCGTAAATAACTCCCGAGGTTCCGGCTGTAGAAGCCACTTCACCCGGGTTCAGCACATTCAGCGAAAACGCATTGTTGGGCTGATCGCCGGCCTTGTAGGTAACGGGAATGCCCGGCGTTAATGACAGCCGTTCGGCCACATCGGCCATAACGCCACCATGCGGGGCGAACAAGGGATGGACGTCGGGAAGCAGACTTTCGTCAAACCCGAAATAATCCATGACATCACGGGAAACAGTGTTGTTGGCAAAGTCCCAGAAGATGCCTTCTGACAGCGCCGACATCGTGGTGGTGATCTCCCCGGTCAGCTTCATGCTGATAAAATCACCGGGCAACAATACTTTGTCGATACGTTCGTAAAGCTGCGGCTCCGCCTCTTTTACCCAGGCTAGCTTAGCCGCGGTAAAATTGCCGGGTGAGTTGAGCAGGTGCGAAAGGCAACGCTCCTCGCCAATGGCATCAAAAGCGTCTTCACCAATACCCACGGCACGACCGTCGCACCAGATAATGGCATTGCGCAGCACTTCCTGATCTTTGTCCACCAGCACCAAACCATGCATCTGGTAGGCAATGCCAATGGCCGCAATGTCTTTGGGATCGTAGGTTCCGCTGCTGTTGCATTTTAAAATGGCCTGCTTGGTATGCTCCCACCAGAGGTCGGGACTTTGCTCTGCCCAGCCGGGTTGCGGTGCTATAATATCGGCTTCCGTTTCGGGATACTGTGCCGAAGCTACGCAGCGGCCGGTGGCGGCATCCACTACCGACGCTTTGATAGACGAGGTTCCTAGATCGATTCCGAGTAATAACATATATAAAACATCTAAACTACTAAAAGCAATGTACTTCTCTTGACAGCTTTCCCGGCAAGAGCCGGCACTATTTCTCCCGCAAGGCCGTCAGGAACGAACCGTAGGCCGGCTTGCGGTTATAATCTTTATCATAAAGCAAAGGATACTGTGCGCCGTTATTGTACAGCCAACTGGTATTGTCGGTAACACCCCATACGGTTATGCCTCCCCGTTGTGCCGCCGGCACGTTTTTCAGGTAAGAACTCACCACGTGTTTGTACATGGCTGCCTGGCTGGCAAGGGCCGCTGCACCGGGTGGCGTTCCGGCCGCACCGCCATTACCGGCTTTTACATCCAGTTCCGAAACCCGCACCTTCAACCCCGTAGAAGCCAGCTTGCGCATCATCTGGTCGATATTGCTGTACGAATCCGTGGTGGAAATATGCATTTGTGTGCCCACACCGGTGATGGGTACGCCGGCTGCCTTTAACTCGTTGGCCAGGGCTACGATGGAGTCGAGTTTGGCCGGGCTGTATTCCAGGTTATAATCATTGAGGTAAAGATCGGCGGTGGCATCGGCCTCCCTTGCATACCGAAAAGCTTTGGCAATGTAATCCCGGCCCAGGAACTGCGCCCAGTAATAGGTATCGCCGGTTGAATTGCTGCCATTGCGAATCACGGGCGTTCCATCGGTGAACGGCTCGTTCACCACATCCCATGCACGAACCTTACTTTTATACCGGTTCACCACGGTTTGTATCCATTCCTTCATCACCGCATCCAGCTTCTGTGCACCCGCCGTTGGGCTTACCGGCGTTTGGGATGTTTCCTGAATGGTAACGGCATCGATCCAAAACGTACCGGCCGCAGGAAAATGAAAGCCAAACTGGATGGCGCCGGCCGGTGCTGTGTAATTCCATACGACTTCGCTCCAGGTTGCAGTTGGCGTTACCGTCATTTGCGTAAAATGCGGACTGCCCGCATTGGGCGTTTGGTTGATGGCCCGGAAGCTTCCGCTGCCGTTTGATTTTACCCAGAATTTTATTTGATAGGTTTTTCCTGCCGTTGGCTTCCAGTCGCCATTTAAATATTGTACATCCCAGGGATTGGTGCCGGGAGTGGTTACGGTTATTTTCAACGCCCCGCTGCCCTGATGCGGGCTGCTGGTTTCTCTTTCAAACGTAGCGGCGCCGTTGCCACCGGTAGAGCCAAACCAGCTCTGGAAAATTGTGGCCGGTGTTGTGCCGCTGCCGCTGTTCTCAAACTTGCCGTTAAGGTCAGCCAGGAGGTCTGGACCGCTGGCAGCCGATGTCGTTCCCAGCGAACGTAGGTAGTCGCCATTATTGTTTTGATGCCACACAAGGGTATGCCCAAAAACAGCCACACCGGCGGCCGTAGACTTGTCCACCAGCGCATCGGCCTGGCTGAAATCAAGTGTACCGCTGGCACCCACAATGGCGCCGTGTTTCATGTTGTATTCAAAGGTCACGGCATCAAAGTCGCGTTTGACGATTTCCTGGTAGCGGGCATCGTTCATCATGCCGGTATACGAAACGGCTACGCCAATGGGAAAGTCAGCTTCGGCTTTCAGGGGCGTGGTCAGGTCGGGCTGGGCTACCGGCGGCGGTTGGGGTGCTGGCGGTGGTGCCGGGGCAGGTGCTTCTTTTTTACAGGCAACCAGGCAAATGGTTGCAGCCAGGAGCCACAGCGGTAAACGCAAACGGCTTTTGCAGGCAACCCGCTGTCCTGTTACGGAACGAAAGGGTTCGCCCAACGAAACTTCGGCAGAAGTGGAATAAGCGGACAAAATGCTGACTGCTGTTTTAGGGATGAAAAATGAGCGAAAGCTGTTCGTGCATTGCTTTGCCAAAGCCAATCGTTTTGTGAACCGGTGTCCTGTACCTTTACCTGTCACCGCTGTTCACGCAGCCCTTGGGGCCATTTTCATTCAGCAAGCCGTTGTAACAACTGTTCTTTCAGAACCGAATTTAGGCAGAAAAATAATTTATGCAACCGATTACATAATTTTTTTGAAAAAAAATCTATTTTAGCTATATCATCCAACACGTAAACGATTGTATGCCTGAAGACAAGGAAGTCACCATTTACGACATTGCCAAAAAGCTCAAGATTTCGCCGGCAACGGTCAGCCGCGGCCTGAGCGACCATCCCGGCATCTCCAAAAAAACAAAGAAAAAGATCTTTGAGATGGTGGAGCAACTGGGTTACCGCACCAACCATTTTGCCCGTAACCTTCGGCAAAAGCAAACCCTCACTATTGGCGTAATGGTGCATGAGCTGAACAGTAACTTTATTACCTCCGTGCTCGCCGGCATTGAAAAGGTGACTACTGAAGCGGGCTATGACCTAATCATTGCCCACTCCTCGGAAAGCTATACAAAAGAAGCGGCCAACGCGGCCAACCTGTTTCAAAAACGGGTGGACGGATTGATCGCCTCCCTTTCCTTTGACACCAAAAACCTCGACCACTTTCAGCCTTTTTACGAAAAAGGCGTGCCGGTGATATTCTTTGACCGCGTGGAGCAGGACGGTTCCAAAACGGTAGTGGTGATCGACAACACCAAGTGTGGCTACATTGCCACCGAACACCTCATCAACCAGGGCTGCAAACGCATTGTGCATGTTACCTCCAGCCTGGCCCGTAACGTTTACGCACAACGTTTTAAAGGCTACAAAGATGCCCTTTACGATAACGAGCTGCCGTATGACGAAAGCCTGCTGCTGGTAGGTGACCTGAGCGAACAGGCGGGTATTGATGCTGCCAATAGGATCATGGCCATGAAGCCCATGCCCGACGGTGTGTTTTGCACCAACGATTTTGTAGCAGCCGTTTGCATGCGCACCTTAAAAGAAGCCGGTGTTTCTATTCCCGCTGACATTGCGGTTGTTGGCTTTAACAACGATGCCATCGGCAAACTGATAGAGCCTACGCTGACCACCATCAATTACCCGGGTATTGATATGGGTGAGATTGCGGCCCGCAACCTGATCAACCACCTGAAAGGTATCAGCAACCTGCAGCAGACCAATACCATTATTGTACGGTCGGAACTGGTGGTGCGAAAATCATCGCTACGGAAAGAAGACTAAGCTTTCCCATTCACGATACGCCGGTCCTTTGAAAGCAATTGAGACTGGTTATAAAACGCTTGCATGAAAAGATTCTTCGGATTGTTTGTACTCCTTTGCACGCAACAAATTTTTGCGCAGAACATCACCAGCACAAAAAAGCTTGCCGGTTCGTTTACCCTGTTTTCTCCGGCCAGTGCACCTACCATTGTGTATGATGCAGCCGACGATTCACTGGTACGCATCGCTTCCTACCTCCTGCAACAGGACGTGGCAAGCGTAAGCGGAAAAACGCTGCCGGTGGCTACAAAATTGGGCCTGGCAAAAAACATTATCCTTATCGGCAACCTGCAGAAATCGCGTTTTATCCAGCAACTGGTAGCCGAAAAAAAATTGTCGGTAACCGACATCCAAAACAAATGGGAAGGCTACAGGATACAGGTGGTAAATGCGCCGTTCAAAGGCGTGGCGCAGGCACTTGTGATCGTGGGCAGCGACCGTCGTGGTGCGGCCTACGGCACCTTCGAACTTTCGCAGCAGATGGGCGTATCACCCTGGCATTGGTGGGCCGATGTGCCGGCGAAAAAAGCCAACCAGCTTTATGTGCAGCCCCGTGCTGTTTTGGTGGATTCACCCCGGGTAAAATACCGCGGCATTTTTATCAACGACGAAGCGCCGGCGCTAAGCAACTGGAGCCGCTCAACATTTGGCGGGTTTAACCACAATTTTTACGAAAAAGTATTTGAACTCATTCTGCGCCTCAAAGGCAACTACCTCTGGCCGGCCATGTGGGGCAATGCTTTTTACGACGATGACCCGCAGAACCGGCAGGCTGCCGACAACTACGGCGTGGTGATCGGCACCTCGCACCACGAACCCCTCATGCGAGCCCACGATGAATGGCGCCGGCATGGAAAAGGCAAATGGAATTACGACAGCAATGCAGTGGCCCTGCAACAGTTTTGGAAAGATGGCATGCAGCGGGCTACGAATGAAAAGATCGTCAGCGTAGGTATGCGGGGCGATGGCGATGAGCCCATGAGCCGCGAAACGGCAACAGCCCTGCTGGAACGCATTGTAACCGACCAGCGGCAAATCATTGCCGATGTTACCGGCAAACCCGCCACCGAAACGCCGCAGCTGTGGGCCCTGTACAAAGAAGTGCAGGATTATTACGACAAAGGAATGCGGGTACCCGACGACGTTACCCTCCTGCTGGCCGATGACAACTGGGGCAATATCCGCCGCCTGCCGAAACTGACTGATCCCAAGCGATCCGGCGGACATGGCATTTATTACCATTTTGATTATGTGGGCGGGCCGCGCAATTACAAATGGCTGAACACAAACAACCTTTCCCGGGTGTGGGAGCAAATGCACCTGGCCTGGCGCCATGGTGTGGACAGGATCTGGATCGTGAACGTTGGCGACATCAAGCCCATGGAGCTGCCGACATCGTTTTTCCTGGATTATGCCTGGAACCCCGAAAAGTGGAACGAAGACAACCTGCGAAGCTATTATACCGCCTGGGCGGAAAAGCAGTTTGGTAAACCACAAAGCAAAGCGATCGGTGACCTGCTGCGGCTTTATGCCCAAATCAGTGCCCGCATAAAACCGGAACTGCTGGATCAAAAGACCTACAGCATTCAACATTACAACGAAGCTGACCGGGTGCTAAAAGAATGGCAGGACCTGCATGCAAGCGCCGAAAAGATCAATACAGCGTTGCCGGCAGCGTACAGGGATGCTTACTTCCAGTTGGTGCTGCATCCTATAAAAGCCTTGGCTAACCTGCATGAAATGTATTGGAACATTGCCTACAACCATGCCCATGCAAAAGACAGCAGCTTATCGGCCAATGCGTATGCCGATGCTGCCGAACAACTGTATGTAAAAGATTCGCTTATCTCGCTGGAATACCACCAGCTTGGCGGTGGCAAATGGAACCACATGATGAGCCAGACGCATATCGGTTATACCTACTGGCAGCAACCGCCGTTCAACAAAATGCCCGCTGTGGCAAGGGTTCAGGATGGTGTTGCTTTTGATACGACCGTCGCTCCTCCTACGCTTGCACCACCCGCCCTGCAACGGGTACCGAAAACGGTTACCGGTAATGTATTTTATGAGAAAGACAGCTTGGTTGCCATGGAAGCTGAACACTGGACAAGAGCGGTGAATGCGGCCGGCATCAAATGGAAAGTTATTCCGGATATTGGCAAAACAGGTTCGGGCATTAGCACTTTCCCGGTTACAACTGCCACACGGTTATCAGCTCCCTCGCCTCGGGTTGACTATGATTTTTATACATCGAGCACGGGCAAGGCGGAAGTTAACCTTTACTTTTCGCCCACACTTAATTTTCATAACGAAGAGGAAGGGCTGCAGGTGGCTGTTTCCATTAACGACAGCGAGCCCCAGGTAGTTTCGCTCAACAAAGAAGACAAGAACAGCATCAGCGGCATCTGGAATACCTGGGTGGCTAATAATATCATCATCAAAAAAGCAAGCTTTCCACTCCAAAAAACGGGCAGGCACACACTAAAATACTGGATGATCAGTCCGGGTGTGGTACTGCAAAAAATTGTAGTTGACCTGGGCGGCTTAAAACCCAGCTATCTCGGTCCGCAGGAAACCCTTCTAAACAGTAAAAAATAACCTTGTATGATAAAAATTTCTTCCCATTTTTTTCCGCTTGCCGTTGCCGGCCTACTGCTCACCAGTTGCGCAGGCACAAAAAATACAACCGCTTCCGGCGCTCCTTCGCTCAAGGAAACATTTAAAGATGACTTCCTGATCGGAACAGCCCTCAATGCCCAACAGATCGAAGAAAAAGAAGCCGGTGCGGACATGCTGGTACAACGGCACTTTAATGCCGTAACACCGGAAAACATCATGAAGGCCGAAGAGATCCATCCTGAATGGGGACGGTATAATTTTGAGCTGGCAGACAAGATGGTTGCGTATGCGCAAAAGCACAACCTGCAGGTAAATGCGCATACCCTTATCTGGCACAGCCAGTTGCCCTCCTTTGTTCGCCGCATGAAAGATGCTGATTCTGTTCGCCGCTTTTTTACAGAACACATCAACACCGTGGCAAGCCGTTACGATGGCAAGGTGCATACCTGGGACGTAGTGAACGAAGCGCTGGAAGAAGACGGCACGATGCGCAAATCCATCTTTCTTGACATGATGGGTGAAGAATTTGTGGTGGAAGCGTTTCGCCTGGCGCAAAAAGCTTCACCCAATGCCAAACTTTATTACAACGATTACAACATTGAAGAGCCGAAGAAACGGGCTGGTGCTATTCGCCTGATCAAAAAGATCCAGGCAGCCGGTGTTCGCATAGACGGCGTGGGCATACAGGGACACTGGCGTGCTTACCGGGTGCCGCTGGCCGACATCGAGCAATCGATTAAAGAATACGCTGCGCTTGGCCTGGAAGTAGCGTTTACGGAACTGGACCTGGGTGTGCTGCAACATCCCCGCGAAGTGGTGGGTGCCGATGTGAACCAAAGAGCGGCCTATGACGCTTCCATGAATCCGTACACAACGGCTTTGCCCGATTCGATGCAGCAAAAGCTTTCGACCAATTACGCAGCCCTTTTCAATCTCTTTTTAAAGTACAAGGAAAACATTAGCCGCATTACATTTTGGGGTGTGCATGACGGTCAGTCCTGGCTCAACGGCTGGCCGATCCCGGGACGCACCAACCACCCGCTCCTGTTCGATCGTAATTACCAACCCAAGCCTGCGTTTTACAAGGTCATTGAAACAAAAACGGCCCCATCAAAACAAGGGTTTTGATCTCCACCTAATTAAAGCAAACGAATATTATGCAAACAAGCACACAGGAAGCAGCAGCCACCGTGCCACCAAAACCGGCAGTTACCTCGCAAAAATTATCCGTTGTTGAAAAAGTTGGCTACAGCCTTGGCGACCTGGCGGCCAACCTCGTGTTTCAAACCCTCGTAACGTGGATCGCTTATTATTACCTGAACATTTACGGCTTAAAGCCCGACCATGCCTCCCTGTTGACCCTGATCGTAGGACTGGTGGCAGCCTTTGCCTTTAACCCTATCATGGGTGCCATTGCCGACAGAACACGAACCCGCTGGGGCAAGTTCAGGCCCTGGATCTTATGGACGGCAGTGCCCCTGGGAATTGTTTCGCTACTGGCTTTTAAAACGCCAGATTTTTCTTACCAGGGAAAAGTGATCTACGCCGTAGTTACGTATGCGCTTCTCCTGTTGCTTTATGCCGCTAACAACCTGCCCTATTCGGCCCTGAGCGGCGTGATCACCGGCGACATGAAGCAGCGCAACAGCATCGGTGCTTACCGTTTTGTAGCGGTGATGTTTGCCCAGTTTTTTGTGCAGGTGTTCATGTACAACTTTATCATCAAAGCCGGTGGTGGCACCAGCATCGAAGCCAAGGCCATTGGTATTTCAAAGGTCATGACCGTGCTTGCGATTATCGGAACGGTGATGCTGATCATTTGCTTTTTGACCACGAGAGAACGGGTGATTCCAAAGCCGGAGCAAAAGTCCAGTTTGAAAGAAGACCTGTCGGACCTGTTTCGCAACAAGCCTTGGGTGATCATGCTGGTGGTAACAACACTGGTGTTTATTACACTGGCCATGAAAGGCGGCTCCTATGTTTATTATTTTGAGAACTACGTTGACAAGGCCGAACTGGGAGCCTTTCTCGAACCGTTCAAAGCCTTTCTCCCAACTTTTGAAAACGATACGTCACTGGGGCTGGGTGTGTTTAACGGCGGTGGCATTTTAGTAGGGCTTGTGGGCATTATGCTCTCGCAATGGTTTGCCAACAAATACGGCAAGCGAAACACCTTTATGGCTTCGCTTTTCATTTCAACCCTGTTCATTATCTTCTTTTATTTTTTCCCGCCAAAATCCATTGCGTTGATCTTTGGCGCCCAGGTATTGCACGGCTTTTTTTACGGCATCAGCACGCCTATCCTGTGGACCATGATCGCCGATGTGGCGGATTTCAGCGAGTGGAAAAACAACCGGCGGGCTACGGCCATTATTTTTTCGGCCATGATGGTGGGACTGAAAGCAGGTTTGAGCATCGGCAGTTCGCTGGTGTCCTGGATCCTGGGTAAGTATGATTACGTTGCCAACAGTGCTGCGGTTCAGACAGACACCGCCATCCATGGCACCAAAATGCTGATCAGCATTTTTCCGGCGATCCCTTTCCTGGTTGCGGTTGGCCTGCTTTTCTTTTACGAGATCAACAAAAAAACGGAAATGCAGATTGAAAGCGACCTGAAACTGCGCCGGGCTTCTTAAAAAAATTTCTCACGCAAAAAATCTATTCTTATGCCAGAAGACAGCATTGCACACATCGACTTTGAAGACCTGAATAACAGGGCCATTTCTGCACCACTGGTTACACATATTTATACAGCCGACCCGTCGGCACACGTATTTAACGGGAAGATCTATATCTACCCTTCGCACGACATTGATGCCGGCGATGCATTTGACGACCTGGGAAGTCATTTTGCCATGGAAGATTATCGTGTGCTTTCGATGGACAGCCCAAATGGCGAGGTCACCGATCACGGGTTAGCCCTCCACGTTAGAGACGTTCCCTGGGCAGAGCGCCAACTATGGGCACCAGATGCAACGGAAAAAGACGGCACATATTACCTGTTTTTCCCAGCCAAAGATCACGAGGGAATTTTCAGGATTGGCGTGGCAACCTCTCCTACCCCGGAAGGTCCGTTCACCCCGCAACCGGAAGCGATCGCGGGAAGCTTTTCCATTGACCCCGCTGTTTTCAAAGATGATGACGGCAGCTACTATCTTTATTTTGGCGGCATCTGGGGCGGACAATTGCAACGCTGGCGTACCGGCAGTTTTAATGCCGAACAACCGGACAGTCCTGTTGCGTTTTTACCGGCTGACGATGAACCGGCGCTTTGTGCCAAGGTGGCCAAATTAAGCGATGACCTCCTCAGCTTTACCGAAGACGTAAAAGACGTGGTGATACTCGACGAAGAAGGCCAGCCGCTGCTGCAGGGCGATAACGACCGGCGCTTTTTTGAAGCGTCCTGGGTGCACAAATACAACAGGAAGTATTACTTTACCTATTCCACCGGCGACACCCATTTTATTTGTTACGCCGTTGGCGATAATCCCTATGGGCCTTTCACCTACAAAGGTGTTATTCTGAATCCCGTGGTAGGCTGGACAAGCCATCATTCCATCGTAGAATTTGAGGGCAAGTGGTACCTGTATTACCACGACTCCAGTTTATCAAAAGGCGTTACCCATCTCCGCTCGATAAAAGTGACAGAGCTTGTCCACAACAACGACGGAACCATTCAAACGATCAACCCTTACCGTTAACAGATGAAGAAACTTTTTGCTGCAGGTTTGTTGCTCTCTTCGTTTTTTGCATCGGCACAGGTGCGGCTTCCTTCGCTTGTTCGCGACAGCATGGTGCTGCAACGCGATGCTAAACTAAATGTCTGGGGCTGGGCCTCTCCCGGCGAAAAGCTGACGGTTCGCTTCAACAACAAAACCTACCGGGCCACAACCGGCACGAATGGCAAATGGGCAGTGCAACTATCGCCAACCAAAGCAGGCGGGCCTTACACCATGCAGATAACCGGCAGCAACAGCATTACCCTGAAGGAGATCCTGGTGGGAGATGTATGGTTTTGTTCGGGACAGTCGAATATGGTGCACCAGCTTTCGCTTCACAGCGATCGTTTTGCCGAAGACATTCGACAGGCCAACAATCCGCAGATCCGCCACTTTTGGATACCGACGACTCCCGAACTGCAGGGTCCCAAAGACGACCTCCCCCCCGGCAACTGGAAATGGGCCAACCCGCAGGATGTGCTGCAGTTTTCGGCCGTGGCCTATTTTTTTGCCCGCAATATTTACGAGAAATACGGTGTACCCATTGGCTTGATCAACGCCAGTGTTGGCGGTACGCCCATTGAAGCCTGGACAAGCGAAGAAGGGCTGAAAGATTTTGCCGAGGTGCAGGCCACCATTCAACGCAACAAGGATACAGCTTATGTTAACAGCACCAACCGCGCAGCCGCCAGTGTTGTGCGACCACCATCCAGGGACAAAGGCATGCTGGAAGCGGTGAAATGGTTTGACCCTGCTTACCGTCCTTCGGGCTGGCATACCATCAATATCCCCGGTTATTGGGAAGACCAGGGCATTCGTGACCTGAACGGTGTTGTGTGGTACCGACGGGAGATCGATGTTCCCGCCGCAATGGCCAGTTTACCTGCCAGGCTATCCATGGGACGCATTGTAGATGCCGATGTTGCTTATGTAAACGGCACACAGGTAGGGACTACCGGTTACCAATACCCGCAACGGCGCTATACCGTACCGGCCGGCATATTAAAGGCCGGCAAAAATATCATCACGGTCCGGGTAACAAATTTTGGCGGAAAAGGTGGTTTTGTGTCGGTCAAGCCCTATTACCTGGCAGCCGGCGCTGACACCATCGACCTGAAAGGCTACTGGCAGTACAAGGTGGGTGAAGTGTTTCCGCCAAATGGCGGGGGACCGAACGGCATCAGCCTGCAAAACCAGCCGACGGCCCTTTACAATGCCATGGTAGCACCCGTCACCAATTATGCCATCAAAGGCGTGCTTTGGTACCAGGGCGAGAGCAATATCAGCAATGCGCAGCAATACGACAAACTGCTGCCAGCCCTGATCTATGACTGGCGGAGCAAATGGGCCAACGACAACCTGCCCTTTCTTTCGGTGCAGTTGCCCAACTTCCAGGATGTGGCTTACCTGCCGTCTGAAAGCAACTGGGCGGTATTGCGGGAAGCGCAACGCAAATCGCTTTCCATTCCGCACACCGGTATGGCCGTTGCCATTGACCTTGGCGAATGGAACGACATTCATCCCGGCAACAAAAAAGATGTTGGCATCCGCCTTGCACTTGCGGCCCGGAGAATTGCCTACAATGAAAGGGACCTTGTTTATTCGGGACCACTGCTGCAAACCGCCCGTACCGAAGGCAACAGGGTAAACCTGTTCTTTAACAACACCGGCAGCGGGCTTGTTACCAACAACGGCGAAGCCCCCAACTGGTTCTCTATTGCCGGTGCCGATAAAGTGTTTGTTTGGGCACAGACAAAGCTCGAAGGCGACAAAGTGGTGGTCTGGCATGATGCCATAACATCGCCACGGTATGTACGCTATGCCTGGGCTGATAACCCGCTTGATTGCAACCTGTACAACCACGAAGGCTTACCGGCATCGCCGTTTGAAAAAGAAATCGGCATACCGGATGGTCCTGCTTCGGCAAATTCCCGGTTGCCCTGGAACGGCAAAAAGGCAGCGGTGGTGTTAACCTATGATGATGCGCTGAATGTGCACCTTTCCAATGCCATACCGGCGCTGGACTCCGTTGGCCTGAAAGGCACATTTTACATTTCCGATTTTGGTAACCTGCAGGCGCAAATACCAAAATGGAAAATGGCAGCCAGAACCGGGCACGAACTGGCCAATCATACGGTGTATCATCCCTGCGAAGGCGGCCGGCCCGGACGAGAATTTGTAAAGCCGGAAACTGACCTCCGGGCCTACAGCGTTAGCCGCATTACCGGTGAAATGAAGACCATGAACACCCTGCTCACCGCCATCGATGGCAAAACCGAGCGAACCTTTGCCTTTCCCTGCAGCGATACAAAGATTGGCGATACCGCTTACATCAATTATGCAAAAGAGGATTTTGTTGCCGCCAGAGCCGTCCGCTCCGAAATGCCTGAAGTGGAGAATACCGACCTGTATAATTTGCCCAGCTATATGGTCAACGGCGAAACCGGCGAGCAGCTAATTGCGCTGGTGAAAAAAGCGGTTGCCGATAACCGTTTGCTCGTGTTCTTGTTTCATGGCGTGGGCGGCGAGCATGGGCTGGATGTTTCGTTGCCGGCACACCGGCAGTTGTTGCAATACCTCAAACAAAACGAAAATGCTATTTGGATAGCACCGATGCTGGATGTTGCCCGTTTTATTAAATCAAGCGGAGAAAAACAATAGGCAGCCACCGCCGGAATATTTTCTGTAATTTAATGGGAAGTGCTGTTCGAAAAAGAAGCTTTTACCAATTTGCCATAACAAAAGAACACCTGCATCCGCTGTTTTTACAGCGGATTTTTTTATGGCTGCAAGGCCTGCTTTTTTACCCTTGCCGTTAAAAAAAGAATAACTAAACTAGTGCCACCAAGAAAAAGAAAAGCCGTTGCCATGCCCCAGTGCTGCGATACATTGCCAACAAACAGCGGGCCTATCAAAAAGCCGGCATAACCAATGAGCGTTACAGCCTGCAGGGCATAATGCGAGGTCATTTTTTTAGAGCCTGCTGCCAACATGTAGATCATGGGTACCAGCATGGCGTCGCCGGCACCAATGAGTAAAAAACCAAAGGCAGCCGGAAGGAGAAAGGGAAGTGTTGACACCACCACAAATCCTGTGGCCAGTAACAGTCCGCTGGCGGATAGCATGGTGTAAACACCGTAGCGGGCAATCAGCCGGTCGCCAAACAGGCGGCCCAGCGCCATGGCTGCAATAAAACAGGTATACCCCGCCGTTATATAGGCTTTATCTGCCTTTACTATTTTTTCAAAATAGTTCACACTCCAGTCGAAGACCGCACTCTCGGCCAGCATAGCGCAAAGGGAAAGTAATCCTAAGTAAAAAAGATAGCGGTCAGGCTTTACAAAAAGCGGCCGGCGTTCACCGGGTTGCGAAGTTGTTTTTTCCTTTTCTCCCAGCAAAAGCGTCAGCGCTATGGCCAGTGTTGTTACACCCAAAAAATGCCAGAGCGGTTGAACGCCGTAAACGATCATCAGCGTGCCCAAGCCGGCAGCTACGAGGCAGGCCACGCTCCATAAGCCATGAAAAGAGGATACAATAGGATTTGCATACCGCTTTTGAAGCTCGACCGCACCGGTATTGATAGAAAGGTTAAAAACGGTTCGAAAAAAGCCTAGGAAAAAAAGAGAGGCCACCAGTTGCCATACCGTGCCTGAAACGGCAATGAGTGTTAGCATGGCTGCCAGTAGCAGGCAACCCAGCAACATGATCCGCCGGGTGCCGTAACGGGCTATCAGTCGGCCGGCGAGCAACAGGCCGGTTACCAGTCCGACCGGGATGGCAAAAAGAACATTGCCCAATTCGCGGTTGTTTAAACCCAGTCCTTGTTGGATATCCGGGATGCGGGAAGCCCAGGTGGCGGTGATCAAACCCGATAGAATGAAAAAGACCACCAGGATCAGCCTTTCCTTTTTGCGTTCATAGCGATCTTGCTGAAGCATTGTGGTAAAACTAAGCTGCAATTTCGATACCGGGGAGTGGGTGGTGATATTGTGAGGGTGGGTATTGAAGACTTGGTGACTATAACGGTGATCCTGTGGAAAAAGGATGGCGGATCGTTTTGGTTGCTTTAGGTTTGGTCTTTCTTTTCGTTGGGTTGTTTTCCACCTTTTCTCTCCCGAAAAGGTGGAGCCAAAAGTTCAAGGCAAATACAATGCTCCGCTGGATTTGCCAAGGCCAGCGCACAAAGACGTTTCTTTATTGGTTGCTTGGTTCACATTGTAAGCAGTTTTTCTCTTTCGTTACTTTTTTCACTTCAGATTGCATGATGCTAAAATTCTATCAGCTTGTTAAGCAAGAAACGGCTGGCGCTGTATTGCGCTACTCTTTTCTTACAGCAAATAGAAGCGTTAGCTAATGCGCAATAAGGCGCAGAATCAGCGAGATTGAGAATCTTAAGAAGTGTTGTTTCTCATTTGAGAATTGGACATTTAAAGTTGAATAATGATCATTTCTTTCTGCATTTATTTGAAATGGTGAATTAGCGATGAAGACTTCATTCTTTCCCTCTCCTAACTGTTCTTATTAAGGCAACCTTCCCCTCCTCGGAGGGGCGACCTAACGTTTGTTATTGCTGTAATGAATCGGGGTGGGTCCACGCAGCACAATCTATTCTCTGTCCAATCGAATAATTTCAGGCCAACGTCAGGAAACGGTAAACCCCTCCGGGGTTGTTTATTATCATTGCATTTGTTCACCGGGTTTCACCCGGTGCTATTCACATTGAAGCCCGTCGGGCTTTGGAGAATAAATGAATTGAGTAGAAGCGTACATATTACAACTATGTTACGCAAAAGGACATTTTCGTAGGTGCCATTCACGAACGCCAGTTTCCTGCTTTATATGTCCAAGATTTTATGTCCGCTAACTCATGAACAAGTGAACTTGAAAACTTGTGAACTTGTAAACATGCGCCTTGACGTTCCTAAACAACGCAAAAAACTTCCTGCCCCGAACAAATTATTTAACAAGGTTTTTTTCTTCGATCCGCTGGTGGAGCGATCGCACGTAAGATTCATATTCGATAAACGTATCAGGTTTCACCAGGTAGTCGGCTGCGCCTTTGTCGAGGCATTTTTTCATGATGGCCGGCGTAGAGGATGTTGAGGTGATCACCACGGGAATACCGGAGTATACCGGGTGTGCTTTTACTTCTTCAATGATGTCGTAACCGTTCTTGCCGGGCATGTTCAGGTCCGAAAGAAAAAGCTCCGGGATAACGATAGGGTGAGCGGCCAGCCACTCAAAAAGTTCCTCGCCATTGCGGCACATTGCCAGTATCTGGAAGAGTCCTACCTTGTCAAAACCTTCCTGCATGAAGAACTGTTCGTCCTCATCATTTTCAATAATAATGATCTTGTAAATTTTCATGCTTATTGTACCTCTTCTTCGTTCAGTGTAAAATGAAACGTTGTGCCTTTTCCAATCTCTGATTCCGGCCATATCCGCCCCCGGTGACGATCCACGATCTTTTTACAAATGGCCAGCCCAATTCCTGTTCCGGGATAAACCTTGTCTGTATGCAGGCGCCGAAAGATCTCAAATACCTTGGTCATATCAGATGCTGCAATTCCAATGCCGTTGTCTGCTATGGAAAACTTAACATAGTTGCCTTCCCGCCGGCAGCGGATGGTCACCTGTGGGTTTTCGTCGCGGGTAAACTTCAGGGCATTGCTCAGTAAATTCTGGATCAGCTGTACGATCTGCACCCGGTCGCCTTCAAATTCCTCCACTTCACTGTCGACTATGATGCTGGCATTGCTTCTTTCCACAGCCGATTTTAAATTTTGCAGAACCTCGCTTACCACGTCGTTCACAGCGATCCGTTCCATCATCACCTCGTGTTTGGCCAACTGCGAATAATGCAGGAGGTTGTGAATCAGCTCACGCATCCGGTTGGCAGCACCAATCGATTTCTGGATGTAAAGTGTGAGGTCGGTGTATTCGCCCTGCGAAAGCTTTATATCGATCAGCTTTAAAAAACTTTTGATGGTACGAATCGGCTCCTGCAAATCATGCGAAACAATGGAAGTAAATTGCTCGAGTTCCTGGTTGGCATATTGCAGGCCGGTATTGGCTTCCCGCAGCTCAGTGGCCAGTTGACGGTAGCGCTCATAGCTTAGCTTCAGGGCCCGCTCGGCTTCTTTGCGCTCGGTAAGGTCACGGGTTACTTTTGAAAAACCAATGTGCGTGCCCTGGTTGTTGTAAACCGCTGTTATCACCACGTTGGCCCAAAACCGTGTGCCGTCCTTGCGCAATCGCCAGCCTTCCTCCTCGTACTTGCCTTCGGCCTTGGCCACCTTGAGCTCATAAGCCGGCTTACCGTTAATGATCTCTTCTTCGGGATAAAAAATAGAAAAATATTTACCGATGATCTCTTCGGCCAGGTAACCTTTGATTCGCTTGGCACCTTCGTTCCAACTGGTGATGCGGCCTTTTTCGTCCAGCATAAAAATGCCGTAATCGGTCAGTTGCTCTACCAGGGCACGGTAGCGTTCTTCGCTTTGCCGCAGGTTTTCGTCGTTGTGTTTCCGGTCGGTGAGGTCGCGGGTCACTTTTGAAAAACCGATCAATTGGTTTTGGTGATTGAACAGCGCCGTGATCACAATATTGGCCCAGAAAAGGGAACCATTCTTGCGAATACGCCAGCCCTCTTCTTCATACTTGCCTGTGGCCACAGCAATCTCCAGTTCCCACCTTGGCTTTTCCGTTTCCAGGTCTTCTGCCGTATAAAAAATAGAGAAATGCTTGCCGATGATCTCACTCGTATGGTAACCTTTCAGCCGCTTGGCCCCATCGTTCCAGCTCATGATATGTCCCGTGGGATCAAGCATAAAAATGGCATAGTCCTTTACGCTTTCCACCATCAGGCGAAAACGTTCTTCACTCTGCCGCAGTTCCAGCTCTGTTTTTTTCCGTTCCGACACATTGCGCAGCAAACAGCTAAAGCCAGTTATTACTGCGCCTTCTTTTACCGGGTAAATTGTGAGTTCGGCCCAGAACTGGGTTCCGTCTTTGCGGAGCTTCCATCCTTCCGAAATAAATTTTCCCTGCTTTTGCGCCGTAGCTATTTCATAGGCAGCCTTTAAGCCACCTTCCGCAGTGTTGTATAATTTATCAAGGGGCTGGTTCAGCAGTTCCTGCTCGCTGTAGCCGGTAAGAGTGGTGGTAGCAGGGTTGACAGACTGGATGTAGCCATCCTGGTCTAAAAAAAATATGGCATCACCGATTGACTCAATCAGTAGCTGGAAATTTGTTATCATGGTTAGGGTAGCCTCTGGAAATTTAATTGGCTAAAGGTAGGGAGAAGCACCCGAACTGTTGAAACTCTTGGCAGTTTAAACGATTATAAATGAAACAAAGCTCTGCCTTAAGATGGGTTAACAAGGAAAGCAGCGTACGAAAAGGATAGCCTATTTCTCCAACGCGAAAGCTGCCGCTTGCTTGTTCATGTCGTCGGCTGAAATGGTTTTGCCTGACTGGATCACAAAGCGGTAACGGAAGGTTGCCGAAGCACCGGGTTGCAATGAAAAGTCCAGGGCTTCTTTCCCGTTGCTGAAGATTTTTTGTCCCAGTGGGTTGGCGGCAAACAAGCCATAGCCACGGGCATGCCAATACGTAGGATAGCCAACATTGGACGGATGATCGATGATCCCGATAGTAACGTCCCTGCCGTCTTTTTTTCCCGTTAGCATTACCCAGGGACCTTTGCTGCTCCACACCGCATCGCCGGTAAGGCCGTTGCTGGCAACATACATGCCAGTCACTCCTTTGTTGTCGGTTGCCGCAACGGTGGTAACATTCCCTTGGTTGTCTACAAAGCGGGTGGCATCTTTCGAAGGCAGTTCCAGCTCCCTGGCGACGCGGATGGCCACGAGGCCGTCTTTGACATCTTTAAAATTGACAACCGTATCGGTTGCAGTTAGGGTAGCGATGCGGTCGATAATAAAGCTGCTGCCTTCCACGCTGAAATGAAACGTTGTGTTTTCGTTCAGCAGGACCTTGCCATCGGGCCGCTCCCAGGTACTGGTGGTTTGCAGCGTGGCGGTATTTGCAGTATTGCTTTTTTGAACAACGTCTTTGTGCCGGATCGTTCCGTACAGGTGACGCTTTTCTACGGGGATAGCAGTGGAATTGTTCCAGAAATCAAGACCATTCACCGACTCGTAATTAAACCAGATGCCGGTGTGATGCGGGTGATCGGTACGTTCGCCGGGCACCATTTTAAAAGGATAACTGCGGGTTACCGTAATCCCATCCACTGTATTGACGGGGAAAAGCACCGGCTTGCGGCTGGAATCATAAAAGGTGTAGGCGGTGAGCAGTTGATTGTTATAAATTACATCAACCTGCTTTTGCGCCGGACGCTCCACAAACTGAAAGCCTTTTTGCTGCTGTGCTTCAGAACTGGCAAACAGGAAACTAGCCACCCCTGCTATAATGCTACGTAACATCATACTCAAAAATTTTTGAGATCACAAATCGCTCTCAACTACAAACCACAAACTACTAACCACTCAATATTTAAACACTTTTCCATCCACCATCACCTGTTGTTTTTTGGCATCGAAGGTGGCTTTGCCCCCGGTACGAACGGCAGCATTGGTCATGATGCAGGCAATGGAATGGTTGTAGCCCGCTTCGGCCGGCGCATTGGGCTGCTTACGGCTACGGACACACTCCATCCAGTTGCGAACGTGGGCACTGGTCAGCGGGTCGCCGCCGGTATTGGCCGAAGCCACCACCTTTACCTGTTCTTTTACCAGGTCCAGTTCAGGCAAAAGATTAGGCTGCATGCCCATGGCATCGGCGTGGCCTTTGCGCAGGCCACCTGCGGGTGATACTTTGTTGGTAATCAGGTTCAGCTCACCGCCATTAGAATAATACAGTTCTGCCGGCCGCTCATCGCCGTTGTGCATGCGGGAAGAAAACGTTACCTGGAAACCGGTGGTGGCATCCCCCTGCGGGCCGTAATCAAAAACAGCCGTTGTGGTGTCCCAGTTCCTGCGACCGTCTTTCCACATGTAAATGCCGCCGTTGGCCACTACGCTGCGCGGATGCGCCAGGCCCGAGAACCAGTGCACGGTATCGATCTGGTGGCTCATCCACTGCCCGGGCATGCCCGATGAATAAGGCCAGAAAAGACGGTATTCCAAATATTTCCGTGGATCCCATTTTTCAAAAGGCCGGTTCATGAGGTAGCGCTTCCAGTCGGTATCCTGCTCCCGGATCTTTGCCACCAGCTCCGGCCTGCGCCAGCGGCCCGGCTGGTTTACGTTCCAGGTAAGCTCCACCATGGTAATAGGACCAAACTTGCCGCTCTGGATAAATTCGGCGGCGGCTGTATAGTTGTTACCGCTTCTTCGCTGCGATCCAATCTGCACGATCTTGCCGGTTTCCTTTACCGCTTTGAGGGCCGCAATGGCATCGTCCATGGTTTCGGCAAAAGGCTTTTCGGTATAGGCATCGCGACCGGCCCTTACGGCTTCCACCGTATGCAGGGCGTGCTGAAAATCGGCGGTGCTGATTATCACCGCATCCACGTCTTTGTTGCGGTAGAGTTCTTCGTTATTGATATACGGCGTTACATCATGCTGCAGCTTTTGTTTGAGAAAAGCCCCGCCTTCTTCGCGGCGCAGCTTCCAGATATCGGAAACAGCAATGATATCAAAATTCAACTCCTTGTAATGGTTCATGAAAGAAGGAAACAAGGACTGGCGGAAGCGGTCGGAATAGCCCACCACACCCACGCCTACCCTGTCGTTGGCGCCTAGGATGCGGCCATAACTTTTGGCACTAAAACCCAGGGCACCGAGATAGATACCGGCAGCGGCTTTGGAAGAATTCTTTATGAAGTTTCTGCGTGAAGACATGCTTGCGAATTTTATGGTTAGACGTATTTGTTAATTGTTCCAGGTTCGAGGTTTGATGTTCGATGTTAAGTGGCAGCGTCTTTTGGCTTGCGACTTTGCCCTTTAAAGGTGGAATGCTGAAGATAGTTGATGAATGACATGATCTTATTTCCAATCTTGTTGTTTTTTGCAAGGAGTTCTTCAAACTTGTCTGTTGAAATATATTTTCTGTCAAGGCAACGGTAAAGTTGTGAACGATACTCCCCATTGGAACCTTTTGCAATCACAAGAAAATGCTTGAACTCATTGTTTCCGGATCGTTCAAAGCCTTCCGCAATATTATCCATCACCGAGCCGGAAGATGCGTTCATCTGGTTCCGTAGTTCATAGTCTTTTGCCAAAAGTGTATTTGTCACCAGCCAATCAAAATCATTGGTCTGCAACCTGGCCATCTGCCAGATTTCAAGGTCTTCAAACTTTGAAATGGTTGCCATATAAAACGATTGATTGACTTAATTAACATCGAACATCGAACCATAAACATCGAACATCAAACTATTTCAACTCCATGATCTTAAGACTCCGAAACGACACGGCATCCCCATGGTCCTGCAAAAGAATGCGGCCTTTTGGCGCCAGGCCAAAATCTTTCCACTGCGCATATTTGCTGCGGGCTACTAGTGCATGGTAATAAGGCGCACCACGCTGGTATTCCAGCACTTTCCAGCCATTGAGCCAGTGCTCCACACGGTTGTCGGGGTAAACAATGACCATCCCGCGGTTCCACTCGCCAATGGGCCGCCTTGCTCTTGGCTCCCGGAGGGAAGGAATAAGATCGTACAAGGAAGCCAGTGTACGGTTGTTCACCACGCCTAGCTTCGCATCGGGATGTTTGGCATCATCAAGGATCTGGTATTCCAGTCCAATGGCCGAGCCGCTAGCGGCTTCTTTTTCGGTCACAAAATATTTAACACCGCTGTTGGCGCCTTCGCTCAGCTTAAACTCAAACTGGAAAACAAAGGCACTGAACTCTTTTTCGGTAACAATGTCGCCACCGTTGGTGGATTCGCCGCCACCCGATCGCTGTACGCTGAGTGTACCCTCCTGGATGGCCCAGCCTTTTTCAGGGAACTTGTCTTTATGCGCACCCCGCCAACCGGTGGTTGTTTTTGTATCCCACAAAAGAGAAACACCAGCGGCTTTTTCCGCTTCGGATAACGTGTTGGGAATAAGGTTGACCACAAAGATGTTATTGAGTGGCGAAGGTTTGATGTTGCCTGTTTGGATGCGCAGGTTGCGCCAGCGGATCTGGCGGCCCTCGTCTTTTTTATCGCCGATGGAGTGTACCTGCAAAGCGATAAATCCTTTGGCCGTTACATCATCCACCACGTAGGCGGCGGGTTGCCCGTTGATCCAGGTGCGGATAGTGTTCCCGATGCATTCAATTCTTGCTTTGTTCCACGCCCCTTGCTTGTAAGCGGGTTTGGTAGCGGGGTTCAGGTCCATGGTATAGAGCCAGTCGCGGCGGGCTTCATCATAAATACCGCCGGTCCACCCGCGGCGGGAAGGATCAATTTCGTACTGGTAGCCATGTACACGGCCGTTCTTGAATTCGGGTGTGCTCAGGCTGCGAAACTGCACGCCGGAGTTCATGGTGCTGTCCACTTTAAACTCAAACTCCAGCACAAAATCACCGTAGTCTTTTTCAGTGGCCAAAAACGTATTCGGCTCGCCAAAAACCGTAGTGCCTACGATCTCACCTTTTTCAATGGTGTATTTCGCCTTGCCATTGAGTTGCTTCCAACCACTAAGATCTTTTCCATTGAAAAGCGGCGTCCATTGCTGAGCAGAAAGGGTTTGTACAATAAGAAATAGGGAAAAAAGGATGCTGTTCTTCTTCATACGGGGGCAAAAGTTAAGGGCTTTAAGTTAGGCATTTTACAGGAAGTGCCTGTCCTGCCGTCAACTATTTTGCACCGTAAACAGCATCAGGATGTTTCAACAGGCCGTACTTCGTACACAGGGCTAAACAGGTACATGCGGTTGGTAGCTACTTCCAGGCAACGATACCGCTTGCGCATTTTTTGTCCTTTCTGAAAAACTCTTCCATCACTTGTTTGAAACAAAGTTCCTGCAGGCAGGTCTTCTACAAACACAGCATTTCCTCCTTTTTCATCATACCGGCGCAGGGTGCGCAGCAACACTTCATCAGCGCAGCTGGAGGCTGCAGGATTGTGCAGCGATTGCAGCAGTGCACTCCTAATATCATCCGGGAAAACATCATGCTGGATAAACTGCGCCAGCAATTCACCAAAAACAGCTTTCCATTCCTTGCCATGGGCGGCCACACGGTTCCCCCATTTTTCAAACGTTAGCAGGTGGGCCAGCTCGTGCAGGAGTGTTATTAAAAAAGCATAGGTATTAAGGTTGCCGTTGACGCTGATGCGGTGCGTTTGCTGTCCGTGCCGGTGACGGTAATCGCCAAGGATCGATTTACGTTCCCGCGCCACCGTTAGGTGCACTTTGTAAAATTGCAGGTAGTGCAGCACAGGCTCGTAAGTATTGGGCGGAAGGTATTGCTGCAGGGCAGAAATGTGCGCTTCTTTTTTACTCATTCGGCTTGCGTCGTAACATGCGGGTTAAGATGGACACTTCCAGGAAGGTATAAACAAGGTAAAGGCCCATGCAGGTAAAAAATGCGGGCTTGTTCAGCCCTTTCTTTTGAATGGCGATATAGATGAACGCCGCAATCAGGCAGATAAAAAGCTTGAACATAATGCTGCCATAAACCGACCGGACAAAAGCATTGGTATTTTCGTTCTGCAAACCTTTGCGGGCAATGAGGAAAGAAAAAAACGTCACCACAAACAGAAAGATGTTGCCGCCCAGCAAGAGGTCCTGGCTGATGTTTACATCACCCAGTCTTGTGGGCATGGCAATGGCCACGGCATTGACAATCACAAACAATAAAACCACCGGTGCAAAATCCCGGAACCTGTTTCGTAAAATCATTTTTTCGTTCCTGTTTCTTTGATCAGTTTATAAATCATGGCGCTAACTACCAGCAGGGGCAGCAGCCATACCAGCAGTGGGAAGGAAAGGTTCAGCCACTTGTCGGCTTTGAGGCCTACAAAAACAGCAATGCCGATAGAAACCAGGATCTGTGCACCCAGCCCGGCATAGCGTAACAAATCTGCGGAGGCTTTATTTTGCTTTGGCATGCACGGTTTCCCCTTCTTTCATCACCACCACGCTGCCACCGTTGCCCATCTGGCTTTGGCCGTTAAAGACGGCACCGGCATCAATCTGCAGGCTGGCGGCGCTAATGTTGCCCTGGACGTGGCATTGGGCACGCAGTTGCACCATTTCCTTGGCCACAACATTACCTACCAGCCGGCCCGAAACATCGGCATGGGCGCCATCGATATTGCCTTCAACAAATCCTGAAGGACCAATTACCACTTTGGCACTGCAACTAACATTGCCGTGGATGGTGCCATCGATGCGCAGATCGCTCTGGCTTTTCAGGTCGCCCTGTACAACGGTGCCGGCACTGATGAGGGTAGCACTGGTGGGTACTGCTTTTTCTGTTTGTGTGTTTTTGTCTCTGTTAAACATAGGAATGGTTTGGTTTTAATCGTTGCTCTCTTCTTTTGGAACCGCTATCAGAGTTGTATCCAGCTTCATTTCCACATCGCCGCTGAATACTTTTTTTAACGACTGAATATACTGCGTTTGCAGCGACAACTGCTTGTCCAGCGAATCAGTTACATATTTTAACTGCCGGTACTCGCGGCCCATCCGCACATTGCCGTAACCGGGAATATAATATTTCACCGGCGTGAATACGATCAGCGCCACTGTTAAGCCCACCAAAAGAACAAAGATGCTCGACAACATCACGTACACACTAAAGCGGGAAAGCTTGAACGTAACCACTTCTTCGTAGGTATCATCGTTCATTACCACCAGCCGGTAGCGGTTGCGTAATCGCTTCAGGGTGGTACCCGCATCCATTTTCGCCATACAAATTCTTTAACCGGCTAAAGATAGAGAAAAACGCCTCACCCCGACCCTCTCCTGAAAGGAGAGGGAGAACCATGCACAGACCCCTGCTTTTCTGGGAATCATGATTACATATTATCCCTCGAATTCAATACATTTTCTGATTGGTGTTTAAGAGGAGTTTCCAACATATTTGTATTTCCGATGGAAGAATTTTACCAAGTGATGCATTGACTTGGCGGTTGAACACTTCGTTTCGTACGATAAAAAGCAAAAGCCTGCGATCAGTTCCGCAGGCTTTTGCTTACTCTCGTCTCTCGTTTAACGTCTCTCGTCCCTCACACCTTCACCATCCAGCCAAACTTGTCTTCTTTTCGTCCTTCGCGAATGTCGTTGAGCCACGCCTTAATGTTAGGAGCCGTGCGCCATTTGTCGGTATCAAAATGCATCACAAAATCTTTGTAACGCAGTTCTTTAATTAATGTAATCGTAGCGGCCGTTCCGGTTCCAAACACTTCAAACAAGTGACCGGCTTTGTAGGCATCAATAATTTCGTCGATGCTTAACCGCCGCTCTTCCACTGTAAAACCGGCTTCTCGTAGCAAGGTTAAAGTGCTGTTGCGGGTTACACCAGCGAGAATGGTTCCCAGTCCCAGGTCCGGTGTCACCGCTTTATCGCCAATGATAAAAATAACGTTCATGGTACCGATCTCCTGTACATATTTGTGCTCAAAGGCATCGGTCCACAACACCTGGTCGTACCCTTTCTTTTTGGCCTCTGCCGTTGCATACATGGCAGCGCCATAGTTGCCGGCAGCCTTTGCATAACCAACACCACCCGGTACCGCCCTTACGTATTGCTCTTCTACATAAATACGCTGCGGCGCATTGTAGTATGGCCCTGTTGGACTTAACAGGATCATGAATTTGTAGGTCTCGGAAGGCTTTACACCAATCACTTCATCGGAAGCAAACATAAATGGCCGGATGTATAGCGAGTGATCGTCCATTTTTGGGATCCAGGCATTGTCGAGCGCCACCAACTGCTTCATGCCTTCGATAAAAATATCTTCCGGAACTTTAGGCATGGCCATCCGTTCGGCCGAAATATTGAAACGCTCAAAATTGTCGTGCGGACGAAAGATGAAGGCTTCGCCTTCTTGATTTTTATACGCTTTGATGCCTTCGAAGATAGACTGGCCATAATGAAGGGCGGCCAGGGCTGGGCTCAGCAACAGCGGCTGAAACGGCTTGATCTCCACGTTCTTCCATTCTCCTCCTTCATAATCCGCTTCCAGCATGTGGTCGGAAAAATACTTTCCAAAGGGCAGGTTCTCCAGACTAAAGTCTTTCAGTTTACTTTGTTCTACCTTGTTAACAGTAATGTCTATTGTAGCAAGCATAATCATTTAATTTAGCGGTGCAAATAAACAAAAAGGTCGCGGATAGTGGGCGACTTAAATCATGTTGGATGAGTTTAAATAACATTTCTTTACCCTCTCAATTGCTGGCTGACCTGTACCACGATTCGCTTGTAGAAGGTACAGCAACCCCCGTGCCTGTAACCAAAACCACTGTTCCCTACCTGGGAAAAAACGGTAAAAACATCCTGATCGTGGTGAACAAACCCGATGTTCCTTACCTCCCTGATGCTGAACTTTCTTTCCTGACCAAAATATTGACGGCCTGCCAACTAAGCCTGCTGGATGTGGCCATTGTGAACGGCAACAGGTTTGATGGTGAAGATGCGACCGAGGCCCTAACGCAAACGGCTGCCCGGTTTGTGATCCTGTTTGACGTGGCGCCAACCCTTTTTGGCCTGCCTGCACAAACGCCGCTGTTTACCGTGCAAGCGGCAGACGGACTCCCGTTTGTGGCGGCGCCTGCCCTGAATAAAATTGAAAGCTCAAAAGAAGCAAAAGGCCAGCTTTGGATTTCCCTCAAACAATTATTTGGTATTTAAGCCCCATTCATGAACCTGATCTTTGCTACCAATAACCAGCACAAGGCCAACGAGATCAAAGCCGTGTTGCCTTCAAACTTTACCATACTTACCTTAAAAGAAGCCGGTATTGACATCGACATCCCGGAACCGCATCCTACCCTTCAGGAAAATGCAAGGGAAAAAGCGGTGACAATATTTCAATTAAAACAGATCGATTGCTTTAGCGAAGACACAGGACTGGAAGTTTTTGCCCTGAACGGGGAACCCGGTGTACGCAGTGCCCGTTATGCCGGCGAAGACAAATCGTTTCAACAAAACATAGAAAAATTATTGCAGAACCTGCAGGGAAAGGAGAACAGGGAAGCGCAGTTCAGAACCGTGATCTGCCTGCTCCTTACTGGAAAGGAACATTTTTTTGAAGGAATCTGCAAGGGCCGGATTCTTGCAGAACAGAAAGGAACGGAGGGCTTTGGCTACGACCCGGTGTTTGTACCGGATGGTGCCGATAAAACATTTGCGGAGATGAGCCTGGCAGAAAAAAACAAGTACAGTCACCGCAGCAAGGCCGTTGCCCAATTGGTTTTATTTTTGAACAATCTGAACAAATCAAAAGCGGAAATTTGAGTACCGGAAGCAACCAATCAATCAGTGAAACCGACTTAGTTTCAGGATGCATCAACGGTGACCGGAAGATGCAGCGGGAACTGTACAACCGGTTTGCACCCAAAATGTACGGGGTATGCTTGCGGTATGCCGGCAATGCCGAAGAAGCCGAAGATATTTTGCAGGAAGGCTTTATCAAAGTGTTCCGCAAAATTGCTTCGTATCGCGGCGATGGTTCGTTTGAAGGGTGGATACGGCGCATTTTTGTGAACACGGCTATTGAATTTTACCGCAAAAAAACCTACCTGCAACCGATCACCGAACATGAAGAAGCAACGGTAGAAGGCAAATATCTTTCGGTGCTGGACAGCCTGGCCGAAAAAGATATCATCAAGCTGGTGCAACAGCTTTCGCCCGGCTACCGCACGGTATTTAATATGTATGTTGTAGAAGGCTACACACACAAACAAATTGCAGAACTGCTAGGCATCAGTGAAGGCACAAGTAAGTCGCAGCTATCCCGGGCAAAACAAATTTTGCAGGAAATGGTGCAGACCTACATTGAAAAACGAAAACAAATGCCAGAGTCATGAACAACGATCTTCAAACCAAACTGCAGCAATACAGTGCCGAGCCTCCCGCAGGGGCCTGGGACAAAATTGCCGGTGCACTGGATAGCGAAGGATCGTTTGCCGAACGTCTTTTCTCCTACGAAGAAATGCCCCCGGCAGCCAACTGGCAAAAGATCGAACAGGGCTTGGCTGTACAACCAGAAAAGGCAAAGCTGGTTCCGCTGCGTAAACGTTTTACAAGGCCCATGCGCTACATTGCTGCTGCCAGCATACTTGTAGTTGCCCTTGTTACCATTACCCTTACCACTGAACGTACAGAAGCCGGCGCCCTTGACCCCGATGGTACAACCGCTGCACCGGCTGCAAATATTCCCGCTTCTACCAGTACCACACAACAAGTTTATCCCGAGACCACAGGAACAGCCAGCAATGATGATGTGTTTCCTGCGGACATGCAGGCAAAAAGAAAGTCTGCAGGCAGCAGGCGAACGTTCAATACGTCTCCACTTAATGCTGTGCAGAACGACTATGTTTCGTACCGCGATGGCAGCGGGAAAGTGATGAAGGTGGCCCGCAAAATGGAAACCTATATCAATTGCAAGGATGGCGACTGGCAATGCAAGCAACGCCTGCAGGAATTGCGACAAAAAATGGCAGCCAAAGCCATGACAACCGACTTTACCGGCATCCTTGAAATGCTGCAGCAATTGCAGTAAATGGCGTAATCTTGGGCATGGCGAGAATCAAACTTTCCCTACCGGAAAACTTTACTTTTTCCACGCAGATCCCTGTTCGTATTACCGACATTAATTATGGCAACCATCTGGGCAACGATGCCGTGCTGGGATTGCTGCACGAAGCAAGAATGCAGTATTTAAAAGCAGCAGGTTACTCCGAACTAAACCTTGGTGGTGTGGGATTGATCATGGCCGATGTGGCCATTGAATTTAAGGCAGAAGCTTTTTACGGCGACGTGCTGACGGCCTATGTAACCGCGGGTGAGTTTACCAAAGTTGGCTTTGACATCTACTACAAACTGGTGAAAAGCGAAGGCGGAACTGCAGTAGCCCTTGCCAAAACCGGTATGGTATGTTTTGATTACGAAAAGCGAAAAGTAGCAGCAGTGCCGGAAGAAGTGCGCCTGAACTGGGATAAGTAGGATACATGGGAGCCGTTTGGTTAATATCTCTTATTCCCAGGCATCCCATTCATCACGGTTCAGACGTCCATATCCGCCAGCTTTCTTCCGCCTGGCCAATCAGCATTTCATAACCATTGCAGGTTTGTGCGCCGCGTTTTGTGCCTTCGGCAAGGAAGGCGGTGACTTCGGGATTGTAAACAATATCAAACAAAAAATGATGGTTGCCGATAGCGCTGTAGGGCAGTGCAGGAGCCGCATCGGTATTGGGATACATGCCCAGCGGTGTTGTATTGATGATGAGCAGGTGTTCGGCCAGAACATCCGGCGTTAGTTCTTCATACGTCAGGTCAGCACCTGTTTTACCGCGACTTACTTTTTTATACCCGATGCCCAATTCTTCCAAAACATACCAAATGGCTTTGGCAGCGCCACCGGTACCCAGCACCAGGGCCTGTTGATGCTGTGGCTTCAGCTTTGGTTCCAGTGACTGGCGAAAGCCCACCACATCGGTGTTGTAGCCAGCCAGCTTTCCATTTGAAATTTTGATGCAGTTGCAGGCACCAATTTTTTGCACAACAGCATTGGCGCTTGTCAGAAAAGGCAATACGTCTTCCTTGTAAGGAATGGTAACGTTCAGGCCTTGCAGGTCGGGATGCGACATGAGCAGCGTTGACAATTCTTCGATCGTCGCTAACTCAAAGTTTTGGTACACGGCATCGGTAATGCCCGCTTCCCGAAACTTCCTGGTGAAATAAGTTTGCGAAAACGAATGCTTCAACGTGCGGCCTAACAGGCCAAAACGCCTCATTTTGCGGTTTCTTTATCCAGGAAGAGGTGAAAGGTATCGCCACGCAAACCAATACGCATTGCTTCCAGCGGAATGACTTCGGTAGGGGCGATGTTACCCAGGTTTACGTTGCAGCCAATGAGTTCGATAAAATAAAGCTGCTGTGCTTTTTGCGGGGCTTCCCAAATGATCTTTTCTGCCGGGATCTGTGTTAGGATTTCCTGGACCAAACCTTCCCGCACCTCGCCGCTGCCGCGGTAGATACCCACGTTGCCAGCCTCACGGGCTTCGGCTATCACGTAGGTAGCACCGGCGCTGAGCTCAGCCCGCATCAGTTCGATCCACTTGTAAGGGGGAATAATATGTGCGGCATCTTTGCTGCCCACTTCGCTCAACACAATGCCGTGCTGGGTCAGTTTTTCAATGTAGCCGCATTTTTCGGCGTGCGGAATATCGATGGAGCCATCGCTGACTTCCATGTAGCTCACGCCAAATTCTTTACAAACGGAGATATAATCTTCAAACTGGTTACGGATCAAAAACGCTTCAAATAGGGTACCGCCAAAGTAGATCGGCAGGTCGTAGGAGCGGTAAACTTCCAGTTTTTCACGGAGATTGGGTGTGACGAAAGAAGTGCCAAAGCCCAATTTTACAATGTCAACATGCGGATGCGAAACGCTTAAAAAGTTTTTGGCCTCTTCTGTGCTCAGTCCTTTGTCCATAACCATGGTAAGACCAGCTTTGCGTGGCTTTTGTAAGCGCTCCGGGATTTGCGACAGATTAAAATTCATTCAACAGTCAATTAAAATTGCCGGCAAAAATAGGGAAGTAATCGGTTTACTGCGGCCGATTTTGTTTATAGCGGGCAATCAGGTCTACCACCTGCGTCTTTTGCAAGATGGAAGGGTTCAGTTGAACGAACTTTTTTACGCCTTTTGGCGACGCCTGCAAGCCTTTTTCCAGGAACAGAAGGGCTTCTTTGGGTTTGTTCATGGCAAACAGCACAGCGCTGAGGTAGTAAACAAAGACGGGTTTGGCTTGCGTATGCTTGATGGCGGACAAGGTCTGCTGCCTTGCCTCCTGGTAATAACCCGCATTGTACAAGCAGCGGATCAGCGAATCCCAGCCCGAAACATTTTTGGGCCGTACCCGGATTGCCGTCGAAAGAAAATGAATGGCATCGCGGGTTTGGTCCAATTGCATTTTGCATTCACCCATCAGCAGGTTGTATTCATGCTGCAGGCGGTGGATCTTCAGGGCCGACTCCAGTTGCCGTACGGCGCTGCCATACTGCCCTTCGTTGTAATAGGTGCAGGCAATTTTGTAATACAGCTTGCTGTCTTCGGCATTGAGGTGCGATGCCTTGCGGTAGTGAAACCGGGCCTGGGCAAAATTTTTCAACCGGTCGTAACAGTGCCCGATAGCCTCGTAAATCACTTCTTCTGGCTTGGAAAGCTCAAGCACTTTTTCCAGCGCCTCAATGGCATCTTTGTATTTGCGGATGCGGAGATAGGCATCGCCCAGGTTGCGATAAGCATAATCAAACTTGTCGTCGATGGCAATGGCATACTGGTAGGCATCGATGGCTTTTTCGTACAGTTTGAGTCCCTGGTAGGCAGCGGCCAGGTTAAACCAGGCTAATTCACTATAGGGGTGCTCGTCGATGATTTGTTGGTGCAGCCGGATGCTTTCTTCGTTGCGGCCGGTAAAATCGGTCCAGAAGCAGATCTTGTAAAGCGCCTCTTCGTTGGTGGGATCTTCTTCCAGGATCACCTTCAGGCAGTCAAACACTTTGTCAAACTCTTCGTAATCGTCATACACATCAGCCAGCTCAAACAGGAGCTCTATCTTTTCTTCACCGCTAAAATTCTGGATGGCATCTTCCAGCAATTCCACGGCTTTTTCCTGTTTATCCAGCGCCAGGTAAACGTCTGTCTTTAAAATATAAAGGTTGATATCCCGAGAATCAAACAACTCCGCTTTCTCCAGCGTTTCCAGGGCCTGGTTGTATTTACGGGTAGCCAGCAACAGGTCGGCCTTTTTCAAAAGCAGAGCGGAGGAGAAAGGAAAATAAGTGAGGGCTGTTTCGGAAGCTTCCAGCGCTTTGGCCATCTCTTCCTTGTCGTCGTAATAGTCAATAATGCGCTCAAACGCCTCTTCATCAATAAAGCCGCCTGAGCCATTGCGCAGGTTATTGTAGCTTTTTAAGAGTTCGTATAGACTGTCCTTATCTTCATGCGGGTCTGATTTCATAGTCTAAATCTCCTGTAACAATTTACGCGAATCTGCCGAAAATCCGCTCTTTTTCACAACAAAATGCAGTGCCAGCCGTTAATGTAATTGTAAAGAAAATGCCCGAAAGTTGAAAGAATGTTAATAAAATAGATTACCTTTGCGAAGTAAATGAGCCGACCGTCCATTATATCGAAATGCATCCTGCGGAAGAAAATTGCAACATTGGTGCTGGTAACAGTATCGGTGGCCGCTTTTGCATCCCTTATCGATGGCGGCAGGCAAGGTAAAAAGAACAACGACCCGGTGCTTCTCCCCTATAGTGCCAAAGATTTCTCCCTTCGCAGCAATTACAATTACAGAAGTAACAACCTGTTCAGCAAGCCCGAGAAAAAGGAGTTTATCATGCTGAACCCAATGATTACCTATCAAAAAGGTAACGCTGCCTACATTTTACCCCTGAAGAAAATGCCTCTGCTGGGTAAAATCCGTTTTGCACCTCCGCAGAAATAATCGCCACTTTATTGGAAAACAGACAAACAAACTACCACAGTTAATTGCGGCAGGGCTTTTTGCGCTACCACCTTATTTCCCTCCTTTGCTTTCCTGGTAGGTCATTACGCGGAAACCGGTTTTGGGAAGGTCAAACTTTGCCTGCGGAACGGGAGTGAAGCTTAGTTTGGCAACCGTATAAACCACTTTCAGGTTACCCACATTGGTTTCATACTCCAATGCAAGACCCGGCAGGTTGCGGTTGGCATACTGAAAGTCCTTGTTGTCAACGGTAATTTCAGGCGTGTACCAAACCGTAAAGTTGGTTCCATCCTGCAGGGTGCCCACGGCTTTTTTGGCGGTGTACCCCTGGATGCTTTTTGTTTCCTGCGAATCGTATGAAAAGGTCACACTCTCGTATTTTTTGTTCAGGTCCACCCAATCGGTACCGGTAAGGCTGATCATGAACTTTTGAGCACCATACTCTTTAAGGATGGTGACATCTTTCTTCCCGTTCACCAGGTTGATGATGGTTGACTGGGTACCTAGCGAGCTTACCATCTCTGTACGCACCTTGCCGCCTTTGATGTAAACGGCGTTGGTGGCCCCGTCGAGGAACTCGGCATTTTGCGGTTTGTCGGTACCGTTATTGACCGTGATGTTGTAAAGGATGGTGCCTTCAGTAAGCTTTTTTTGCGCCGCCGCCGGAAAGGCCATCAAAACCAAAAAAGAAAAGGCAATTGTATAGGTAAAAATAGTTCTCATGCTTTTGTATTCAACTATAGACGAGACAAATATCCGCAAAAGTTGCGTTGCAAGCGGGATGGCTTTGTTAAGTTTCGCTGGCGCAAAAAGTTACCGGCAACCCTCCAATTGCAGGCGGGATGCAGGATTTGTTTTCAACACAAGATTTAATTGTTAAGAACACCAACAGACTGCCCCTGCTGCGTCTCCAATATCTTTTCGGCAATGAGCAGATCAACCGGGCGGGTGATCTTTAAATTATCTTCCTCCCCTTCTACCAGCGATATTTTTAACCCAAACGCTTCTACAACGGTTGCTTCATCGGTAAAGCGTTCTTTGTAGTCGATCTCGAAGGCGGGGCGGAGAATGCGGCTGTGAAAGGTTTGCGGTGTTTGCACCAGCACTACTTTGGTACGGTCCAGGATTTCGTTGTCGTTTTGCTCTTCGTTCAGCAGGCGTACGCTGTCCTTGGCCCGCACCACCGGCACGGCGCTGCCAATCTGCAAGGCATGCTCGTAACAGCGGTGAATGAGCTCTGTAGTGACCAGGCAACGCACAGCATCGTGAACGAAAACGATCCCTTCGCCCTGCAAAAGGCGCAGGCCATTTTGTACCGAATGAAACCGGGTTTCGCCACCGGACGTGATCTGGATGCGGCCATAATCGAAATAAGCGTCGATGATCTCCCGACCCAGGTCCGCATACTCCTCGGGAAGTACAAGAATGATGTTTAAATCATCATAGGCTTCCAAAAAAGTTTTGATGGTATAATAAAGAACAGGCTTGTTTTTTAACATCAAAAACTGCTTAGGCAACCCGCTGCCCATCCGCTTTCCAACGCCTCCGGCTACGATAATGGCATATTTTTCCATAGACACAAAATGGACGGGCAAATTACTCCTTTCTTTCTGAATCCTTCCATTCAATTTGCGCCTTTTCTCCGTTTACCTTCGGCCCATGGATGTAGACGTACTAATCATTGGTCAGGGGATTTGCGGCACCATGCTATCGTGGTTTTTACACAAAGAAGGCCGGTCGTATTTTGTGATTGACGAGCCGGTTTCTTCCACGCCTTCAAAGGTGGCTGCCGGTATCATCAACCCGGTAACCGGCCGGCGCTACCACACCACCTGGATGGCCGACGACCTGCTTCCGTTTGCGCGGCTGGCCTACAAAGAACTGGGCGACTACCTGTCAACACCATTGATCTATCCTTACACAGTCATCGACTTTTTCCCCACACCGGATATGCGCAACACCTTTGTTGACCGCATCAGCGAGAACGATACTTACCTCCATGCTTATCCCGATCAAAACAAGTTCAATTCGCATTTCAACTATGATTTTGGTTGCGGAGAGATCAGCCCGGCCTACACCGTAGACATGCAGCAACTTTTGCCGGCCTGGCGAAGAAAACTGGAAGAGGGAAGCAGCCTTGCATCAGAACGGTTTGTGATAGAAAACCTGCAGTTAGAAAAGGATGGCGTTCGCTATGGATCGATAACTGCCAAAAAGATCGTGTTTTGTGATGGTGTCTCGGGTGCATCCAATCCCTGGTTTCAGCTATTACCTTTTTCCGGCAGTAAAGGCGAGGCCCTGATCATTGCCTGCGAAGGCCTCAACCGCGAACATATTTTTAAAAAAGGCATGCTGCTGGTACCCTTACCGCAGGCACCACTTTACTGGCTGGGATCAAACTACCAATGGGAGTATGCCGATAACAAGCCTTCGGAAAAATTTCTAGCCGCTTCCACCGAAATGCTGAAGCACTGGCTGAAAAAACCGTTTGATGTCATTGAACACAAAGCCGGCGTACGGCCTTCCACGCTGGAGCGGCGGCCGTTTGTGGGCTTTCATCCACAGGCACCGGCTGTGGGCATATTGAATGGCATGGGAACAAAAGGTGTTTCGCTGGCACCTTTTTTTGCACACCAACTGGCGCAGCAAATTGTGCACGGCTTTCCTATCACTCCCGAAGCAGACGTACACCGTTTTCAGCGCATCCTGGCAAAATAAGAAGTTGGCTTCCCACTTGACTTGTGCATCACCGTTAGGTAAACTTTTTTGAGGTGGTTTGCCTGGTTAATGGCATAGGTGGCTAAAACTCTATGGCTACTAAATTTCAGTGTGCAATGTTTGCTCTGCCCCATCTTATGCTGTATACAGAATCCACAATTTATATGGGTAGATATGTTTTGTTTGGACAGATATACCACAACAGTAACGGCGAATTTGATGGCGAGATAGGTGTTCTTTTCCTTGCCATGAATAAAGACATGATTTGGCACAGCGCAAATCCGTAACCTTGTAAAAAAATAATTATGGCGTGTGATTTTTCTATTCCTTTTACCGGAAGCCCGGAAGATGTACTGGCAAAAGCAAAAACAACGGTGCAGGGCCAGGGGGGCGATTTTAACGGCGATACCAACAGCGGCGATTTTACCGTTTCGGTTTTTGGCAACAAGATCGTAGGCAATTATACCGTGAGCGGAAATACGCTCAACATTGCCATTACAGACAAACCCTTTATGGTTCCCTGCAGTGCGATCGAAGGATTTTTGAAGGGACAACTAAAGTGAGGACGAGAGACGGAGACGTCAGACGAGAAATGGAAGGTTCACGAATTCACGAGTTTAGGGGTTCTCCAGTTGAACAGCCAGCCGGCAACCATGAAAAAGAGTTTTAAAATCTTAGTGAGCGCCGTTTTACATCTGACGTCTCACGTTTCTTGTCTCACGTCACTTATTTTCCAGCGTTTCGCGGCGGATAGCCTCGTCATCATCGTCCTGCAATTCATCGGGATGCACAGAATCCATTTTCTGCGATTGGCCGCTTAATGCTTTTTCCACTTTTGCTTTGTCTCGGGCATCGCTTTCCGAAGGCGAATCCGAAAGCATGCTTCCCTTGTTCTCCAACTCATCCCGGTACGCTTTTTCCGGGTTGCCTTCTTTGCGGTCGGGTTCCCATTTACGCTCTTCCATAAAATGTATTTTATGTTTCTCTGTCAATAGGATTGTCGAATCCTTATTGCCTTTCCCGCTGTGTATCGATGTCCTGGCTCCTTGCTTCGTCTTTTTTGTCCTCCGACGTTTGCGGGAATACAGGATGGCCATCTTTGCCCACCTGTACAAAAGCATGGTCGCTGTTTTTCAGCGGCGCTTCTTGCTCTTCCAATATTTTTTTATCGTTTTCCATTGCCATAGCTTTTAAATTTTTATGCCAGCATACTACTTCTTAACCATGCTACTTATCGCCAATCAGCCATGCGGCCACGACGAAGCCTATCACTGCCGGTTCTCTTTTTTATCCCTTGTGCCTGTATGCTGGTCACCACTTTCACCGTTGTTCATATTGCCTTCCTGCTGGTCTATCTCGCTAATGTCGCGACCGGTACCCTGTTCTTCAAATTCTGGATTCTGGCTGTTGTGGGTGCGGCCGTGGTGAGGGTCGTTGTGTACTGTCGCATTGCCACGGTTTGTTTCATTTCTATCGCTTGTCATGTTGGACCAATTTTTTTAGTTAGGCGAAAGAATAATGCCAATCTTTAAACCACAATTTTCAGCCATGATAAAGGTTACTACCCTGGTTGCTTTGCTCCTGCTCTTTTTGGCTTCCTGCGAATCCGGTACCCAGCCTGCAGCGGAGCCTAAAATTCCTGCACCCGAAAAGGAATACACCCTCACTGATTTTACCGATACCCTTGCCGTGCAAAACAAAACCACACCCGGCATTATTGCCCATACGCTGCAGCTTTACAACATCATCATTGCACACGACAGCACCGCTGCCGACAGCGCCGCCGTTGCCGTCCTGCAATTTATCGGGACCGTTGTCAGCGCAAAGAACGATAGTCTTTTTAGCAGCCCGGGCTACCAGGACCTTCTTCCCAACCCTGCGGATGGCAACCTCACCGAACGACAAAAAGCCGTTTATTCAGCACTGCATGCCAATCATCTGAAACTTGTGCACGATGGCGAAGGAGGAATGTATTTTGTGCCCTTGTATGAAATGATCCTCCCGGGTATCAAAGACAAAACCTCTGCACCGGTAGATACGTATTTGGATCTAAGAGCGAAAGAAGACACCACGCCAACCTTGCTGGATGCAGGCCTGGTGATAGAAACCGAGGAACTTGCAGACCGGCTGGCTACAAGTGAGCAATTGCTGGGACAACAATTGCCGATTTCTTTTAAAACGGATGCGACCAACCTGAACCGGTTTTATAACCGTGCCTTTATCCTGGGCTCTGATAATTCGCCTTCTTTGAACCGCGAAACCAACACCTTTAGCGATCAATTCAAAAATGGCTATGCCTACCTGTTAGCAAAATACCCAGCAACAAAAGCTGCCGCTGCGGTAAAAGACTGGATGGCCGTTGTGGAATCGGGTGACAAAACAAAACTGGATGAATTCAGAAAGGCATTTAATTGATCAACGGTTTTTGCGGATGGATTTATCGTAATACTCCGGTTCTTTTTTCCGCACCCAAAGCAGGAAAGCCTTCATTTCTTCCTGCTCTTTTAACCGTTCGATGGTATGGTAATGCCGCTTTAGTTCCATCTCGCTAAAAACCGCATGAATCTTATCGTGGCAGATCTTGTGCAGGAGAATGGTTTGCGTTCCCTTGCCGCCTTTGCTGAGCGGAAGCAGGTGGTGACGATTACAGGGTGGCGCCAGTGTTCTTTCGCAAAGGGGACAAATGGGTTCATCTTGCTGCATCAACCTTGCAGAACAAAAAAAATACCGCAAGCTCTTGCGCCTCTATTTCGATTGTTTTTTCAGCAGGCGCAAAACTGTGGCAAGACTTTTTCACTGCTTTTTAGAAAATGAAAAGAGCGGCCGTAAAAAGAGCCCCTTTCTCACTACTAATTTTTCTTTTGCTTTTACGAAAGGGATTGCAAAGGCTTACGCAGAACGATCCGTTGCGCATGGCCGGCGCTACCGCCTTTTTCACTTCCTTTGCCTTTCCCTTTATCCTGATCATTCTCTCGCAGTTCCTGGGCTTATTTCTCGACAAGGCAGCAGCCAGGCAAGACCTTTACCAAACCCTCGGCGAAATTCTTGGCTTCGCCACCATACAGCAGGTGATCGATATCCTGCAGGCCTTTCGCGACATGGCGAAAAACAAACTGATCACCGCTTTTGGTATTTTATTCCTGCTATTGGTTTCTACTACGCTGCTGATGGTGGTCAAAGGTTCCATGAACCAGCTCTGGGGTATTCGTGTAGTACCGGGAAGAAGCCTGGCGCAAAAGCTCGGGATCCGGTTGCGATCCCTGCTCATTATTGCCGGAACAGGTATCCTGTTTGTTTTCAGCATCCTGGCCGAAGGCTTCAAAGCATTTCTCGACTCTTCCATCACGTCGGTAATGCCGGCTTTTGCCACCTATTTTTCGGGCTTTTTAAACTATGTGTTCTCAACGCTTTTTGTTAGCTGTTGGTTTGCCATTATTTTTCGGATTCTGCCCGATGCCAAAGCAGCCTGGCGGGTGGCTTTTGCCGGTGCTGTGGTTACCGGTGTGTTGTTTACCATTGGCAAATACATTCTCCGGCTTCTTTTGGTCAATAGTGATTTGAACACTGTTTACGGTGCTTCTGCATCCATTGTACTGTTGTTGCTGTTTGTCTTCTACTCTTCGCTAATCATGTATTTTGGCGCGGCTTTTACGGTTGTATGGTCCGAATACTGGCGCATTCCCATCCGTCCCCTGCGCTATGCAACGCATTACAAGGTCGCAGCGGTGGAAGAGTGAATGGTGAAATGGTGAGTGGTCAGTGGTGAGAGTGGATGTCTACTGTTTTATCATTCTATCACATAAAAAATCCCCCTGAACGTTCAGGAGGTTTTTATTTTAACTTGCCTCGCCAAAATATTTGCCTACTGCCTACTGCCTACTGCCTACTGCCTACTGCCTACTGCCTACTGCCTACTGCCTACTGCCTACTGCCTACTGCCTACTGCCTACTGCCTACTGCCTACTGCCTACTGCCTACTGCCTACT